>CAZJXP010000001.1:0-969452 GCA_964550175.1 uncultured Methanosarcinales archaeon | reverse complement strand
GGACAACCTGCAACGAAGCAAACTGCACCGAAATCAGCTATAACGCGGCAACCGGAGAATTCAAATTCAACGTCAGCTTCGCCGCGCGAAGCTTCGCAACCATAGAAAGCCCCGCCACAGTCGCTTGCGGCAACACGCTCACAAGCGACACAACAATGACGGAAGATTTGTACACAACCGGCACGTGCTTCATCCTGGGCGCGAACGATATCACGCTTGACTGCGCCGGCTTCGCGATTAGAGGCTCGCAGACCGCGAACAGTCACGGCATGAATGCGTCCGGCAAGAACGGAATCACCGTAAAAAACTGTTTCGTGTATAACTTCAGCGACGGCCTTTTCTTCACGCGGGTCACGAATGCAACTTTGTTCAACAACACGTTTGGGAACAACACGGATGACGGGATTGATTTCAGCAATGTGAACTTCTCAGTCATCACGCACAACAATCTCAGCGGTGACGCGGACACTGGCATCGAGATTTCGGGCTGGTTCATCAACATCACGAACAACACGTTAAACAACATCCGCGGCTCGGCAACGTCGCACGGCATCCAGACGTTCCGCGCTTCTGCAACGATTCCGGGTAGCGGTCCCGCAACGTTCAGGATCATCAACAACACGTTCTTCGACATCCAGAATGACGGCATAAACGTGGCGTGGCTGAACGATTCCGTCATTGCGAACAACACGTTCTGGAACATCTCGGATGACGCGCTTTCCTTGACGAACGCGACGATGCTCACCATCACGGGAAATAACATCGGCTCGGGCGGCGACGATGGCATCTTGTTGTTCGGAACGAACGACTCGTTTGTATCGCACAACAACGTTTCCGAGCGCGCGGGCCAGAATCTTGATGTCGTCGCGAGTTTCAACAACAACTATACTAACAACACGTTCTTCTACGGAAACCTCGACCTCATCAGAATCAGGCAAGGCAGCGCGAACAACACGTTCTGGAACACGACCATTTATTCAAATGGTTCCTGGATTTCAATCAACAACTCAATCCTTGACAACAACTTCACGAACACGACGTTCGCGAACAGCAACGGCAGCATACGGCTATCGTTCTTCAAAGCGAACATCTCGCAGGAAATCAACACGTCCAATCTCAACATCTCGCTCAACAGAACCTATCTCAACGCGACGAACCTCACCAACATGAACGCGAGCGCGTTCATTATCATGGAGACTGCAGGGTTAACTTTCACAACGCCTGAAATCGGCGTCGACTACGGCGACACGCTCACGTACACCACCTGCCCCGCAGACGTCTGCAACGCATTCACCACCGCAGGCACAAGATACTACTTCAACATCAGCCACTGGACAAGCTACCGAATACAAGAAACCTCGGCGTCAGGTCTTTCCGCGCCCGTGAACCTCTACCCCGCAAACAACAGCAACATAACCGACAGGAGCCCGAACTTCAACTGGAGCAACAGCACCGTCGGATTGGTGAACTACTCGCTCGAGATTTCGACGAACATCGGATTCACCAGCCTCGTGTTCAACAGCACGAACATCTCATCCTTGGTCGGCGGAAACAGCACGAACTCAACCATCAACTTGACGCTTGACGTCGACACGGCTTATTGGTGGCGCGTCATCGCGTACGACGGCAGCCAGTTCAGCGCGTACAGCAACGCGACGAATTTCACGCTGCAGAGCTACATCAACTTCAGCTTACCCATCAGGCATGTCGATTTCGGAAATGTGACGCTCGGGCTGAACAATGACACGACTGACGAATCGCCGATGGCGTTCCATCTGCAGAACGACGGCAATATGCCCGTTAACGTGAGCGTCACGGGCTCGAGGCTGTTCACCAGCCCGAGCGTTGACTTCCCGACTGAAAGATACCGGTTCAAGGCGCGAATAAACGAGAGCAACGCATTCAACTCGAGCAACAGCACGATGAACTGGACTAATTTCACGCTCACCAGCGAACGCATGGACATATTGGACTTGAACTGGACCAGCGCGACTGACGACGCAAGGATAGACGTCAACATCACCGTCCCATTGGACGAACCCGCGGGACTGCATAACGTGTCGGTGGTGTTCACGGTATGATGCAAGAACAAATGGTTGGACGAGTGAACGACAGAACTAACGAACGTTCCAATCGGGACGGTAAAAAGGTCATGCGGACAAACGGTAACGAGAACCAGTCGACCGGCCGTGGCGGCGCTGGCGCGAGCACGCTAGTGCGAGCCTGCCAGCAGCGCCGCTCCACCTGTTTCTTTATGTTCCTCTTCCTCCTAATCTTACTCTCCAGCAACGTGCTTGCCTTTGGCATGAAGCCGACGCAAGCAAAGTTTGACTTCAGCCCCGGACAGGAATACGCGGGACAATTCGTCGTCACAACAAATCCATCTGAAATCGGCGCAGCCAAGATCGTTCTGAAAGGAGACCTCGCAGAATACATCGACATCGCGAAAGAAGTGACGTTGGCGAGCGACGAAACCTCAATCCCCTACACGCTGCGTCTCCCCGAAACGCTTGAACCCGGAGAGCACGTGTTGAAAGTGCTCATAGAAGAGGACATCCCCGTTGAGGATGAAGGCATCACTGCAAAGATCAGGTTAACCTACAAAATCATTGTCACCGTTCCGGTTCCTGAAAAGCACATCAGCGTCAAGCTGGACATAAAGCAGGGCAAGGACATCCTTGGAATCGTCGCGAACATAAAGAACGTCGGCACGCTAGATGTAAGCCAAGTTTCCCCGCAAGTCACCGTAACAGACTCGAGTGGAGAAGAAATCGGCGCGGTCGCAATGCCGCCGAAAGCCCTCAATGTAGCCCAAAGCGCGACGTTCGAAGACACAATCACCACAAAGGATCTTAAGAACGGAATCTACAAAGCGACGGCTGCAGTAGCTTACGACGAGGGAGAATTAGAAATCGCGAAAGAGTTCGCAGTTGGCGTGCCCTTGGCAACCGTCATCAGAAAAGACACGAAATTCAACGCGAACGAAATCAACGATTTCACGTTTGATGTCAAGAGCGACTGGAATGAGCCGTTGAACGGGGTGACTGGAACAATGAGCGTCAGCAAGGACAACGAGCGAATCTCGACGTTCGCGAGCGAGCCGTTCGACCTCGCGCCGCATGCCACGACCGGCGTAAAATCCTTCTTCGACGCCCGCAACATCGTCGCGGGGAACTACGACGCGGTTTTGACACTCACCTACCCGAGCGGAACGTACAAAGACGAATTCACCATCAGCCTTTTCGGCGCGGACGAGCTCGAAAGCGCGCCGATACCTTGGGTAAGGATTGGGCTCATCGCAATACTGGTGTTCAACGGACTCATCGCGGTTTACGTCGTGTCAAAGAAGGTCTTCAAGAAAGGGAGCGTCAACCAAACCCTGACTGGCGCGCTCGGGACCTACGTGAACAACGCGCGAAAGCGAGGGCTCAGCGACCAACAAATAAAAGCACAGCTGTTAAAGGCGGGCTGGAAAAACGAGCAGTTGAAAGGGCTGAACTAGGGTCAAAGTGAACGGATGAGACTGACTTCAGTTATGATTAGCTTTATATAAGCAAAGAGGTAAGAACCATAATGAAAAAGGGGTTGAAGGGAATCATAGCGAGAAGTTCGCTCTACCTTTTCATCGCGTTCGTTCTCGTGCCGCTGTTGATGAATCTGCTCAACGCCAGCAAGCCGGCCTCGCACGGCATTCCCGTGCTCATTCCATTCATAATGTGCGCCGGAACCTTGATCATGTTCGGGTTGTTGCAGAACGAGTTCCACGAAAGCAAGGCAAATCCTATTGAGATATTCATCTGCGGCGCGTTGACGGTTGTCTATTACTTCCTGCTATCCATCATCACTTACAACGCGGTGTTCATCACCCTTTCATTTCCTCAAACATATTATGCCGTGCAGTACCTGCTCTATGCGCTTGCGCTCGTGTTCCTGTTCTTCACGCTGTTTTCGCTGAGATTCTCGCTGCGGTCGAGCCGGTCGTTGTTCATTTCGGTCGGCATAGTAATCCCATTCATTATTGTGAGCCTCGCGCTCATCAAATCCTGGCAAGTCTTCCTCGCGGCAACGCTCAATGGGCTTATGGCATTCTTGCCTATGTTCGGCCTCCATGCGACTCTGGTCACGAACGCGAGCATGGATATCCTGTTGAGCATCGGAAGGATTTCGGCGCAGTTCACAATTTATGATGTTGGCGTGTCCCAGCTCATCGTGTTCGGGGCGCTGGTCAGCCTGCTATTGATTGCGGACCGGAAGCTCAGCCCGAAAACACTACTTATAGCAACTCTCGGACTGATCGGCGCCTGGCTCACCAATTTCCTGCAGCTATTCGTCTTTTTGGCGCTCACAAAGGATAATCCTGCGCTTGCGTCACTGGTATTGCACCCGAACACGGGCTGGATGGTGTTCGCGCTGTACTTCTTGGCATGGTATCAATTCAGCTACCAATCCGGCGCGAAAAACCGCCCATTGTCGTCGAGAAAAAAGCGATAGCGCACGACGACGAAACCATAACCTTTATATACCCTATTTCTCAGTAGTGACACTATGACCATCGAATTCCTGTTCAAACCCGAAGCCCCGATCGCAATCCCTGATGTCAAGACCGTTCTCAAAGGAACTGATTATGGCACCGAGTACAACGCGGAAGAAAACGCGATTGTTGAAGCCGAATGGGCCAAAGTATTGGAAGCCAACCCGAAATCATTCTCACGCCCGAACAGCCGAGCGACGCTCACCGATAGCCGCGAAGAAAACGGCCAGTTTACCGCGACGTTCCGACCGACCGAATTCAAGACCTATGTCGCGACCGCGCACCACGTTGACGAACCGATGCGACGCAGCATCTATGAAGGCATGCGCATCGCGGCCATCGGCGGAATCATCCTCACGTCGGACGGCTACACGCTCATCCACCGCAGACCGAACGATTTGACCCACGCTGGCGGCAAGCTCGATTCTTCGTTCGCGGGATTTGTAGATATCAAGAATCTCAATCCTGAAGCCGACCCGAAAGCCGAGTTCAAGGGCGAATTGCTTATCGACGCCTCCGTGCGAAAGAAGCTCAGCGCCGAATTGCGACTCGAAGGCGCGGACATCTCGGACATCATGCTCACGGGATTCCACTCGGGCCGATACCCTGACTACAGCGGCATGTTCGACGTCGTCGCGAGAACGCGATTGTCTGCGAACCAGCTCGACCAGCAGGCGAACAAGAAGCTCATCGGAGAATGCTTCTTCATGCATCCGTCGGAAGTCCCGGCGTTCTTGCTCGACCACTACGGCCCCGGCAAGGATATGCTCGCGGACGGCTGCGCCGTCATGTTGACCAGCATTCCGGACAAACTGTTCCTCCCGACCATCCGCGATTTGAACGACGCCGGCGCGACCATCCAGTTCGGCCACGTCAAGAACGCGCGATTCTACGCGAAGTAAGAATTTTTTGTTGTTGTTTTCGTTGCTAACTGCTTTACTCTTTTTACCGCCCAGATTTGTTTCGTCGTAAAGTGCAGAATTCTAGAAACAATTAAACGAACGACTCAAAATCTATCTGGGACGAGAAGAATCGGGGAATCGTCAGACGTTTATCACGCAAGGTTTAAAAACAGCCCGACTGCAATAGAATTATTTTCGCGGTGGTAGCGAAGCGGTCAAACGTGCCAGGTTCAGGACCTGGTGGCTTAGGCCTTCGCAGGTTCGAATCCTGCCCACCGCATATGAGCCACCTCTGTGTCACGGGACTGCAAATTCCGATTCACGTCCCCTATCGCTATCCCTTGACTTCTTCCTCTCCGCCGTACAGTTGGGGGGCGCTTATCGCGCAGAAGAAGAAGCAGTCATTGATCATCCAGTCAAACCGTCTCGACCTGCTCCAAGGAAAAATCAAGACGATTGACACCATCGTGTTCGAGTTCCGCACCTCGCTTGATCTAGCCGACCGAAAGCGCGAATGGGAAGAATTCAAGATGATCTCGAATTATGCTTCCGGATACCAACTGCCCGTCTTAGGCATCACGACGTATCCAAATATGTTCCAATCGCAGCCGACGAAAGCGACGTTCGTCTGCGAACGTCCTTCGTCTCCGAGCGAGCTCGATTCTGCCCTGGACAGCTGCCTTGAGATGCGGCGCGTCCCGAACAAGCGCCCGTACATTCGCGCGCGGAATTGCTCGCCTGAATTCCATGTTGCCATAAAAAAGCGAGCGCGGGAAACCGCCGGAACAAAATATTACGACATTAAGGCGATGCACCCGAAGCACAAGGATAATCCCTTGATGCGCGCGAAGCACACGTACGACGCCGGACAGTTCAAGTTCATCCGGTACGCCGACCCGAATTTCAGAAGCTTGACGGCAGAGGGCTATTATTTAATTCCAAAAGGGGATTTGTTCACGGACGACATCCTTCCGTTGGCCTTGAGTTTATACTCTTGGCGAGAAGACAACGAAGACGGTAAAAAGACGACGTTCGAGCTTCAAGTCTGGTGACGTTCGACTCGGTTCTCATCAAGAATGTGATTGACGGTCCAGCCTTCTTTGGCTAATGCGTCCGCGATGTGGGCTCGATGGCAGCGTGTTGGCAACGCTTCGGCGCACATGATTACTGATTTGCTCGTCAACGCAGTATCGGCGACTTTCGCGACCGCCATTGAGAACTCGCTGCTCTTCGCGTACGTCTCGAACCCGCCTTTCCGGAACCCGCCTAATTCCGCCACATGCTGGTAATTGATTCTATACTTAGGCAGCATCAACTCAAGGTAGTCTTTCTTGAACCAAGGCATACGCTTGCTTTCCGGGAAATGCCGAACATCGATGACCGTTTCTATTCGGTGCTTGCGCAGTATTTCGACGAACGTGTCGAAGTTCCGCGTCGAGTGCCCGAGGGTCCAGAGTTCCATAACCTTCATTGAGTGGAGGATGTTTTTAAGCGTTATCTTCTCAAGCACCACTATCAATAAATAGCGTCGTAATAGATTCATTTCGGGGCCTATGTTACTGCAATCGATTACGCTAAAGAACATTCGAAGCTACGTCGATCAGAAGATAGCATTTCCTTCAGGAACCGTTCTTCTTGCAGGGGATATCGGCTCCGGAAAATCAACCATCCTGTTGGCAATCGAGTTCGCGCTGTTCGGCCTGCTGAGAGGTGACGTTGACGGAGCCTCGCTCCTAAGAAACGGCGCGCGAGAAGGAATCGTCGAACTCAAATTCTTATTAGATAAAGAATACGTCATCCAACGCGTCCTGAAGCGCGGAAAAGACCGAGTTTCGCAGGAAGCAGGCTGGTTATTGTCCGATGGCATGCGAAAAGACGGCACCGCGCAAGAATTACGCGCCTGGATGCTTGACCTATTAGGTTATCCAAAAGAATTCTTGACAAAAAGCAAGGCGTTGTTGTTCCGCTACACCGTGTTCACCCCGCAGGAGGAGATGAAGCGCATCCTGTTCGAGGACAAAGATGCGAGATTAGAAACCCTCCGGCGCGTGTTCGATGTCGACAAGTACAAGCGCATCAAGGAGAATGCGCAAATTTACGTTCGACAATTGAAGCAAGAACGAAGCCTGCTGGAAGGAATCACAATTGATTTGGAATCGAAACGCAACGCGGTGAAGCTCAAGCAGGAAGAGTCGTTGTCGATAAAGGCACGCGTTTCAACTTCTGCGTCGCAGCTTGCGGACGCGAAGTCGCGCACGGCGGCGCAGCGAGAAATCGTGACGGCGAAAGAAGTCGCGTTGAAGGATTTTCAACGCATCAAAACCGAGTGGAGCGTCGCGAAAGCCACCTTGGCGCAACAAGAACAGGCATTAGTGCGCGTGCAGCAGGATTTGCAGCGCGCGAACGAGCAGATCGCCTTGCTCACGCAAGAACTCTCAAGCGCGTCAACTGCCGACGTAGAATCGTTGCGCAAGAGCATCGCGGAAAAGTCCGAAAGCCTGCAGCTCGCCGAAAAAACAATTCGGGAAGAGCACGGCACCATCATCAAGCTGATGACGGAAAAGTCTTTCTCGACGGAATTAAAACGGAAAGTCGCCGCCATCGACAACTGCCCAACTTGTTTTCAGCCCGTGCGCCAGACACATAAGGACACGATTTTCTCGACTGAGGACCAAAAGCTCCAAGGCTACGAACAGCATTTGCAGGCGCACACCGCCGCGAAGGAGCAGTGGGAAACGCAACTGCTCACGCTCAGGAAGGACATCGACGCCCTGCGGTTGCAGGAACGCCAAGCCATGCTCATTCAAGCGCAACGGAAAACCCTGCAGGACAAGCAGTCAAGCCTCGACCAGTTGAGCAAGACCCGCGCGCAGACGAACGAGTCGATTATCGTGACGAAAAACAGCATCGCGGAACTGACCTTGTTGGTTGAGGGAAATCTCCAAGCGGAAGACCAATGGAAACTCTCTCGCCAACAATACGATGTTCTGCTAAACGACGAACGTCGCATCGAGCTCGAGCACGCAAGGTTTGCAAAAGAGCACGAAAACACGGAACTCTTCATCCGCAGTCTCCAAGAGGACATCGTCAAGAAAGAGCTCGCAAAATCGCAATTGACGACCATCGCCGAACGACAATCCTGGTTGAGCGTGCATTTCACCAACTTAATGGATGTGATGGAAAAGCACGTGCTTTCGCGCGTCTATCACGAGTTCAACGAACTGTTCCAGCGCTGGTTCGGAATCCTCATCGAAGACGGGCTTCTTACGGCGCGTTTGGACGACGCGTTCACGCCCGTCATCACGCAGAACGGCTACGACATCGACGTCTCGAACCTCTCTGGTGGGGAGAAGACTGCGTGCGCGTTAGCCTATAGATTAGCGTTGAACAAAGTCATCAACGACGTTGTCGGCACAATCAGAACAAAGCAGCTCTTAATCCTTGACGAACCAACAGACGGATTCAGCTCCGAACAGTTGGACAAAGTAAGAGATGTTCTCGACCAATTGCAGCTCAAACAAGTAATTATTGTGTCGCACGAAAACAAGGTCGAATCGATGGTTGATTCGGTCATTAGGATAGAGAAGGAAGGGCATATTAGTAAAAGTGTGAGTTAGTCAGGCTCTTTCCCCCGTTTTTGCTCTCCCCGGAAGATTTTGAGTTAGTGGCTCGATGAGAAATTCAATTATTGCCTTAACGGACGTTCTAATCGTGCCGGTAAAGAGTTAACTTCTGGGGGTAAAAAGCAACGTGCAGCTGAGAGTAAGCTTTATAAATAACGTCGCCCTGGTTTATTTTAATGTCAAAGAGGGTCGGGTTCAGCGTCATTCTGTTGCTTCTCATCGCTACCTGTGCCATTTCTGTTTCCGCAATTGAATTCACCGCATCGATCGCGTCGCCGCAAGCAAGCACGAAAATCGGTGACGCCGCGACATACGTTCTTCAAATCTCGCACGACTCGGGAACGTCCGAACGTTTCGACATCTATTCGCCCGACGTCGAGTGGGACATCACGACCGACCCGTCGCGACCCATCACGGTCGAACGAGGAATAACAAAGAACGTCACCATTTTTGTCCGTCCATTGTACGCGACGCCGGGTTACTACGCAATCACGCTCCATGTGAGACACAGCGTCTCGGGCGAATTCGTCAAGAAGAGCATCATCATCGGCGTCCAACCGAAGGACTACGTTCCAGGACAATACACCCCGGCAGTGCGATTATACCCGTCATTGGGCAACGTCGACCCGCGCGAGGACGCGATAGTCACTATTAATGTAACGAACGCAAACCCTCGAGACTTGAAAGGTGTCGCCATCAAGGTGCGAAGCGCATTGCTGAACGCCGAGAGCGTCATCGACCTTCCCGGATTGGCAAAGAAACAGTTAGTCTTTCCCATCAAGCTTCCGAAGCTCACTCCACCGCAGAAAGACATGTTGCAAGTCACCGCGCTCGTGCAGGACGGCGACAAGATCATTCCGTTTACGGCCGAACCGTTGGAATTCGAAGTCGTCGAGTACGGCGAAATTAGCCAAAATGTCGCGGAAGTCGGCGGCATCCTCAAGTCCGAAAAGATTTATACGCTCACGAACACGGGCAACACCAAGAAGTCGACCGAATTCACCCTAAAAACCGCATTCTTGAAAAGCTGGTTCACGACGTCAGACCCTGTCTCAAAAAAGATCACGCGCGACGACGGCTCGTACGACTCCTGGGACATCAGCCTCGATGTCGGCGAAAGCACCACGATCCGAGTTACCACTAATTACCGCCCGTTGTGGATTGTGTTCTTCATTCTCTTCATCTCCATCGGTTCCTATTACGTGTTCAGAAGCCCGTTGGTCGTCCGAAAGTCGGCCGTCGTCATCGCGGCAAAGGAAGGCGGCATGTCCGAGCTGAAGGTGCTTATTGAAGTCTGCAACCGCAGCTCGAAGCCCGTCAAGATGGTTGAAGTCATGGACAAGGTTCCGCACATCGCGAGCATGGAAAAAGACTTTGAAGTCGGAACGATCCGCCCGTCAAAAGTCATCCCGTTGCCGAACAAGGGCACGCTCATAAAGTGGCACTTTGACGAACTAGACTCGGGCGAAGAACGGGTCATCTCCTACAAGATCCAAAGCAAGTTGAGCATCTTGGGCCAGATGCGTTTGCCGGTCGCAGTAACCAAATTCGTCACACACTACAATAACCACCGCAAGACGAAGTCAAACATTTCTCAGATCGGATTCGGGCAGTAAGAAGAAATTGTCAAGCGTCCCCGCTATTGCTGACTGCGCAGATTTTGAGTTAGCGTGAGGTCGTGAATGATTAATGCCAACACTCATCCAATCGGGGCGGTAAAAAGTTAACTCTGCACTCGTTGATAGTTCTTCTTGAGCATCAGCGCGTTCAATCCTTCGTCTTTTTTTATCTTGAAATTCTCAGAAAATCGCAGTTCATGGCCCCAAATGACCGTCAAAATATAGTTGTCAACAGTAGCCGGCTTGCAGGACTCGATGAGCCCTCTCTGGCCAGACGGAACAAAATAGTTCCTGCCCGCCCAAGCGCACTCATGACTGGCCATCGCTTGAACCGAATACGGCTGCTGCCGCTTGAGCGAGAGCATTATTCTAACCAAGTCTTTCGCGCCCATCATTTGGGTTTCTCCGGCAACGGAGGGTACAATTGCTTAAGCTGTGGAATTGGCGTTTTGCTCACTCCCCAATACACGGCGCGGAACTGCGACTCGCGCGTGTCCGAATCGAGCCAGTCGACCGTGATGAAGCACCGAGCCCCGAACTCGCACGCGCTCGCGACGCGGCCCATCTGGTAGCTCTTGACCTCGTAGCTGTTCTTGTTTTTGTCGAGCGCGGTGTGCGAAAATGCGGAGCGGACGTAGTATCTTGTGTCCAAGTCCAGCAATCGTTCGAGCGCGGCCACGTCATCGCGCGTCAGACACCTGTCATCAGTCATGAATCCTGCTGCAAATCGAAGGTATAAGAAGGTTATGACTAAGACTGCAAAAAATAACCTAACGTTTGCGCAATAGAAACAATTATAAGCGAAAAACGAGCCTGATTGACTCATGGGGGAATGTTTCGCTTGGGTCAACTATTGTCCTTGCGAATGCGCTCCGTAACATGCGCCGCCTCTTGCTCGCGCTGATTATCGCTTTAGTTCTCGTTTGCTCAGCTTCAGCGGTCACTCGTACGGCGTTCGTCGATCCGGCGATTGACCGTGCGTTGAAGTCGGAAAGCCAGGTGAAAGTCATCATCACGCTCTCTCCTGAAGCGAAGTGGAACTCGTTAATGCCCGAGTCCCGCCAGCAAAAGATTTTGGCGCAAGAAAACAAGCTCATCTCGAAATTGCCCGACAGCAAGGTGTTCATGGGCGCAAGACGAGATGGGGAAATTCTGAATAAGCTGGGAAACACTCCTATTATTATAGCACGATTGAACAAGAAGGCGATCTCCGCATTCTCAAAAATGAAGGGAATCGAAAGCATCCATTTGTCGAAACAGCTGCAGATCGAGCTGCTGGCCAGCATGCCCGCGATTAATGGCGACGCCGTGTGGGCGCAATCCGTGCTCGGAACAAGCGTCACGGGAGCCGGACAGAGCGTGTGCATCATCGACACGGGAGTGGACGCGGCGCACACGATGCTTGCCGGAAAGGTCGTGGCTCAAAAGTGCTATTGCGGCGCGGGCGGTCCGTGTTGCCAAGGGGCGTTAACGAGCGACAACGCGACCGACGACCATGGCCACGGCACGCACGTCGCGGGTATCGCGGCTGGCAACGACGCGACCTTGAAAGGCGTCGCTAAGGACGCGAGCATCGTCGCGGTGAAGGTCTGCAGCGCAAGCGGCTCGTGCGACTACGCCGATATCGCCGCGGCGATCGATTACTGCGTTGGCGTGGCTCCGCTGTACAATGTCAGCGTCATCTCAATGAGTTTGGGCGACGGAAGCAGCTATGCGACGCAGGCCGACTGTCCGACCGAATTGGATGGTTCCATTAGTGCCGCGACCGGCTTGAATATCGCCGTCACGGTGGCGTCAGGAAATAGCGGCAGCACGACCGGCATCAGCTATCCTGCCTGCTCTCCAACCGCCACGAGCGTCGGGGCGACCTCTCATGCTGGAACGTCAATCATGATGTTCGGCAACCGAGGCCCGTTGCTTGATGTCGTCGCTCCTGGGCAGATTATTTTTTCGGCGATGATGGGTGGCGGATACACCTTGATGACGGGAACGAGCATGTCGGCTCCGCACGTGGCAGGAGTTGCCGCGCTTTTGGCGCAGCACGCGAAGCTCAAGGGAATCCCGTTCAAGCCCGCGCTCATTGAGGAGTTCATGGAGAACGCGTCGAGAAATATTTCGGGTTTCCGTCAGGTTGACGCGCTCTCGGCTCTCGTCAAGCAGGCGACGGATATCACGCACAATAGCACGAACAAATCTTTGGCGAGCGGGACGAGCGCGGTGCTCTACCGACAAATCCTTAATGTCAGCCGGGTCGAGCCTTGCCTGAATCTCACGTTCAACAACGTCACGATGAACGAACTTCCGTCTTGTGCGGCGTATTACAACCACAGCGCTACGGTGCGGCTGTTCAAGCTGCCGTTCGCGTCTGCGAAGCCGTTGCTCAACGGCGCGGCATGCTCGGCGCTTGACTGCCAGAACATATCTTATGTTGGCGGAACGCTGCAGTTCGACGTCAGATATTTCGGCAGCTATTCCGCGAAAGACAGCCTCAGCCTGCGCGTCAATGATTCTACTGATTTTGAGAGCAGGTTCGTCGGAGAGCAAGTCCTGTTTATGGCGAATTTCTCGAGCCCCAGCGGTCCTGCGAACACAACCGATGGCGCGTGCGTCATAAGCGTGCTTGGCGCGAGTCCGGTGCCGATGGCGCATGTCTCGCCGTTCTATCAACACAACGAGTTTTTTGGAACCGCCATTACGGGAATCTATAATGTCACCTGCGGTTCTTCGGATGAGACGCTCAACGCGGTTGACACGTTCACGATTAGCGATGATGTTTCCGCGCCAGTCGTGACGCTGATTTCGCCGGCAAGCGGCTCAGTCTCGCCTGCGGCGGTTTCGTTTGTGTACTCAGTCGCCGATAATACTTCTATTAACAGTTGCTCATTAATGCTCAATGGGGTAGTGTCAGGAACGGCGTTATCAGTGCCTCGTAATATCCCGAACTCGTTCAATCTTTCGCTCGCAAACGGACCGTATTCCTGGAATGTCTCGTGCAGCGATGCCTGGCAGTCAGCAACAAGCGCGACCTGGACGACGACAGTAAATGATTCCTGCACGATTGAGGGCTCAGGATATGTCGAAATGTTCAGCACCTATGGCTGCCTAACTTTGGGCAAAACGGACACCTATATGCCCCGCCAGTGCGTGTCGTACAAAGAGATGTGGTGGAACGGGATGAAGTGGGTTGAACGTCCAGGCACGCTCTGTGACAATGCGATTACGGATTACACCTGCAACCCTGGTGGTGGCACGCCCATCCTGAAGCGTGACCGTCGATGTTCGGGCGCGTGCACTCCGCGCAGCGGCGCAGGATTACGGCCGGTTGCAAACACGAGCAACTGCACCGCGATGGGCGGATGGAGCCCTGACTGCTTCAGTTATTGGACTGGCGAATCGTGGGATGGTAAATGTGACGACAGCTTATCGGACTACACCTGTGGCACCGTTGGAAAGTCAAAAGTCGTGCAGCTGTTGCGACAGGACGCGATTTGCGCGTAAGTGTTCTAGGAAAAAATATCCCCTCCGCCGGATTCGAACCAGCAACCTCCCGGGTTCTGCTGGCTCATGGTCATTCCTGGCCTTGTGCCAAGGTCGATGAGTGTTTTTTCAAACTACAGCCGAGCGCTCTGCCGTTGAGCTAGGAGGGGCTGAAAACATCTTGCTGAGGACTGCTTTTAAAGGTTTTGCTTGAAAATAGTCGTTAATGCTCCCGCACGTTGGTTCGCGCCGGTCGTTTTTGTTTCGTCGTTAAGTTCAGAATTTAGTTTACAATAAAACGAACTCAAAAATGTCGAACTCTGAGTTCGACAATTCTCGAACGCAACGTTCGAGATATCTGCCTGGGACACCAATGGCAAGGAAGCAAGTGACTTTACTCATCGCATACCATAATCTTTATAAAGCGCCTCGAAGGATGGGCAAGTATGCTCTGGTAGTCTAGCGGTCAGGATGGGACCCTGTCGCGGTCTCGACCCGGGTTCGAATCCCGGCCAGGGCGTTTAACATTAGGTTCGACGTCTGTCCTTTGCGGACAAACGGCGTACAAGCTTTTTAAGCTTCTTTCTGCAGTGTATTACTGGACACAACCATGGATGATATCCACGACTATGCGCTTCGTTTGAAGCGTGAATTGAGCTATTTGGAGGCTTGTGATACGAGCTTGGCGAACAAGGTCTTGATCAAGAAGTTCTACGCTGATTGCCTCGTTTTAGGGTTAAGTAAGCCTCGTTTGGTGAAACTGATGGAGGTGTCTCGGAGCCTTGCCGTGATGTTGGGTAAAGATTTTAGTAAGGCAAAGATTGATGATTTGAAGAAAGTGGTTGCCGAGATTGAGGGTAGGGAGTGGAGTATTTGGACGAAAGTCTCCTACCGCACCATTTTGAAGAAGTTCTATAAGTGGTTGCGTGGGAAGAATGAGGAATATCCTGCGGAAGTCAAATGGATTAAGACGACCGTTAAGGCAAAAGATATTCCTGTTCTTTCGCAAGATGATTTGTTTACGGAGGATGAGCTTGCGCGAGGTATGGCTGCGTGTGAACATCCTCGCAACAAAGCATTTCTTGGCAGTTTGACCGAATCGGGATGTCGTATTGGCGAAATTGGTACGCTTCGGATTCGTAATGTTTCTTTTGATAAGCACGGGGCAATTTTGAATGTGCATGGTAAGACGGGAAGTCGTCGCATCCGTATTATCAAGAACAGTCCTCATTTGGCAACGTGGATAAATTGTCATCCGTTCCGTAGTGATCCGGATGCTCCTGTTTGGGTTAATGTTGGTGCAACGCACTATCATGAAGCGATGACGTATTCTGCGTTATCAAAGGTCATTCGTGACGCGTTCCGCAAGGCAGGAATCAAGAAAAGGTGTAATCCGCACGTGTTTCGTCATTCTCGTGCGAGTATGATGGCGAATCATTTGACTGAGTTTCAAATGAATCATTATTTTGGTTGGACGCAAGGGAGCGATATGGCGAGCACGTATGTGCACATGAGTGGTAAAGACCTTGATGGCGCAATATTGACCATTAATGGACTGAAAGAACGACAAGAAGTGAAACCCGTTAGTCCGAAAGTCTGTTCGCGCTGCGACACCATCAACATGCAAGACAGTCTCTACTGCATGAAGTGCGCAGGCATTCTTGACGAAAAGACCGCTATCCAAGCACAACAAAACCTCTTGCAAAAAGAAGAAGCGAATTCGCAGGTGAATAACTTGATGAGTTCGTTGTTGAAAGATGTTGATGTGCAGAAGTTCCTTGCAGAAAAGATTCTTGCAATGGGATTGAGAACGTGATGTGCGCACAATCGTTGTACAAAGTTTATATTTGTTTTCTGGCAGTAGTATGTTAGTGCGGAACTGACGGCAAAAACTGAGGGGGCGGGTTGGTTCAGGCAGGGCTTGCCCGCCCTCTTTCAAAATCATTGGAGGTAGCGATAGCTATGCGACGTAAATGGAAGTATGCAAAACACGCGCGACGTTTCCGAAAGTGTGAGCGTTGCAAGAAGAAACTGAAGCTCGATGAGCAGTATTTGTGTATGGACTGCTATCTTGAGGAGCTGAGGTTCGAATGAACTCTCGACACCGCGCGTTGTGGATTGGGGCTTATTGGCTGTTGTACTTGCCGACGAGTCTTGTCCTGAAAATGTTTTACGGCGGAAGTTGGACAGGCATTTTCGTAATTGGCGGAGTGCTATCGCTCATTTTGTTTGTTTTTCTGATGACACAAGGAGAAATACACGCGGAGGTATACGAACATGGCAAAAAACAAAGACAAGAATCCAGAGCCCAAAACTCAACCCGACCCGAAGTCGGGTTTGAGCCAGGGGTTCCGATGCGCACTGATGTCAATCTTGGCAGTCTTGATGCTGACGGTGACGGTGACTTCGGCACTAGCGCAAGCAATGCCGCCAAGTGATTTTGGTGACACGAGTACATTTGACAAGATTTTGGAGCCAGTCTGGAAGATTTACAGCTTCATCAAATACATTGCAACGGCAGTAGCCGCGATATTTTTGGTCATTGCGGGAATCATTTACATGACTGCGGGTAATGACTTGATGAAGCGTGACAGCGCCAAGCACACGATTACGTATGTCGTGGTTGGTTTGGTCGTGATTTGGGCAGCTCCGTTTGTGGTGCAACTCTTCGTATGAGCTGCGACATATCAGACCTGCCTTCGTGCATCACGGACGCTCTCGCACAGTTTGCGTTGAGCGTCCTAAACGCACCGATAAAGCCAGTTTTGGCTGCGCTGAAGTTTCTGGTTACAACGCCTGCGACGCTTGACATTTTGCATCCGATTTGGGCTGCGATGGTGTACGTCATTAGCGTGTTTTATGGCTTATTTATACTCGGCGCAGGGTTTAACTTCATTATTTCAGGAATGAGCGCGGAAAGACGCGCAAAAGCGAAAGAATGGCTTCAGAATGCGCTCTTGATGATGATTTTTGTTCAGGCAAGCTTTTTGTTATATGGATGGATTGCGCAGATTGCTTCGAGCTTGACTTCAGGAATTGTGGGAATGATTGATCCAAATTTCTTCTTGTTCACGATTGATGACGGCATTAGCACAGCATTGCAATTGACGTTTGGAGGGTTCTATTTGGTGACGATTTGCATTACGTTGATTTTGCTTTCGATTAATTATCTTGGTTGTCTTGTTGGAGCAATCTTTTTTCCGTTCGGCATTTTCTTTTATTTTATTCCGCCGTTGCGCGACATTGGTAAATTTATCATCAGTTCGTGTGCTTTCATATTGTTTATTCCTTTCTTTGCGAGCTTGGTTTTTCTGGTTAATTCTGAAGTTATGAAAATAGGATTTTATGATACGCTCAAGATTTTCTTTATGATTGGTAGTTTCTGGAGCATCAATATCGGGATGCTTTTGCTTGCTGTTTTAGCGATTGTTCGGGCAGTCTTTGGTCTTTTGCGCACGGATATTGCTCGCGGCGTGTTGTTCTTGAAAGGGCATTTTCTTGCGGGGGCTGCTGCAGGGAAGAAAGAGGAGAAAACTGCTGAGCCTCTTGGTCGCGAGCATTGGGCGAACGTCCGGAAGGATTACCGAGAATGACCTACGAAATTCCTCAAAGTTTGCAGTATAAAGAACGCATTGTGTTTAATTTGACGATGGAACAGTTCGGTTACGCTGCTCTGGCAGGACTTCTTGCGTTTTTGATTTACGCAAAGACTCCCTTTTCGTTACCCGCACGGATTGCTTTACTGAGCGTTCCTATTGCTCTTGCTGTTCCGTTCATGTATTTTGATCTCTTGTCAAAAATGCGTGATTTGTGGGCGTGGTGGCAGTTCAGAGATGCCTCCTTGTTTAGTCCTAAGCTCAAGAAATACTTGAAGCTAAATGCGGTCGAGAACGCTTGTTACGTATTGCAGGACGGGAAGCAAGAAAAAAGGGTGGCGGTTCTTGAGGTTGAGCCGCTGAATTTCAAGATTAAGCCGAAAGACGAGAAGGATAGCATTATTCGTGCGTTTCAGAAGTTGTTGAACGCTCTTGACTTTCCGATACAGATCGTGATGTATACGGATGACCTTAATCTGAGTAATTATGTTGCGCAGTTAGCGACAAAGATTACGAATCAGGAGATAAGCAAGACCTTATTTAACGCACACAAGAATTATCTCGACACTCTCACAAAGCAGCGTGTTGCTGCGAACCGTAAATTCTACATTTGCGTGCAAGAAAGCCCGATGGGTTTGCCTGCGCAATTGCGCATTCTTGAAGAATTGTTGAATGGAATGAATATGAAGAGTGTTCGTTTGGGTGGGCGAAAGCTCATCAATATTTTGATTCGTTTCTTCAATAATCCTCGTGGAAGATCTGAATTGCTTAAGAAGGACAAGTCGATTTACAACATTGTTGCTCCTGAATGGATTAGCAATAAGCCAGACCACATTAAGGTCAACGAATATTATAATCGCGTTATCGCAGCCGTTGGATATCCGCGATCGGTTGAAGAGGGTTTTCTTGACAAGATTGTTCGTGCAGCAGGTAATTTCGATTTGAGTATTCACATCGAGCCGTTTCCAACAGAAACTACGATGGTTATGCTGAATAAGGAGTTGCAGAAGCAGCGTGCTGACTTGTATGCTGCTGAATTAAAACACAGTTTTCAGCCTTCATTGGAGATTCAGTATCAAGATACCAAAGGAGTGTTGGATAGTGTCCAGAAAGGTCAGGAAAAGCTGTTTAACGTCAGTCTGTACGTGAACGTGAAGGCAAAGGATGAGAAGGAATTGGACATTCTTTGTCGTACGGTACAGTCGCAGCTGAATAGTATTTTGATTACTCCAAAAGTGCCGCGTTACCGCATGGCGCAGGGTTTGAAGTCAGTTTTGCCTTTTGCAACGAATGAGTTGGGCTTGCGTCGCAATATCACAACGCAGGCGCTGTCTTCGTTTTTTCCTTTTACTTCGCCTTTCTTGATTTTGGAGAATAATGGTGTATTTCTTGGGCTGAATAAGAACCAGTTGCCAATTATCAAGGATATTTTTGCTTTGGCTAATGCTAATGGGACGATTCTTGCAACGTCAGGTAGCGGTAAGAGTTACACGGCGAAATTGATTGTTTCTCGTTATTTGATGAACGGAACGCGTGTCATTGTGATTGACCCGCAGAGCGAATATGTGAAGCTTGCGCAGAAGTATGGCGGTAGTGTCATCACGATTTCTCGAACGAGTGAGACGATGATTAATCCTTTGGATTTGTTGAACCATACCTATGCCGAGAAGCGTTTGGCATTGATGGATATGTTTCGCGTGATGTTTGGAGAGTTATCTGAGATTCAGAAGGCTGTTCTTGATCGTGCCGTGACTGAAGCCTACTCGAAGGCAGGAATTACTGAAGATCTTGCTGAGGCGGTTCCGCCGAAGATGTCTGATTTGTATGCTGTTCTTGAAAGAATGAGCCAGACAGCGAGTGTGTATGAACGCTCAACCTACATTTCGTTACTGAATCGTTTGCGAATGTATGTTGATGGTGTTTTTAGCTTTTTGAATCGTCAAACGCAGCTTGAGATAAACAATCCTTTTGTTGTGTTCAATATTGGTGATATGCCGAAGCAGGTCAAGCCTGTTATCATGTTTCTGATTTTGGAGTATGTTTATTCGATTATGAAGCAGAGCCGTGAGCGCAAGCTCTTGGTTATTGATGAGGCGTGGAGTTTGTTGCAGAACGCGAGTGAGGAAGGATACGTCTTTGAGGTCGTGAAGACCTGCCGTAAATGGAATTTAGGCTTGTTATTGATTACTCAAGACGTTGCTGATCTCCTCACGAGCAAAGCCGGACGTGCAGTTTTAGCGAATACTGCGTATAATGTTCTCTTACGTCAGCGTGCAGCCATCATTAACAGCGTTCAAGACGTATTTCATCTCAGTTATGCAGAACGAGAACATCTTCTTACTGCGAACGTTGGTGAGGGCTTGTTGATGATGGAGAATGACCATCAAGAAATCAAGATTGTTGCTACGAATGATGAACATAATTTGATTACGACCAAGCCTGAAGACCTTGTTTCAAAAGATGTTGCGGTAGTGACTCCTGAAACGATTCAGCGTCAAAAAGTAACGATTGAGCTTGATACGAAGAAGGGCTTTTACAAAATGAGCGCATTAAACCCCATGGAAATCAATTATTTATTGAAGAATAATTATGAAAAGAGCAGTCATGTTCCGTTACGTTCAAGCACGCACGCAAATTATTTAGTGAAGAAAGTAGGGTGGCACTCAAAAGAACACACATTTCTTTTGCACGTTATTTATCAAGAAATATTATCGCACACATCGAAAGCGCGAACGGACGAAACAGCGCGTTCGGATAGTATTAATCCAGATATTGTATTCACCAACGCTAAGGGTGAAGAAATTGCTTTGGAAATAGAGACTGGCAGTAACCTGCGCCGACATCCAACCTATTTGATGCAAAAGGTTGCCCAGCTCCACAAGCTCTACCCGAACCGATGGTATTTCGTTCTGACTGACAACCATTGGCGCAAGCGTTACGTCAATCGCTTTGGTGATAACGTTTTGTTGCGTCAGGACATCCTTCGATTCCTCAAAAGGCAGTTCCCCTCTGGGGGAACAAGATAATGGGGCACTGTTCCGCCGAACGAAAGCCACCGTCGACAAAATCCGCACTCCTGCCGAACATGAAAACGAGTACGGCGGAAAGCCGGAGGAACAAAACCATGATATGCAACCAGTGCTGGATGCCTTTAGACGGCTACGACGAAGAAGCAGGATGCTGCTACAACTGCGGCAGAACCACAGGTGTCGTATGAACTGCCCACGATGCAATAGAACACAGAGCGCATCTGAAATCGCACGTGGTTACTGTTTCGTATGCGGATACAACCTCAACAAAAGAGAATTTTTTGTTTAAATTGTTGTTTTTTCAGCCCAGTTTTTTGCAACAAGTTCAGCTTGTTGTAATACTGTTTCTGTGGCTTTCTGGGTTTTGTCAGGAGGATAACCATAATCTTTCAAGATTTTCTTCACTTTAAGGCGCATCTCCGCTTGGACACTCTCTCTTTGAGTCCAATCAACTGTAACGCTATTTCTGATAACTGCGGTAAGTTTTAATGCGATCTCTCTTAGTGATTTATCACCAAGAATTTTAACGGCACTGTCATTGACTTCTAATGCATCATAAAATGCAATTTCGTCAATCGTCATATTTAGTTCTTTTCCACGGTCTTTTTCATCGCGGACTTTTCTTGCTAAGTCAATAAGTTCTTCGATGATTTGTGCAGCTTCAATGCTTCTGTTTGTGTATTTCTTGATCGTTTTGTCTAACAAGTCCATGAATGAGTTTGCTTGAACGGTGTTTCTTTTCGAGAGGATTCGGATTTCATCATTGAGAAGCTTTTTGAGTGCTTCAAATGCGAGATTCTTTTGAGGCATTTCTTTAACTTCTGCCAAGAATCCTTCGGATAGAATGGATAATTCTGGTTTTTGAATGCCTGCTGCTTCAAAGATGTCAATGATTCTATCAGAAATGACTGCTTTTGACAGTATTTGTTTAATGGCGGAATCAAATTTGTCTTCGAGATCTCTTTTTGTTTCAGTCGTCTTGAATATGGCGGATTTAATTGCTTGGAAGAAGCCAACTTCTTCTTTTATCTGCATTGCTTTAGCACTCGGTACTGCTAAGGAGAATGCCTTGAGTAATGCAAGAGTTTCTTTGGCAAAACGTTCTTTTTTGCCTTTTTCTTTCAAGATGTGTTCCATTGCGGCAGGAACAAAGGAAATTCTTTCTTCAGGTCTTAGTTGAAAGAAGTCTTTGTAGTTGAAACCATGGAACATATCTTTGACGACTTCATACTTCTCCCACATGAGTTTAACTGCTTGTGATTGATCGAATATCGGTTGGCTCTTGCCTCCGCTCGCAGTATAGTTCATTAGAGCCTTTTTGAGCTCAGAACCTACACCCATATAGTCAACGACCAGTCCACCTTGTTTTCCTTCGTAGACCCTGTTTACGCGTGCTATGGCTTGCATTAACGTGTGTCCTGTGATTGCTTTATCGAGATACATCGTGTGAAGTGAAGGCGCGTCGAATCCTGTTAAGAACATATCACGGACAATCATCAATTTGAGTTCATGCTTGGCATTTTTTAAGTTGTTACCGATGACTTTGCGTCTTTTCTTGTTGCGAATATGAGGTTGCCATTCTTTAGGATCGGATGCTGAACCAGTCATGACTATTTTGATGAACCCCTTATTATCATCTTCATTATGCCAATTTGGTCTTACTTTGATGATTTCATTGTAAAGATCGAAACAGATTTTTCTACTCATGCAAACGATAAGTCCTTTTCCTTCAAGAACTGCCGTTCGTTCTTCAAAGTGCTGAACAATGTCTTTTGCGATGAGCGCGATTCTTTTTGGCGACCCTGCAACTTTTGCCAACTGTGCCCATTTGCTTTTGAGCTTTTCTTTACCAGTAACTTCTTCCCCTTCCGTCACTTCTTCAAAATCATTATCGATTTTAGGACGTTCTTCGGGCTTAAGTTCGAGTTTTGCCAGTCTACTTTCGTAAAAGATTCTTACAGTTGCACCATCCTCGACTGCACGTTGAATATCATACTTATCAACATAATTTCCGAAGACTGCTAAAGTTGACTTGTCAGATTTTTCGATTGGTGTGCCTGTAAATCCAATGAATGATGCGTTGGGGAGTGCATCTCTAAGGTATTTTGCATAACCGTACGTGATGAGTGTCTTGTCTTTTTTGTCAAGTATTTTTGCCGAAAATCCGTATTGGCTTCGGTGTGCTTCATCTGCAATAACGATAATGTTATCTCGTTCTGAAAGAACAGGATATTTTTCTTTTTCGTCATCAGGGAAGAATTTCTGGATAGTTGTGAAAACGATTCCGCCAGCTGATACTTTGAGTAGTTTTTGCAGTTCTTTTCGGTCTGTTGCTTGCTTTGGAGATTGGCGAAGAAGGTCACTACATTTTGCAAATGTTCCGCAAAGTTGATCGTCAAGATCGTTTCTGTCCGTGAGAATGATGATTGTCGGGTTGTTAAAATTGCTAACTAACTTTCCCGAATAGAAAACCATCGTGAGCGATTTTCCTGAACCTTGCGTGTGCCAAACGACACCTGCTTTCTTGTTGCCCGTTCTTGCATTTTCAGTTGATTCGATGGCTTTGTTGACTGCCCAGTATTGATGGTATGCGGCAATTTTCTTTATGGTTTCTTCATCTTTCTCAAACGTGATGAAATTTTGAATGATATCCAATAATCGTTCTTTAGCGCACATACCTTTCAGCAAGATTTCTATTTCTGTTTTTCCCTTTTCTTGCGTGTCGCCGTCAATGGTTTTCCATTGCATGAAGCGTTCCCACGGTGAGCTGATAGTGCCGACTCTCGCTTCGATGCCGTCGCTAATAATAAGAATTTCGTTAAATCTGAAGAGTGCTGTAAGTTGTGCTTTGTACGTTTCGCACTGGTCAAAAGCCATACGAATGTCTGCTTTTTCGTCAGCCAAATTCTTCAGTTCGAAAAGAACTAACGGCAGTCCGTTAATGAAAATGATGACGTCAGGTCTTCGTTCAACATTGTTTTCAACAATCGTGAACTGGTTTATTGCCGTGAAATCATTGTTCTTTACATTTTCAAAATCAAAGAGTTTGACCGTAACATATCTTTCTTCTCCGCCTTTCTTGATCGGAACGCTAACACCGTTAACAAGCAGTTTGTGGAAATGCTCATTATCAACAATCAGCTTCTGACTTTCAGTTCTAAGAACTATCTTAATTGCTTGCTCACGAACATCTTCAGAAATGGTCGGATTAATCTTTTTGAGAGCTGAACGCAACTTTTCAATAACAATAACTTCCTTAAAACTCGAACGTAACGCCTTACTTCCGCCCGGCAAGTATTCCTCACTATCACCACGGATGATTTCATAACCTAAACCCTTCAAAATATGCAGAACGTTCTCTTCTACATCTGCTTCAGTAATAAGGTTCTTCATTTGCGCTTATTCCACTCTTTGATCTTAAAAAGCTTCTCAATGATATCTTTGTAGACGACTAAGAATAAAAATGCACCAATAACCACATATTTGGCTATTTCCATACTTTCAACAGCAAAAAAGCCATTATTGCTCAACATGCGATAATAGTACGCTATTAAGTGCAAGGAGCCAAAAAAGAGCAAACCCCAAAGTACGCCACGAATAATTACATATGCCCAAGAACAGAACTCCTCCCACCAACTTGATTTCTTAGGAACTCGGCTCATTTGAACTCCTTCCAGTTCAGTTGCTGTTTACAATTAGGACATAACTGATCCTTACTCGTAACAGGATAATTACAGCGCGGACACTTGCCATGCTTAGGACTAAGAAGCCAATATAACAACGCCAAGCCACCAACAGCCATCAATGCGTGTTTATCCTGTTGGTTCATTCAATCACCGAAGAAGAACCAGTTAGTTTATGGATTGCCGTTAAAACATCAGCGGGAGTAGGTATTGCAGGATTCGGCATGAATATTGATTTAGAAATTGTCCCGTCAATAAAAAGGATTCCTAATATTTCTTTTTCTTCAGTTTTGGCAAATACTTCATGCATTTTAATTTTGATTTCTTCGTAATTCTTTTGACCAAAAATATCTGTTTTATCTGCGTAATCATGATATCCAAAATCTTGAAAGTTAATCACGAGCAAAGGATTTTTCTTGCCTTTTAATTGTTCTTCCACAATTTTACACGTAATTCTGCGCTCTAATTGTCCCAACACAGATAATTTTCGCTTACTTTCTGCACCAGACCAAGAATTCATTTCTGAATCAATCTCTATGGTGCCTGCTCGGGCATCACCAAAAGAAAATGCCGTGATAGGATTGTCCGCAAATACTTCATTTTTTGTTCCGCGGAGATACGCAATGCCTTCTGCCGTTTCTAATAACTTCGTGAGGCGTTCGCCAAAATCCTTTAAATAATGATAATTTTGTTGTATATCATACAGTGATTTTTCGGGAGGACCGATATTTTTCTGAATTAGGCAGACATCATTTTTCTTGACAAAAATTATTGGCATTATTTGCAAAAAGTTATTGACCACGGCATTCTTTATTTTTTCAACCTCATTATTTTCTTCTTTCAAGAGAGGCAATGTATCAACATACAGTTTTAGCTGCAACTTTTCAGGAACATGCTTAACAATTTCGGCTGCTGCTTTATCAAATGCTGAGTCGACAAGTTTCTGAATGTACCCCATGCCTAAACTCGTAAACTCCATATTTAGTTCAGTACCATCAACGTCAAGATTGAAGTCATGAGTGCCTTTCTTTGGATCTTCATAGGAAATAGATTTTAGTGTATTTTTTTCAAGTAATTCAAGAAGAAAATCAAGCTCAAGCATGAGTTTATGATGGTTTTCTCCAAATTCCGCCAAGCGTGCTAAAATCTTTTTCTTTGCCTCACCTTTCAAAGGTTCAAGAAAATGTTTTAACAAGTATTCATACTTAGCAAGTTTTGCTTTTGCAAAAATATCGGGAGCTCGTAAAAAAGGACTATGATGTGCGTCTTTTGCAAGAGTGATCAGCTGGTTCTGATTGTAATTAGAATCATCCACATTCTTAAAACCATTGACTGCTTTTTCAAGCAGCGGAAACTCCTTAATTCCTAAACGCGCATTATCAACAGACATCCTAGGATAATTAAACTCCGCGTTCGAACGCAAAGCACGACCAGAAAAAATCATACAGGCACCCGAATCTTCCCCGACATTAATTTAGGTAGAAGACCATCCCGAAGTTTTGATAATTCAGTGCATTGTTGTGCATTCAGTATCATTTTATTATAAAGCGGATCAATGAACTGCTTGAATTGCGATTCAATATTATCTGGAGGAGAGGAAAATCTGAAACTATCAATGTCTGTCTTGCTCAAATGAATCACAGTTGTCCCAACTTTACTATTCTCAAAGAACATTAGACGCGGTTTCAATGATTCATAAACATAAAAATGTGCTGTTGTTTTCTTAGGCTTTGCAAGAAACAATCTCTGATTAAGATAAGCTTGTTCACCTGTCCAAATAGTAGGTCGAAATTCAGCATCCATTCCTACAATAATGTCTCCAGGCTCAATGACGGTTGCCTTTGGGTGTCTTTCATTTGTATAAAATTGAGGGGTTGAAGTCTTAAGATCTCGAATCCTGATGAGTGGCAAACCTACTCCGGATTGATTGAACTGGCCTGATGTAAACGGTGCTCCATTTATGATATCTGCAAAAGAATAAACATCTTTCACTTTCCAGTCCTTCGGAATTGCCCCCAACTCCGAACTGATAAATTCTCCTCCTGATGTTTTGTATGGCATGCCCTTTTCATTAGGGAACTCGAAGTCAATGAACCAGTGTCTGAAACGTGCATGGCCAATCGCTTCTAAATTTTGATTCATTTGCTGATTGAGTTTAATTTTAGTGTCGATATCGTAAAGAATCTTTGCTATTGCTTTCTGTTCGCGAATAGAAGGAAAAGGAATAGGGAGTGATTCAACCATCTCTTTTGTAAGAGCTTGTCGCGTTCCGCCAGAATCTGCTAAACTCAGTAACATATTTTGCGTAGGTTGATTAATAAGATAATAACGCAAAAAAAGATAATCTAGTTCAGGAGACGTTCTGATAATCAAAACATGTTGATTTACGCGAGCAGGAAGTATCTGCTTAGGCGCGGTGCAACATCTCGCCACTGAATCACCAGTAATATTTAACAAAACATCCGTTTCCTGCACTTCAACATTATTCATCATTTTTGCAGTTTCATCAGTTATGTGCACAATTCCATCTTCTGAAAATCCCGAGTTGTACACATTTTGACTTCTAATTAAAACTACGCCATTTGAAAGATAAACTGACTTGCCCCCGCGGGGAGTTATACCGCTACCAATTTTAATAACGTGCTTTCCTAATTCTGTTGCTTTCCAATCGTTAGGAATCGTGCCTATTTCTGTTTCTTTGAATTTCTGTTTCATGAGTGTCCTGGTGGTGTTTCTGGTTTCTTTTTCTTGTTTTTGCCGAATGTAATGCTCCAGATCCATTGAAGGAATTCGTTTTTGAGGAATGCGAAGCTTAAGAATTCGATACTTAAGACAATATTGAGTGCAAATGAAATATTATATGCATTGATGGTGACACGATTAAAAGTGTTGAGTTTGGTGTCAATGTTGTCAATTTTTGAATAGATATTATTGACGTAGACGTTCGTTTGACCAAGTGTGTCTTTTATCTCAGTAAAATCTTGTTTTGTGATATTATATGCGACTAAATCAGAATATGCCTTCTTGCAGGATTCCAGTTGACTAGAGAGACCTTCTTTTTCTGCATTAAGCGCCCCTATTCTGTTGTTTAAGTCACCAATCTGCCCAATCTCAGGTGCGCATTGACTTTCATGATTAAAATTACCTAATGAGATAAAAAAAGGTACAAAAAGAATAACCACTACAAATAGAATAAAAATGCCCGCAATTGCGCCTGCAGGATTATCTTGAAAACCCATTTTACACCTTAAAGCCTATGCTTGCAAGGTTTTTCTTGATTTCTGCATCGAGTTTTTTGCCTTCTTCTATTTGCTTTGAAAGTTCAGAAGTGAGTCTTTTCATTTTGTCTGCGAATAGTTCAGTGTCTTCTTCCTCTTCTGCTGCTCCGACGTAGCGTCCTGGTGCTAGGATGTGCCCGTGTTTGCGTATTTCATCGATAGAGGCTGATTTGCAGAATCCTTGAACGTCTTGGTATTTGAGTTTGTTTTCTCCGCGCCATGCGTGGTAGGTGTCGGAGATTTTTTGGATGTCTTCTTTAGTTAATTCTTTATGTCGGCGGTCAATCATGACTCCCATTTTACGAGCGTCAATGAATAGGACTTGTCCTCGGCGATCTTTGAACTTATGATCTTTCTTATCACGAGTAACAAACCAAAGACATGCCGAAATCATAGTATTATAGAAAAGCTGTCCAGGTAATGCAACTATGCAGTCGACCATGTCTGCTTCGATGATTGCTTTGCGGATTTCTCCTTCGTTGGAGCTTTTGGATGACATGGAGCCGTTTGCGAGAACAAATCCCGCAGTTCCTGTTGGTGCGAGATGGTGGATGAAGTGTTGTACCCATGCAAAGTTAGCGTTACTTTTTGATGGGACGCCGAATTTCCACCGAACGTCTTCTTGCAATAATTCACCTTTCCAGTCGGAGTCGTTGAATGGTGGGTTTGCGATAATGAAGTCTGCTTTGAGGTCTTTGTGTGCATCGTTGAGAAAGCTTCCTTCGTTATTCCATTGGATGTTTGCGTCGATGCCTCGGATTGCGAGGTTCATTTTTGCGAGGCGCCAAGTTGTTTGGTTGCTTTCTTGACCGTGGATGGAGATGTCGCCTATTTTTCCGCCGTGGCTTTCAACGAATTTTTCTGATTGGACGAACATTCCTCCGCTGCCGCAGCAGGGGTCGAAGATTCTTCCTTTGTATGGTTCAAGCATTTCAACAAGGAGTTTGACGATACTTCGGGGAGTGTAAAATTGTCCTCCTTTCTTTCCTTCTGCGTCGGCGAATTGTCCGAGGAAGTATTCGTAGACGCGTCCGAGGATGTCTTTGCTGCGGCTTTCTTTGTCTCCGAGACCGATTGTGCCTACGAGGTCGATGAGTTCGCCAAGTCGTTGTTTGTCTAATGATGGGCGAGAATAGTTCTTAGGCAATACGCCTCTGAGTGAGGTGTTGTCTTTTTCGATGGCGTCCATTCCGTCATCGATGAATTTGCCGATTTCGGAATCTTTCGCGTGTGACTGGATGAAGTCCCATCGTGCTTTTTTGGGAACCCAAAAGATTCTTTTTGCTTTGTATTCGTCAACATCTTCTGGATCGGAAGATTTGTCCTTTGAGAGTTTTTCGTGGAGTTCTTTGAATGCGTCAGAGATGTATTTTAAGAAAATGAGTCCGAGAACGACGTGTTTGTATTCTGCAGCGTCCATGTTGCTGCGCATTTTGTCTGCTGCTTGCCAGAGTTTTTCTTCAAACCCTAAATTTCCCCCGTTATTTTGTTTGTCGGACATGAATTATAACCTTGCGATTTTCCCTGCGTCTGTGAGTGTGAGTCCTTCTTCTGTTGATACTAAGTCCATGTCTTTGAGTTCGTCTATTGCACGATAAAGCATAGCGGATGAGAGATCAATTTTCTTGGATAGGTCGCTAATGCTGTCATATTTTCCTTCTCCGAGGTGGTCGAGGATTTTCTTTTGGCTGTCTGTGAGTTTGAAGCTAAGGCGGGGCAGGTAGATGACTGAGTTTTGGTCTTCTTCGGGGTTGTAGGCTATTTTCTTGACTTTGTCATGTCGCGCATAGGCAGCAAACAATAATCCGATTGCTTTGGTTTTGCGTCCCGATGTAATGTTAACGTAGATTTCGTCGTCTTTGTCTTGAGTGTCGATGATTTCAACGCATTTCTCAGCTACTTTAACGATATCGTAGACTTCGGTTTTGACTGCTTTGACATCGATTACTTTACCTAAGCTCTTGTTGATGAGTTCAAAGGCGTCGTCCTGTGCCTTACTAGGCGTTTTGTCGGTCAATAGGATGAGTTTTTGCGGTCCGAGCCTTGTCGTTGCCAGAATGACGGGTTCTGGGCTGTAAAGCGTTGCTATAAGCACCTTCTTTGGCATATCTTGACTTGGATTTGGTGCGTTATTAAAGGTTTCCATCATATATGATGAAGAAACAGCTTCAATATAAAACTTCTTCTATTGTAGAGAACATTCTACTGAAAGATAGAAAAGTATATAAACCAATAAACAACCCGTTTTGTCATGATTTTGGGTTTGAAGGCATTAAAGGCATTGGTGGCTGACGGCACTCCGCAAATTGATGAAGGAACTCTTCGCATGATGCTGAAGAAAGGGAAAAACGTCAGCGTTATGAAACATCATTATTTGCAAGGTTGGGTCGGGATGCCTGCTGATGCCGTTGATGCGCTCATTATTGTTCGTGGAGCGGTGAGTCATACCAACATCGAACATCTCATTCGTGAATTTCGCGACAACGTATTCAATAAAAATCGTCATGTTGATTGTTCTTGGACTTATGTTCCTGCTGATGAAGTGAGTGCTGAAGCAATTGTTATTAGTGACCCCGAACCTCCACTTACGTTTAATTGGAAAACGGGAACGGCGACTGTAAGCAAGCGTTTCCTTTCTGATTTTATCCGAAAGCTGCCCGGCATTCATGGGGAGCCCAAAATTAAGAAGGTAAAGCTCATATGATGCAACAAACGGTGCAGCAACACGACTTATTGAACGAATTACAAGCCATTCGCAAACGAATGGGTTTGAAGCGCAGCATGTTCTCCGTGCTTGTTCAAGATGATGGCTATCGCGTCTTGCGCGTCGGTCCTGCAGATCGCGAGGTCGACGACCTCATCATTCAGGAAAAGGAATGGCAAATGCTCCAGGACGGACATGACCGGAGTATTGGATGAAAAAAGAGCCTCCACGACAGGACTTACTTAGTAGTCTGCAAGCGATGCGTACTAAAAAGGGGTGGGCTTATGCTGAGTTCACAATTTTTGTAAAAAACAGAGGGTATCGTGTTGTTGGCGCTGCACAACTCACCCCTTTTTCTGCTTTCGACCCGTTTACGAATTTTTATCGAGAACAAAATGAAGAGAAACCTGCAATAATGCTTGAAATATCAATCAGTCCCGCTCTTTCTGAACGCCAACTAAGTAATTTGGAGCATAGTTGTTATTTTTTTGATCCTTTCTTATGGGTTGGACGTAATATGGAGATTGCAACCAAATCTTTAAAAAAATGCTCGCGAGTGACCTTGACTTTTTACGATGCTCAGCTTAGTAAAAAACAGAAATTGCTACAGAAAGGAATTGTCGATTTGAAGAAAATGCTTCCTGAAAAATATGCAGTTAATTGGAAAACAAAAGAAAAAAGTCTTGCATATCGACCTTTAGATCCTGCACTTAAAGAAATGGACATGATGAGTGTCTATGATGAAATGATTGCTAAAGCCGAACAACGACGGGATAGGCAAAACAAATGAATGCAGGAAAAGTATGTGCATGAGGTGAACTATGGAACAGGTAGAAAATGATTTAGTGTTTTTGTTGAAGACCGTTTCAAAACTTGAGGGATATCACAAGTTTTTGGTTGAAAAGCATGTAGGTATCGCAAGACAGAAACTTGTTGGTGCGATTAATAACGCATACACGCTCAAACACATCGACTTTCACCAATATGAAAAACTCATTGGGCATCCTCCTTCCCGTGCGCTCAAAAAACAAAGAAATAAAGACCTCGAAGGATTTGTAGGCTTACCTTTCTTTCCGCGAGGTTCCACAGAATTCACGATAAAAGCATTCAATATGCTCCTGTCAAAAACGAAAGAGGAGACGGCAAACCTTTAAAAATTCATGAAGCAATTTATTATGAAAAAGAGGGATTGAAATAAAATCACTTACCAAGTCGCATTATACTAAGGGGCTTTCTTGTATTAATCTTCTTTGGCATGAATTCAATGCTCCTGATACGATTGATGAGCCTGATGATGCTGCGAAGGAGCGTATGCAGACAGGTATTGAGGTTGGGCATCTTGCGAAGAGGTTGCACCCGAAGGGTGTTGAGATTCCGCGAAATAATGAATCGTTGCAGCTCACGAAAGAATTGCTTAAGAAGCGCATTCCGTTGTTTGAAGCATCATTTGCTCACGGAAGTTGCTATTGTAAGGCTGATCTTCTTGTTCCTGTTCATGATGATGAGTGGGATTTGTATGAGGTTAAAAGCACGACTTCTGCTAAAGACGAACATCTTGAGGATGTTGCGTTCCAGCGTTATGTTTTGGAGAATGCAGGCATAAAGATTAGAAAGGCGCACGTCATGTTTGTGAATAATGAATATGTGAAGAAGGGTGCGTTTAAGCCGAAGCAATTCTTTTCTGCAGAAGATGTTACTGATGTAACAGATAAGCCTGACGAGGTTGAAGCGAATGTTAAACGTTTCTTGGAAATTATTAGCGGAAAGAAACCACAAATAAAGTATGGTGAAGATTGTAAAGAATCATTGAAATGTCCTGTTTGTGCCAAAGAAATCAAGCATGAAGAAATCATGAATCTTGTCGGGTTTACGAAAAAAGGGTATGCGTTGCTCAATCAAGGCGTTAAGACGTTTAAACAATTGCCGAAAGATACAAAACTAAATGCAAAGCAGAAGATTCAGATAGCGAAAAAAGAAGTTGTCAATAAAAAAGCAGTCAAAATGTTTTTGGATTCGCTGCATTACCCGCTTTATTGTTTGGATTTTGAAACGTTTACGCACGTCATTCCTATTCAGGATAATACGAGTCCTAACCAGATCGTGCCGTTCCAATTCTCTTTACACGTTGTTCATGCGGAAAAAGTTGAACATGTTGAATTCCTCGCTGATGGCACAAAAGATCCTCGTAAAGAGCTGATTAAGGCACTGAAAGCAATCGGTCCGAAGGGTTCGATATTGATGTACTCAAGTTATGAACGCCGATGTCTTGAACAACTTGCGGACTGTTCAAAGAAGGATTCAAAATGGATTCACGCCATCATTCACCGTTTGATTGATTTGAGTGAACCATTCAGAACATTTGACGTTTACCATCCGAAACAGGAAGGTCGTTACTCAGTAAAAGCAGTTCTGCCTGCGTTTACAGACATCACCTACGATGATCTTGAAATTGGCGAAGGAACAATGGCGCAACGAGAATACCTCCGCGTCACCTACACAAAAGTCTCTAAAGAAGACAAAGAACGCATCAGAAAAGCACTCCTAACCTATTGCAAGCAGGACACGGAAGCAATGGTCGAAATCCTAAAAGTCCTGTACAAAAAGGCAAACCAGAAGGTAAAATGGCAATGAATGACTTGAAACAGGAATTAAGAGACGCAATAATAGATGGCGATGTCGGTTGGTCGACTGCCCAAGAAAGAACGGGACTTAGTGAAGAACAAATGGCAGATGAATTCGCCACATTATGTTTTAATCACTTTTCAGAACCAGTAATAAAACGCATAATACGTTCCACAAAAGCATCGAATACGCTAATTGCAGATTCTGGAGAAACTAATCTCGATGCAGGCATTCTTTACTTACTCCTTAGAGAATCAAGGAACATTATGGTCAAGGAAGCAAATAGTTGGGAGAAAATAGATGTGTCAAGAGACTCATTTTCTCAAGTAGTGCTACTTCTTGAAACTCCGCACGTGAAAGAAAAAAGAAGAGGAATCGTTGAACTCTATGAAAGCAAAGAAGATATTAAAGAAGGAAGAACCGCATTTGATTACGTGCAACAATTATATCTTCATTACGAGAAAAATGGCGCTGAGCTTGCATCCTTAGGAGTGCAACTATCACCCATCAAACACCAAACAATCATTCTTTTTGGTTAATGAAAATGATTGATGAAAAATTAATCAGAACGCGCATTGATTATTTTTGGGGATATGGAAATTTCAAAGCTTCTGTTTGGTTTGTAGGCATTGAAGAGGGCTGCAGCTCAAGCTCAGAAGAACTCATTCTTAGAATGAGAAAAACTGCTAATGCTACTGAACCAATACTTCTTGATGTTCAGGATGATATGAATAATATTCCTTCGCACATAAAACATTTTCATGCTCCCAAATCAGTTCAGAAAACGTGGGATAAAATCATCAAGATTATTTTAACATTGCAAAACAAGCCGATAAATCGAGAGTCAGTTATCGACTTTCAAAAAAGCCAGCTGGGTCGTAAGAATAGCGATCATTGTTTAATTGAACTATTACCGTTACCTTCACGCTCCACGCGGAAAAACGATTGGATGTATGGCAACACAAATCTATCCGAGCTAAAAGATCGACGGACGTATCAAAAACGATTTTTATTGGAGCGAGCGAATAAATTAAGAGAATTGATTCTAGAATATTGTCCGAAGATGGTTATTTTCTATTCTTTCACGCACATCGAATCTTGGAAGACGGTGGTGGGTCAAGAAATCACAAAGATTAATGATAATATTTACTATGCTCAGAAAGGTGTAACTCAGTATTTTGTAATAAAGCATCCTGTTGCAAGAGGATTAAGCTCAGCGAACTGGCAGGATCTTTTCAATTTTATCGATCAGAAAATCAGAGGTGCTTCATATGAAAGGTAGAGTGAAATATTCTCCGAAAGGAATTCTTATTTTTGCTCATAACTGGGGCGATTTTGTCAGTAAACCCGCAGCAAATGGATATTACATTGAAGCGTTTTCCGCTGCTGATGCATTAATCGATGACGAAATTAAAAGGTTGATTTCTCGCGTTTTTCCTTCAGCCGGGTTCTTCATTGAACAAGCAGAAGAAGTAAGAACAAAGACTGAACTTTTTGGACTGGGTATGGCGGAAATACTGAATAATCTGGATGTTGTTCCTGACGAGCTTATGGATCTTATTAGGAAATGGAAGAAGGCAAGAAATATTGTTTCGCATGATTCTTGGGGAGAATACGCTTTGGTGGTATTCAACAAGGAGTACAAGTACGCAAACCAAGAAGAACTTGATTCATCTGTTCAGAAAGCTGTCGATCATTGGCTCAACAAAGGAGTAAAAATATTCATAGATCTACAAAACATTGCTGGCGAAGTAGTAAAACATGATTTCAAGTATTATGAATCGGCAGAATTTATCAAAAAACAGCAGGAGAAAATAGTTAAAATCTCGCAGAGAAGATTCCCTAAATTAGAGTAGATTTAATTTTCAAAGGTTTCTTTATCGCCACTGTAGATTCCCATTGGTTTAGATTGGATTGTACTGCTTCTTCTACTTTTCCAACAGGATACCAAATACACTTATGCTCATGAGTGATTTTAAGTTCGTGTTGTTTTTTGATGATGGTGTTGAATCTTTCAGGGAAGATTTTGTTCATGATGTCGTTGTATTCGTCGTCTGTTTTGCAGAAGAATTCGAGTTGCATGTCCCAGTTTCCAAATCCGTGGACGACGAAGAATGTTTCGGGGAGGCTTTTGAGGAATTCCATAAATTGTTTTCGCGTGTGCGCGTCGACGTATTTCAGTTTGAATAATACTAAGTGCCAGTTGTAGCCGAGTTTACCCATGTCAATAATGGGTTTGAATGCGACGATGATTTTGTTCTTAACGAGCGTGTTAAAGTGTTGTGTGACGGTGTGGATGTCTGCTTTGTGTTTGCGGGCGATTTCGCGGCAAGTCATGCGGGCGTTAACGGCAAGCTCGTTGATGATGTGGTAGTCAATGGGTTGGAGTTTGACTTGTTGATCGATGCGGACGCCTACATCAGGTGTGTCGAGAGGTTTTTCTTGTCCTTTGAGCAAGGGGTAGGGTAGTTGCCAGCTGTCCATGCAGATGAACATTCCGTCATCAACGATTTCGTGTTCGAAGATGCTCGTGATTTGACTAAACAAGAATTGGAATTGTTGCATATCTGCTGCATTGATGCCAATAATGAGGTCATATTTGCCGTTCGTGCTACACAGCCAGTTGATGTGAGGGATCTCTTTCAAACGTTCAATAAGCTCTTTTTCGCGCTGCGAGGGGATATGCTTGAGACTGAGGCAGACGTTGAAGATGCGATGTCCGAGCTTTTCCAGGTTCACGAATGTAACGAAGCCTTTGATAATTCCTTCCTGCACCATGCGGTTCACACGGAAGCGAACGAGTTGTGGAGACATTCCAATTTTTTCTCCAATTTCTGAGAAATCTTGACGCGCATTTTTGTCAAGCTCGACGAGAATCTTGCGGTCTTTGAGGTCAGGTTCCATGCGGACATACCTCACCTCTTCCTAAACATTTGTAACTGTGTAGGAGTATATAAACTTTACCCACACAAACGAAAAAATAACAACAGTATGGCTTCTTAAAGTGGAAAAATAGGATATTTCTCAGGGGGCAAATACCACTCAAAGAATGATTGAACCAACGCGACTGAAAAACATTAAAGTCCCAAGTGAGTTAGCCGATTTGCTCCGCGTTTACTGCATCTTCAAAGGAAAGAAAGTTACTGATTTTACAACGTCTCTTTTGAGCAAGGAATTAGAGCCGTTTAAGCAGCAGATAGAGATGGCGAGATTTAAGTCACCAGCCGAAGAATGAACGGAAGAATCCTTTTTTCTTGAATCCTTGATAGCTTGCTCGATCACCGTGTCGTTCTGCGTCACGTTCGTGTACTGCGTCGTGTTCGTCTTGATTTCTGAACGCCCAGAGGTTTGAACCCCTGTTATTCGTCTTATCTCGGTCTTTATGGTGGATTACTGCGCCAGGACGCAATTTCTTGCCTGTTGACTTTTCCCAAGCCCAACGATGGACTGGCTTCTTGCTATCTTTGAATCGCGGATATCCTTTCTCGTCTTTGTATGCTTTTGCCGTTTTATTGCAATCATAGCAGTAAAGGTATTGAGAACTTATCGATGCCCCACATTTCTTGCAGGAAGTCATGAACAAAATAGCGCATTTCCTCTTTTTAAACTTTCACTTTTGGACAAAAGATCTTTTCTCCTTTTTCGAGAGCATAAATACTAGTTTACACATACATAAATTGATGTTGAAAACGGTCAGAATTCATTTTCGAATTTCGAGGAATGAATACGAGAAGATTCGGCTTGCTGCAAGTTTGAAAGGGTTTTCTACGATTTCTGGTTTTCTTAGATCGGTTGCTCTTCAGAATGATTTGTGGTTTGAGAAGAAAGTGCAAGAATCGCATCTTCTTTTGAAGGAGATTCATGAGATAGTGACGAGTTCTTCAAAGCGTCAACCGCCTTCTGTAATTGCGTAAACCATTGTGGATAAAGTGTTTCTTGAGCCATATTGCTTGATTGTTTTGTTGCTTTTTATTTTTTGTACGTTTATTGTCCGCACAGTGGACACTCGTAACCGCAAGACATTTATACCCCTATACCGTCGAAAAACGTAGTAATATTGCCGCAGTAAAAGTGGCTGGGAAAAGTTACTAACGGAAAATGCCTTGGCACACCAGACGTTTCATAGAACGTCTGTCGTACGGCCAGGGCGTTTTACGATATATGCAACGCCTGGACGGCATTCCGTCGCAACGGATTTGTCGGCCAGGGCGTTTAACGTCCAGTAAGACGTCCGTCAGGAGTGAAGATGAGATATTCTGTTCAAACAAATCAATTGACCGACACGTTAATCGATCGTGTCACGAAATACGCTCCCGACTGGGATAAAATAGTCTCGCGCGCGATGCAGCAGCGTCCCCTGAAGGCGAAGGAAAAATCGATCGTTGTCGAGGCGATTCGCGAATCATTTCTCCAGCTTGCGCTCGAAGACTCAGTAAAATACTGCAAAGCCGAGAAACGGGTTAACTTGCGCGCGCTCCCGAGATGCACGGAAACCCAGCATTACCGCGTTACGGACGACTACGACGGAAAGCACACCATCTGGTCGAAGCAGTTCAAGCGGATTCCGTATGATGCAATCATTTTAGCCGACAATCTCCCGGTCGTCATCGATCTCGGCATCGAAGGCCCTCGGTACAACAATGAGCAGCGCTGCTGGAAGCTCAGCCCTGAAGTGAAGGACAAGGCGCTCAACGGGATCAGCAAATTCGGCCAGCCGATAGAGGAACTGTGCAGCACAACGACATTTGGATACGTCCTGCTCTTGAGCCAAGAGAATGATCGGCCGCACTCGCATTCGTTGCTCACCTTCCTGCAAAACGGCGGCTCTTTGGGCATCTTTCCGTTTCACGCGTCCGATTTTTACACGGCCGTGATCAAGGCCGCGCGTGCTCACGGCCTCGTGGCACCGAAAGAAAGTAATACTCCGAAAACCGCAGACACGGTATGATAAAAGAGTTCGCGACGTTCGCGGCAGGCTGCTTCTGGGGCGTGCAATCCTTGTTTGACGCCGTTCCTGGCGTGATTTCAACGCGAGTCGGCTACACCGGCGGCGCGACGAAGAACCCGACGTACGACGACGTCTGCTCCGACACAACCGGCCACGCCGAAGCAATTGAAATTGAGTTCGACGCGGATAAAGTCTCGTACGAAAAACTGTTGAAAATATTCTGGGAGAACCACGACCCGACGACGCCGAATAGACAAGGTCCTGACAAGGGCACGCAATACCGCAGCGCAATCTTTTTCCACTCCGACGCGCAAAGGAAATTAGCGGAAAAGTCGCGCGACGAATTGCAAACCCGCGCAAGCAAAAAGATAGTGACGCAAATCGTCAAGGCGACCGCGTTCTATCCCGCGGAAGAATATCATCAAAAGTATTTAGAAAAGCGCGGCAAGAACGTCTGTCACTAAATCGTATAGCGCCGCGCGCAACGAATCTGCCCAGGTTAACGTTGATTTTCGCATGATTTGAAGAGCAAAACAGGGTTAATAAATGTTATCAAAACAAAGAACACTCACCGACCTCGTTTCCATCGGCAAGGCGATGGAGCGCGACTTCCGTCTGCTCGGCATCACGACGGTCGAGCAATTGAAAAAGAAAAAAGCTGAATTTTTGTACAAAAAGCTCTGCGCGAAGAAAGGAAAAGTAGATATTTGCTGTCAAGACGCGTTCGCCGCGGCGATCGCGCAGGCGAAGAACCCGAAACTGCCGAAAGAACAGAAGAACTGGTGGTATTAGTCGAGAAAGCGGCTAGCTAATTGAATGAGTTGCCGCATTGGTCTTGGCTCGGCGCCATGATGATAAATGAGATGTCGTTCTTTCCTTTGTCCGTTTCGACTTCGCCTTTGACGATGCGTCCGTAATAGCTGCCGATTGCGGCGTATTTTCGGGTGTCTTTCAGACGACCTTCATACCCTTCGCCTTTGACATTTTTTCGGGATTGCTTCTTGAACAGCATCGTGATGGCCATCATCGGAAGTCGCAAGCGCTCAAGATGAGGAATCGTTGTCGGAAAATCAGCGAAAACAAAATCCCAATGCGCGGAGCGCTCTTTATTTTTATCGTGAACCAGATAGGAATTAACTCCGTTATACGCCACGCGCATGTCATCGTCTTCAAAGATGAGCTCCATACTCGTAATTTTGAGTAACTACTATATAATGATTACTAATCATTCAGTCCGGTCAGATTAACTTTATATATAGTGTCTTTCTTAAGCGAGCCAGTCAAAAGAGGTGTACTATGATGTGTGGAAAATGCAAGAAAGTCTCAGGGATTTTGTTTGTCGCATTGGGCATCGCGCTGTTGTTGCGTGACTTCAATGTCTGGACGTTCTGGAACATCCAGTGGTACTCGGCGCTCATCGCCCTCTGGGGCTTGGGCAACGTGTGCGCGTCCATGTGCGGCGACTGCACTAAGATGTGTAAGTAAGCACGATTCACTGATTTTTTCTTCTTTTTTTCCTTTTCTTGTCATTTTAAACGAAAGCTTTATAAACAACCCCCAGGTTCTTCAGAACGCGTTTATATAGATGGCATACGCTCATTGAGGGGAACAACATTAACCATCATTCTATCCGGACGAGCAGGCTCAGTTTTCACGAATCACTCTCTCGAGTGATCGTTATGAAACGATGGGCCACTAGCTCAACCTGGTAGAGCAGCTGGCTTTTAACCAGCGGGTTAAGGGTTCAAATCCCTTGTGGCCCGTTTGACCCGAGGGTCAACGGCAGAGACGGACGTTAGGAAATCAGTGAGGAACACTCGCGAATGAAGACCAAATACGACGTGACAAAGCACATCCTCGTCCCTAAGCACGCGAAAGCGAGCGAAAAGGAAGTCAAAGATATTCTCGCAAAGTTCAATCTCACCATCACGCAGCTCCCGCGAATCCTTAAGTCCGACGCCGCCCTCGGCCATTTGGACATCCAAGTGGACGACATTATCAAGATTACCCGACCGTCTCCGACGGCAGACGAGACCATCTTCTATCGCCGAGTGGTGAGCGATTAATATGGCGTCCTATTCCAAGATTCTTTTCGAGAAATACTTCCAGGACAACTCGCTTGTCGGCTCGAACATCGAGAGCTTCAACGATTTCGTCGACAAGATTCTCCAGCGCGTCGTCGATGAGAACAAGATCATCGAACCGACCATCATCCCGCCGAACGTGGAATCGTTCCGCATCCGGCTCGACAAGATCATCATCGGTCGACCCGAAATCACTGAAGCCGACGGAAGCAAGCGCGCCATCTATCCGACCGAAGCCCGATTGCGAAAGATCTCCTACGCGGCCCCGGTCTACCTCGAAGTTTCGAGTCACATTAACGATATCCAGCGAGAGTCCATCACGACGCAGATTGGCAGCTTGCCGATCATGCTCAAGAGCAAATTGTGCCACTTGAACAACATGTCGCGCGAAGACTTGATTGACAAGGGCGAGGACCCGGACGACCCCGGCGGCTACTTCGTCATCAACGGAACCGAACGAGTGCTTGTCAACGTCGAAGACCTCGCAGCCAACCAGTTCACCGTCGAGCACGACGGCGGAACCTCAGAATACGTCGGAAAGATTTACAGCGAGTTCGCGGCCTACCGCGTCCCGCACACCTTCGAGCGATTGAAGGACGGCATCTACTACCTTTCATTCACGCGCGTCAAGCGAGTTCCACTCGTCATCGTGCTCAAAGCGCTGGGCATGATCAAGGACGAGGACATCATGAACGACGTCAGCAAGGACCGCCAGTTCGACGAGGTCCTCATCAACCTGTTCGAGCATGTCAACCTCAAGGATTCCGAAAACGCCATCGACACGATCGCGAAGAAGATCGGCATCACGCAAGCGAAAGAAGTCCGTATGGAAAGAATGGACGAACTCCTCGACAAGTACTTGTTGCCGCACATCGGCATCACGAAAGAAGTCAGATTGGCGAAAGCCCAGAACCTGTGCAAGATGCTCAAGAAGTTCATCCTCGTCAGCACGCAGGAAATCCCGACGGACGACAAGGACCACTACGGTAACAAGAGACTCAAGCTCGCGGGCGACTTGCTCACGGATTTGTTCCGCGTAAACCTCAAGGTCCTAATCGGCGACTTGCTCTACAACTTCCAACGATTGGTCAAGCGAGGCAAATTCCCGAGCATCAAAGTTATCATCCGAGAAAAGCTCCTCACGTCGAGAATCTACAGCGCGATGGCCACGGGCAACTGGGTCGGCGCGCGCAAAGGAATCTCGCAACGCATGCAACGAATCAACCATCTCGACAAGTTGTCGCACTTGCAGCGAGTCGTTTCTCCTCTCTCTTCAAGCCAAGAGAACTTCGAAGCGCGTGAATTGCACGCGACGCACCTCGGCCGATTGTGCCCGTGCGAAACTCCGGAAGGAACGAACATCGGCTTGAGAAAGAACCTCGCAATCCTCGCACAAGTCTCACGAGAAGCTCCGGAAAAGGACGTCCTCGCCGCGTTGAAGAACGCCGGCTTACGGGAGGCCAACTAATGGTTGAAGTCTTTTTGAACGGGCGCTTTGTGGGCGAAGTCGAGAACAAGGACGATTTCTTGAAGCAAATCAAGACCGAGCGAAGAAAGGGCGCGATTTCAGGCTACCTGAACGCCCGCTATGACGAGACCGTCAACCAAATCACAATTGAATCCGGACGCGGACGACTTCGACGACCGTTGATTATCGTCAAGGACGGCATCCCGATGCTCACCGAGAAGCACATCAAGCAGCTCCAGAAGAACGAGCTCGGCTGGAACGACCTCATCGAACAGGGAATCATCGAATTCCTCGACGCGAACGAAGAGGAAAATGCCTTGATCGCGTTCCAGGAAAACGAACTCACTCCCGAGCACACGCACGTCGAAATCTCGCCGTTGGCCATGTTGGGATTGTCCGCATCGTTGATGCCGTACATCAACTACTGCCACGCCCCGCGAGCCATCATCAGCGTCAAGAACCTGCGACAATCCATGGGAATGTACGCGGCGAACTATCACACTCGAATGGACATGGACATCAACCTGCTCCACTACCCGCAAAAACCGTTGGTGCAAAGCATCACGCACGACTTGTGCCACTACGACAAGCACGCGTCGGGCCAGAACATCATCGTTGCCGTCATGAGCTACCGTGGCTACAACATGGAAGACGCAGTTATTCTCAACAAGGGAAGCATCGACCGAGGATTCGGCCGAAGCACCTACTTCCACCCGCTCGGCGCGGAAGAATTGCGCTACTCGGGCGGCTTGATGGACAACATCAGCATCCCTGACAAGGAAGTCAAGGGCTACAAATCCGAAAAGGACTACCGATTGCTCGAAGGCGACGGCATCATCTATCCGGAAGCGAAGGTCAAGGAAGAAGACGTCTTGATCGGTAAGAGCTCTCCGCCACGATTCCTCTCCTCAGCAGAAGAATACTCGCTCGCGGGCAACACCCGTCGAGAATCCAGCGTCGCGTTGAAGCACGGCGAAGAAGGCATCGTCGACTTCGTCCTCGTCACGGAGAACGAGGAAGGCAACAAACTCATCCAAGTCCGACTCCGAGACCCTCGTGTTCCGGAAATCGGCGACAAGTTCACGTCGCGACACGGACAGAAGGGAGTCGTTGGACTCATCGTTCCGTCCGCCGACATGCCGTTCGCGGCATCTGGCATCGTTCCTGACTTGATTTTCAGCCCGCACTCCTTGCCGTCACGTATGACGTTCTCACACTTGATCGAATTGATCGGCAGCAAAGTCGGCGCCCTAAACGGCCGCTACATCGACGGCACGCCGTTCGAAGCCGAACCTGAAGAAGCCGTGCGACAGGAATTGCTCGAAGCCGGATTCCGAGAGAACGGCGTCGAAACCATGTACAACGGTCTCACCGGCGAACAGTTCACCGCAAAAATCTATGTTGGTCCTATGTATTACCTGCGACTGAAGCATATGGTCGCGAACAAGATCCAGTCGCGAGCGCGCGGTCCGATCCAGCTCCTCACCCGTCAGCCGACCGAAGGTCGAGCGAAGGAAGGCGGTCTCCGATTCGGAGAGATGGAGAAGGACACGCTCGTCGCGCACGGCGCCTCGTTGCTTTTGAAGGAACGATTCGACTCCGACAAGACGCTTGTCCCGGTCTGTGAGAACTGCGGCATCATCGCGATCCACGACCCGTACAAGAATAAGCGATACTGTCCGATCTGCGGCGAGAACACCGAAGTCAACGAGATTGAAATTTCATACGCGTTCAAATTGATCCTCGACGAATTCAAGTCGTTGGGCATCTATCCGAAATTGACGTTGAAGAGCAAATACTAACATGCCAAAAGCCAAACCAGCCAAGGAAGCGAAAGTGGAAGCCGAACAGATGGCGCCAGACTCAGAAGAGAACTTCGATGAAGTCATGTTGAAGTCCGGCGACGTCGCAGGCATCACGCCCGAAGCCGCCGCAACGCAAGACGCGGCTGCCGTGAACGTGACCACCGAGCCTGTCCGACGAGAAATCAATATCGCTCCCGTTCAGCACATCTTCAAGCAAGTCCAGAACATCGTGTTCGGGGTCTTGAGCCCGAAGATGATCAAGAAGATGGCCTCCGCAAAGGTCGTCACGCCGGAACTCTACGACAAGGAAGGCTACCCGGTCGACGGCGGATTGATGGACATCCGATTGGGCGTCATCGACCCCGGCTTGCGCTGCAAAACGTGCGGTTGCAAGTTGAAGGAGTGCATCGGTCACTTCGGCTACATCGAAATGGCCCGACCGGTCGTTCACATCAAGTTCGTTCCAGTCATCCTCTCATTGTTGCGCAGCACGTGCAACGAGTGCGGCAAGATCTTGATCCCGAAGGAAAAGATCGAGAAGAGCAAGACCATCCTCGCACGCATCGAAAAAGAAGGCGGTCTCCGAGCTCGAAGAAAGGCGATCAAGACCATCATCGACAGCCTCAAGTCCGGCTCAAAGTGCAGCCACTGCAACGCGAAGCAGCCGAAAGTCAACATCGAAAAGCCGACCACGTTCATGGAAGGCGAACGCAGAATTTCCCCGATCGAAGTCCGCTCACGACTTGAAAAGATCCCCGACGAAGACGCGATCATGTTCGGCATCAACCCGACCACCGCTCGACCGGAATGGATGATCCTCACCGTGTTGCCGGTTCCGCCGGTGACCATGCGACCGTCCATCACGCTCGAAACCGGAGAACGTTCGGAAGACGACTTGACGCACAAGCTCGGCGACATCGTCCGAATAAACCAGCGATTGTTCGAGAACATCAACGCAGGCGCTCCTGAAATCATCATTGAAGACTTGTGGGACTTGTTGCAGTACCACGTCACGACGTTCTTCGACAACGACGTCGCTCAGCTTCCGCCCGCCAGACACCGAAGCGGCCAGCCCTTGAAGACGTTGACCGAACGAATCAAGAGCAAGGAAGGACGAATCCGACACAACCTCGCGGGTAAGCGAACGAACTTCTGCGCCCGTACGGTTATCTCGCCGGACCCCATGATCAAGATCAACGAAGTCGGCGTTCCGAAAGTCATCGCGATGAAAGTCACCGTTCCCGAAGTCGTCCAAGCCTGGAACATGGCATACTTGAAGAAGTTCATCCAGCGCGGCCCGACCGAATATCCGGGCGCGAACTATGTCATCCGACCGGACGGAAAGAAGAAGAAGATCACTGAGGAAACGAAGGAAGCCGCGCTCGAGGAATTGCAGCCGGGCTACGTCGTCGAGCGTCACATGATGGACGGCGACATCACTATCTTCAACCGACAGCCGTGCTTGCACCGAATGAGCACGATGTGCCACAAGGTCAAGGTCCTTCCGGGCAGAACGTTGCGATTGAACCCGACCGTCTGTGCGCCGTACAACGCGGACTTCGACGGCGACGAAATGAACTTGCACGTCCCGCAGACGGAAGAATCGCGAGCGGAAGCCGAAATCTTGATGGAAGTGCAGACGCAATTAATCTCTCCGCGATACGGCTTGCCCGTCATCGGTTGCTTGCAAGACGCGCTCTCAGGTCCGTTCGCCTTGACGAAGTTCGGCGAACTCTCACGAGAAGAAGCCATCCAATTCCTGCTCAGCATCGGCGTCGCGAACTACGCGAAGTTGCCGAACAAGAAAGTCGTGAACGGCAAGGAAATCTTCAGCACCGTCTTGCCGGACGATTTCAACTTCACCGGCACGTCACGAGCGCAGCAGCCTGTCGTCATCAAGGACGGCAAGCTTGTTGAGGGTGTCATCGACGAAAACTCGTTGGGCGAAGGCTCAGGTCACTTGATCCGCGCGTTGCACCGACAGTACGGCGCGAAGCTCGCGATCGATGTGCTGCACAAGATTTTCCGCATGGGCAACGACTGGCTCCAGAAGACGGGCTTCAGCACGTTGATCAGCGACTACGACTTGCCTCCTGTTGCAAAGGAGCAGATCGAGACGACCATCAGCGACGCGGAAACCGAAATCCAGACGATCATCCAGCAGTTCCACGACGGAAAGCTCGAGGCCTTCCCGGGACGAAGCATCACCGAAACGCTTGAGTTCAAGATTATCGAACTGCTCAACAAGGCGCGTAACAAGGCCGGACAGATTGTCAAGGCCGAAGGAAAGACGGACACCGACACCAAGATTATGGTCGACTCCGGCGCGCGAGGTAACATCCTCCAGCTCTCGCAAATCTCCGCCATCGTCGGACAGCAGGCGTTGCGCGGCAACCGAATCCAGAAGGGATACCGCAGCCGAACGCTCAGCTGCTTCAAGAAGGGAGACATCAGCCCGGTCGCTCACGGTTTCGTCCGAAACAACTTCAAGAAAGGCTTGACGCCGCAGGAGTTCTTCTTCTGCAGCATCACGGGCCGTGACAGCTTGATGGACACCGCGTTGCGTACGCCGAAGTCAGGTTACTTGTACCGACGATTGGCCAACGCGCTCCAGGACTTGCGCGTCGAGTACGACAACACCGTGCGAGACGCGACGGGCAAGATCATCCAGTTCAAGTACGGCGAAGACGGCCTTGACGTCTCGAAGACCGAAAACGGAAAGATCAACATCCAACGAATTATCGATATGACTGAGTGATTCCAATGCACAAAGAACTCGAAGACTACGCAGACAAGCTCCCGGACCACATCCTCAAGGAGATTGAGGAGAAGTGCCCGGCCGGCAAGATCAAGAAGGTCGTCAAGCGAGTCTATGAAGAGTTCAACGCCGCGCGCGTTGACCCGGGCGAAAGCGTGGGCATCATCGGCGCAGAATCGATCGGAGAACCTTCGACGCAAATGACGTTGAACACGTTCCACTTCGCCGGAGTCGCCGAAATGAACGTTACGACGGGTTTGCCGCGTGTCGTCGAATTGCTCGACGGCCGCAAGGAAATCAAGACGCCGATCATGGAAATCTTCCTCAAGGCCCCGCACAACAAGGGCAAGGACATCAAGGAACTCGCGCTCTCGCTCAAGGAAACCACGTTCAACGAGCTCGTCACCGAATTCGCGATGAACGTCGTCGATTTGAAGATTGAAGTCAAGCTCAACGCGGAATACATGAAGGACCTCAGCCTCACGACGTCCGCCATCATCAAGGCGCTCGAGAAGGGCGTCAAGGGCATCGGCGTGAAGGGCGAAGGCTCGAACATCACGCTGAAGCTGAAGAGCGACAGCCTGAACGAATTGTACAAGCTCAAGGAAGATGTGCGAAAGATCTACATCTCCGGCATCAAGGGAATCAAGCAGGTTCTCCCGGTGCGACGAAAGGAAGAGTTCCTCATCATCACGGCCGGTTCGAACCTCAACAAGATCCTCGAGCTCGACTTCGTCGACGCGACCAAGACCTCGACCAACGACATCCAGGAAATCCGGGAAGTCCTCGGTATCGAAGCCGCGCGTCAGTCTTTGCTGAATGAGATCACGCACGCATTCGACTCACAAGGTATTGAAATTGACGTTCGCCACTTCATGCTGGTCGTCGACACGATGAGCGTGTCCGGCGAGATCAAGGGAGTGACCCGATACGGCGTCATCAGCGAGAAGTCGTCCGTGCTCGCACGAGCAAGCTTCGAAACTCCGATTCTGCACATCATCGAAGCCGCATTGGTCGGCGAGACCGATGAGCTCGACTCGGTTGTCGAGAACGTCATGTTGAACCAGCCTGTGCCGACCGGCACCGGACTGCCCGGATTGATAGCTAAAGTTGTCAAGGAGAAGCTCTAATGAAACCCACCGAATCAAGCGTTAACGCAGACATCAAGAAGTTGTTCGAAGCCGGCAAGCTCGTGCTCGGCGAAGAAAGGACAATCAAGAACGTCAAAGCCGGACGCGCAAGAAAAGTTTTCATCTCGAAGAACTGCAAGGCGGATGTTTTCGCGGACGTAAAAAGATACGCAGAAGTCGCGGGCGTCATCGTTGTCGAAATTCCTTTGACCGCGGACGAAGTCGGCGCGTTGTGCCGAAAGCAGTTCGGCGTCAGCATTCTCAGCACCGTTGACTGATGGTCTCGTACGGCATGGAGGAGCTTAAGTGGATGAACTTCTTAGAGGAGTTCTCCGGCGTCACTCCGAAGGACTTGATTGTCTTTCCTGAAAATATCATTTTCTTGGTTCCGGAAGGCTCGATTGCGCGCTGCATCGGCAAGGGCGGCGTTGTCGCGAAGAAGCTTGAGAATTTGTTGAAGAAACGGGTGAAGTTCATCGAGTATTCGACTGACTTGCATCAGTTTGTCAGAAATTTGACGCATCCGCTTGAAGTGAAAGAAATCACGCAAGAAGATGCTGTGCTTACGATTCATTCAGCAGACCACCAAACGCGTGGAATGTTGATTGGTAGAAACGCCGCTAATTTGCGGGCTTATGAACTGATTATTAAGCGGCACTTCCCGATTTCTGAATTGAAGATTGCTTAAGCTGGTTGTTTGAAGCTTTGTCTGAACCTGAGGGAAAGGTGAGACGGTTATGCGAAGGTTTTTTAATGGTGTAGGAATTCTGCATTAGTAGGGGGACATACTATGAGGAATGGTAGTTATTTCATTGTTGGAACACTTATCAAATCTATTGAACATCAACCGTTTTCTGGGCTCGTTGGGTATGATCACCGGTATTATCGTCCGAGCAACGATGCGATGATTCCCAACCGTTTGTCCGGGCACATTACAATTCACGAGTTCTATGGATATGGAGGGAGCAAGAGCCACGAGCTAGGTGGGCGATGTGTTGGACACATGATGAATTTCTATTTTTCTCACCGTGCAACATCTTATGAGTGCCAGTTCAAGCAAAGCGGCTCACTCTGGGTCGGCGCGTTTAAGCAGAAAACAAGAGGCATCAAGGAAAAGATCATTGAGCAAGGCCCAGCGCAATGTTTGGTTATTCCCGTAATGAAGAACATTCCGAAAGGCCTATGCGGACTTGTTAAGGACTTACTCAAGAAAGAATTACACTTGCCGATACCGAAGAATGCCTATGCAGGAAACGGATTGTAAATACAAACTAAGACTTTCTTATGCCTGAAGCTCCTACTTTCTAAGATTGTCTGAAAAAGGTGAAGAATATTCTTGAGTTGCATAATGTTTAAGAATACATCTTGCTTAGTGAATAAAATGGCTTACTCACGACGTATTACGGCCGCGCTCAAAGAAGCTCAGCAAGCACGTGATGGTTATCGTTCTGCTGTTGCAGAGAAAACGACGCAAAAGCAGCGACAGGAAATAATCGAAAAAGAAAAAACAGAAGCATATGAATTAGATGTTAAGCGATTGAATATTCTTCTTGAACATGCACTTGATCCTAAACATATTGAAATCTTTAAAGCAGCGCCGTCTTGGGAACGAGAGGGGCGCGTGCAATTAGGAAAATGTTCTATTTATCTAGGAATGATCGGTCAATGCTGTGAAGGTTGGTCTAGCAAAGCTGAACCGACTTGGGATGACCGTGAATACGGTATCGAACAACAAGAGCGCGGTCCTGGATTTTACACGAAAGATAAAGGTTATTTCGGGCCTAACCCAACGAAATCGTCTAGCCCTATGGTAACTCATCATACCATTTCTGACTTTGTAAGCAAGCTTGTCAATCCAAAAGAAAGAGATATGGGTCTCACCCACAAACAAGTTGAATCTGACTTGGAAACTGCACTGAAACGCGCAGCCAAAGAATTTAAGCAAGCAGCAGAATAAATTTCATCCGACAATCCCTACCTTCTCCAACCGTCCCAGAACTATCTTCGAATTATCTCGCACACGGCGTTGACGACTTCAGTTGTCTTTTTGGCGTTTGCGCAGCCGGCCTTGCCAATGATGATTGAACGGTGTCCGGTGAAAAGCTTGTTCGGTCGGATGACGCTGTCGCAGGGCAGCCCTCCGTGAGAGAAATTAATTTTTTTCAAAGCGATTCCGTCAGGATCGTGCGGCTTGCTGGTTATCTGGCAGAGAATAATGTCATCACGCGTGGTTGCGAGGACAAACGCCGGGCGCTTCTTCGCGGCGCTCAAATCCGAGAACGGAAACAGTAAGGTGACGATGTCCCCTTTCACAAGTCCTTCCATGCCTTGTCCTCCTCAAGGGTGTTCCAGTCAGCGAGCGAAGTCTCAGCAGTCAGCAGCAAGTCACGGTCGTCCGAGAGGAGTTTTTCTACCTCGCTCTCCTTCTTCAGGACGAGCGACGTGCCTTTTTCCTGCAGCACAAGCCGTGTCCCCTGCGCGATGCGGTATTTCTTCCGTATGTGCTCGGGAATGACAATCTGTCCGCGGGAAGACACTGGGATGATATCCATAATAAGCCCAGTAAGACTGCGCTTATTATTAAATGTTTCGCTCATAGCTGAGAAAGAAGACGGAATCGTTTATGTGCGTTGCGCGCCAAAAACCGGAAAGTTTGCGGAAAAAGCGGAAGGATTACGAACGATTAATCAGCATCAGTCATAGGTCTCGCCGAAAACGAGAATAGACTGTGAATCCTGGCGAGTTTAGCCCGACCGTCGTCAGAAACGTAAAGTTCGTCGACAGAGCTCGTAATTCCCACTATCTCCGCAACCTTTAAATACCCCCTCTCAAGGATTCAATAACAATGGCAAATAAGGCAAACGGACTCAATGTCGCTAAGTCGTTAATCCGACGTCGACACGAAGGCCGTTGGCACAACAAAAAGTTCATCAAGCGAATGCTCAATCTCAGGGAGAAATCTGACCCGTTGGAAGGCGCAAGCCAAGCCAAGGGAATCGTTCTCGAAAAGGTGCAGTTGGAAGCCAAGCAGCCGAACTCGGCGATGCGAAAGTGCTGCCGCGTCCAATTAATCAAGAACGGCCGACAAGTGACCGCGTTCATGACGGGCGATGGCGCGCAGAAGCTCATCGACGAGCACGACGAAGTCATGATTGAGTGCATCGGCGGAAAGAAGGGCCGAGCCAAGGGAGACATCCCGGGCGTCCGATGGGCCGTTATCAAAGTCAACGATCAATCACTCCTCGCATTGCGATCGGGCAAGATCGAGAAGGCACGAAAGTAACATGGCAACTGACGTCAAAATCAACAAGAGCCACATTCTTGCATTTAACAAGTGGTCGACCGAAGGAATCGCGGTCGAAGATCTCGGCCTGCAGCGATACATCGTCACGGATGCTCGCATCGTGCCGAAGACCGGCGCGCGCTACGCGGGCCACAACTTCCACAAGAGCAAAGTCTTCATCATCGAACGATTGATCAACAAGGTCATGAACGCCGGCTCGAAGTCAGGAAAGCACTGGCACAGCTCAGGTCACACGACCGGCATGGCCGTGCAGGCTCATGACATCGTCAAGCGAACGCTCGAAGTGGTTGAGCAGAAGCTCAAGGAAAACCCGATCAAGGTCTTCGTCAAGGCTCTAGAAAACGCAGCGCCGAGAGAAGAAATCGTCACCATCGAATACGGCGGCGCCCGTTATCCGAAAGCGACCGAGTGCTCGCCGCAGCGACGAATCGACATCGCGTTGCGCTACTTCACCCAAAGCGCGTACTCCAAGAGCTTCAACTCAAAGACCTCCATCGAATCCGCGTTGGCGGAAGAGATCATCTCGGCCTACCGATTGGATGCGAAGAGCCTTGCGATTTCGAAGAAGCTTGAGCTCGAAAGACAAGCAGACGCGTCTAGATAATTGTTTTAGCGATTTTCCATTTCTTTCCTAACATAACTTTTTACCGTCAAGTTTTGTTTCGTCGTTACGGCATCAATTCTGGTTACAATCAAGCCAACGGTGCGAATCGGGGCGGTAAAAAGTAAACTTAGGACAGCAACGTACAAAGAACCATAGCAATATTCAAATAGTAACTTCATTTTTCAATAGCAATGGACACTCCTATTGCGCCCGAGCATCACGCGCACAAGAAGGCGTTTGATTGGCGGTTTGCCACCATCGTGAGTTTTCTTGCCACTATCCTCATCCTTACTGCCTGGCCGTTGCTGACGAGCGAAAGCGCATCAGCTCCCGACCCGTCCCAATTCGACCTTCTGCACCCCGAGATTGCGAGGCTTGACGTTGACGACTTTTTGGCAACGCAAAAAAAGTTGACTGTCTCTATGGTCGAGCTCAGGGCGAAGATCACGCCGATTTTAGAGAATGAACCGGGAGAATACGGCGTGTACGTCGAAGACTTATTTTCCGGTGCCTGGATGGGCGTCAATGAGCGCGATCCGTTCATCCCCGCAAGCCTGATGAAAGTGCCGTTGATGGTTTCAGTGCTGAAGCAGGTTGAGCTTGGATACCTTTCTCTTGACGAAAAGGTCGAGGTAAACCTAAAAAATAGCTCGGGAACGAGCGAAAAGCGCACTGTGAACGAGCTCCTGCGCCTTACCGCGATGGAATCGAACAACATTGCCGCAAACGCGCTCGCTACGCTCGTGACAAAAGAGGATCTGAACTCAGCGTTTATCGCATTCGGAATTCCGCTCAGTGAAATAACCTCGGGAAAAATTGACGTCTCGCCGAAGGAATATTCGAACATCTTGCGCTCACTCTATTTTTCTACGTACTTGCGCCGCAGATTCTCTCAGCTATTGTTATCAACGCTCGTTGACACCGAATATAATGAGCAGCTTGTTCCCGGAATCCCCGTTGAGGTCAAGGTTGCTCACAAAGTCGGATTCTGGAAGGATGAAGGCCAAAACCATGACTGCGGAATTGTGTATTTGCCGGAAAAGAACTATCTTATCTGCATCATGAGCGCGCATACCAGTTTTGAAGATGCCAGTCGAGTCACAACCGAAATTTCACGAACTGCCTACTCATTCATGTCAAAGGAACAGCAGGCCGACCGCAAGAACTAATGCTTAAACTCTTTCTTCATCGTAGCTAACGTCAAAAGAAAGATCGTTATCATCACATTGGTCGCAACCACAATCATGTCGCCGTTATGCCAGCCGTAGGCAATCCAGAGGAACGAGCCGAAGAGCAACAGCACCAGTAGACTCCAATGAACGTCATCCAGGCTCTTAGATTTCCAGGCATGGAGTATCTGCGGCACCCAGCCGATGCTGACGCAGACAGCCCCGCCAATGCCGATGACGCTCCAGATGTCCATAGTAATCGTTACGAAATCGTTATATAAATACCTTCGGATTATGCCCATAAATTCATATAGTGAATAACGATTTTATGTGCCTATGGACGCCGAGCCATCTCTCGAAAACACAGGGTCATCAACGAATCATCATCACGAAAAAAAGACCGATGAGCATAAGCTCCACAAAAATCACGTTGCGGCAAAAAATTACGTGATTGCGTTTCTATCTCTGATTATCATCCTTCTGTTGATGTATATACACCTGCACGCGCAGAAATCAAGCGACCATTATGCGAATACGAATAAATTCGAGCTCGTGCGTCCCGACATCGCAGCCCTTGAGCTAGATAAATTTCTTGACTATCAAAAATCGTTGACGGCGTCGTTGCTTCCGTTGCGGATTGAGCTTGACGCGCGGCTGGCGCAGACCGATGTCACGGGCAATTATGGTTTGTACATCGAGGACTTGGACTCTGGCGCCTGGATAGGGATCAAGGAACGCGACAAATTCTACCCTGCGAGCCTCGCAAAACTACCCATCGTCATCGCAATCTAAAAGAAGGTTCAGAACGGCGAACTATCGCTCGACGACCGAATAACTCTTCTTGAGGAGGATTTCGACGCTGCGTTTGGTTCGCTCGCATATTTGGAACCCGGAAGCTCGTTCACGGTGAAATCGCTCATCACGGAAACGTTGCAAAAGTCGGACAACACGGCCGGACGGGCGCTGTTGCGCCAACTGAACACCGATGAGATGATGTCCGCCCGCACAGCGATGGGCTTGGACTGGCCGAAAGACCGCGATGCCCTCACGAAAGCCTCTCCGAAGGAATACGCGAACATCTTCCGTTCACTATATGTTTCGACCTATCTGCGTCGAACGTTCTCGAACAGCATTCTTTCGATATTAGCGGACACCCCTCACCAGAACCAGCTTCCGGCCGGGCTTCCTCCTGAAGTGAAGATTTCGCACAAGTTCGGCGTGACGCCTTACGGCCAATCTTCCCATGACTGCGGCATTGTCTATTTGGAGAAAAAAGACTATCTTATCTGCGTGATGAGCGAAAATGCCACTTCTTCGGAAGCCGATCGTATCATCGCAGACATCTCAAAGATAACCTATGAATTCATGACCCCCTGAACTAAGCAGCAATAGTCTAACTAAGTACGAACACCCAAATACCCGCACAATAGGTTTTTCTCGATATTCGGCGCGAATCCATTCAAAGTGCCTAAAACGAAGTTTCCTTCACAAAATACCGATACCTTTATATATAAACTATTACTCCTAAGGAATAACAACACTATCCTTTAGTGGGGGTACCAACTATGAAGAAATTATCGATTATATCCATGCTGATCTTCAGCCTTGCCTTGATGGCAAGCTCGGTCAGCGCGGCAATCGTCGTCTCAGAGACGACGTTGGGCGACTCGAACGCGGTTCCGGGAGACACGGACAGTTCGACGTTTACCATCACGAACACCGGAGCCTCAACGGTCACCGGCATCGTGGTTTCCAGCACGGCCTCGAGCGGCTACGCGATCACCTTCACGGGTGCTCCGACTTCGCTCGCGGCAGCGGCTGTCGCCACAGTCACGGTCAACGGCAAGATCGCCGACAACCATGACGCGGTCAACAGCGCATTGGACGACGGCGCATTCTCGGTCGGCAGCATCGTTGCCACCGGAAGCGACGGCAACAGCACCATCTCCGGCAGCGGAGACTTGAAGGTCCAGATGGAGAACCACTTGGAAATCAAGGACATCTTTGTCACCGTCAACGGCGACGAAGAGCACTCGTTGGATGACGGCGACGAAGTCGACGACCTCAAGCCCGGCGACTCCATCGACATCCGTGTCGTTGTCGAGAACACGTACAACAACAACGATGACGAAGACATCGACCTCGAAGACATCACCATCAACGTCGTCTTGGACGACAGCGATTTTGACATCGACGAAGACGAAGACCTCGGCGACTTATCTGCAGAAGATGAGGACTCCGTGACGTTCAGCAACATCGAAATCGAAGACGACGCCTCAGGCAGCTACACCGTGAAAATCTCGGTTGAAGGCCGAGGAGAAGGCTCGTTCAGCGGACGCCACGGCGCGACTGCTGAGTTCGACTTGAATGTTGACCGTGAAAGCCACGAAATCACCATCAACGGCGCCTCGTTGAGCCCGTCCCGACTCGCGTGCGACAAGAACACGTTCGACGTCAAGATGAAGCTCAAGAACATCGGCAAGAGCGACGAGGACGAAGTTGCGATTGAAGTCGCAATCCCTTCCTTGGGCGTTAATGTCATGAAGGAAGACATCTCGATCGATGAAAGCGACGAAAGCTCGCGAACCATCCCTGTCTTGCTTGGCACGAACGTCAAGCCCGGAACCTACAGCGTCGAATTGACGTCGTTCTGGAACAACGACATCGAGAGCGACCAGGCGACCTTGAGCTTGATTGTCGACCCGTGTGCAGTAGTCACTCCGGCGCCCACTACGCCGGTTGTCACGACTCCGACCACGACTGCACCGACCACGACCACCACAACTTCAACGACCAGCGTCCGCGCAAAGTCAGCCGATTCCTTCTTGGAATCCCCGGCCGGCATCGCGACCTTGAGCGTCGGAATCTTGGCTGCAATCGTCATCATCGTGCTTTTGATCGCGATGATGGTCAAGCCCGGCAAGTCAGACAAGTAAATCTCTTCTTTTTTCTTTTTTTATTTTAGTTTCATTAATACTCTAGGTGCGCTATGCAAACTCCACAAGAACATATCGAAGCGTTGGTGAACAAGCACTTTCCGAAGCCAGTCAAGGTTGAATTGACGTTCCAGCCTCGAGCAAGTCAATGGACCAGCTATGAGAATAAAATAGGCTTGGAATTAAATGCGCTTGACGCATACCAATCAGCGAATCACCCGGAAGATGCTGTGGCAAATATGCCGAGCATGACAACAGTCCCGAAAAAGATCCGAGGCTACCTCGGCTTTCCGCGCGGCTGGGAAGAGAGCTTCAGCTTCGAAAACAAGGAATTCAAAGGCGGCGTCTATTACGACTGCGTGAAGAGCGTTAAAGTCCTTTAATTTTCCTTTTTCGTTTCTTTTTACCGCCCAGATTGGTCGAGTTTCGGCACTGATTATCTACGACCTAACGCTAACTCAAAATCTGCAGGGGTCAGCAACGTAATGGAATTCGTTTAAAACCAGAGCAAACTCGCATCCGCAATTCTTCCGCTTTTTCCGCAAGGTTTCCGGTTTTTTCTTAGAAAGACACCTAAAAAGAAAACTCTTTTCTTGGGGCATGGACGCAACATTTATATCCCAAAATGACTCGCCCAAGAGCATGAGACTACTTAAGGAGGACGTGCAAAAGCTGCAACAGGACGTTGCCGTGATTAAGCGCATCCTCTCAGAGGGCAAGCTCACGCCTTGGGCGAAGAAGGAGCTTGCAAACGCGCGGAAACAGCCGCGTTCCTCGTACGTGAGTCTCGATGACGCATAACGTCGTTCTGAGCCCGCAAGCGAGCAAGTTCTTGCAAAAACAGGATAAGCATATTCGAGAACGTCTTCGCAAAGGACTCGATGCGCTTAAAGACCCGTTCAAGGTTCTCGAACATTTTGAAGGCGACTGCTACAAGCTCAGGATAGGTGACTATCGAGCACTCTGTGATGTTGAGGAAAATGTTGTGTTTGTGCGCGTTCTTGAAAATAGAGGGAGGATGTACAAATGAAATTATTCACTATGGGGCTTCTGCTGGTTTCAATTCCTCTCGTCAGCGCCCAAGTCATCATTCAAGAGGTCCTCTATGACCCGGTTTCTGAGTCCGGCGGAGAAGCTGTTATGCTATTCAATCCGAGCAATGACACCATTGATATCTCAAGTTGGACATTGCAGTCCGAAGCGGCCGTTATTGACGCCAAAATCCCCGTTAACACCTCATTAGGGCCGCAGGAAAGCTACATAATTGCCGACATCGGCTGGGAAGCGACCAAAGACCCATCCTTGCCTTCAGCGGACCACGAAGAGGCCATAACGCTGTACAACACCGATGCTGGCATCGCTTTGAAGAACGCGAACGGCACGATAATTTACGCGGTCGGTTGGGGATCATCGTCAGGCATCGGCTCCGGTTTGTTCGAAGGGACGCCGCACGGTGGCGTAAGCGAGAACCAAAGCCTCCGCCGCAAATATGACACGGATGACAACTCGCTTGATTTTGTTGCATCAGAGCCCTCGTTCGTCGTCGCAATTGGACCAGAAGTGCCGATCGAGTTAGACGTTGAGCCGAGCGACCGATTGTCCATCAGCGAGGTCTCAATCGCAACAGGCGTGAGCCTCACTCCCGGTGTCGGCGGCATCGTTCCGGTGAAGCTGGTGACAACTGCTGTTTCGGACGTCACGTTGTTCGCGTTCAACCGTTCGTTCGAGTTGGAGACTGCCGACGGCCTCACCCACACCGCATTGTTGAAAATCCCGTTCACACAGGCGCCGGACGAATACCTAGTGGCGTTTATTGCGACGAACGGCACGACGGAGATGACAACGAACCGGTCAATCACGGTTCCGAAACTGGTTTCGATTGGGCTTGATTTTGCCTCGCTGAAGCTCGCCAAACTTAGTCCCGGCACGGTTTCGGAAATGACCGGCGACGATGATCTTGCGACCAACAGCCCCACCGTGCAGAACAACGGCAACGTTCCGATAGATATCGTCCTGAGCGCGGTTGCGCCGGAAATCGAAACGAAAAAGTTTCCGTTGTCGAAGATCTCATTCACCCTCGGGAACGTAACAAAAACGCTCAAGACGGCCGCGCAAACCGTAAAAACCCGTTTATTCCCTGGCGAAACCGCTCCTTTGAGTCTTTCCATTATTGTGCCCGACATTGCTGCGGGAAAATACGTTGGTTCAGTAACCATCGGCGCGAAGGAGACGAAATGAGCACGAGAACAATAGTTGATTTACGGGATTGCAAATCCCGTGAGTCTCGTTCGCTATCAAATGGTGAGTCATTTGGACCAAATGAGCACAAGATTTATAAACGGTCTGCCGACGACAAAAGAGCATGAACCTCGCACTGTTCGACATCGACGGCACGCTGCTGGATAACACGAAGGCGCACAACGGCGCGTTCAAGCACGCAATCGGCAACGTCTACGGCATCGACATTGATAACCACGACATGACGCAGTATCCGGGCTGGACCGATCGAGCAATCATTCAATCCATCGCTCGCCAATATGGTGTTCCGGACGCGTTCATCGATGACGTTCTTCCGGACTGCATCAGTCTCCTGGAGCGAACGTTTGCTACTTATTTTGCGAAGGAAGAATTGCACGTCTTGCCAGGCGTCGCTGATCTCTTGTACCGGTTAGAAGGACGCGCGCATCAGGGCGTCGTCACCGGAAACTGCCGAAACATTGGCTACACGAAACTCGATCGCGCAAAATTAGGCAGATTCATCAAAGTCGGAGCCTTCGGCAGCGAACACGATGTTCGTTCCGAATTGGTTAAGCTTGCGCAAACACGCGCGAACGAAAAAGGATTAGTGTATGACAACGCAATCGTCATCGGCGACACGCCCAGAGATGTTATCGCGGGCAAGGACGGCGGCGCAATAACCCTCGCGGTCGCGACGGGGAAATATTCTCTAACTGAATTAGTTGATGCGGGCGCAGATATCGTCGTTCCTTCGCTCGAGGATACGAACCATTTGGTCAAGCTCATCACGATGTTCTAAGAGTTACCTTAACGTTGGTTCGCGCCGGCACGTTTTGTTTCGTTAGTTCGATTATTTCAAAAATTGATGCACTACTACGACAAAATCTGCCGGGGTCAGCAACGTAAAGGGAAACGCATTCTGACGAGAAGATTTATATACCCTCCGTCGATAAAGGAGTTATGTCAGTGAAGATGATCAAGCTCGCGAACGACCCGTGCTTCGGAAAGAAGCACGATCTCATAGCGGATTGCCCGACCTGCTGGATTAAGGAATCTTGTTTGATTTCGTTCAGAAACAGAAAGTAAATTTCTAGCGCATAAGATTTGCAACGTAAAATAACGAGATGATTAATTATACGAACTCACATAATGCGTGAGCTCTCGACTTCCCACTATTTGCGTTGACGCTTTCTCCTTGTGCAGCCCGATGAACGCATCAGGAAGATTTCCTTTTTCTGCCCACGCCATCGTTTCTGGCGTCAACGGGATCGCAAGGTGGTTTACTGCGTAGACGTTGGCTGCCGGAGCTTTTCCGAAATGGTCCTTCTTGCTCGGGTCGAACGAAAGGTCGTCTTGAATTTTGATGAGCTTGGTGAAGATGGGCTTATTTTCTTTCGCTGCCGCGCCGACGTAATAGTTTTTCGGCTGCAACGTTTCGCGCAAGTACATTCGCGATTGGATTGCCTCTCGGGACTCGACCTTTCGCGTGATGTCGCGCGCAATCGCTATCTGTTCTTCGCGCGTGACGAGCTTTGCATCTAAAGTCGTTGAGACCATGAGAAAATCAGCCGCGCGACGATATTTAAGCTTTTATATCCTGTCCAATGCATTGTGCGCGAGCGTGATGCACTGGCTCGCGAATAACGTTACCGGACCGACAGTGGCCTTTTCCGCGCCGACGTTGTCCAAGAACGATTCGGACTTGTCCGGCATGCCGATGTAGTCGCCGAACACGAACGTGACGTCGTTCTTGAACTCGATTTCTAGGACGTCTTTGCCTTTCGGATGCAAATAATACACCGTGCTCGTCTTGACGGCGTCCTTAACGAGCGCCTCAAAGCTCTTCTTTTGGACGGTGATGCCGGGCGAGACCTTGGTTATGCCATCCATCTTCGCGGCTTTCCTGAGGGCGTTATTTATCAAGTCCGCGATTCCCCGTTCGTCTACGGTTAAGTTTTTGATGTCGTTGCCCGAAAATGTTATGGTGACGGGCGGAATTGGCGGGCCTTCCAAGACAACGTGGATTATCGTGTCTTGGCGGACGTTGTTCGACACCCACAATGCGTTGCTGATGCAGGCGCAGACGATTTCCATCCTACCCGCGGCGGAGAGGTCGTCCAAGTCGAACGGCTTCGTGACTGATTTTCTTGCGCGTAAAATGAAGGTCCTCATGGGTTTGATGACGGAATGAGGCTTTAAATGGCTATCGCTCAGAACTACTTCTTCTCGACAATCTTCCGCATCCTGTTCACGAAGTCTTCCGCCATCAATGCGTACTTGGTGTACTCTTCGCCCTTGATTTCCTTGAGTTCGCGGTGGACGATCATCTTGCTTAAACTGTAAAGCATCCTGAATGTATGGGTGTACTGCGGTTCGAGGAGCTTGTTTTTGACTAATTTCGCTTCCAATAAGTCCGCGACGTGGTCCGGGCTCGGAGGGATTTCTCCCAAGGTCATCAACGCCGCGTGGGCTGAGTCTATTGCCGCCCAGTAGAGGTCTAATGTCGCCTGCAACAGGTGCCATTTGCTGTTATGCAGCGTTGTCGGAGCTCGCATGTAGTAGGTCCAGATGCTTTCCTGGCTCGGCCGTATGCGGCCTTGCTGCAACAACAATTGCAATGGTTCGAAGAAGCCGGTGTCCATGAGCGCCAGTCCATCTCGGAGAATGTTTATTCCTACCGGGTCGCCCGCTCGGACGTATTCCCAGAAGCTGGTTAATCGCAAGGTTGTGATGTGGAACCGCGGCGAAATGTCCGCGACGATCTTTTCCGTGATGATTCTATACGCGGTGATGGTTTCGTGGGCTAATTCTATGGTTACGTCATCTACGACAACAAGGATGTCGATGTCGCTCGAAGCCGAACGTTTTTCTCGCGTTGCGGCAGAGCCAAAGATGACAACGGCCTTGAGGAAGTTCCCGAACTCCTTGTAGATTCGCTGCGCGAACTTGTGGGCCAATTCCCGGTCGTCTTTGCTGTAGAGCGTTACGGCAGGATTGTGACGGGACTTAATCGTGAATTCGGCCATATATACTCTGAGCGAGAACGCTTTAAGAACATTTGTCACTCTTCTGAGATAGTCAAATAGTCAGGAAATATTGGTTGTTGCACTGGCGGCGCTCGTGACAGGCCGCGCAAGCTGAGGCTTGCCGGCGCCACGCGCCGCACGAAAGGTCGAGTTTGATTTGCGCAATCTGTTCTAAGAACTGACGTGTTCCGACTTCGTGAAAACGAGGGAAGGGTCTTAACTATGCTTGCGAAGCAAGCATCCTATTTCTTCGCTTCAGGAATTTGAACGAGAAGGAATTTAATCAAATTTTAGAAAAATTTGAAAAAAAAGAAAAAAAGAATTAATTACGGCTGGTTGTACTTCTTGTAGCCCCAGTAGCCGAAGCCCGCGATCAACGCGAGTATCAGCAACAGCAGCCACCAGAAGCCTGCGCTTCCCTGTCCCGTGAAGGCTCCGGTAATCGCGTCGAACGCTCCGCCGTTGTCTTCTTCAAGGATTGCTCCGCCGGTGATGTCGGTCAAACCGCTGCCACCGTCAGTTTCTTCGCCCGTTGGGGTTTCAGTTCCTGCGTCTGACGTTGTCGTGATGGGCAAGTCAGGGACTTCTTCATCAGTTTCAGTTGTTTCTACGACTGGCTGAGTACTTCCGCTGCTTCCGCCACCGCCACCACCGCCGCTACGGCCGCCTCCGCTGCCGCCTTCAGGCGCGGGAGGGCTGAATCCATCGGTCGCTTCCCATTCACCGTCTTCAAGCTCAAGGCCTCCTGAGAGGTCGTGGGTGCTACAATCACCGCAACCCTCTGCTGCTTCCTGTGAGTAACTTATCCACGGAGTCACATCGCCGTCATCAGTTCCGATTTCATCAACGTTGACCCACAGAATGTTGTCGTTGACAACATCGCCAGTGATCACTGATTCGGAAACATAATCTGCAGTGATGTTTTCGCCATCAGTGTCGTAGACGTCCCAGCCATCTGCGGTTAACTCGTCAAGCTTAGAGTCATTAATCGCTTCGTCGAACGTCACGACAAGACGGTCGATTCGTTGGTTGCCGTTTGTGTCTGCCGTTACGACCGAAGTCACGGTCGGAAGAGTTTCTACCGTTGCTGAAAGCTCATTGACTTCGTCAATATCTTCCTCTTCCCAACGCGCTTCCCAATCATTCCAGAAGTCGTCCTCGACATTCGGAACATCGGCGCTGTCGGTCGCTCGGGACCTGAACGTGTGCTCAACGCCGTCTTCTGCCGGTGCCGTCCAGTCAAAGTACCAGGATGAGCAGTCGGTGTCTTCAGCTTCAATAATGAAGTCGCACGTTGCCGGCAGCCATTCGCCGTCATCGACCTGGACTTCAACTCCAGTTACATCAGACGTTTCGTCGCTTGAGCTTCCGTAGAACGTGACTTCGCCGATTGCCGGGTCGTCCCAGTCGGTGAACCACGATTCGGGTTGCGTGTTGTCAATGGTGAAATCGACCTCATCCTCAAATTCTCCGCCGTCGCGGCCGTCATCCGCAGTCACATCGATGTATGCGTCGCCATCCGAACGCGTTGTCGTGTCGAGTTCGCACGAATACTCGCCGGATTCCTCATCATAGCTGATGTCAGGTGCGATGGTTTCTTCGTCGTTGTCGCACAACACGTCTTCTTCTGCAATTCCGAGCGTGACTTCCAATGAAAGCTCATCGTCGTCCGCGTCCGTTGCCGTGAAGACGACCTCGTGCGTTCCGCTCCAGTCGTCCGTGTCTATCGGAGAGAGGATTTCTACAACCGGGGTGTGGCCTACTGTTATTTCAAACGACATTTCGCCGACATTGCCCGTGTCATCAGTCGCGGTGCATTCAACAACCGTGGTGCCGAAATCGAACGAGTCGCCTGATTCGCGAGAGCAGGCAATCTCGGGTGCCGAGTCCATCTCATCGGTTGCGGTTGGAGTTGCGAATGAAACGCTCAAGGGCGCAACATCCGTTTCCGTATCAATGGATGAGTATTCGTCGAATTCCGGCGCGGTGTTGTCAAACAACACTTCGGCAGAACCGCTGCCTTCTTCATCGCCATCATACGCAGTCACAAGTACTGTGTACTCATCATCATAGTAGACCGCAGTATCTACAACGCAGGTGTAGGTGCCTTCGCCAAAAATAACATCAGTAATTTCGTTTTCTTCATCGTTGTCGCACGCGGGAGTTTCTGAACTTCCCACATAGACATTAAGATCCAGCGGGTCGTCATCCGCATCATCAGTCGTGAAAACGATATCTTGTTCGCCCGACCAATGCTCAAGGTCATCGGGATCTCCGCTTACATCATACACGTCATCGTCAGGGGATAATACCTCGACAACAACCGCGGTGTTTATGACGTCAACTGACGCAGGCAGGCTTGTTTCGCCGCCGTCATCATCCGTAACCGTGACTTCACACGTGTACGTGTGTCCCTTGGTCGTCAAAGCGTCATCTAATGTGTCAGACGTCTCGCCGTCAATCTCGACCAGGTCTTCAGACCACTGGTAGCTCACGTCAAGCGGGTCGTTTTCGCCCGCGGCATCGCTGCTTTCTTGCAAGCAGGACAAATCGCTTGTCGTGGTTGTTTCGCCGGTCGGATCAGTCGTTACTGACAACAACGGGTTCGTGTTTGAAACCTCGATGTCCATCGTTGTTTCATCAGTATTGTCGCTCGTGTCAGTGACCGTTAATGTTACCGTGTAACTGTCATCGTCGTCATCGTCATCGTACGTGTGAGACGGGGTGGCTCCGCCATCGAGCAGAACTGTTCCATCGCCGAAGTCCCAATCGTACGTTGCAATTGCAACATTATCAGTGGACGCGCTTGCGTCAAAGTCAACCGTATCTGCTTCATCAACTGAAGTCGGATCGGCTGAGAATGAAGCATCCGGTGCCGCAGCATCAGTGAATGAAACGACAATATTAACATCATCAATCCGGGCCAATCTCGTGCCCGTTGTGCCGCCTGCTTCTCGGAATGCGGAAATCGCGACGCCGAATCCGGCTGCGTTGATTTCTGCCGGAGTCCACGTAGTTCCCCACAAGTCATCAACCGCACCGTGGTCTTCTGACAAATCACCAATAGTTGCAGCTTGAGGCCAAGACGTTGACGTTGCCTTGTTGTCGCCAGTCATAGCGCCGCCCTTCATGAGTCGCACTGATGCGTCATGAACGACTGGCGGATCTCCGCCATCTCGCGAACGTTCAATAGAAACGACAATTCCGTCAATGGTTACATCGCTCGGAATCGCGAAATCAAAGCCCGTCAAATAGAGATAGTTTGAGGTGTTACCAACGAACAAAGGAGTCGTTGTGTATACATCATCACTACCGATTGCGTTGCTCGGGAAAGACCAGGCAGGCGCGCTGGGACCTTCTGACGCTGTTGAAGCGACATTCGGACCCAATGAATCAGCAAACGCTGCCGGCACCACTGAAAGTGCAAGCATCATCATAACAAATACAGAATTAAATTTTCTCAAAACGTTTTTCATACGGGCCTCCCCAAGACTAAGAGTAAGAACGTGCTCAACACCCTCCCACTCTTTTCGAATATGATGTTCAACGCAAAATAAACGAAGTATATAAACGTATTCTTCCAGGACAAAGAAGGATTTAAAAGGCTCACGAGTAAAATAATGGTATGGACGTCACTATAAATATAGGCAAGACAGGTCTCAGCGAGAAGGTGCTCGAAGAGATCAAGCGCCAATTGGAAAAGCACGGCGAACTCCGAGTGAAATTCTTGCCGTCCTGCGACAATAGGAAGGAGTTAGTCGCAAATCTGGCCGACAGCATCGGCGCGCTCAAGCTCAAGAAGGTCGGCTTTGTAGTAATTCTCGGTAAAAAGTAGCTGGAGAAGATTTAAATACACATCCGCCTGGGACTTATATAGCCATGGCTGAGAAAAAAGAGGAGAAGGGAAAGGACTACGCAGATCCCTCCAAGCTGTTCAAGGACTGGGATAAGGTCGAAATCACCAACACGCAGATATTCGAGTACACCGAGCTCTATCCTGCGCCATTAAATCGCATGCGCATTATCTATGAAAACCCGGCCATCGGCATCGAGGCGTTGTACTTCTGGTGCCTCACGCACTTCCGCGCCCAGGGATTTCCGATCGTCGAAAAGCTGAACGATGTCTTCAGCGCGTCCGAACAGTCGAGCTTGTTCGGCCAAGGGCAAGCAAGATTAGGAGTCACTCAAGACCGAGTCTTCGCATTTCTCAGAACTATCCATGACATGGTCAACTCGCTGCCGCAATATGTCCGAGAATTGCGAGCGATTGCCGAGCGTCGCACGCTGTACGAAAAGAGTTTCGAGGGCGGCGAACAGGCAGATGAACACGAAAAGACGCTGAAAGGACTGTACATCGACCTCGTCGAAGGCGGCGCGAAGAACCCGCAGAGCGTCATCGGGCTTTCGCAACAGGTCGGATTTGTTGTTCTCCCTAACTTATTTTTCGAGATGAATCAGTCAAAGAACGAAAGTGATGATGCATTCGCAAAAAGAATCAAGAATCTCAAGCAGGAATACAACGGCTCCGTCGTCGACTTGCTGCAGCGAAAGCTCACTCAATACTATATGTGGAAGAAGTCGACATGGGAAGAACTCACGAAACGAAGAACGTACTTGCTGAAATATCTGCGCCAATACTATTCCACCATCCGGCTGTACATGAAGTGGGTGAAGCCGTACATTAAGGCCGTGAAAAGGCTTGGGCTTGACCTCGACCGGAACTCGCGCGCAGAATTGGTGAAAGCGTTTGAAACCTCTCTGATTGAAATCGAATTGATGGGAAAGAAGCTCGAGGGCGGCAGCGGCACAGGCGACGAGACCGTGTTCAACTGTTTGCTTATCACGTTCCAATACCGGACAAAGCCCGCGATGACGTTCGCTACGCCGGACTTCCAGCACCGCGGCCCGACGCACACGGGCGAGGCAGAAATAACCTGGCGCAGTTACGCCTGGACGCAGGAAGAGATTGACGCGTTCAAGAAAATCAAGGACAAGGAAGACATCGAGCTCCTCAAGGACATGAACGAGACGTTGCGCGAAGCCTTAACGGGCGTTGAAGATGATTTGAGTGTCTTCCTCAACCAGGCGGATAAGGAAGTCTTCCCAGATAAAAAAGAAGAGGAAAAGCCGAAGAAAGAACCGTTATTTGCGCCGCTGGTAAACTCAATCAAAGGAATCAACGAAATCGCTTCATCAACAATTGGCGGGTTCAAGGATGTACTTGGCGCGTTCTGGCCGAAAATGAAGAAGAATCCCGGGGCAGATGTCAAGAGCCGAAAGAAGGCAATCGAAAAGAACGTCAAGAAAACCGCTTGGCGGTTTTACAAAATTTTCAAGATTGCGCACCGATTGGCCGCGTGGTCTTAGGTCCTTATCATTTATATAGCATAAACGCATAGTCACGTCGATGATATCCATCGATGTGGACGACCTCCGGAAGCAGTCCCCGAACGAGCGTCTTGAGAAAATCAAGGCGTTGCGAAGACTGGTCGAGGAGCACGTCAAGCAAGCTCAAGCGGACGCCGAGAAGCGGCTCGTCACGCTGAGCGAATTGGAAGCGGAAACGAACCGCGAGCTCACCATCCTGCAGAAAATCGAGATTCCACGAGACAAGCACGTCGATGTCGCGAAACTCTTCCCGCGGAAGAACTTGGAAACCGAACTTGAAACGGCAAACAGAATCACGCCGCAGGCAAGGCCAGAAGAGATATTCAAGGTCGTGTACAACTCGGCGCCGCGGGCGTACGAGCGAGTGGCGAGTTTGCGCGACAAACTGGCCGCCGGCGAGTCGTTGACGGTCGAGGAAAAGCAGTCGGTGAACGCCTATGGCGCGCTGGCCGAGACGGTCGAACGCGTGTTGCCGTCCATCAAGGATGAAGACACAAGAACAATCCTCACAAAAACCGAGGAAGCGCTGAAGCAGATTCACAATTATGAGCGTCCAAAAAAGAAGCATGAGGAATTCTGATGGCTGACTACAGCGGCAGCTACGCGAATTCGATGGACCGCTCGAGCGGCGAGAACATCCCGTCTATCGGTGGCGGCCCGAAGCCTGAACCTCTATTGGCCATCCACGAGATCGGCATCAGCATCATGGCGACGCGCGACGTCATCCAGCCGCTTATCGCAAAAATCCGGGAAGGCGCGCGAAAGGTCGAAATCGGATTCATGGGTTCAGGCAAGGGAAGCATTTTCTCCGGTCAAATCACGCCGGAAGGCGTCGACGCCGAACAACGCCGTGCAATCAGAGAATTGGCGAAAGTCAACCAAATGGAATTGAGCACGCACGCGTCCGTCGGCATCCAGGGATTCGCGGGATTGACGAATCGCGGATTTGACGAAGGTTCGCGCGAGCAGACATTGCACGAACTGAAGCGAGCCATCGATTTCGCGGCCGAAGCGTCCGGCGGCGGAGCAATCACGATGCACTCCGGCGAATTCCAGCGGCCGCTGTACAATATTGATGAGAAGGGCAGTGAGAAGTACAATATGAAGTTCCAATTGTTCCCGGGCGAGCACGCCATGAAAGACAAGGACGGAAAGATGATTCCGGGCAAGGCTACGCACATGATCGCGGACGAGAAAACAGGTCAGATACAGGCGATTCCTGAGGACATCACGATTCAATTGCCGGTGTATGAGAAGGATAAACAAGGGAAAATTATCAAGGATAATTTCGGAAATCCCGTGCCGGCATATGACACGCAAAGCCAGAAAGCGTATCCTGATGAACGAGCAAAATGGAAATTTGCGACCCGCGAAATTGGCTGGGATGACGTCAAAAAAGAGCAAGAACAGTGGAACAAAGAAAACCCGAACAAAAAAATCGGGTCTCCCGAGCAGATGTTCATCAAACTCCAGAATGACGCAAAAATCCAGCAGATAGAGGGTCAAAGGCTTTACTATCTAAAGGACCTCGATCACTATGAGCAGGAACAAGCGGAATTGAAAGAAGCGGAAACGAAAGTAAAACAGCTGAACGAAAAGATGAGCCAGGCGAGAACAGATCAGGAACGGGAACAGCTCGCGATTGCGGCCGCCCGCCAAGGATTGGCTCCAGAAATGGCCGACCAAATCGCCAATGGTCAAGGCGATCGAGTGCTTCGCAGAATAAATAATCAAATTAATAATTTTGATCAGCGTATCGCAAGCATCATGCAGACGGCAATCTCCTATCAAGAACAGCAGCAGGATCTTGAAAAACAAACTGCACGATTCAAGCCCGTCGCCGATATCGCGTTGGACAAAACGTTCGACACCATCGGAAAAGCTGGATTTTACGCGTTTGAGAAGGCGAAGCAACAAGGACTGAAGCGCGACCTGTTCGTCGCGCCTGAAAACCTGTTCCCTGAGACGTTTGGCTCGCATCCTGATGAATTGAAGTCAATCATCATGAATTCGCGCAAGAAGATGGCCGACATGCTCGTTCAGCAGAAGAATATGAGCCCAAGCGAAGCCAACGAGCAGGCGCAGAAGAGCATCCGCGCGACGTTCGACATCGGCCACGCGAACATGTGGCGCAAATACATGGAGACGAAGCCCGGCGAGAGCATCGAAGACCAAGGAAAACGATTCAAGGGCTGGCTTATTGGCAAACTAAAAGAGTTGAACAAGGAGAAAATCATCGGTCACATTCACGTCACGGACAACTTTGGCTACAACGACGAGCACTTGACGCCCGGCGCAGGGAACGCTCCCATCTTAGAATTCGTCAAGACGATGACGGAAGCCGGTGTCACCGACCTTATTGTCGAGCCCGGCGCGCAGGATCCCGCAAAGCAATACGAGGCGATGTACGGCGGCTGGAAGCTGTTCGGCAACAGCATCTACGGTCTCGCCGCGCCCGGAAAGGCGCCTGTCGGCTGGGATGTCGCGGACACGACGTACTTCGGCAGCACGTCGCCGCCAAGATTCTTGTTCGGCGAGATGGCGCTGTCGGATCAGTATAGAGGAAAGCCGTTCTATACCGGACTGGGACTAGAATAAGTTCGTTGAGCTTTTTACCGCCCAGTTTTATTTCGTCGTTAAGGCATCAATTCTAAATACAATCGAGCTAACTGCTCAAAATCTTCGCAGGACAGCAGCGTGCGGGGAAAGCATGCTACGACAAATCATCTACTTCCCATACTTGAGCAGCAACGAATTAGTAACAACGCTCACCGAGCTCAACGCCATCGCGCCGCCGGCTAATATCGGCGACAGCAACCAGCCCGTCATCGGGTAGAAAACGCCTGCCGCGATTGGTATCCCGATGCAATTGTAAACCAAAGCCCAGAACATGTTCTGCTTGATCTTGCGCATCGTGTTTCGGCTCAACGAAATCGCTTTCGGGATGTCGCGCAAATCGTTGCGCATCAGGACGATGTCGCCCGTTTCCAGCGCCACATCAGTCCCTGACCCCATCGCGATGCCGATGTCCGCTTGAGCTAACGCCGGCGCGTCGTTGATGCCGTCGCCAATCATCGCGACGCTGCCCTCCTTTTGAAGTTTCTTGACGATGGCGGCCTTTTCGCCCGGCAATACTTCCGCGAACACGTTTTTGATGCCCGCTTGTTGCGCGATTGCGTTAGCCGTGCGTTTGTTGTCGCCGGTTACCATGTAAACGGAAAGTCCGAGCGAGGTAAGCTTGTCAACGGCCTCTTTCGACGTGTCTTTCAAAACGTCAGCGACGGCAATCATGCCGAGCAGTTTTCCTTTCGTCGCGAACAGCATTGCTGTTTTTCCTTCTTCCTCGAGAGCACATATCTGCTTTTCGAACGGTTTCGTGTTCGCCTTCGCGTTGCGCATCAGTTTCCGGTTGCCAAAGAAATAATGTTTTCCTTTTAGCGTCGCCGTCACGCCATGACCCGGGACGGCTTTGAAATGGGCGACTTTCGCGAGCTTGTTCTTTCCTGCCTTCTTGACGATAGCTTGAGCAAGCGGATGCTCTGAGCCGTGCTCTAGGCTCGCGACGTCGATGAGCAGCTCTTTTTCGGACAAATTCGAAAATGAAATAATATCGGTGACTTCAGGCGTTCCTTTCGTCAAGGTTCCCGTCTTGTCAAAAAGAACGTGCGTGATTTTGTGCGTCGTCTCGAGCACGTCGCCGCCTTTAATCAAGATTCCTTGCTGCGCTCCTTTGCCCGTGCCGACCATGATTGCCGTCGGCGTTGCAAGTCCCAGCGCGCACGGGCACGCGATGACGAGCACTGAAACGGCAGCGATGAGCGCGAACGAGAGTGTATTGAAAAACATCCACGTCGCGAACGTGCCAATCGCAATCACGATAACAATAGGGACGAAGTACGCCGAAATCGTGTCCGCGAACCGTTGGATTGGGGCTTTGCGTCCTTGCGCGTCCTCAATTAATTTGATAATGTTTGCCAAAGTGGTGTTCGCGCCGACCTTTTTCGCGACCATGCGCAGCACACCGTTCTTGTTTATCGTGCCGCCGATGACCGCGCTTCCGTTCGACTTGTCGACCGGCATGCTTTCGCCCGTGATCATGCTCTCGTCAATGGACGATTCGCCCGCAATAACAATTCCGTCAACCGGAATCTTCTCTCCCGGACGCACAATCAGGACATCTCCTTCTTTGACATCGTCAATAGGAATTTTGAGCTCTTTTCCGTTTCGAAATATTGTAGCCGTTTTCGGCGAAAGCTGAATCAATTTCTCAATCGCCGCACTGGTTTTTCCTTTCGCGCGCGCTTCGAGGAATTTGCCTAACAGCACTAACGTTATCAAGACGGCCGAAATCTCAAAGTACTGCGCCCCGCCGAAAAACAGCGCGAACACGCTGTAAACATAAGACGCCGTCGTGCCTAATGCAATCAAGGAGTCCATGTTGGCTGACTTGTTCTTGAGCGCCGCCCACGTGCCGCGGTAGAAGTCCCGTCCGACGTAGAACTGCACTGGGGTCGCCAACAGAAACAGTATCCAAACTGCATAAGGCACTTCTATGCCGGTGAAGAACATCCCGTCCATCATGAAGAACATGCCGATGAGGAACGCGGGAAGGGATAACGCGACACTAAGCTGGAATTTGCGCTTGATTGCCGTTATTTCTTCAGATTTCCGTTTCTTTTCTTCAGCAACATCGAGTTCATGCGTCGCTTTGAATCCTTTTGCCTCAATCGATTTGATTAGCTGGGTTTCGTTCACAGAAGAATCATGCTCGACGAACGCCTTTGCGATTGAGAAGTTGACGTTCGCGTTCGTCACGCCTGGCGTTTTCGCGAGCGCTTTCGTGATAATGGTCGCGCAGCTCGCGCAGTGCATGCCTGAAATGGAGAGTGTCGTCTTCATTTGCGCAGCACCCGCAAATTAATCGCGAGCAAAACGATGAGCAATAGCTGGACTTCAACCCCGTTAAACGGCAATAGTGTCCACGTGAACGTGATGCCGATGGCGCTAAGAAGAATAGGCAGAATGCTCGCCGTGCACAGCGGGCAGAACCCAACGATCAACCCAGCGACGGACGCCGTGCAGGCGACCGTGATGTTCTTCGTTTTTCTGCGCTCCTGGTACTTGATGAATGAATAAACCATGCTCACCGAAACAAGCGCCGCGATGGCGACCGTCAACAACAGAGAACCAAGGAGCAATGGCCAGTTAATCGTGTCGAGATAATACGGAATCGACAAGAGGGTTGAAGTGAAATCGCTGAGCAATATGTTCAAAATCAAATATAAACAGAAAATGGCGAGTGTCCACCAAAGGTACGGCGCCTTGAGCGTGCGTCTCATGTGACGATGAGGGTGCCCCGCCCCATTCCCATGCTGCACGTGAACGTGAACGTCCCTGCCTTTTGCGGCGTGAACTCTATCGTGTCGTGCTCAGGGCTGAAATATCCTGAGACACCGAGCTCCGGGATGAGAAATGATTTGTAGCATCCCGTGATACGCGCCAAATCAGCTTTTATGCGCAACGGCACGCCGACTTTCGCGTTGATGACATCCGGCGCATAATTGAATTTTCCCCAGCTCAGCAAGACTTCGCCGTCAACTGGAGTTCCAGTCGTAGTCGGCGCGGGCGCAACGCTGGTCGATATCTCATTAACCGAAAAATAAACCAGCGCCACGACGATGAGTCCGGCAATGCCGATTGCCCAGTAGTTGTTCTTCATCCGAACGCTCCGAGCGCCGCTATTCCCGTCTTCGGGCCGTAGACGATGATTGCCGTGAGGATTCCCGCCGCGATGAGGCAGTACGAAAAGAAGGTCAGGAACGGCATCGGTTCCGCGCGCAGCTGTTTGTCCTCGACTGCCTCCTCGTAGAGCATATACGAAAGTCCCCACATGATTGCGAGATTAATCGTGAAGAATGCCGGCATCAGCCAAAGGATGTGGTCGACGCTGAGCATAAGGCCTATCATGGCCCCCATGAGTCCACCCATCATCCCGGCCATCGCCCCTTCGAGGAGACCCATGATTCCGCAGCACCAGCCGTTCTTCACGCCGACGGCAACCGCGATGAGCATCGCGAAAAGGCTGCCGTAGAACAGCCCGTTGGTCGCGCCGATGATGGTGCCGAGCATCATGCCCGTCTGCATGCCGAAGGTCATCCCGATCATCATGCCGACCATCATGGTGACTTTCGGGCGGTAGGCGTTGATGTGCCACATGGCCGCGCCGATGCTTATGACTGAAAGGTCAAGATAGACTAGCCACGCGCCGTACTGCGGCAAAAAGTCAGGGATGCGCCTGAAAAACGCGTAATACGCGAGCGCCTGCGCCGCGAGAAGCAGGATGAACGCGAACAGGGAGTAGCGCGGGATGTTGTGCTCGACGGCGTATTTATGCTTGTTCGCGCGGAAGTCCCGGAAGCGTTCGCCGAAGGTCTTGCGCTCAAACGGTTCAGTAGCCGCGCGGAAGCCTTTGGAGCGGATTGTCGCGAGGATCGTCTTGATGGACGTCTTATTGGGCTCGTATTCGACGTCAAGGGAATTGTTGGTGAATTGAACGGGGGTTGCTTCGATCGCATGGAGCGCGCGAGTGATTATTTTGTTGCAGCTTTCGCATTCGATGTCCGGGCAATAGATTGTTGTTTTCATTGTGTCGCCTCGAAGCCTTCGGCCTTGATGGCCTTGACGATAGTTTCCGGCTTGCCATCATAAGAGCAAGCGAGCTTTCCAATCTGCGCTTTTTCGTTCAAAGAAATCTTTATGTCTTTAACGCCGAGCTCAGTGAGCGCATCCGAGATGAGCATGACGCAGCTGTTGCAGTGCATCCCTTTTACGGTGAATGTGTGTTTCATTTCAGCACTCCTTGCAGATTTTCGAGCAGTAGGCCGCCATGTGGGCGTCCATGAGTTTCAGTACCGGAGTTATGGTTTTGTGGTTGAGCGTGTACACTCGTTCCTTTCCTTCTGGTTTGTCGAACACGAAGCCGCACAGACGCAGTCGCTTGAGGCTGTGGGAGACGGTCGCTTGCTTGAGCGAGGTCTTTTCGCAGATCTGGCCGACGTTCAGCGGACCTTCAAGCAAAGAATGTACTATGTCAAGACGGTACTGGTTCGCCAGTGTGCCGAAAAACTGCCGGTAGGGTTGTCGTAGGCTGACTCTCATAGGACCTCATTACACTTGATGTAAATAACATATGATAGAAATAACTAGTATAAATAGGTTGTGGATGAGCCTAGTCTGCCGTCGTGAAACTTTTTACCGGCACGTTTTGTCTCTTTAGGCGTCAAACAGATTAAACTCGAACTCACTACTCAAAATCTGCGCAGAAAAGCAACGCGAAGGAAAAGTAACTACCTGTCTAATCACACGAGACGTCGTGCTCGTTCCGTTCGGGCATGCCTTCGTCGTACTGGGCTAGCTTGTCGAACGCTTCTTTCAGAAGGTCTTTTTTCTGGGTGGTTGTCATAGCGTGAATTCCTCCTTGCTCATCTGGTGCCCTAATTTCTCGTACACGGCCAGTTTGATGACTTTCAGGCACAATAATGCGCACTTCAACCGCACCGGAGAGATCGGGATGTCGAGCATCTTCAGCACGTCTTGCTTCGCGAGCTTCTTGACTTCGTCGAGGGATTTGCCTTCCAGTTGCTCGACAAGCAGTTCAGTCGCCGCCTGCGAGATCGCGCAGCCGTGGCCGTGGTGCTTTAACGCAACAAGCACTCCGTCCTTGACCGTTCCGGTAATCTCGATTTCATCACCGCAAAGCGGGTTGAAGTCCTTCGCCTTGATGTCGGGCTTCGCAATCGTCCCTTTGTGCGCTGGATGACGGTACAATTCAAGGATGATCTCGGGGTACATCTGGCTCATAGCTTGAACACCTTCACGGCCTTGTGCAGCCCTGCAATCAGCTTGTCAATGTCCTCTTTAGTCGTGTACAACCCAACGCTGATGCGCGCGCACGACGGGATGCCTAATGCGCTCATCAGCGGCATACAGCAGTGGTGTCCGGAACGGATGGCGATGCCGTACTCGTCCAGCACCGTGGCCAAATCGTGCGAGTGCACGTCGCCTAAATTAAACGCAACGACGCCAGAACGTTCGTGCAGTCCGTACACCGTAACGCCAGGGAACGTTTTCAGTTTGTGATAAGCATAATCAATCATTTCCACGTCATGTTTTGCGATCTTGTCACGGCCTTTTGAATTGAGATAGTCAATCGCCGCCGCCAACCCGATCGCTTCCGCGACAGCCGGAGTTCCGGCCTCGAATTTCCACGGGATGACGTTCCAAGTAGCACCCGTGAGCGAGACTTCCTTGATCATGTCCCCGCCGTACATGAACGGCGGCATGTGCTCGAGAATCTCTTTCTTCGCGTACAGCACTCCTACGTCGGGCGCGTACAGCTTGTGCCCGGAAAAGACCAGGAAGTCGGCGTCGAGCGCCTTCACGTCGATGGGGATGTGCGCCACGCTTTGGCACGCGTCAACGAGGACTTTGCAGCCAGCTGCGTGGGCTTCCTTGATGAGTTCAGCGATAGGGTTGATGGTGCCAAGCACGTTTGAAACGTGCGTGACCGCAAGCAGTTTCGGCTTCTTCGCGAACAGTTTCTTCGCCGCGACGAGGTCCAGTTCTCCGTCTTTGGTGATGGGGATGAATTCCAGTTTCGCGCCCGTCGTTTTCGCGAGCGCCTGCCACGGCACGATGTTGCTGTGGTGCTCCATGACGGTCGACAAAATGAGGTCATCTTTCTTGACGTTGTGCGTTCCCCAGCTGTAGCTCACGAGGTTTATGGCTTCGGTCGCGTTGCGCGTAAAAACAATCTCCTCGGGATTCGCGTGCAAAAAGTCCGCGACGATCTTGCGGCTGCCTTCGTACCACTCGGTCGCGCGGGCGCTCCACTGGTATACCCCTCTATGCACGTTCGCGTTCGTGACGGAATAGAAGTGGGTCAACGTGCTCAAAACCTTCTTCGGTTTTTGCGTCGTTGCCGCGCTGTCGAGATACGCGACGTTCTGTTTCAAGATAGGAAAGTCCTTTTTCCACGGCCTATTGAAGAAGAACATGGTGCAGCCTCCGGTCGATTATTTGCGTTATGTTCGCCAATGCATCCTCCGAAATCCCCCTCAGGGAAGGCCTAATGAACGCTTGGATAAGAATCTGTCGGGCATCATGGGCTGAAAACCCGCGCGAGCGCAGGTAAAACAGCGAATCCTCGTCCAATGGTCTGACGGTCGCCGCGTGCCCGGCCGTCACATCGTTTTCGATGATTTCCATGTTCGGGACGACGTCGGCTCGCGCGTCCGGACTTGTCAAAAGCATGTTCTGAGTCAAGTGTGACGAGGCTTTGCGGCTGCCGAACGGGATGCGCATCGTTCCCGTCAATGACGCCGTCGCGTTGCCGTCGAGGATGCCAGTCATCACTACGTTGGCCGTCGTCTTCGGCGCGGCGTTGACGACCTTGTTTGTTATTGTGAAAACATCTGTGCCGTTTCCGACGATGATGGTCTGCTCGTTGTACGAGCTTCCTTCGCCCGCGAGAATGATCTCTCTATGGGTGGTTCCGGATTCGGGGACGAAGACGGCATTCACGTTCGCGTTCTTTCCGACCTGAAGAACAAGCTTTTCTGCGGTTTTCTGGAACAGCAACGTGACAATTGCGTTGTCTTCGATGTCGAGCCGCGCGATTTCAGACGATATCGAAACAAGCCCATCAGCCGATGAGAGTCTCAATGAGAGAGTTGAATCAGTCTGGCGCGAGTGCCCGGGGGACGCCCCATCTGGGGTGGGCACGAGCCTGCCAAGACTGCCGCGAACGTCAGCACTAGCTATTTGCGTCTTCATCCGACGCTCCCTTCCATTTCCAATTGGATGAGCTTGTTGAGTTCGACGGCGTACTCCATCGGCAATGCTTTCGTGAAGTCGTTGATGAATCCGAGAACGATCATGGCTTTCGCTTCCGCTTCGTTGAGCCCGCGGCTCATCAGGTAGAAGATTTGGTCCTCGCCTATCTTGCCGACGGTGGCCTCGTGCGCGATGGTCGCGGACTGTTCCTCGATTTTCATCGTCGGATACGTGTCCGAGCGGGACTGTTCGTCCAACAATAATGCGTCGCATTGGACGGTGGACTTGACGCCCGTGCACCCTTTCGCGACGCGCAGGAGTCCGCGGTACGTTGTTCGCCCGGAGTCTTTGCTGACTGATTTTGAGATGATTTGGGAGCTGGTGTTTTTTGCCAAATGCAGAATTTTTGTTCCGGCATCTTGGTGCTGACCCTTGCCCGCGAACGCGATGCTCAAAATATTTGCTCGCGACCCCTCGCCCTTCAGGATGACTGACGGGTACTTCATCGTCAATTTACTGCCGAGATTTCCGTCAATCCATTCGACGGTGGCGTTTTCGTGGGCCATCGCGCGTTTGGTGACAAGATTGTAGACATTGGAGCTCCAGTTCTGGATCGTGACGTAGCGCACGAACGCGCCGGGAAGCGCGATGACCTCTACGACGGCCGCGTGCAGCGAATCCGTCGAGTACACCGGCGCGGTGCAGCCCTCGATGTACGTGAAGCTCGCGTCTTTGTCGACGATGATGAGGGTTCGCTCGAACTGGCCGACGTTCTTGGCGTTGATTCTGAAATAGGCTTGCAAGGGCAAGTCGACTTTCACTCCGGGAGGGATGTAGATAAACGAGCCGCCGCTCCAGAACGCCGTGTTCAACGCCGCGAACTTGTTGTCGCCGGCCGGAACGATGCTCGCGAAGTATTTTTTTACCAAATCCGGATGCGTTTTAAGCGCCGTGTCGGTGTCGAGGAAAACGACCCCTTGCTTCGCCAAGTCCTCTCTGAGACTATGATAGACAGTTTCGGATTCGTACTGCGCGCCGACGCCGCCGAGGAACTTCTTTTCCGCTTCGGGAATTCCGAGCTTGTCGAACGTTTTCTTGATGTCTTCCGGCACGTCGTCCCACGAATGCTCGGTCTTTTCGTTCGGGCGCAAATAGTAAGTGATTTTGTCGTAATCAATATTGCCGAGTTCTCCGCCCCACAACGGGGTGGGTTTCGCAAGGAAGATGTTGAACGCTTTCAGCCGGATGTCGAGCATCCATTGCGGCTCGCTCTTTTGTTTGGAGATTTCCCGCACGATTTCTTCCGTGCACCCTTTCGGGCTTCTAAAAACCGCAGTCTCCTTGTCGTGGAAGCCGTACTTCTCCTCGTACGACGCGTTCACGGACTGGAGATCGACGTCTTGGCTCACGCCGGTGCCTCATTCAGCCAGGCATAGCCCTGTTTCTCGAGCTTGCTCGGCAGGCTTGCATCGCCGGACATCGCGATTTTGCCGTCGATGAGGACGTGGACAAAGTCGGGCTTGAGGTGTTCTAAAATTCGGTTGTAGTGCGTGATGACCAACGCGCTGAAGGTCGGCGAGCGCATCGAGTTGACCGCGTTCGCGACGATTTTGAGGCTGTCAATGTCAAGTCCGGAGTCGGTTTCGTCCAAAATCGCGATTGCGGGCTTCAAAAGGAGCAATTGCATGATTTCCACCCGCTTCTTTTCGCCGCCGGACAGTCCGACGTTCAGCCCGCGTTCCGCGAATCCCTGCGGCAGCGCGACTTGGTTGAAGATAGTTGTCAGATTGCGTTGGAACTCGAGCGTTTTCGCGCTCGTATTGCGGTTCTTGTACAATGTGAAGAGAAAACTTCGCAGCGACAGTCCCGGAATTTCTAGCGGGTGCTGGAATGCGAGGAACAGCCCTGATTTAGAACGCTCGTCCGGGCTCATTTCGTGGATGGATTTGCCGTCGAGCAGGATGTCTCCTTGTTCAATTTTGTAATTGGGATGGCCTGCGATAACGGCGCTCAGCGTGCTCTTTCCTGAGCCGTTCGGCCCCATCAGCGCATGGACTTCGCCTGGGTTAATTTTTAGATTGAGCCCTTTGAGGATTTGTTTACCATGGGCGCTGACGTGCAGGTTTTTGATTTCGAGTGTTCCATTGATCATTTTTGTTGCCTTTCTTTACGCTACGTCCAATCGGGGCGGTAAAAAGTGTCGCAAGGAAGCGACTTTCTGAGGGACGGTATAAACGCGACCTTCCGTGCGGCGCGTGGCGCTCAGAGCGGCCACGAGCGCCGCCACAAAAAACATCGCAAATTCTTAAGCGAAACTCTTCCCGCATCCGCAGCTGGAGTGCGCGTTCGGGTTCTCTATCTTGAACCCCGAGCCTTGCAGTCCGTCGACGTAATCAATCGTCGTTCCGTTGATCTGCGACAGGCTTTCCTTGCTGACGAATATCTTGATGTTGTGCTGCGTCAACGTGACGTCGTCCGCTTTCGCGGCGTTGTCGAAGTCAAGCGCGTACTGGAATCCGGAGCATCCGCCCGGCACGACGTCGAGTCGTAGTCCGTAGCCTTCCTTCTTTTCTTCGGCCATCAGTTGCACGAGCTTCTTCGCGGCCTTTTCGGTGAGCTTGATTTCTCCCTTGACTTCGGGAGCGTGCGCCTTCTGGGACTTCTTGAGCGCGACCATTTCGTTCATGTCGTCGACCATCTTGTCGATGGCTTCCTGTTCCATGCCGTGGCCTTTCGCGCCGGCTTCGACCGTGTCGAACGCGGCTCCGTGGCAGCCGAAGCAGTGCAGTCCGTTTTCGGCCATCACGGCAACCGCTTCCGGATAGAGCTTTGCGAGCTCGGCGATGTTCATGTCCTTGGTAATCGGGCCTTTGAGTTGAGTTTCCATTGTTCACCTGCATTCGAAGCATGTCTTGCAATCGTGGCCTATCTCGGCATTCACTCGATGGTGGATGTCGCACGTGGCCTTGCTTTTGAGCATGTCATTGAGGATAGATTGCGACGCAAAAACGAACTGGTCCTGCGTCTTGATTGTCTTCGAGACTTTTGCAATCTGTGCGAGCGTGGGCTTGTCGAGCACGATGTCCGCGCGCTTGTTGCTCAGGTACTGGCTGACCGCCGCTTCGGTGACGCCCATTATCTTGGCGATGTCGGACTGCTTTCGGCCTTCCTTCTTGAAGGTCTTCGCGAACTCCTTTCTCACGGCGGGAAGTATGTAGAACACTTCAACTTCCTGCGGATGCAACATCTTCAAACCCATGAGTTAACTATGGTTAAGAAGGGTATATAAAACTTATGGATGGATTTGAGAATAAAAGTACGCCTGAAAACTAGTATCTTCGCTTCTTCCAGAACGGTTTTCCGCCGGGTCGGCCGCGGCCGCCTTGGCCACCCTGTCCGGGTCGTCCGTGTCCGCCGCCGTGGCTTGCGCCCGGAGCCGGCGTCGGAAGAATTGCCTTTTCGAACTTCGGAAGCACGCCTTGCGCGATCGGCCGGTTGATTCTTCGTACAATCTGCTTGAAGTCGTTGAAGTCTTGGTTCGTGACGAATGTGATGGCATCGCCTTTCGCACCGGCTCGCGCGGTTCGGCCGATTCTGTGCACGTAGTCGTCTGCCGTCTTCGGCAAATCGTAGTTGTACACGTGCGAGATGTTGCTGATGTCAAGTCCGCGAGAAGCAACGTCAGTTGCGATCAAAATGCCTTTGCCCGTCTTGTGGAGCTGGTTGATGACTTGGATGCGCTTGCTCTGAGAGAGCCCGCCGTGGATTGCGGTTGCATTGACGTTGTTTGCTCTGAGATTTTTCGCGACGCGATCGCAACCATGTCGCGTCGCGCAAAAGACGACCGCGATTCCGGGCGTTTCGTGCTTCAAGAAATGAGCCAAGAGCGAGAGCTTGTCGTGATGCTGGACAGAATATGCCTTTTCCGTCAAGAGTCCCGGATCGACCTGGGTTCGCGCCTGGATGGCGATCGGGCTGTTCATGTACTTGTGAACGAGGTTGCGCAGGCTTTGGTCCAACGTCGCGCTGAACAAAAGCGTTTGTCGCTGCTTCGGAATCTGCTTAAGGATGTGCTCGACATCGTTGATGAATCCCATGTCGAGCATGCGGTCGGCTTCGTCCAAAACAAGGAATTTGACGTGATGCAACTTGAGTCCGCGTTCGATCAAGTCAAGCAATCGTCCGGGCGTCGCGACGATGACGTCGGCCGACTTCGTGGCGTGGATTTGCGGGCTGATGCCGACGCCGCCGTAGACTGCGGTGATTCTCAAGGCCGGCAAGTGCTTCGCGAACCCTCGCAGCGCGTCAGAGACTTGGACGCACAGCTCGCGCGTCGGGGTTAAGATAAGAACTTGGATTTGGCCGTGAGAAATCTTGCTCAAAATAGGAAGTCCGAACGCTGCCGTCTTTCCGGAGCCAGTTTGGGAGTGGCCGATGATGTCTTTGCCTTCCAAAATCAACGGGATGGCCTTTTCTTGGATCAGCGTGGGCGCCGTGTAGCCCTGTTCTTGAACTGCCTTCTGGATCTGCGCCGGCAACTTGAAGTCTGAAAATAGCATAGTCCTTAATCTCGACGGTTCGTTTATAAAGGTTGGTATTTAAACGGGAATAGTTACCGCTGGTTCAGGACGTTTCTGTGCAACGTTTACTGCCCCCAATATCACTTTTTACCGGCGATATTGGTCGTAGTAAGGCATCAATTCTCGTTACAATCGAGCTACTGACTCAAAATCTGCCTGGGGTAGCAATGAAAAGCAGCAATGTAAAGGAAATCAAAAGCTCACGCAAGCAATCATCGAACTTGAACTTAAAATTTCAGAATTATCCCGCTTCGATCATTTCAATTTCGATGTTCAATCCTTCGGGGATCGGCACTTTCATGACCAATCGCAAGGCGCGTTCGTCGATTCCCAAATCGATCAATCGCTTGTGGATTCGCATCTCAAATCGTTCCCAGGTTGCCGAACCGTCGCCGCACGGGCAGCGTCGAGTCGCCATTCTGAGGTTCTTCGTAGGAAGAGGAATTGGGCCTCGGATCTGAACACCAGTCTTGTCAGCGATGTCTTTGATGTAGTTGCACACCTGATTGAGCTTGTCAATGTCGGTGCTTGCCAGCTTGATTCTTGCTTTTTGCATGGTGTCTCACTGAGGTTTACTGCACGGTGACGCCCGCCTCGCCGTGAAAAAATAAGGAAAAAATAAAGGGCACTTACATTGCTTTCTTGACAAGTTCGATGCAGATTCCGGCCGCGACCGTGACTCCTGAGTCTCGGATGGCGAAGCGCGACATCTGCGGGATGTCCTTGTTCTTTTCGATACAGAGCGGTTGCATCGGCTTGAACTTCACGACGGCTGCGTCGCCGTTCTTGATGAAGTCAGGGTGCTCCTGCAATGTTTCGCCCGTCGCCGGGTTGAGCTTCTTCACGATTTCCATGACCTGACACGCGACTTGCGCGGTGTGGATGTGGAAGACCGGGGTGTAGCCCACCGTGATGACTGACGGGTGGTTCATGACGATCAACTGGCCGGTGAATTCGGTCGCGACGGTCGGGATGTTGTTCGGGTGTCCGAGAACGTCTCCGCGCGCGAGGTCCTTCTTTTCCGGTCCTCGGAGGTTGAAGCCGACGTTGTCGCCGGGTTCGGCTTCGGTGACGACTTCGTGGTGCATCTCGATGCTCTTGACTTCGCCCATGACTCCCTTGCCTTCTCGGCCCGGGACGATGATGACTTTGTCGCCTGCCTTCAAGATGCCGGATTCGATCTTGCCCACGGGGACAAGGCCGATGCCGGTGATGCTGTAGACGTCCTGGATCGGCAATCGCAACGGCAGGTTGGTCGGCTTGATGGGCACAGTCAACATGTCGAGGGCTTCGATCAAGGTCGGTCCGGTGTACCACGGCATGTTCGTGCTCTTCTTGACGATGTTTTCGCCAAGGTAGCTCGCCGCGGGAATGATCTTAATGTTGTCCAGCTTGTAGCCGCAGCTCTTGAGCAACGTTTCGGCTTGCGCCTTGGTTGCGTTGAACTTGGCCTGGTCGTACTTGTTCAAGTCCTGCTTGTTGCAAAGAACGATGATTTGCTGGACGCCGAACGTCTTGCACAATCGTGCGTGTTCGGTGGTTTGCGCTTGGACTCCTTCTGATCCGACAAGGAGAACTGCCGCGTCCGCCTGCGAGGCGCCGGTGATCATGTTCTTGATGAAGTCCTTGTGGCCAGGGGCGTCGATAATGGTGAAGTCGTACTTCGGGGTCGAGAACTTCTTGTGCGAGAGGTCGATGGTGACTCCTCGTTCTCGTTCTTCCTTGAGGTTGTCCATGACGAATGCGAATTCGAAACCGCCCTTACCCATCTGTTCGGCCGATTCCTTCAACTTTCGCATTTCCTGTTCGGGAACTGCGCCAGCGTCGAATAAGAGTCGTCCGACTGTGGTGGACTTTCCGTGGTCGACGTGACCAACGAATACAACGTTCATGTGCGGTTTTGCTTTTGCCATTGGAATACCCCTCCTATGCTATGATTAGGTTATTCTCAAGTGTAAAGAGGGGGTTTATAAAGCTTTCGGGAAAGGGTTGTCGACGGAGAACAATCAGTGCTGCACAGAATGATTGGGCTCATTCTTCGCGCTCAGGATGATTCCGATTCCTAACAAGACGAAGATGATTGAGGTCGACACCGCCATGCCCGTGCTGTAGCTGGCCAACGTGCGAAAGTAATAGTAGAGTTCGGGAATGTTAAACAAGTAACCAATGAGCGCAAGAATTCCGATGAGACACATCAACGTTCCCGGAATCAGCATTTGCAAATAGCATTTTCTTATCAAGTGCCTACAAAACACCGCGAACGCGAACAGCAGGAAGCACACGCAGGTCATGATTGCGGGGTAGCCCGGGACTCCAGCAAAGCGCTCATAATCCGAGACTGAAAACAAAAATTTCTCGAGCCCGATGGAAAATCCCGCGAGGTTTCCGATGAGCGAGACACCCATGATGATGACGATCGCCGTCGCGAGCGTGAGCTTCAGCGCTTTGCGGTTCGGACGGCCTAAATTATAGAGGATGATTCCGCTGAGCAAGAAGCACAGCGCCGTCCAGAACTTCATCGTGATGCCGAACGCGAACACGCTTTTCAGCAGCTCGATGTCCAGAATCCAGCCGATAATGACGCTGATGCCGACGATGAGCGTGATGAACGAGATGGCGTTGACGATTGATTGTCGATTCACGGTTTTCACTGACGCGCAATTCGTTATAAACCTTTGCGAAAGCAGCTCATTTCATGGTCGTTCACCATGCCGACGGCCTGCATGTGGGCGTATACTATAGTGCTGCCCATGAACTTGAAGCCTCGGGCTTTGAGGTCCTTGCTGAACGCATCTGACTCTTTGGAGGTGGCTTTGATGTCCTTGATTGTTTTTATCTTGTTGACGATGGGCTTGTTGTTGACGAATCCCCACATATACTTGCTGAAGGAACCGAATTCCTTTTGGACGTCCATGAATTTCTGCGCGTTCGTGATTGTCGCGAGAATTTTCAGCCTGTTTCGGATGATGCCCGCGTCGTTCATCAGTCGCTCGACGTCTTTTTCGCCGTACTTCGCGATCTTCTTGTAGTCGAAGTTGTGGAAGAGTCGCCTATAGTTTTCGCGCTTATTCAAGATTGTGCTCCAGCTCAACCCTGCTTGCGCGCTTTCTAACACGAGAAATTCGAACAGCTTCGCGTCGTCATGAACTGGTTTGCCCCATTCATTGTCGTGGTATTCCTGCATCAACGGCGAGCTTAAGCACCAGGCACAACGCTTTGCGTTCATTTTTTCGTTACGATGCTTTCTCTCAAAACGAGCTTCGCGATGCCGAACACGACAAGGGCGATGACCAAGAAGTTGATGACCGCTCCCGCGAATGCGCCCCAACCTAACACGACCGGGCCGATGGTGAACGTCGCGGTTTCCCACGCGCCACCGGGGATGAACGGGGTGATGATGGGCATGATGATGTTGTTGACCAATGATTGGACGAGAGTCGTTGCCGCGACGCCGATGACGAACGCGATTGCGAGGCCCGTCACCTTGTATTCCTGCATGAATGCCTTGAATTCGATAAACAATTGTTTCATGGTTCACCCCGTCATTCTGACTATTTGCGCTTTCGTGTGCTTGATGATGTCCTTCGGATTGATTTTGAGGATTGCTCGGTCGCTTCCGCCGCCAGCGTAGCAGACGGGCATTTCCGGGATTTTAACATCTGCGATGAATTTGGCTTGGAATCCTAACGGCGGAACGCCGCCAACGGCATAACCTGTGCGTGCGAGCACTTCGTCGGGTTTCGCCAATCGTAACCCGTCCAGCTTGAGCCCGAAGCCCATGCGCAGCATCGAGATTCTGTCGTCGCCGCGCACGAACGCCGCGTAAGTGTCGTTCTTAGAGTCGATGAGAATGATTGTTTTTACGACCTGGTCCGCCGGGTGCGGGCCTGATTCGACCGAAGCGACGACCATCGGGTATTCCTTGATTTCATACGCGATCTTGTGCTCTTCGAGATAGGCCTTGAGCTTTGCGACGGACATGATGATTGTTTGTTACGTTGCGTTTAAAAATGTTAGTAGTTAACTTTTTACCGCCCAGTTTGGTTTCGTCGTTACGATAACAATACTACGAACGACTCAAAATCTACCGGGGAGAGCAACGTCAAGGACAGCAACTTTCTGGAATTCGTTTAAAACTACAACAAATCTGTTTCCGTTATTCTTCCGCTTTTTCCGAAAACATTCCGGTTTTGCTCACGAAACGCATTTTAATTCAGAAATAAAATAAAAAAGCACCAACGGCAACGTTGGTGGGGTCTACGACCCTAGACCACCGGTGACGGTGGACAAAACTGCCGGCGAAGACAAACCTGGTTTGTCGCCTGCCTGATACGCAGGTACCCGTAAGGGCATGAGAGTTCAAAAACCTTTCGACTGTTCCGGACCGCAACCGGGCAGTATCAAACGGTTGATTGGCTGAACACATCTCTCCGCCGGCGTTTTATTTATTTTATCATCTCGGGCGGTACCAGACCGGACATTTGTCGCCGGGCATCGAAAAGTCAATGCGGTGTTTAATATCCTCAAAGCCAGTACCGATGTAAACACCGTCCGGTTGTGTCCAGACTTTGTTATAGCGATGTTCTGTTTTTTCAGGATTGTTATGTTTCATACCGGCGTCGTTTTCGGACCAGTTGTTACCGCGCGGTTTATTGGGTAACATCAAACGCCGATATTCAGTCACTTCATCTTCGTGCGCTGTGCGCAAATCTTTGCCATCCCACAGCATGGTCTGCACCACCGTGCCTTCCTTTCCATGCACGGTGAAATAAAGGCGTCCAGAAAGCGTACCATCATAGTCCGTGCCGAATGCCAGATCTTCAATGAGCGCGTCTTTGGCTTCTGCAAAAATGTGTTTTTTGTACGTGGTATCCTCAGTGTACGCATCAAGGCGGTCAACTTCTATGCCGATAATTTTCTTTGAGCCCTGTTCAATACCATAGACCCAGCATGGGCCGTAACGAATGGGTGTCGCATATCCCCAACAAATCTCTGCAAGTTGCTTGTCGAGTTTGATTTCGCAGCGTGAAACTTCAACGGTTTTGTCCTTCAGATGGTGATCCAGCTTCGCGACAAATAATGTGGTAATCTGCGTGCCGTCTTCATTCAAGTACGCGATTTTGTTGCCCGTATCCGTGTCGCCTCGCATCTGTAGGAAGGACTGATTCCCCTGAGAACCCCAGAGGTCGAACTTTTGAATCAATGGCTCAATGATTTCAACAGTTTGCGGTGCAGGACCAGCATCATACGGAATGATACACTTGTGCTCGAGCGTTTCCTTGCACGTGAACGTACTAATAATTCGTTCTTGTCGCACGGGAGATGATACGACTGCGGGTTGTGTGGCTTGCTGTAGTTCAGCGTGCTCGGTAGGAGCAGTCAATGGCTCTTTTCGCGCATGATATAGCTGATAAACAAGCGTGCCGGTCGCAATGACCGCTGCGGCGCCTACAATCAAATCAAGTCGGGTTTGTTTTTTCATGGTGTTCCAATTGCATGATTCATTTCTGTTCTGCGTCAGGTTTGTTAACCGGCTGCGGCGTCTTCACTTCGGACGACTCGGGCAACCACACGGGTCTGATTGCGGATCCGGACTTCATTGCTAACTCGTAATCCGCAAACCATTCATCTGATGCGCGCACGATCTGCACTTCATAGCCCGGGCTAAGATTGCCGCCATCCAACTGGAGCTGGTATTTACCGTCCGGCGAGATGTTGCCTGCGCTCGCTTCACGATTCAGTTCTGGCGTGACGATACTCACACGGTCCAGCCAGTTTTCGCGCAGCATAAACCAATCATTCTTAATTTGGACATAGAGCGTCTCGACGTTGTCCTTAGTAATTGCGCTGAACTTGTTAACGTTCTTCAATATGGTTCGTGCGCCGTCGTTCGTAAGCATTTCGTATTTGCCCGTGTCAATGTCAACACGCGCAATCGCGCCAGGCTCAGGCTGAATGAGTGCATTTTTGCTCTTTTCTTCTTCAGTTCGAATACGCGCATGTTCGGTCTGCAGAAGATACACATGTCTGCCATCGGTTGAAGGCAGTATCATCTGAATGCCGTCGAACTGTTCGGCGAACGTCGTGACCTTGCGCAAATCGTTTCCTCGAACGTAACTGATGCGACCAATGTTCTCGTCAATGAATACTATGCGACCCTTCGGCGGCAAGGTCTTGAGTTCTTGTTCAAGCTTTGAGTCAGCGCGATTGTTCAGGACAATGGGCGTGGTCACGGCAGGAACAAGGTAACCGCCGAGCGTGATGGCAACGACTGCAGCGCAGGCACCACAGCTGGGACGGGAGCAATTCCATGACGATTCGCCGTGGTATGCGTGGCGGATGCCGTCGCCGATGGTCAACGGCAATCCAATGGTGTATTTCAGCGCGAACCATGCTGCCTTGCCAGTCCAGTTAAGGGCCGCAAGAAGATCCATTTTGAGGTTTTTCTCGTCGCTCAGATCATATTGCGCATCCCGAACCGGTTTCTTCGGAAAGTTATAGATTGCGTCAAGCATGCGTCCTGCGTCAGTGTATCGTGAGTAGGTGTCTTGCGCGAGCGCGCAGTTGACGACTTCGTCAATCCATTCCGGCGCGGAGCCGGAGATTTCGGAAACGTTCTTGAATTTGCCTTGCGGCAACTGGCTGGTGAACAGCTCGTACAAAATGAGCCCTGCGGAGAACACGTCGCTGCGGGCGTCCTTTGAGCCTTCGGGCGCGGTGTAGCCTTTCGTGCCGGCTGTTCCGCTGAGATTTCCGGAAAGCACCATATCTGGCGCGACGATTGTTTCTAAATCCTTTGACTGGTTGAAATCGGTGAGCTTGACTTGAATTGGATCGCTTATTTTCAGCAAGATATTTTCGGGTTTCAAATCCTTGTGAATTATGCCCTTGCTGTGCGCGTAGGCGAGTCCTTCAATAATTTGTTTCGCAATCTCAATCTTTCCGCCTTGCCACTCATTGCCGACCATGCTGCGCGGATGATCTTTCATGTACTGGCGCAATGACATGTCCGCTTTTTCAAGCAAGAGTGAGTTTGATTCTTTATCGAAGTGCACCAACTTGATGATGTTCGGGTGCTGCATGCGCGCGAGCGCACCGGCTTCCTTCGCCGCGAGCTCAGGCTGAGAAATGTATTGTTTGAGCGCGAACGGGCCGATGGAGGTTATGTCGGGGTGCTTGACTTCGGAAACGGTCGCGTAGCGGCCTCTGCCGAGCTCCTTGGTGATTTCGAGTCCCTTGTATGTTTCCATTGTGCCCTCCCTAAAGATCTCCCCACGCGTCGCCTTCGAACGCTTCCGCGATTTGTCTACTGAAAAACGTGTACGCTCCGGCGCCAAGCGCGAAGAGCAGGCAGCCCATGCCTAAAAGGAAATAATTGTCCTGCTGGCAAGGTTTGTTATCAAGTATTTTTTCCGAAAGTTCTCTGCGTTCGTCGCGAATCTCACTCATGATTGTGTACAGCAAGCCTTTTTCGTTTTCAAAATTCTCAACATTGCCGTTTGTTCGAATGCATATGCCATATTTGTGCGGAATGCGATCATAGGATGACTTGAGCGCAGTTGCCATTTCGGCGTGTTTTGCCTGGTGTTTCGCGAAAATCATCCCTTCGAGGTCATTCTTCGGATTGGTGACTTGTTTCGCGTCAACCGAAAGCTGCCGCATTGCTGAATCCATATTCATGTGCGTGCTTACCCCGTCCGGGCAATGGCCTGATTTTCCGTGATAGTGATTCAATGCCAAATCCGCTTTGTGCAAATCGTTAATTATGTGCTCATACGTGTTCATGCGCTGGTATGCGGGCAACGGTTTGAGCTCTTTCTCGATTTTGATTGAAGCGCAAAAATAAGATACGGTGCCCCACGAGGCGGCTGCCATGAGCGTGGCCGAAATGCATTTCTTGATGTTCATTTGAGTTCCCTTAAGCCCCTAAATTCCCCTATTTATCGTCGGAAAATGGGTTTTTAAATGTTGTGACTCAGTGATGGGTTATACGGTGAGATCTTCTTTCAGCTTTTTCTCGAGATCACCTTCTGATCTCGCAACCTCTCGACCAAGCGCGTAGTTCACAATACTTACTCCTGCGCAAAAGAGCCCACCGACAGCGGCCATCGTACCGAAGAGGTAATGTCCATCCATAAATGACTCAATACCATACAGGGTGTTGACGCCGGCCAACAGGCCGTAGCCACCGGACACCTGATAATAGGCGTGGCGCAGTTCGTTTTGCAGTTGTGATTTAGTTTTCATCGTGTTCCCACTAATAGTATCCGCCGTATCGTTTTTTCTCGTCGCTCGATAGCAACGCGTATGCGCCCGCGAGCATCCCTGCGAACATGAACGCGATGCCGAAATAGGCGTGATTGGTTGCTCGACTTGATTTGCCGTTTAGCGCAAGCTTGTCCAGCTTTTTTTCGTCAGAACGCAGCTGATCCGCGGTGCGCTCCATCATGTCCTTTTGCGAATCGAAGTTCTCGTACTCCGCGTTCCAAAAGCTGTTGTTTTTCTTAATGCACACGCGGTCGCCGACGGGCAAACGGTCGTACGCGACCTTGAGGTTTTCCGTCATAGTGCGGTGAGATTGCTGCAGTTCCGCGTAAAGCATTCCCTCCAAGTCATCCTTGGGCGGCAATCCTTGTGCGTCATGCGCAAGCAAACACATCGCTTCAGTCAAGTGCGCTCGTGCCGAAGTGCATTCCGGCTCGTGGCCGTGCTTTCCGTGCTTATGCGTTAAATCCGAGCGTCCGCTATCTAATTCGTCCGCTGCGTCTTCATAGCGCTGGATTCGTTGGTACGCTCCTTCTTTGGAGAGCTCGTCCTTGAGCGTCTTGTGGACGCACAGGCTCGAGCCGCCGAACCAAAGTCCTGCGGCGAATGCCGTAGTTGCTGCGATTCTTTTGATGTTCATGTGATTTTATTTCCCCGTGGTTTCCCACTCAAGAGAGGGGTATAACTGGCTATTTAGATTATTGTCGTCCTTTATGATACGACATATTTATAAACACTAAAAGAACACTCCCTGCATGTACGAATCGGAATTGAAGGAGCTCGGATTGACGGACAACGAGGCGCGCATCTATCTCGCGCTCTTGCAATCAGGCGCGGCAAACCCGTCGTTGATCGCCGAAAAGCTCGGGTTGCACCGCGGCTATGTCTACGACGCGCTCGACCGTTTGGCCGAGAAAGGAATCGTTAATACTGTTCTCATCAACAACAAGCAGCACTATCAAGCCACATCTCCGGACAACCTCGTGGAATTGTTGCACTTGAAGCTCGAGACGATTGAAAGCATCGTGCCGGGGCTGAACAAATTGGCGTCGATTGCCGAGACGGACACGCTTGTTGAGCTGCACGAGGGCGAACGCGTCTATCGGACCTTGTTGAAGGACATCATCAGCTCGACGAAGAAGAACGAGGAAGTGCTGTTAATCGGCATCGACGAGGCATTATTGGACCGTTTGGAGCCAATTTATCGCCAACAGTATTTCACGATTCTGTCCGAGAAGAACATCAAGGAGCGCATCATTATCAAGAAGGGCGCAAAAGCCTGGAAGCACCCGCGACTGCAATACCGCGAGCTTGACTCCTCTTTCATCGGCAACACCGCGCAGATAATTTATGGAGATAATGTTGCTTTATTTATCCTCGGTACGCCGTTGCACTTGGTGATCATTCAGAATCTCGACGTGGCGAACACGTACCGGAAACAGTTCGGCGTGCTGTGGAAGTTGGCGAAGTGAACATTGAGCAGTCCCCGCATTTCTTTTTACCGCCCCGATTTGTTTCGTCGTTAAGAAATTAATTCAAAATATGATTGAGCGAACGACTCAAAATTCGCCGGTAAAAAGTATTCTTGATAGAGCAACGTCAAGGAAAGCAAAAGCTAAGTCAACGAAAAAATAAATAATAAAAAAGAATTACGCGCCGAGCTGTCCCGCAGTCAAGCCCTTTCGCTGCACGATTTGCGCGATGATCTTGTTCTGGAGTTCGCTGGGGAGCTTTTCGAAGGTTTGGTCGACTAAGGACGAAGTTCCTCGTCCGCCGGTCGCCGAACGCAAGTCCGAGCTCCATCCCAACATTTCTGACACGGGCAGCTTTGCCTTAACGGCCGTCTGAGTTCCTTGCTCAGTAATATCCAAAATCTGTCCGCGCTTGTTCATGACTAATTTAGTCAAATCGCCAGTAAACTCGATCGGTCCTTCAATCAAGTGCGTTTGCACGGGTTCGAAGATGATCGGGCCGGCTTGCATCATTGCGCCCTTGACTCCTTCTCGCACAGCCGGGTACATTTGTGCCGGGCCGCGGTGGATGGCGTCTTCGTGCAACTTTGCGTCAGTAAGGGTTACCTTAATGCCGAAGCACGGTTCTCGCGCCAAAGGTCCGCCGTCCATGACTTGCTCGAATCCTTCGATGACGAGCTGGATGCATTCTGACAGTTGGATGTTTCCTCGCGTGATGTCGAGCAACATGCTTCCCTTGTAGATGTCCTTCACGCAGAGCGCCGTATCGTTGTCCCAGCCTGCGTCAACAAGCGTGTCTCGCAACGCCAGGTCCTTCTTCTTGATGCGGCCTTCTGCTAATGAACCGTTTCGGATCAGGTCGCAGATTGCGGGTTCCAAGGGTTCGACCTTGAAGTAGAGCTTGTTGTGCTTGTTCGGGGACTTTCCTTCGACTTCTGCCGAGGCTTTGCCGACGGTTTCTCGGAACACGACCACCGGAGGAGACGTCTTGATTTGCACGCCTTTCTCGGTGATGATTCGGTTCTCGATGATTTCCAAGTGGAGTTCGCCCATGCCGTGCAGGAGGTTTTCGCCGGTTTCCTGGTTGATTTCGATCTTGACGGACGGGTCTTCCTTCGAAACCTTGCGCAAGACTTCGACGAGCTTCGACAAGTCCTGCGGGTTCGCGGGCTTGATAGCCTTGGAGATGACGGGTTCGAAGATGTGCTTCAGTTCTTCGAAGGGCTGGTCGGGTCCTTCCGTGATGGTTTCGCCGGCGAATCCGGTCACGCCGGAAATTGCCAAAACGTTTCCTGACGGAACGCTTTCGATGATTTCGGGCTTGATGCCTTGGTACATGAACACTTGCGCGACGCGTTGTTCTTGCTTCGCCATGTTCAAGTAGACGGGCATTCCTTCTCGGATGGTGCCTGAGTACAAACGGCCGGCGGAGATTTCTCTGCCGGACTTCGGTTCGATGAGGATTCGTGTGATGACGAAAGCGACTTTTCCGTCCTTGTCACAGTTGATGAGGCTCTTGCCCAATTCTGATTCGGGGTCGCCGTGCCAGATCTTCGGGATGCGGTACTTCTGCGCATCGACAGGGTTCGGCAAGTGCTTGATGACCATGTCGAGGATGACTTCGTGCAACGGAGCCTTTTCCCAGACCCACTTCTGTCGCTCGTCCTCGTTCATCTCGTAGATTCGGAGGATGTCCTTGAAGCCGATGTTCTTCTTCTTCATGTACGCCAGGCTCATGGCCCAGTTGTCTCTCGCAGAACCGAACGCGACGCTTCCGTCTTGGATGCTCACTTTCCAGCTTTGCTGGAATTCTTTGTCCGCAATCTGTTCGATCAATCGGTTGAATTCCAAGATGACTTTGATGAATCGTTCCTGGATTTGTTCCGGGGTGTACTGCATTTCCTTGATGAGTCGGTCGACCTTGTTGATGAACAGCACGGGCTTGACTCGCTCTTTCAATGCCTGCTTCAGCACCGTTTCGGTCTGCGGCATGATGCCTTCAGACGCACAAACCAAAACAACTGTCCCGTCGATGGCTCTCATTGCTCGCGTAACGTTTCCACCGAAGTCGATGTGACCCGGGGTGTCGATCAAGTTGATGAGATACTCTTGATTTTCAAAGTCGTGGACCATGGACACGTTGGCCGAGTCGACCGTCATGAGTCGTTCCTGCTCGTCCTTGTGCTGCCAGGTTGACATTCCCTTGTCCAAGTCGCCTGCGGATTTCTCGGACATCAAGCCTGCGGCTGCAAGCAAGTTGTCGGTAAATGCTGTTTTACCGTGGTGGATGTGAGCCGAGGTCGCGATGTTTCGGATATTCTTCTGCGCGGTCGACAGTCGTCTCATCTTGTCAATCTGTGTCTCTTTTTCGGCCATGTTAGTTTGTCACTCCGTATATCACTTGGTAGTCATGCTTGGTATAATTATAGAGTTCGTCTTTCTTGAACCAGAGCGCGATTTCGCGTTCGGCTTCCGCCGGCGTGCCTGATGCGTGGACAAGGTTTCGGATGACGCGCTTTTCGGCGTCGGCCATCGCGAAGCTGTCGATGCTGAAATCGCCGCGGATCGTGCCCATCGGAGCCGACTTCGGTTCGGTGGAGCCGACGATCTTGCGTCCAGCTTCAACGACGTGCGGTCCCTGGAAAACGAGCGCGAGTACCGGCCCCTTGAGGCAGTTCATGTTCCACATGCGGATGCGAGCCCCGATTTCTTCGTCGGTTTCCTTCATCTCGATGCCTTTCGCTTTCATCGAAGAACGAGTTTTTTCGCCGACGCTTTTCTTCCACACGGGGTCGTCCGCGTAATGTTCGCCCAACAGCTTTTCTGTGGGGATGAGCATTTTCGAGCCGGAAATCCAGAATCCCATGCGTTCGAATCGCTGCATTACCTCGCCGACGAGTCCTCGTTGGACGGCGTCGGGCTTCAAGATGATGAGCGTTCGTTCCATGTTACTTCTTCTCGGCTTTTTCGGCCGCGTGCTTCGCTGCGACGGCTTTTGATGTTTTCTTTTCAGCACGATAGGCTTGCGTCCATTTCTGTTCGCGTCCGACTCGGCCGAGCTTCATCTGGCCCTTCTCGCACTTGCGTGAGCAGAAGTGAAACGCTCGTCCGTCCTTGAGGATGAGCATCTTGCCCGTGCCGACTTCGATATTGTGTTTGCAGTATGAGCATCGTGCCATGTTTATGCGCTCCCTCGGCCGCCCTTGCCGAGCGGTCGTGCTTCCATTTCAGTTTCTCTGAGCATGAGGATGTCGTCCTTTTGGACCGGTCCCTTGACGTTTCGTCTAAGGACTTTGTCCTGGTCGCGTCCGGTTAATACTCGGACACGGACTTGGATGGCTTCTCCTCGGCTGCCGGTTCGTCCGACGATTTCCTCGACGCGCGACGGAAATGACATCGAGAACTTAACAGCTTCCGCGCCACGTGCAGCCGTAGCGGCTGCCCTTACTTCTCCCTTGCCGGCGGACTTCTCGGCGTTTGCCGGAGTTTTCTGTTCGCCTGCGGGCTTTGCCGCAGGTTTTGCTTTCTTGTCGTCTGCCATGTGATTATGCCTTCTTGAGCTCTGCGATCAACTTCTTCGCGTCGCCTTCTTCGATGATGGCGATTGCCGCAGTCGGAACGCCGATGCCGGCCGCCTGGCCAAGCTCTTCTTTGCTGTCGACCGTGACGCACGGGATGCCCTTCTCCTTTGCGAGGAGCGGGATGTGCATGACGACTTCAGCCGGCTGGACGTCCTTGGCGATGACGGCCAACTTAGCCGTGCCTCGTTCGACTGCCTTGGTGACTTCGTTGGCGCCCTTCTTGATCTTGCCAGTGGTCTTTGCAATTTCGATCGCCTGAAGTGCGATATCCGCTTGTTCGTTTGACATTGGGTTTTCCTCCGAGGAAACGTAGAAACGTGCCCTCTTCAATTCGTGCCTAGTTATAGGCAGTCATGATCTCATTAGAGATAGAGGAAGTTCACGATGACCCCTTTATAAATGTTATTGTAGTTGGGGTTAGTTCGTAATGGCATTCCTTCACGTTGCTCTCCTGCGCAGATTTTGAGTTCGTTTTATTGTGGCGAGAATTCTGAACATAACGCAACGTCCAATCTGGGCGGTACAATCCGAATCCAGTGGGTTCGGATGTACAAGAGGACCTCGGGTCCTCTTTGTAAAAAGTTTAGCTTGCGGGATTTGCATGTCTGCGTCGCAAATAAAAGAATCCTGCATTCATGAACGCGCAAACCGTCAACAGCGCGAACGCCTTGTCGGGCGCAAGCAGCTTGCCGAAGAAGACCAAAAACTGATTCGTGTTGTTGAATACGACGACTGTCGCCGCAACGAACAGCACCGAACCGAGAATGAACCGTTTCATAGATTGAACAACGCTTGCGCAATCAAAATAAGGATATACACCAATCCTACCGCAAGCACGGTTTGCGCCAAAATCTCACCAGTCTTTCGCATCGTGTTCTCTTTTACGATTGTCGTTGTCATGACCGAGTATATGTTGCTCGGATTAATAAGTGTTTTCCCCGAAAAACCGGAAGATTTGCGGAAAAAGCGGAAGAATTACGGATTCTAAAGCAACCACTTAACCGGGCTTCCAATCCACAACGTCATCACGAAAGCAATCAAGAAGCTCGGAACGAACGGGATGCCGTCTTTGACAATTAAAGTTATTTTGTGCGTCTTTGACAGTCGCTTCAGTTCCTTCATCTGCGCCAGCGTCACGCCCAAATCTTTCGGGCCAGTGATTCTCTTTCCGGCAACGACGACGTCTTTGACAATCCAGTCCCCTTCCATCAACTCGGACGGTTTCGCATTTCTAACCATGCATTTCTCGACGGCCTTGATGAACAGGGAAACGTGCAGCAAAAATGGAACCATGACGCCAATGAGCAGCAAAAGGAATCGCAAAATCATATCCTGCGTCGTGAACGAAACGATAGCGAACAACGCGAGCGCGCCGTAGGCCGCCATTCTTCCGTAGCGGAACTGCTTGGTTTTCGCGAGCGCGACGTAGGCTGGCAAGAACTGTTTTCTGCGAAAAATCGCCAATCCAATCGTCCAAACCAATCCGTACACAGCGCCGGCGATGAGGACGTTGAAGAAGAACGCGACCGTGATGTGCTCGAACGAGAACTGCAGTCCTAATAATGCCCCGATGGCCATCATTATCTTGCTGTCGCCGCCGCCCCACTGGCCTGTATAATACATCAAACAGCCGAACGCGACGAACACGCCCAGCCCGATGCCGCCGTCGATGAGCGGCGTCCAGGACGACTGCCACCAAGCCGAAACGAGGTGTAAAATAACGCCGATGACGATTCCGCCGTGCGTCAGCCAGTCAGGCACTTCCGTCGTGCGCAGGTCCGTGAACGAAGCAATCAATAGGATGGTGCCGACGATGATGAGCGCGAATAATTCAAACATGGTTCACCGGTAATCGAAAATTGTTTGCGCAAATGATTTTTTGTTCTTGATGCCAATGGTTTTCACGGGCAGCTTCACCGGGCCGATGCTGACGGTCTTGTGCAGTCCGTCCAGGATGTCGAACGCCGCCCAGCCCAAGAGTATCGAAACGATTCTTCCCTGTTGGAGCACATGCGCCAAAAGCGCGCCGAACACGACGTTGATGACGAGCACGACAAGCGTGTGCCCACCGTCGACCTTCTCTTTTTTGTAGAGTAATTTTGAAACCATAAATAGCGTTCGCGCGACGCCGCCGACGGCGCCCGCGATCATCGGGATTTCAAGGCTAAGTTCCATTTTTACCTCCTCAAATAATCTTCGGCGCCGCCTTTCTTCGGCGAACGCTTCACTTTGGACATTTCTTTTCGCAGAATTTCATTGATGACTTCCTGCACCGAGCCGTAGCCGGCCTTCATGCGCTCTTGCAGCCGCGCGTACACGACCGGATGCACCGTCAGAAGCACTTTCTTGGACATATATCTATCAATCGCTTAAGAATATATAAAGATATCCTTTTCAGACGGTAAACGCAATAATTTTAGGTGAAAACGCAAGATATATAAAGGAGGTGCGCCAAAGAAACCCCATGGTCGCCATAGAGTTCGCCAAGAACGCGAAAACAATCCAGGTCATCGACGAGGTCTACGACCGCGACCAAGCGCAAGAAATCGCGGAGAAGCACAAGTCGTCCGCGTTCGGCACGATGACGGGCATCATGAAGGCGTTCGACCGGAGCAGGGGCGACATCATTCTCACGGGCTACCGGAAGCGTTACGAGCCGTTTTGGCACATCCAGGCCGAGAGCATCTTCGAGTACAAGAGAAAAAACAACTACAATTTCATCGTCGCTCCGGAAGTCCAGAGCGTCACCATCGCGAAGCACACGCTGAAGACGCATCCGGACGAGCCGGTCGTCATGTTCGAGGCGACGGACCACTGCTTCGAGCACTTCAAGAAGGAGATCATCCAGGACGCGTTGCGCGAAAAGGGCAAGGACTACGCAAAATATCTCGATAGCAAGACAAAACTAATCCGGGACGTCGCCGAGCTGCAGAAAGGGGACTCGGAAGCCATTCCCATCCAAATCCGCGCGTCGTACCTGCTGAACACGCTCTACAAGGACATCATCAAGCCCATCCAGGCTGACGAGATTCTGGACGAACGCGTTGTCATCAACAAGCTCACGCTCTACTTCACCGCGACGCACGTTTTTGAGTTCAAGGAAGAGCACCGCGACGTAAGAAAAACGATCGAGGTCGACGGCGTCACGGGCAACTGGGACAAGGGAGACCATCTCGTCTCCGATTTGACGAAGAAATACTGGTCAGGCGAGACCGTTTTCGACATCTCGACCGAAGTCGCAGGCAACATCCTTCCCGGCGCCGGCGTTGCGATGATGATCACGAAGAAGCTGATGGACCGCCACAAAAAAGGAAAAGTGGACAGCCACCACAAGTCGCTCAGCAGCAAATTCTCGAAAAGGAAGAGATAGTTAACTTTTTACCGGCACGTTTTGAAGTAGCGTTAAGGCAGTAATTCTAACAATAAAACGAACTCAAAATCTGCAAGGACTCACCAACGTCAAGGAAAGCAAACTACCTAAGGTATTCTCTGCAAGCTCTTGATGACGTAATTCTCCTCGTCAGTCGTCTTGTACTCAACCTTCTTTTCCTTGACTTCCTCTTTCGGCTTCGGCTCGGTCTTTTCAAAAACAAATTTGGACTTCATCTCGTCTTTGAGCTTCATCTCGACCGTACCCATCTCGTCCTCGCTCAATTGCCTTGGTTCCCATTGCAATTTCAACCCGTCGTTCTCCGCGCGCGGGACGACGTGCACGGCCGCGTGCGGGATGGTCTGCCCGGCCGGCGCGCCGTTGGGAATGATTAGGTTCGTGCCGTGCACGCCCATTCCCTCAAAGAGCGAAATGCTCAACTTGTTCGCGACCGCGAAGAGTTTGCCGACGATCCAGTCAGGAACCTGCTCAAGGATCACGTGATGCTTCTTCGGCGCAACGATTAATTCTCCGGCCGCGGCGGGTTTCGACGACACGAGCGCGACGATATCCTTGTCCTCGTACAGCAATCCGATCTTCTTCTCGATTTGTTTGCAGAGGAGACAGTCGCTCATTTGCCACCTGACAATAAGTCAGTTATTGCGTCGAGGTCGAATTTGCCTTTCGTTTTCTGTTTTTCAGTTGGAACAGATTCCGCAGTGACCTTTTTACCGGCATGATTGGACGTATCGTCGTTCGTTGCAGAATCGTTTTTCTTATGTTCCGAAATATCAGTGGATGACTCATGAGCGACGTGCAACGGTGCGTTTTCTTCACCGGAAGACTTTTTCCCAGGGATTTTGGTGGCCTCGGCATTTGCAATACGCGCGTGCTTTTCCGCGGGCGTGCTGTCGATCTTGCCCAGCGCGCGATTGACAAATGGCTGCAGCACCCCCTGCAATTTCGCGACGTCGGCTTCCGACATCGGGACTTCGGGCAGCGTCATGCCCGCCCCGTCGCCGTCCATGCGGGGAATCACGTGAAGCAAAAAGTGAGAGGCTCGTTGCCCGGCCGCGACGCCGTTCGCGACAAAGATGGTTGTCCCCTGCGCCTTGATTCCGCGCAACGTTGATTGAGAGAGATGTTTCGCCAGCATGCCGAGGTGAGTAATCACGTCTTCGGGCAGCTGCGGCAGGATGCTGTAGTGCTCCTTTGGCATCACCAACAAGTGTCCCGGCGTGCCTGGGTTGATGTCGAGAACCGCAATAAACTGCTCGTCCTCGTACACCGTCTTCGCCTGGACTTGCTTCGCGACGATCTTGCAGAAGATGCACTGCTGTTTTTGGAGCTCGCGTATCTGCTCCGGCGTCATGTTCTTCAGCTGTTCCTGGAACTCTTCCTCTGTTGGCACAATCATTCGTGCGGTTTGACGCTTATAAATGTTTAGCGAAGCAACCTTTAAATACTTCTCAGCATAAAATCAGCGCAGTAAAGAGGCGACAATGAACAACCGCGGCATTTCTCCGTTAATCGCGACCGTGCTCCTAATTGCGTTCTCAGTCGCCTTAGGGGCCGTCGTGATGAGCTACGGCGAAAGCTATGTTGAACAGCAGGCCACGTTCGTCAATCGCGGAACTGAAGTGTCCGGCAACGCGTGCGACGGGGTCGACCTCCAACTCATCAGCATCAAGAATGTCCCGCAGCTGTGCGTCAAGACGAACACGGTAGAGCTGTCTTTGGACAACGGCCAGAGCAAAATCGACTCGATCCAGGCAAGGATCGTGGGCTCGAACGGCATCGCGATGGTGCCGAACTTGCTCAAGCAACCGCTGGATGCCGGCGTTCCGCTCAGAACCGTGTTTGCGTTCGACGATGTAGGCGCGCCTTTGCAGATCAAGCTCACTCCCATTCTAAGTACTGAGTCAGGTAGCGAATTCTGTGCTCAAAAGGCAATTGTTGTCGAAGACATCCGCGCGTGCTGAACATGCGCCTCGTGCTCGATTTGCGGGAGACCGTTGAACAGAACGCCGCGCACTATTTCGAGAAGGCGAAGAAGTTCAAGGCGAAGTCGAAAGGGGCACGAGAGGCCGTCACGCGATTTCAAAAAGAGCTCGACAAGTACAAGGCGCACGCGAAGCCAGTCGCGAAACCGACGCTGACAACCGTAACCGAGACCGCGTCGAAGCACTGGTACGAAAAGTTCCGATGGTTTCTTTCAAGTGAAAGTTTTCTCTGTGTCGGCGGGCGAGACGCTTCAAGCAACGAGATGGTGCTGAAGAAGCACACCGAGCCTAACGACTTGGTCTGCCACACGGAAGCCCCGGGTTCTCCTTTTTTTGTCATCAAATCGGAAGGAAGCAAGCCAGGCCAAGTAACGATTGACGAGACGCTCCAAGCCACCGCCAGCTACAGCAAAGCCTGGAAATTAGGCGTCAGCGCTGCAGACGCGTACTGCGTCGAGCCGTCGCAGGTCTCAAAGGAAGCCAAGTCCGGCGAGTTTCTCGCGAAAGGCAGCTTCATGGTCCGGGGAAAGCGAGAGAACAAGAGCGTTCCCATCCGATTAGCCATTGGATTATTGCAGGACGGCAGGGTCATGGCCGGCCCCGAAAGCGCCGTGAGAAAACATTGCATGAAAAAAATGCTCATCCTCCAAGGCGACGACAAGCCGTCCGACGCCGCGAAGAAAATCCAGAAGTTCCTCGGCGGCGGAGATCTCGACGCGATTATACGCGGATTGCCTTCTGGAGAGCTGAAAGTTAGCGGGATTACGAATTAGTTAACCGCTCCCCCGCATCACTTTTTACCTGCGATATTGGACGTAACGTCGTAAAGAGAGCAACAATCAACTATCAATTTCCGTCATTATCCCCTACTTTAGCCTTCTCTCGAAATCTTTATTAACCGTCAATAAAACAACCCGTTATGTTAGAGAAACTCCTCAGCCACAGCACATTGCACGCGGGCGCGCATGTCGGCTTCTTTTCGGGAGTCGGCATGCTTCTGCCGATGCTCAGCGAAGCCTGGTTTTTGCACATCAAGCCCTGGTTGCTGTCTCCGTACGGATTTTACATCGCGATAGGACTCATCCTCATTAGCGTTCTCTGTTTAGGATTCGTTGTCGGCAGCTTCAGCAAGTTGATGCGAGGGGTCGGCTGGATGATCATCATCCCGGGTATTTTGGCCTTAGTATTTGCCTCGTTCGGCCAGCTCAATGCGTTTGATTGGGCAGACAACCACATCACTGGATTCAGCGTCGTAGAACCCGGCGTCCAATGGTATGTCGGCCATAGCGTGCCGAACACCGGAATTCTCGGCGGAACCTACATCCTTCTCGGCGTCTGCATGCTCTGGATGGGCAGCAAGATTGGAAAGCTCGCGGAGCACATATGATCCCGCGCAAACGGAAGGTCATCAAGCACATTCCGTACTATAAGCAGGAGACCGGATTCACGTGCGGACCGGCCGTCTTGAGGATGGCGCTCGCAGGTCTGGGAAAAAAACTGAGCGAGCGCAAGATCGCGCAAATAGCCGGAACAACGTCGCAAAAGGGAACTCCTAATCTCAACATGATCAAGTGTCTCAAGAAATTGAGCGTCGCGCACACGATGGGGTACAAGATGCGCTACCACGACCTGATGCATTACACCAAGCAAGGAATCACCATCATCGACTGGATGCCGCAATTGTTGTACCCGGCGCATCCGGAATTCCAGCGCTCGCCCGGGTTCAACCCGTCGGAGGACTCGCATTACGCGATAGTCATCAGCGCGGGGGAAAAATGGGTTGTGCTTCAGGACCCGGTGTTGGGCAGACGACTCAAGATCCTAAGAAAAGATTTTATCCACGCCTGGAGAGACCCATTGCTTGATGCGGACCGTTGGATGATTGCGATTCTGCCGAGAAATTTATCGTAGTGAGCCGCTTTCGTTCACGTTGCTGTCCTATGAAAACTTTTTACCGCCCAAATTAGAACCGTTGGCTCGATTGTATTTAGAATTATGGCCTGAACGCGTCTAAACGTGCCGGTAAAAAGTTCGCTAAAGTCGTCCTTTCAATTGCAATTTCTTCCTCTCTTCTGCTGGGATGCCGTACTCTGACATTTCGGGCGTGTCGACTATAACGCCGCGGTTGTACCGCCACAGCGGCTGCGTGTCAAGATGGTACAAAAACTTCCAGCCCGAATAGGTAGGTGCGTAGTCGATGCGCGTGCACCCGCGACTTTTCGCCAAGAGAATGCTTTCCTTGAACGCGACCTTTAACGAATCCTTGAACTGTCGGTCCGCCCCCCAGACGCAGACGGACATCGTCGTGTCGTAAAAGAAGTATTGGATGATGAACGCCGTCTTGCCGTCTTTCACAATTGACCAGTATTCCGTGCGCGAGTCGTCGTCCAAGAGATCGTACGAGGCGCTGGCTTCCGTGACAAAATCTGATTTTTCCTTAAACGTCAGGATGTTCAGTGCAGCTAATTCCTTCGACGTCCCTTGTTGCAAGAACTCGTAGCTGCCGAACTTTTTAATCGCGTGCTTGAAATTCTTGCGGTGCTTGTGCGAGAACCGCTTCATGTAGTCGGTCAGGCTCTTGATGGCCGTGATGTCAATAAAGAACTGCGGGCACGCGCTCTCGACGCAGCCGTCGAACTTCGCGTCGAGAAAATCGAAATAAATGTTTTCAGGAATTTCTTTTGATGTTTTCATGAACTCAGAATCAAAAGTCAAATAATTCTTTTCGGACGTCGTTCCGCCCAGAATCGAATAGAACTTGTTCTCTGGCTCGTACTGCAACGGAAAAAAGTTCTTCCCATCGTAAAGGATGAACGGAACATAACCATACTCTTTGCAGAGCGCGACTCGTATGTCCCAGTCGTCCGTCCAAACCTGTTTAGCCGGGACAAATTTGTCCCAGATTGGCTTCGCTTCGTCGACGGAGAGTTCGCGCATCATGATTGAAAAAACAGAACCTTAGCTCAAGTATCCCCAAGTACGCAGCATATCCCCCTCATGTCGCCATTTCTGACCGATGTCCGTCCTATAAAACATATTAGGGATCATGATGTTTTTTACGCAGGAATAGGCGTTGATGCGGGCTTCTTCCATCGTGATACCCGAACCGGTAATGACAAGGCCGTAGCCGATGTTGCCGGCCAAATGCCAATCGCCATCAACTAATTTGACATCGCCCAAATGGACTCCATCTAAGTCAGGCTTTTTGAACAAAATCGTTGCGTCCTCGGAATAGCGCTTGAACGCTGCCGGGTCGTCGAACGGAAACGGCGGGCAGGCAATGACAACGCCTACCTGGAATCCCTTCTTAGTTTTCAACTCAAAAGGCTGGTTATGCGCGAGCGCGTACATAAACAAACCCATCTTGCTCGTGATCCCTTCCATATGGATGCTGATCGTAGGATAGCCAAACCGTGACGTAAACTCAAGCGGATAGATTCCGCGAGCGTTGACAATGGTGTTGATATCAATGTAACCTACATACCCTGCAGCGGCGAGCTTGTCCTTCATGCGGCCGAGCGTGTCGTTGAAGATTTTGTTGGGCTGGCTCCAGAACATTGACGTGCCCATCTCTCCCGTGGATGGCCCGATGTCGCCGTTAAACATGCGCTTGTGCTCGAAGTTGATATTGATGGGCGTGATGAACTCCTTTCCGTTGAAGAACGCTCCAACGGCGACTTCGACGCCGAGCACGTGCTTTTGCAATTGAAATTTCTTTATGAGCTTCGACCAGTTTTTCTTGTAATGCCTGAGAATGTCCTGCACATCCTTGCCGTCCGCTTCCTGCCCGACATAAAGCAGGTGCTTTTCGTTGTCCGCGTCGCCGCCCGGCTTCAACACATACCGGTCCGGCGTTTTTTCGAGGAACTTGATCGCTTCATCGAAGTCGGTGAACTCCCAGTGCGGAAGGATTGTCATGCCGACGGCCTTCATCTCTTCTTGGCCGAAGTCGCGCTCAAGCTCGAGCTTGTCGCCGTACGCGCTGCCGCCAATGACGAATTTCCCTTGTTTTCGCAATTTGTCACCGTATTCGCCGAACTCGGTGTCGTCGAACACGATTACGTCCGCCCAGTCGACCTGCTTCTGCCAGTCGTCCGTCTTATCGACGAACCCGTCGCACACGTCCTTCATCCCCTTGTCCTTGATGTAGAACTTGACGTCGTGGCCCTCTTTTTTTATCTGCCAAATCATGTCGCCGATGAGCGCGATGTGTGAGACAAACAAGAATTTCAGTTTCGCTGTGCCGTTCATTTGGATAAAACCTTCTGAATCAAGAAAATATCGCTGAGAGTATAAAAGAATTACTGCTGTTGATGCGACTCACTGCCGCAAATCTTTCAGAACGCGTGCGTAGTCGACGAATTCTTTCGGCAAATCAGTGATAGGCGCGAGCCAGCCTTTCGCCGGCCATTCCGCGAGTCTGAGAATCTCTGCGCTGACTTCTTGCTGATCAACGGGATTCTGGGCGTCGAACAAGTACTGCGGACACGTGATTTGGTATGCGGGAGAAAAACCCAATTTCGCGCCTTCGTGCTTCTGGACTTCCAACAATCTTCGGGCCGACGTCGGGTGCGAAACGATGATGAGTGAATCAGTCTTCACGCGGGGGTTTTTGGCTGCCGCGTCGCGAATTGCCGCAATACCTAATCGCGTGTTTTCGCCGCCGTTGGTCGCTTTTGATTCGATGATGAGCTTGTCGAGGGAAATTCCGTGGATTGAGTTCAACAGCGCCGCTTGCCATTTTGCTTCCGGGATTTCCAACGGAGTCAAACAGCCCGAGTCCTTGCCGATCCCGCCGGTGAGCAGCGCATACTGGATGAGCTCCTTGTCGAACAGGTCTGCGACTCGTTCCGCGAGCTTATGGGACTGTCGGCCGAACATGAACGCGCCATCCGCGGGCTGCAAAAAGGGAGTTTCACAGGCCATGAACTGGTACATGGATTGGATTAATTGATAGTTAAGCATAGAAAATATGCTGAAAAATGGGTATTTAAACCTGTCGACGACAAAAGAGTCTACGCCGCCGGCAGGATTATCTCGCATCCGAGCTGCTCGAAATCCCTTGGCGGCACACAATCGTAAACCGAATTTATTCTGATATTATCTCGACGCCGCCGGCAGGATTTGAACCTGCAATCCCTTGCGGGATCGGTTTTCGAGACCGACGCCTTACCGAGTTAGACTACAGCGGCAATGATTATGACTGGTATTCGGACAATGACTTGTTGCTCTGGTTTGTTTTCGATTTCTTAATCTCGGGCACGTTCTTGACCGTGTTGGCGATGACGATGTCCTTGATGCCCTCGAAGTGCGTCAGGCGCGCGTTCTTTTTCGTTTCGGCGAATGAAATCATTGGTCCTCTTCTTTTTGATGAAATGCTCCCGGCGGAATCGCCGAAGGCCACGCCCGAGCGCGACGCCGCAGAGCTCGGCTCTGCGTGCGTGCAACGAGAACCCAAGGTTCTCGTGCACATTCGAGCTTTGCTCGAATTGTGTTCAAATCCCGCATCGAACGTATGCTGCGGAATTCACTTGGATGTATGCTCCCGGCGGGATTTGAACCCGCGTCGCAACCGCGAGAGGGTCGCATCCTTGACCGGGCTAGACTACAGGAGCGGTCATCGTCGAGAACGTGCGAAGTCATTTAAAAAGGTTGCTAAAGAAAAATAAAAAATGAAAAAGATGTCTTACTTGCTTGAGACGTGGTGGATGCCCGAGACGAGCGTCAGCAACGCGACAAGATACAGTGCCCATTGCGTATTGCCTGCGTAGGCGAAGTAGCCCAAGACAAGCGCTCCTACAATTGCAATCCATCCTCTTATGTTTGATTCCATGGAATCACCTCGTTTTTGGAGGTTTTTCGTGAATTTGGTATATAAATCTAATGCTGAAGAACGAAACGCCGCCACCCGGATTTGAACCGGGAAGCTCTTGCGAGCAACGCTTTCCAGGCGTTTGCGATACCGAGTTACGCGATGGCGGCAATACCGTCGAGAACATCGAGAGCGCTTTATAAAGTTAGTGTCTGCTTCAAACGTTCTTCTTTTCGAGCATGCGAAAATCCAACCAATTTCTGATATCGTTGCTTATCCGCTCGTTTGCCTATCCAAATGATGTGAACGAGTAAATTTCTTGGATTTTTTGATTGATATTCATACCGAGAATGATTTATGTTAAGTTCAGTTAATAGTTTTGAAACTTCATTCATTCCCATCTTATTGACTGTTTGAACCTTTATCCCTTTCGGCGCAACATAGGCTTCAGCCGAGAAAAACCCGCGCAACCACGCTGCGTAATGGTCTTTCGTTGGAAGTAAAGCAAAAGGAACCCTCCATAAATAAATGCCAAATACTGCCTGTTGTGTCAAGTCTTCATAAATCGTTCGCGACGTCAAACGAGCTTCCTTCATTTTTCCAAAATCGGTGATGTGTGCGTTTTTATCGTAGATGAATCGCAATATAACCCGAAAATCGGAGAGCATTTGTAAGTCATCAGGATAGCATTTTATTTCATGATGAAACCAATTTTTGTGTTTTCTTTTTAGTATGCTCCCATCCCCTGCAAGCATCCCGCAGAGCAACGCCTTGAGTATGGATGCATCATCAGACGTGTTGATTTTCGCGCGTTCTTTCGCCTGCACTTTGCTCCAACGAGAAATCGCAACTGCCCTGTTATGTGCTGACGTGCGCATGATCTCTGAAGGAACTATTGCTTAAAAGAGGTTACGCGAAGATGTCCAGTGCAAAACTTAGTCAAATGATGGCGATGGGGAGATTTGAACTCTCGACCTACGGGTTATGAATCCGTCGCTCTACCAGGCTGAGCTACATCGCCGAACATTCTGTCGAGAGACTATTTAAAAAGGTTGTTGCTGGGAAATGAGTAGTTCGCTCTTCGTGCGCTTCTACCCCCGACTCACTTTTTACAAACAGGACGAAGTCCTGTTGTACATCCGAACCCACTGGATTCGGATTGTACCGCCCAGATTAGAACCGTTAGCTCGATTGTATCTAGAATTGATGCCGTAACGAAACAAATCGTGCCGGTAAAGAGTGCACGACTATCTTCGCAACGTCTCAGCAATCTTCTTCAATTCATCGGCCGTCATGGCCTTGTGCGACCACGGCTTCAGCCCGTCGTTGGATTTGCGCGGAATGACGTGCAGATGCGCGTGCAAGATAAGTTGATTCGCGGCCTGCTTGTTGTTCATACCGATATTGACTCCATCAGCTAATCCGGAGCCAATGAGCATCGCCGCCACTTTCTTCGCGCCGACAATCAATGATTTCATGTCGTCTTCGGGCGTGTCCAAAATATCGACATGGTGGTGCTTATGAATCACCAAAGAATGTCCAGGATTGACTGGCTTGATGTCGAGAAAAGAAAGAACGTGCTCGTCCTCGTAGACGACTTCCGCAGGGATCTTCTTTTCGACGATTTTGCAAAATAGGCAGTCGCTCAAAGCTTTGCCTCAAGCTCAGTTAACAAAGCAATTTTCGGCGTGTATTCGCGCGTGTTTCGTCTGTCAAGGAGAATTGACTTGATGCCTGCCTTGTTCGCCCCTTCGATGTCGGTCTCAAGCGCGTCGCCGACGACCAAAGCGTCCTTCTTCGCGACCCCGAGTTCCTTCAATGCGATTTCGTAAAGTTCGCCGTCCTGCTTCAGGACGCCGTGCTTGTAAGAGAGAACAACCGCGTCGAAGTACTGCGACAATCCGAGCTTCTCGAGGATTTCCTCGACCGCGTCCTGGTTGGTGTTGCTCACGACCGCGAGCTTTATTTTTTGGCTCTTCAGGTGCGCCAGAACCTCGACGGTTTCCGGATAGGCTTTCGCGAACAGTTTGTTTTTGTTCCAAAGTCCGATGAGTTTGCTGATGACGATCGGGTACGGTCTGACGTTGAACGAGTCACAGACTGCCTTGAACGCGTCTTCCTGCGTCGGGAAGCTCTGCGTGAAAAAGACGGTTTCGAAGCGTCCGATGAAGTCCTTGTATTCTACCGGAACGCGAAGAATCTGCAGCGTGCCCTTTGTCGGGCCGCGGGCGCCGTTGTCTACGAGGGTGCCCCAAAAATCGAACAGGATTGCTTTTACCATTTTTCTTTCTCCTTGAGAGCTTATCTTAATGGACTGTCGGGCAGACGCCGGACGTGAAGTCCGTCGAGCCCGTAGCCCATGCTGACTGTCTCTCTCAATGGACTGGCGGGGATTTGAACCCCGAGCCTCACCGCTGCCAGCGGCGCGTTATACCGGGTTTAACTACCAGCCCAACAGGGACACGTATGGACACGCCGGGAATCGAACCCGGAGCCTCATCGTTGCGAACGATGCGTCATACCGTTAGACCACGTGCCCTAACCACGTGCCCCATAGCTGATTGCCCCAAAAGGGTATTTAAAGCTACTGCTTCGAAATCTTTATAATCCGCTCAAGCCAAGCAGAACCAAACGAGGTGACATTATGATAGGATTGACAGTCAATTTAGTGGCGGTTCTGGTCGCGGCCATCGCGGCGTACGCTATGGGCGCGCTGTGGCACGGATTTTTGTTCCAAAAGACCTGGATGAAGCTGATGGGCTTCACCAAGAAAACGAAAGGCAACTTAACTCCCGCGAAAGCGATGATTGCTGGGTTTTTCGTCACGCTTTTCGCGTCATACGTGATTGCGAATTTCGTCCAGCTCCTTTCCGTGAGCGACGCGTTTGGCGCGTTTCAGCTCGCAATTTGGGGCTGGCTTGGGTTCTGCATGCCGATCAACCTCGGCGCTTACCTCTGGGAGAATAAGCCGTTCAAGTTGTTTGTGTTGAACGGCGCGTTCCGGTTGGTCGAGCTGCTCATCCTTGCGCTAGTATTGGCGTACTGGAAGTAGGATTACTTTTTCTTTTTTATTTTAATTAAGTCGTTTGCTCTCCTTAACGTTCTCCCCCGGCAGATTTTGTCGTAGTTTTAGTTTTGTTATAAATCGAAACGTAACGACGAAACAAAACGTGCCGGTAAAGAGTGCAACGTAACTACTTCAATTTTTCCTCGATCGCATACTCTTTCCAGCCTGCTTTCTTGAGCTTCAGTCGTATCGCGTTGTCTTTCAGTCCGTTGGCGCGGGCTTGCCGCACGTATGCCCCGAGCGGGTCTCGCGCGAACGTGAACAGTCCCGGACTATGCAGGACGATGATGCTCATCACCATCAGGAACGTGAGTATCAGCGCCTTTCCGGCGTAGAAGAATTGGCGCGGCGCAAACGTCAACGTAAACGGCGCGAAAACGCGCGCGGGCTCTTCCTTAACTTCAACCGTACACGCCTGGAGGTCATCAGGCTTGCTCTTGACCGTCCCGCAGCCGTTCAGATCAAGGCACTCGCGCGATTGCTCTCCGGTGCAAGTCGTCCAGTCTGAGCAGAACCAGTTCTCGACGCATAATGGTCTCGCGACTGGTGGAACATAGCCTGAGCTTCCGCCACCGCCACCGCCACCGCTCGAGCCGCCGGGACTCGATTCAGCCGTGACCATGTTCTCGATGACGGTCTGTTCAGTATCGCTGTAATTCAGTAGGTAGCCCGTTTCGTTGACAAAGGAGACATTCGCCGTGTTGTTGATGGTTCCCGTGGTGTTCAGGGTGAGCACGCTGATGTTAATGGAATAAACAATGCCCGATGTCAAGTTCGGAATCAAAAAGCTCGTGTTCGTGCCGGATATCGGAGAGGGTACAGCTGAAACGAATCTCACTTCCGGCGGATAGGTCTCATTGAGCGTGATGTTGTGCGCTGTTCCAGTTCCGGTGTTCGTCAGGTTTATCGTGTAGTTGAGCACCGTGCTGATGTTGACCGGATCAGCTCCATCGGACTTGTCAATCGTAAGGTTCGTCGTGTTGTAGATCGGGCCGTTGTTGACGGTCGTGTTGATCGTGACGTTCATCGTCGTCACCCTTCCGGTCGCGTTCGCGAACGAGAGGTTGACCGTGTTGTTGAATACCAGCCCGTTGGACACGTTCTTCACCTGGACGGTGATGTTCACCTGGTAGACCGTGCCCGCGCTGAAATTCCCCAGGTCAAACGTCGTGTTGCCCGTGGTCGGGGACGGCGTCGCGTTCCTAAAATGCACCGTGTCGGAATAGTTGTCGTAGAGCGTCGCATTGAATAGCGTTCCATTCGTCACGTTGATGCGCACCTGGTACGTGAAGAACGAGTTCGATTCAATCGGGTCGTTCGTGTCGAGCTTGCTCAAGGTCGCGTTTGAGAACTCCTGGTTCAGCAGCAGCGTCGCGTTGCTCGTGTTTCCGACGAAGCTGAACCCCGTGAAATTGTAGTACGAAATGTTGATGCTGTTGTTCGCGAGCGTTCCGTTAGTCACATTCAGCACCTGCATCGTGACATTGAATCGGTAAACCGTGTTCGGGCTGAGATTTCCTATGTTGAACGACCCGTTTGTCCCGGCCATCGGCGCCAATGACGAGCTGTTGTAGCGCAACGACACGGGGTAGGTATCGGTTAGTGTGACGTTGTACGCCGCGTCTCCCGTCAGGTTCAGCGAGATGTTGTACAGGATGAAGTCATTGTTGTTCGCGCTCGCGACGGACACTTTTCTTAATGTGAGGTTCGGCAGCGGCCAGGCGGTTATTTCATACACTTCAGTCCAGTCCTTGACGTCTTTGATGATCGCGCCGATCAATGGTCCTGTTATGAATCGATCCACCGTATAATTGACGGTGTAGTCGCCGAACGGATACGTCGCGTCCTCTGGCTCGTAGCAGACGTCGTTGTAGCAATGCTGGTCTGCGTCGGAAAGGTTCACTCCTTCTTTCGTTTGATAATTCACTGTCCGGTTCGCGCGCGTGCCAACGAACTTGAACGAGACCAAATCCATGTCGGTGTAGTTGTGTGTAACGCTGAGGATGTAATGCGTCGTGTTCGCATTTATACTCATGTTCGTCGCGTTGATGTTGCTGTAGTTGAGGCCATTGAACGGATGTATCGCGCGTCGGTTCGAGTACAAGTCCTCGTCGAGGTCCTGCGTCATCTCGAAGTGAAGGTGTTTTGTGTTTATTTGGTAGCCCGTGTTTCCGACCAATCCGATAAGCTGTCCCGCGATGACCGAGTCTCCTTCGGTGACCAAGGGCGTGTCGTTCATGTGGAAATACAGGGAATGCCGAGGCTGGCCGGTTATCGGGTCCGGGGTGTGCTCTATCATGACCCAGTTTCCGAAGCGTCGGCGTCCCGTGCCGTTGACTTCCTCATCGGTTTCCGCTCGAACGACGGTGCCGTTCATGACGGCCATTTCGGGCAGTCCGCTGACATTTCCGAGGTCGATGCCGCGGTGGAAGTCTATGCCGCTGTCGTGGTCGGAGAACGTTCGGTAGTCGTACGAGTCTCTGAGCCGGTCTTGGCTATAATCGCTAGTCCAGTTCGGTCCCGTTGTGTTTGACAAAGGCCAGATGCCGAAACTCGTGCTGTTGAGCGGATGAGGGTCTGAGCCGCAAATGGTCGCCGTTCTGTTTGCGGCCTGCGCTGGAGTGACGGAATAATTGTAGATGTACACGAAATGAATCTGGCCCGGAAACCGGTTGACGCTTGTTGAGTTGTAATACCCTAGCCTGAGCTTCGCGCTGACGTTCGAGGTGATCGGATAATTGAGCGCCTGACGCTCGATCTGCACATTGTTCAGCCAAGCGCGCATGTAGAGCCCATCCAATGTCATGACGAGCGTATAGTTTTCATTGTTGACGAGGCCGGTGTGGTTGTTGTCATTGAATGTGTGGCTGGTGTCGTTCGTGGAATTCACGTGCCTGAATTGCAGGTAGCCGTCATCCAATGTTCGCAGTGTCCATCCGCCCCCAAACAGATCTTCACTGAACATGCTCACGATGCCCGCGAACTTGGTGACGTTCTGGGGCGTGAACCCGACTACGATCGTGAAGTTGGATAGGTTCTGCAGGCCGGGAACGTCATAGCTAACGCTGTCCACGCTGCCGTCGAAACCGAAATAGCTGCGATTCCCGCACCAACTGCCCGATGAATTGAAGTTGTTCGCTTCAATCTCCGATGAATTGACTGTCCAGTTTCCAGTAAGGCATTGGCCGGTGCTGAGGTTGAACACGCAATCCATATACGGCGCTTCGCGCGGGGGATCGAAGAATATGGTGGGGTGCGCGAAGACCATAATTGCCGAATAAGCTATTGCGGCAATAACCGCGATGAAGAGCAGCAGTCGTGGGCGCCTCATTTGGACTTCCTCCTGAGCACGACTTTGCCGTTTTCCAATGAGAATTCGATTTCGTTCTTGTCGGTCCAGCCCAACACGCCGACAATATCTTTTGGGATGGTCAACAGGTACTGATCCTTGTTCGTCTTCTGCAGCCTGCGCGAAGGCTTCAAAGGTCACCTAGGCAGCTAAATCTCCTCATATATTCATATGATTATTCATATGATTTATAAAGGTGACGGTCGAAGGCGAGTTAAACTACTCGTGTCATGATTGTAGCGCATTCCTTTCTCTGCCATTCCCAGATCGTTATTGTAGCGTAGTCTAATGATTAGAATTGCGGCAACGAATATTAAAAAAAAGTGTAAAACTATCCTACTTTCTTCCAGCCCAAAGCTACTTCCTTGTTCACTAAAGAAGGAATCGTCTGGCCATTAAGCGCAGCCAGAATGTTCTTCGCGGCTAAGAGCGACATCTCGTTCCTCGCTTCGTATGTGCCGGAGGCGATGTGCGGCGTCAGGATGACGTTCTTCAGCTTCGCCAAGCCAGGGGCAAGCTTCGGCTCGAATTCGAACACGTCCAAACCCGCGCCTGCGATGACGCCTTTCTTGAGCGCGACGACAAGCGCCTTTTCATCAACGACAGGCCCTCGCGAGGTATTAATCAAGAACGCGGTGTTCTTCATCATCTTCAATTTTGACGCGTCAATTAAATGATGCGTCGAAGGCATAAGAGGAACGTGGATCGAAACGACGTCAGACTGTCGCAGCAGTTCGTCGAGCTCGACCTTTTTCGCGCCGTACAATGTTTCGATATCGGAGACGACCATGTCGCAATACAATATCTTCATGTTCAGCGCGTTCGCGGCTTTGCAGAACATACTTCCGATTCTTCCGACGCCAACGACACCGACAGTCTTGCCGTAGAACTGCGTGCCGAGAAATAATTCAGGGTCCCAGCCGTGATACTTGCCTTTGCGGACGAACGCGTCCGCCTCGATGAGTCTCTTGCCTAATGCGAGCATGAGCGCGAGCGCATGTTCGGCGACAGACTCAGTCATGATGCCTGGCGTGTTCGTAACGGGAATGCTGCGCTTGGTCGCTTCCGCTACATTGATGTTGTCAAAGCCGACCGCGTAGTTCGCGACAATCTTGAGTTTCGAATTCGCGCCAAGGACGTCCGCGTCAACTTTGTCAGTAAGGAGCGTAAGCAACGCATCGGCCCATTTCACGCCAGCGATAAGTTTCTTCTTCGTGCAGATTCCTTTCGTCACGCCGATGCGGACGTCGCAGCTCTGCCGCAATAATGCGAGCCCGTCGCCGGGAATTGAGCGAGAAACGAACACTTTTGGTCTTACTTGCCTTTTGCCCATGCCAGTAATTCCTCCTCATCGGCTTCGCCGCAGATCCATTCGTGGCTTTTCGCGTTCCAGAAGAACGGCACCCCGCCGCACTTGCCGTTGTCCAAAGTGTCCAATAGCTCAGCGTTCTTCGCATTGTGCCAAATTTCAAGCACGGAGATGTGAACCTTGAGCTTCTTTTCTATTTTTCTTACGAGATCATCCATATTTCTGCAATGCGGGCATTCAAGCCCGTGGAACATGAACAGATGCGGGGAGGATTTGACTGATTTTGCGGGAGTTCGCTTGACGGTTTTCTTCGTTACCATTTCGTCACCTCAGGATGCCATTAGTTACGCTTTTCATTGCCTTGCTGTCCCGCATAAACTTTTTACCGCCCCGATTGGACGAGTTGGCTCGATCGTAACTAAAATCGATGCCTTGACGAGACAAAACGTGCCGGTAAAAAGTGAGCTTGGGAAAAGTAACGCAAAGTGCCACTACTCTCCCTCTTTACACGAACAATGCATAATCTTCCTGTCGCAGCCGGAACACACTTCGCACATTGGGCACGACGGCAAGGATTTCAACAAGACATGACAGTAACCGCACGACGGGCAGACTGCTCCGGCGTAGATGACTTGGTGCGGCGGGACGTAGGAGTGTATCGGCGCGTGGATTGTCTTGACTTTGTGAAGGCGAGAGCTCGCAGGCGCGTGATGGGCTTTAGGGTGTTTCTTTCCTGCGTGCTTCTTTCCGCCGGCATGCGTTCCCTTGCCATGCTTCCTGCGCAGATTTTTAGTAGAGTGAGACAAATGTTTTTTCATCCTTGCACCTTCAAGAGCTGTCCAATCCTGTGCCCAATGACGGACGACAATGCCGTCTTCGTGACGGCTTTCCGCATCGCGGCCGCTAATTCGTTGTCCTGGTGCACGTCCGCGACCCATTGCGCGAAGTCGTGCCTCGCGCCGGAGACGTGGTGGTTGAACGTATCGTGGTCCATCGAGCGCACGACCTTGTGCAGCTCGGGCAGGCTGTGAACAACGGTGCCATTACGAGCATAAAACGCGATGTCATTCGAAACCGTTTTCAGTCCGCGTGCCGCGACGCGTTTCGCTTCGGGTCCGCGCGGGGTTCGGGGAACATGGTCCATATTTGCAGCGTGACTGAACTTCAGCTTGACGGCTTCTTTCGCGGCTTCGACGATGTTCACGGCTTTCAGCCCGTACACTTTCATCAGTTCTTCTGACGAGCCGGACTGTCCGAACTTGTTCTGCACACCGATTTTTTTGATCGGCACGGGATATTCAGAGGAGAGTAATTCCGCAACGGCCGAGCCGAGCCCGCCGATGACTTGGTGCTCTTCGCACGTCACGACCGCCCCGCAGCGTCGCGCCCAAGTCAGCAAAGTCGAAGAGTCCAGCGGCTTGACGGTATGGCAATTGAGCACAGCCGCCGATATGCCGTCCTTTTCGAGCTGCTGCGCCGCGACGATGGCTTCGTACACCATCACGCCCATCGCGACCAAAACGACATCCGTTCCTTCAACGAACGGTTCGATTTTGCCAATCGTGAACGAAGTCGCGTCGGTCGTCACAACAGGAGTCTTCTCGCGCGCGAACCGGAGATACACGGGACCGGGGAACGCGGCCGCGGCCAATGTTGCTTTCCGCGCCTCGATGGCGTCGCAAGGAACGATGATGGTCATGTTCGCGATCGGTCGCAGTATCGCGACGTCTTCTATGGCTTGGTGCGTCGCGCCGTCCGGTCCGACGCTAATTCCCGCGTGCGCGCCGCCGATCTTGACGTTAGTTCCGTTGTAACAGACCGTTGTGCGTATCTGTTCCCAGTTTCTGCCTGGCGAGAACATCGCATACGAAGAAATGAACGGCACTTTGCCGACTGCGGCTAATCCTGAGGCCAACGACGCCATGTTTTGCTCGGCGACCCCGACTTCGATGAATCGATCAGGATACTTTGTCTTGAACGCGAGCGAGCGCGTGCTTTCGGTCAAGTCGGCGCAGAGCACGATGACGTTTTTGTCCTTGTCGCCAGCCAACACAAGTCCGTCGCCGTAGCCGTTGCGTATCGGCAGCTGCGTTAATGCCCCTTTCAAGTTCGCCAACGTCGGATTGAGCTTCATTCGCCACCCTGTATCTGGTCGCGCCAGTGCTGCAATTCCTGCAGCGCGATGTCGCCTTGCTCTTTTGTCGGGGGCTTGCCGTGCCACTCGAAGTCGTTTTCCATGTAGCTGACGCCCTTGCCGGGAATCGTATGGCAAATGATGACGGTTGGCTTTTCGTAGACGGCTTCGGCTTCCTTGAATGCGTCGATGAGGTGTCTGTGATTATGGCCGTCGACTTCCAGCACGTGCCAGCCGAACGCCTCGTATTTGGCGCGCAAGTTCTCGAGCGGCATGATGTCTTCGGTGTGACCGTCGATTTGGATGTTGTTTCTGTCGATGATACCCACGAGATTGCGGAGCTTGTTTTTGCCCGCGAACATCGCGGCTTCCCAGACTTGGCCTTCGTCGTGCTCGCCGTCGCTCATGAAGCAGAATGTGCGCCACTTCTTTTTGTCCATCAGCGCGGCGTACGCCATTCCTGCAGCTTGGCTCAGTCCTGAGCCGAGCGGTCCCGAAGTCGTTTCAAGTCCAGGTAATGATGAGCGGTGCGGATGCCCTTGCAGGCGAGAGCCGAATTTGCGCAGCGTCAAAAGTTCATCGCGAGGAAAATAGCCCGCGTGCGCCATCGTGGCGTAAAGTACGGGACAGATGTGGCCGTTAGAAAGCACAATCCTATCCCTATCTTCAAAGAACGGCTTCGCCGGGTCGACGTTCGCGACGTGGAAATAAGCGACCGTGAACACGTCCGCCATTCCGAGCGGCCCTCCTGAATGTCCAGATCCAGCGGCAACGAGCATCCGGATGATGTCCTGGCGCACGCTATTCGAGATCAGCCTGAGCTGTTTGATATCGGTGACTTTCTGCCGCATTCGCCCTCTTTTTGCTAGATGAACTATCAGCTTCGTTATTTATAAAGGTTCTCTTGGCAAATTTAGGGGTAGCTGCTAGTCGTTTGCTGTTCCTTTCACGTCACTTTTTACCGGCGAATTTTGAGTCGTTAAGGCATCAATGCTCATGACAATAGAGCCACTACTTCTAATCGGGGCGGTAAAAAGTTTATGCGGGGTAGAACTGCGGAGAAAAGTCTGCTCAGAACCTTTAAATAGCATATTACTAATGTTTCCCAAAAGAGGTTATGATGATCTACCTAGGAGCGGACCACGCGGGATTCGCGATGAAGGAGAAGCTGAAGGCTTACTTGCAGAAGCGCGGCAAACAGGTCAAGGACTTGGGCGCCTGGAAGCTCAATCCAACGGATGACTATCCCGACATCGCAATTCCCGTTGCCGAACTCACCGTCAAAACCCAAAGCAAAGGCATTCTCATCTGCGGCAGCGCCGAAGGCGTCTGCATCGCCGCGAACAAAGTAAAAGGCGCACGAGCTATCGCGGCCTGGGACGCGAAAACCGCGAAACTGAGCCGTTCCCACAATGACGCGAACATTCTCTGCCTTGCCGGCGGAAACACGGTTGACAAGAACCGTCCGCCAACCATCCCGTTCGCAAAACTCACCTCCATCGTCAACGTCTGGCTCACTACTGAATTCTCAGGCGAAGCGAGACACAAGCGCAGACTCGACAAAATCGCCGAATACGAGTCTCACTGATATGACAAACGAAATTATCCCTTCGGTTCTCGCGCGCAGCAAAGAAGACGCGCTAAACCGGTTGAAGCTTGTCGAAAAGGTCGCGAAAACCGTCCAGATCGATGTCATCGATGGAAGGTTCGCGCCGAACACGACCATTCAACTGCGAGACCTGATCGGAATAAAAAGCAAATTGAAGTTCGAGTTCCAACTCATGGTGCAGCATCCGGAGCACGAGCTGCACGATATCTGCAAGGTCAAGCAAGCAAAATTGGTCATCTTCCACATCGAGAGCACGCACGCGCATCAGCACGTGTTGGGCATCATTCGCCACATCAAGTTCCACAGATTAAAAGCAGGCATCGCGATAAATCCCGAAACAAAGGTCAATAAAATCAAACCGTACCTGAAGCTCATCGACCATGTGCTCGTCATGACCGTGCATCCCGGCTTCATGGGGCAGTCGTTCATCGACCAGACAAAGAAGATAAAGCAGATCAGAAAGTGGAACAAAAAGATCGACATCGAGGTCGACGGCGGAATAAACCACGACACGATTAAGCTCTGCAAGAAGGCCGGCGCAAACAAGTTCGTCGTCGGCAGCGCGCTGCAAGGCGACATCAAGAAAACATACAAGGAATTGAGAAAGGAATTGCGTTAACCCGCAAATATTCTGCCTAAGAAATCCCCAACGCGACCATCATCTCTTTCTTATCAAAGCCAACAATGATCTTGCCGTCGATGTCTATCACAGGCACGCCCATCTGGCCTGATTTCTCGATCATTTCCTGGGCTTTCTTCTCGTCCGTGCCGACGTCGATTTCGGAGAACTTGACATCATGCGCCTTCAAAAAGTCCTTCGCCTGCTTGCAATACGGGCAGGAAGCGGTGCTGTACACGATGACTTTGTGGTCGGCCATAACAACTTCGTTCGTTGCTCTCTTTTTAAATCTTGCTCACGAGGTTTTGATGACTTTTCGAAGAATCCAGACAAGCGCCACGACACCAAGAAGGACGCCGATGATTTCTGCCGCGCCTGAGGTGAAGAACGCGTTCTGCTGCAATGCGTCATTCGCGGCGTAGAAGAACGTCATACTCCACGGAACGAAGCGCGTCACGGTGAGCTCAATAAACCCTGTCCCTTTCCAGATGAGCATGATTGTGCCAATGGATATTAGGATTATCGCGCTGATGAGATTATACGTGTGCGTGACGATATGTTTTCCGAACAGGCTGAACTTGATTTCTTTGCCGCGGAACCATCTGCCGATGTCGTATTTGTCCGAAAGCAACGCAAGGATGAATAATGGCAGCCCAACGCCGAGCGCGAAGAAGCCGAGCATGACCGCCCCCTTGATGACGCTGCCCGTTGTCGCCGCGAGAAGCAATATTCCGCCAAGCACGGGCCCGATGCACGGGCTCCAGCCGATGGCGAATGCCGCGCCGAAGAACAATACGTGCCACGGAGTCTTGCCTTCCAAGGTTGGTGCCTTGAATCCGAATCCTTTGTTGAACAGGACAAGCAGTCCGAAAATGACGAATATGGCGCCGGCAATGACCGCGAACGGCGCGCGGTACTGGTTGATGAATTCGCCCGCCAACGCCGCGGCGATTCCCAATGTCATGAACCCTATCATCATGCCGAGAGTGAACAGCGATGTCATCAATGCCGCCCGTTTGCGGAACAGGAACGTGAAGAACGTCGGGAGAAGGACAAATCCGCAGGGGCTGGTGAAGCTTACGATGCCGGCCAAAAACGCCGCCAAGAACGTGATGCTCGCGGCCAGCTGCGACTTGTACTCGATGATCTTGAGCACGCCGATAGGCAAGGACGCGTTCGCTTCCGTGCCGAGGATGTGCCCGTCGTCGACGCCGTCGTGCGCCAATGCGGGAAAAACAAACGCCAATGAGAACAGCAACGCAATCCAGACGGATTTCCTCATAACATTACATGCCTTGTAATGGTTTATAAACTTTACGGACGATGCGCGTCAATCCAGTCAAGCATGTCTTTTGCGACTACCGAAAGCAAATACATCCCGTGTCCGCCTTTGTCGTAGAGCTTCGTCTCGACCTCGGGATTGACTCGCGACAGCTCTTTGACTGACTCTTCGGAGTAGTCGTCGTCTTTCGCCGCGACAAGCAGCGTCTTTTCCGGAACAGAAAATATCGCGCCGCCGGTCTTCACGCCCCGATACTCGAGCCCGGGAGAAATCGCGATGAGGGTTTTTACGTCGTCGTCGTTTCCGGCGTAATTGATGGCCGCGTTCGCCGTGATGCTTTCGCCGATAATCAACAGTCGTGTCGTGTCCGCGCCCTTCTTGTTCAACAGGGCTTTCGCCGCGAAGAGGTCATTTAAAATCAATGCGAAATCCGTGTTGAGGAAATCCTTCCACGAACCCGAGCTTTCGCCGTGGCCGCGGATGTCGACCGTGATGACGTGGAACCCTAAATCCGCAAGTCGCGGCGCAAACTGGTCGTAGTCGTGTCTGTCTCGGCCGAGCTGGTGCAACAGTATCGCGCCCGGCGCGCCTTCGGGCACGAACGGAGTGTAGTAAGTGTAGCCTAAAGTGTATCCGTCTGATGTCGTGAGTTTCATTTCGGCCTCGACTGGTTGAACGGTGACAACGGGAACATCGATTCCGGTTTGCTCGCGTGTCACGGGCGTGCACGCCATAAGCAGCAAGCACATAAGAATGACTGAGAGTTTCACTGGCCGCCCCGTCGCCCTTGCCGAGCGACCGTTTCTGCGTCGTTGAGCATCTGCTGTAAATGGCTTGCGTTGTTGCGGTCGTAGACGCCGATGACGCCTTGGCATTGCGCCCATCTGCGCGTCGCGCAACCTTTGCCTATTTTGTTTTGGGTGATGTAATCCCACAGCCCGCGTGGGGCGTCGCTGTTGTACGACCAACTCTTTGATGGAACGTGAATGACCAGCAGAGGGTCATCGACCGATTTCGCGTTTTCCACGCGCGTGTACGCCTCATTCTGAGAAAAACGAAGAACGACTAAATGCGAAATGTCCTGGACTACCTCATTTGTCTGCATAACTAAGCAAGAAGGTTTGAGTTTAAAAAACTCACGGCTTTTTAATGGACACTGTTGCGTTTCCGGAAATCTTCCGTTTCCGCCGCAAATCTTCCGGTTTTTTCTCCACAATGCAACTAAAAAGCAAAACATTCTTTCAACGAATGAAAGTTCCGAGAATTTCTGGGTTCGAGGCCATGAAGGCGTTCGGAAGGATAGGTTATCGCATAAGTCGTCAAACAGGAAGTCATGTGATGTTAGAAAAAGAAGGCTCTCCCCCACTTACTATTCCTGATCATCGCGAACTAAAGACCGGAACCTTGCGCGCAATCATTAAATCAGCTCAGATGACCGTTGAAGAATTCCTGCGGTTGCTATAACATTTATAAACTTCAAAGAATAGGAGGAATGCTATGCGAAAGTATCAAGTGCTATTAGAGCCGACGGATGACGGATGGTTTGTGGCAACCGTCCCCGAGCTCCCTGGCTGTGTCTCCCAAGGCAAGAACCGCGCGGACGCCTTGAAAAACATCAAGGAGGCCATCCAGTTGATGACCGAAGACGGCAAGCCGTCGCACCGTGAAGTCGTAGCTGTTCTTGCGTAATTTTTCATTTAATTCCGAAAATACTACATCTTCCCCTTGGACCCGAACACTTCCATCCGATGCTCGACAATCGTCCGCATCGATTCCTTGCCCGCACTGATGACATGTCTTGGATCGAAGTCTTCCGGATGTTGCGAAAGGAATTCCCGTATGCCCGCGTTGAACGCCAATCTTAAATCCGTGTCAGTGTTTATCTTGCAGATGCCGTGCGAAATCGCGCGCTGAACTTGGTCTTCCGGCACGCCTTCAGGCGAGCCTAGTTTCGCCCCTAACTTCTCCGCTTTCTCAACTAGCCACTGCGGAACTGAAGAGGCACCGTGTAAAACCAATGGAACGTCAACGAGTTCTCGAATCACGCGCAATCGTCCGACGTCAAGCCTCGCTTCGCCCGCGAACTTGTACGCGCCGTGCGACGTTCCGATGGCGATCGCCAAAGAATCGCAGCCCGTATTTTTGACGAACTCGACCGCGGCGGCCGGGTCGGTTAAAGCGATGTGCCGCGCCGACACTTTGTCCTCTACGCCGCCGATGGTCCCTAATTCGGCTTCGACGGACACGCCTTTCGCGTGCGCCCATTTGACAACTTGAGAAGTATTAGAAACATTTTCGGCAAACGGCAGATGGCTTCCGTCGTACATCACGGAAGTGTACCCCGCATCGATGCACTGCTTGATAAGCTTCAAGTCCCGTCCGTGGTCCAAGTGCAAAACCACCGGAATTTTCGAGTGTCGCGCCGCCTCCTTAATCAGTAAAGAAAGATTATGCAATCCCGCGTACGCGATGGCTCCTTCGGACGTCTGCAATATCACCGGCGCTTTCATGTTTTCGGCCGCCGCCATGATGCCTTGAATCATCTCGAGATTGTTGACGTTGAACGCCCCAACGGCGTAGTTTCGTTTCTGCGCCGCGCGAAGCACTTTGTCGCCGGAAACAAGCGTCATAACGCAGCCACCTTGACTTTTTGCTTTTTGACGAGTCGTAAAGCCTCTTTCTTTGAACGTAAATTGTTCTTCGCGCCGATGGCTGACAGTACGCCCTCGGCTTCGACTTGCCCTAATTTCAAGGATTCTTGAAGACTCCAGCCGAGCATCTGCCCGGCGACGAAGCCCGAGGCGAACGCGTCGCCCGCGCCGGTGGTTTCAACGACTTTGATCGGTCGAGCTTTGATGGTGTGCGAGAAATAGCCTTCAGTGGCAACCGCCCCGTTCTTGCCATCCGTGATGACCGCGATCCGCACATGATAAGAAAGCAATTTCAGTAATTTGTTGATGGGAACATTTTGCTTGAGCAACGCCTGCGCCTCTTCCTTGTTCAGCACCAAGATATCAAGATGCTTGAGCATCGGCGCAAGCGCACGAAGCCCTTTCTTTGCCAAATAAAGACTTGGATTGAACGCGACGCGCACATTCGCCCGTCTGGCTTGCTCGACCATTTTAACGAGCGAATTCCAGCTCTTCCCGAGCATCGCGCTGCAATAAATCCATTTTGTCTGCGGCAAAGTTATCGGCTTCAGCTTGTCGTTGACGCCCTTGAACGCCAACACCGTGCGATCGTGCTGTAATCCAGCGAGAATAACCGAATAGCCGGTTCGTCCCTTGATTGATTTGCCGAGAAACGTGACTTTTTCGTGCTTCAATTGGTCGACAACCGAACTTCCGTTCGCGTCTTTGCCGAGCGTTCCGACCCAGCCCGTCTTGAATCCTAGTCGTGAGAACGCAACGGCTGAATTCGTCCCGCCGCCGCCGGTTTCGACGTGCAAGTCATCGATGAGAATCTTCGCTCCTAACGGTAAACAGACGTCGACGTGCTTGGCGTGTTTGAGAATTTCTCTCCCATCGGCGCGCGTATTGACGAAGACGTCAACGGTCGCGCTGCCGATAGTAACTATGTCGTACACTGTTCACCTCTTTGAGGAGATTGAGCTTGGATGCTATTTAAAGGTTGCTTTGGGGAACTTGCCTAAGATTAAGCTTTTTACCGGCACGTTTTGTATCGTCGTTACGTTAAGTAAGCTATTCACGACTAAACGAACGACTCTTCCAATCTGGGCGGTAAAAAGTTAACCTGGGTTAGAAAGGCTAAAAAAGATAAAAAAAAGAATTACTGCGTCTTCAAATCCGGCCTGTCCTCATACGGCAACACGGTAACGTTTCCTTCCATGTCCTGCGCATAGAAGTCGCGGTACTTGTACAGTCCGGTTTCGGTGAACACATAGCTCCAAGACTTGCCCGTTTTGATAATTGGAGAGGGATCCATTCCCCAAATCCAGACCCGCTTGACGAACGGCATATCGTTTATCCATTTGACGCGGTCGCCTTGATAGACAACGACTGATTTAGGCGTGAAATAAAAATTGGATATCGTAATCTCTTGATAGCCCGGATTCAGGAAATCGATCGTGCTATTCGTCGGCTGAACGTCCGTCGTGTTGTCAGGTGTCGGAACGGTTTCTCCGCATGCGGCCAGCAAAACCAGTAGTATTGCGAGTATGAACTTTTTCATTATTTTCCCTCCATATGCTCGTATTTTCGAACGAAAAACGCGGAAATGAGGATGATGATGCCGACAACCAACGTGATTCCGTACCACAGCGCCATCGTGCCAAACAGCGCGCTCAACGCCGGAACGGCGTAGGCTTTTCCGCTTTCGGGGATGAACGCCAACACGGCGGGCTGCGCGAATGAAAGGAACGCGAACAGTCCCGCTACCATCATCGAAATGCTCGCCGCGAACAGCCGTCCGCACCAGCGGTGGCCCGTCCAGACGATGCCCAACAAGAGCACGAGCAGTCCGACAATCAATTGCAAGACGAGTCCTTCATACCAGGCGTGCGCTTTCTTGCTCAGTAATACCAGCGCCAGTCCGTCGTCCGGCTGGTCGCTGAAGCAGCCGATGACGCCGCAGGAATACGTTTTCTCGTAGCTGTCGAGCACGTCCCGAGGGTCGTCTAATTTGGACGCGATGGCGTCGACCGTCGACTGCGACGTCGCGTTTGAAAGCGAAAGGATTCCGATGGTCGAAATCAAGCCTACGGTGAATAGGATTGAACAGATGACCAACAGGGTTGTTTTCCACCAGACCATAACCGGAACTCCTTCTCGAGGCTTATAAATATTGTGAAATAGTAAGAATGATGCCTAAGTAAGTTCTCTTTTTAGCGGCACGTGGGGCATAATCGTTACGTTAAGTAAGAAAATTCTAACTAAACGAACGACTCAAAATTCGCCGGTAAAAAGCTTTGCCAGGGTGCAATTGCTGGTAAAAAGCTCAACGCAGTCAGCAACGAAAAATAAAGCAAAAGAATTATTTCAATCGTCCGCGTAATCGGTCCGCCTTCAGCACTTTCGTGACCGCAACGGCAAACGCGCCGGTTCGCATGTCGACCTTGTGCTGCTTCGAAGTCGTGTAAACATCGTTGAACGCGGAAACCATCAAGGGATCCAATTTACCCAGGACTTCGGCTTCGGTCCAGTAATAGCCTTGCAGGTTCTGCACCCATTCGAAGTAAGAGGTGGAAACTCCACCCGCGTTCGCGAGGATGTCCGGAATCAAGTGGATTCCGCGTCGGAACAGTATCTCGTCCGCGTCGGGCGTTGTGGGCCCGTTCGCAAGCTCAACGACAATCTTGGTCTTGACGGCGTGCGCCGTTACGTGCGTGATTTGGTTTTCCAACGCGGCCGGAACAAGAACATCAACCGGCAATTGCAATACGTCTTCGTTTGATATCTTGCGGCTGCCCTTGAATCCGACGACCGTGCCGGCCTTTGCCTTGTGCGCGGAGACTTCAGCAACATTCAGTCCTTTCTCGTTAACGATGCCGCCTTTGGAGTCGGAGACCGCAACGATCTTCGCGCCCCAGTCGTCCAGGATTTTTGCCATGAACGAGCCGGCGTTGCCGAATCCCTGGATGGCGATTTTGGCCCCGGAAATCTTTTGCTTCTGCGCTTTCATGAGTTCTCTAAGACAAATGGCTCCGCCCATTGCGGTGGCGTAGTCTCTGACCTTCGAGCCACCTAATTCAAGCGGCTTGCCAGTGATCATTCCAGGAGCGTGTTTGCCGTTGATTTTCTCGAATTCGTCGAGCATCCAGCTCATGACTTGGCCGTCCGTGTAGACGTCTGGCGCGGGCACGTCCTTGTCCGGGCCGATGAACGGATGGAGTTCTCGGATGTAGCCGCGCGAAAGGGATTCGAGTTCGTCCTTGCTGAGCTGTTTCGGGTCGACCATGACGCCGCCCTTGCCGCCGCCGTAGGGTATTCCTGCGACCGCGCACTTCATTGTCATCCAGAATGCGAGTGCTTTCACTTCGTCCAAATCGACTTGCGGATGGTATCGGATGCCGCCCTTGAACGGGCCGCGCGAGTCGTTGTGCTGGACGCGATAGCCTTGGAACAATTTGATTCGGCCCGAATCCATTTTCACCGGGAACGAGAATTGGATGATGCGCTTCGGGGTGATGATCGCGGCGACTTCATTGTCGCTGAGCTTCAAAAGCGAGGCAACTCGCTGAACTTGCTTCTTGGCGTTGTCAAAAGGATTAGACTTCGTGACTGGTTCCACTTTCGTAGGTGCTATGGCAATCCCCCCTTTAATACGCTCTTGAGCTGGACTGGAGTTCTTATAATTTGTGGGACTACAGACTAGTTAAGAAGATATATTTTATATATGGAAAATAAGTCTATTCTCGAGATTACTCTATAAGATGTTGCGCGAGACGATACTCAGGAAGGCGTGATTCCTTGAACCCTTGAAGAATTAATTGTTGCGCCTTTGCGACCAATACATGACCATAGTGTTGCTCAAGTTCTTTGATGCGCGGTTCCGAATTGACGGCGTTGAAATACAATCGACCGATGTCAGTCTTTGCTAACTCTCTCGCTTTGATGGTGAGTTGTTCTTCGTTGAACGGGCTCGGAGGATTCTGCGGCACAGGCATGACAACGCCGATTCCTTTAGATAACGTGCTTGCTTTCATCGCGACATACGGGTCGCCGGCATATTTGGTAAGGTCGGCTTTTCTGCAGGCTGCTAAGACCGAGCATTGTAATTCGTTGAACGTGTTATGGTTCGTATTGACCGCGCACAATCCCGGAACCGGGTCGCCGTAGGTTCGAAACGCTTCCGGCACGCGCGAACGATCGACGTAATTCGGGTTTTCAACGGGAATGTCGCCCATTGCGTGGACGTGGAACATCTCCTCGATCTGGCGCAATTGGTTGAGCTCAGAGGATTCAGCGAGGCTGATATTGTCGCGCGAAGCGACACCCCACAGCAAGTTTCTGTTGCGAAGCGATGATGCGAGATAGTCGATGCCGCTTCTGACGCGGCTATCTGAAATATCATACTGGTCGCCGTCCATGAGGATGCTGATGGGGGCTGATTTCGTGACGCTCGCGAATCCGATGAAATTGAAATGCGCTTCTAATTCTGCCGCGCCCGCGCCGTAGCCGCGTTTAACGACGAAATCGACTTCGTTGTCAATGAGCTCTTCGCCTGTTTCAACAATTGCCCGAGAAATGCCCCGCTCAAGATTCGGATGATAATTGACGAGAATCCCTAACTTCCAATGCGACGCCAAGGACTGCTTTGCATCGATGGTGCGCGACACGACGCGTTCAAGCTCTTCGACATCTGTTTCTGAGGCGACATAGTGTCGCTGCGTGACTTTGATCCACAAATCATCCATGATTTCGCAGCGTCGGAAGGGGTTTTAAGGGTTATGGTTCTGGAGTCTGAATCAAAAAATGAGGAACGGAAGACGACCAGCATCCGAGTCAATCCAGAAATTTGGAAGAAGGTAAAAAAGCACTGCATTGACATTGATAAAGATGTTTCCGAATATCTAGAAGAATTAATTAAAGAAGATTTTGCAAAAAAAATAATTTTAATTGTATGTATGCAATGCTATTCCCAAAAGCACCACCATGACTGCTAGCGCCACACAGGATACATGGGCAATTTTAAGAAAAATCATTTTTCTGCTCTCACCTTTATAGGTGAAAAGAAAAGGCAACCATTTGTTTGGCGCTAAATTCATAATTAAAGGTAATTGAATTAAGGATCGCTTATTGCGAAAAGTTTCAAGTCTTTTTTTATTTTTAGCTAATTCTTGAAATAGCAAAAATCCGAACACTCCTGCGGCAAGCATGAACAAAATTGGCAAAGCATACTGTAACCAAGTAACCAAAATCTGGGATAAAGGCATCATCAGTTTTAGCTCGATCATTTGTCACCTCTACAGACTTATTCTTTATTGATTCTGATAATTTTTTCTATTTCAGGGTCTTCCGGAATCGTCCCGTGCTCTTTTTCATAAACATTAATAGATGCTTCTAGCTTTTTCATTAATCTTTTAGCACCAATCGGCGTGAGGATTAATAGGCCGTCAGATACATAAATCCACTTTTTATTTTGTTCAATCTTTTCATTCAATAATTCGAATCTAAAATCGTGAGAAGTTAGTCCACCTTCCACATTAGTCACATAGATTTTTGAATAGTTGGGATTCCGCATTATTTCTTTTTTTGGCGTTTTATTCATAGAGTCACCTAGGCACTTGTTATTCCTGTTAATCGTTTCTCTTTGTGCGATTTGTTATATTCTACGAGATTTTGTTTTTGAGAGTAGGCCACAACGGCGCGTTTCTGCTCTAATAAATCTTTAATGAATTGCTCCGTTTTACGAGCAATTTTTTCTTGAATAAGCATATCTAACTTAATCGCAGCCACAGATTCTGTTTTTATTGATATTTTTTTCATTTTGTTAAACCAGCTTCATAATATTGTTTTTATAATCATTAAAAATGCCTTTTAGTTCATTTGCATATGTTGATGCTAATGCAGGATCCATTTGAGACCCTCTGATACTTTTGAAAAATGCAGGAAGTTCTGTTTCAGCATAGGCATCTAAATTTGTAAGTGCGTGTATACTAGTTGTTGCCAAATTTCTTCTTGTTTGAATTATGAGACTCAAAAATCCTGCGAGAGTCATGATTTTAGGCTTTTTAAGTTTAGCATAATTCAGATATTTGAAAAAGAAGCTAGTAAGCGCGCGGTCATTCGACACGAAGACGTCCGCATCTTCAATAATGGCGCAAGCAATAGCGTGAAAATCAGTATCTCCTCCATGAAGTGGCCCACGATGCCATTTTGCGTAAACCGTTTTTAACTCAGTTACTTTATTAAGTGTGTTCGTTTTCGCGATTTTTGCTAATTGGGTTTCATTCAATTTTCTATAACAACTCATGCATTCATCATAATTTGCTTGCGACATTGATAGGCTGACAGCTTCTGTTTCATCTTGAAAGAACTTAATCAGGAGATCCATTTGTTTACATTCAGTAAACGCAATAGGTATGTTTGCATCAAAAACGTACTTCATACTTGTAACTCCCCTGAAGTAGAAAAATGAATAGTAGCTATATAAAATCACCTCTTTTTCGTTATCTGAAATAAGCGAATAGTATTATTTAAAGGTTCGCCTGACCATTTTTTGCCTATTTGCCGTATTTAACGCTTGTAGTTAGCTTTCCTTTATCGTTGTAATATGTTTTGCTGTATACTCCTGGACGAATTTCTTTGTAGCTGTTAGATAGAAGTATGCTTCCTTGCCCGCCAGCTCCACTTTGCGTACTTGAACTACTCGAACCTGTATTCGTACTGGAACCAGACTTTCCGCCAAGTGAAAACAATGTTGTAGTAGTTGTTTTTGAGTCCATTGCTGAACCAGAGAATGGAATTGGTGAATTCACATCAGTAAAGGGTCCAACAGTGAATTTAACGCCAAACTTTTTCCAATCATATTTTCTGTTACCTTGCTTATCTTCAGTATATGGGAAACTGATCCCTGCTCCGACTGTCAAGAATTCTCCAATATCAAAGCTAAAGTCTCGTGATTTACCGCCCAATTCCGCTAAATTATTTACAAAAGGAGAAATGGTAGCCGCTAGATGAATATCTGCAGTCGGAGTAGTGGCTCCTCCTCCGCCCGAATAATACGTTCCATACTGATAACCATCGGATGAACCATATGATTGTGCAAATCCTGCAGACCCACTAAATCCGATTAGGAAGCCGACTGAACCTTCAATTCCCCCTTGGATCGCAAGATGCCCTGTGGGATCTGTATACTTATACGGGTTGTTACGTTCAAATGTATAATGATTCAATTGCTGAGGATCGTATGTATTTTGAGTGCTTCTTCCTTCAAGAAAGCATCAGACCTAATGCAACTCCAAACTGCCAAACGATTTCCTCTGACGATAAAAAGGGTGAGTTTGGCAGTTACAATAAGCAGTTTGGCAGATTTATCTGCCAAGGAACAACAAGTTAATGTGTCACCCTTCCGCCTCACGATTTTTACTGACGACAAAAAAGCAAATCTTAACCAATCTGAAAACGTGTGAGGCGGTTAAGAAAGCTCAAAAAGCTCCGCCTGACGCCATTCTGGCATTGTAAATAAGAAAAAGGTCCGTGTTCGCCCTTCGAAATCCTTGGCGCGTCAAAACGCTTTTGGTTCCGAACGGTCACCATTTCGGTGAATTTTGGTAGCTTCCTAATTGACGATTTAGTTCTGAAAACTTCAATTCTATTTATGCTTTGCTTGTCATTTCATTGTGACAATGAAGTAAATCGTAATACGTTTTAACTGCGAGTTTTCTTGCTGCAGCAACCATGCACTTCTTCGGATGTTTTCCTGCTTCCTTGAGGCGATAATAAAATGCAGCAATTTCGTCTTTGTAAACAAGATGCACAAGCACTTTGTCATAAAAGATTGCACGCAAATGACTATTGCCTTTTTTCGTTATTGAACAATTGAGTGAAGCCATTTTTCCGGATTGCTTCTCAGAAACATCGTAACCACAATATCGAACAAATTTTTTGTGGTTCGGGAAACGTCGTACGTCTCCAATTTCTCCTACAATAATGGAAAGTCCAATCACCCCATAACCAAACTGCTCCATCAACGAATAGTAAGGAGTCTTGGAAAGACACACATCCATATCTTTCTTCAATTTCTCAATCATTTTCTGATAATACAACATCAGCGTAATCGTATGTTTAAAACAGGCCGTTGGATAATTCTTTACGCCAACGCTGTTCTTAGCCAATTCCTGAAGGTTTCTAGTATAATCCAGTGTAAATCGGCTTCCTCGCGTCAAGTCCTTTACCAACTCGGCCCTAACGGCTTCAGTGGGCGCTCGAGCAATATCCGCAGGCGTCGGATAAGTCAACAACATACCTGCAATTGCTTGCGTCTTTCTCAAATGGCAATGCTGTTCCAATTCTGGAAAAATAACATTAATCTGGTTTTGAAACATATACTTGTACCGAATAAGTTGTTTCAACGTTTTATGGTACAGTCTTGCTAAATCTTTCAACTCATCCGTTCTGATTGTCTGAGCAACCTTAAAATCGTACGCAAGGTATGTTGCGATAAGCTTTGCATCAACTTTATCATTCTTCACCTTGAAAGAATGCAGATTTGCAAAACTTCGCATTTGCAAAGTATCAATGTAGTTGACGTTATATTTCTCTTTAAGATAGAAATAGAGTGCCTTGCAATAATTGCTCGTTGGCTCCATTCCAATCTTTGTTTCTTTCGTTAAATGCTTCTCAAGCTCCGCAAATCCTGCTGCAGTGTGGTCTATCTGAAACTCTGCAACTACCTTCTTTTCTGCATTCAGCATGCAGATTTGCGACTTATTTTTCGATACATCGATTCCGCAATACATTTTTGTTTCCTCCGCCTGAAAAACAACCGTCCGCAGGATCATACTCGGGCATCGTGCCCACCCACAGCGACGCGTATTGGCTATTTCTCGGCAATGATAATTATGTAATTATGTAATACTGTATTAAATAGGTTGTCCATAGATGTCCAGTGGAAGTGAAGAAAAACTTATATACTACCATAAACTAGTAATCTTCATGATGAGAAAAACAACGAGCATCAAAGTCAATCCTGAATTCTGGAAAAAAGTAAAAAAACACTGCATTGACATCGATAAAGACATATCAGATTACTTAGAAGATCTCGTTAAACAAGATTTAGCAAGAAAGTAGAAGGTGCACCATGAAAAAATCAAAAGGTTACATTATCGCTGGAACAACAGGACTGGTTGTCGGCATACTTGTCACGATAATTCTTTTGAGCGGTAAATTGCCAAGTTCTATTGGAAAGTTATTTGTATACACAATAGGATTTCCAACAGCTATAGCAGGGAATATGTTTAGAGTTTCTGGTTGCGCCCATTTCGGATGTTGGGGATACGCATTTCCCGTAGCCTGGATTATGTACATATTAAGCGGAATCTTAATCTATTTTATCTATACTAAAATTAAACGTCATTAGCTATTTTGTGTATTTGACGTTCTGTGTAAGTTTCCCTTTATCATTGTAATAAGTTCTACTAAAGACCCCTGGTCGAATTTCTTTATAGTCACTTGAAAGAAGAATCGAACCTTGGCCTGTTCCTTTATTTTGGCTTGATGTCGATGATCCTGTTGTTTTACTACTGATGCCCTTGCCTTGCAACAAATCAAGTGCAGTCGCCAAAAACTCTTTCGTATTGGAGTACATCGAAACAGCATTTCTAAAGTTTACTAAGGGATTGTCTGGATCATATTTTCGCCCTGCAAGAGTTTTATACCAGTGGTTCCATTTTGTGGATCCTTCATGTGCATAAGTATCCTGATATGTATGTAGCGCTTGACCTAACGCCTCTATGTCCCCTGAGTCAATGGCTGCTAAAACACGTTTCTCTGCCTCGTCGCGGCTCGCAAAATGATATTTATCGGTAGCACCGCCATCTACAAAATTAAGAGGATTTAATGGGCTTGTTTCAGGGTTAAGATCCATTGCCATATTTGCGTTTGCTATTTTGGCAGCATCGCCCTCTGAGAATCCTACTTCAATAGCTGCATCATAAGTCACTTCACGATGGAACTCTTCATTATAGTGTCCCGTAGGGTCATTATTTTTATAGGGGTTCCCGCGCTCAAACATATACCTATTCAATGCCTGAGGATCGAAAGAATTCTGAATTATTGTATCTGGTTGCGTAAAGATTTTTAATGAGGGGTTGTATTTTCTGAATTGGAAATCATACTCTCCTGTTAAAGAAGAGAACTCTTTATCTTCGTAATCAAACCGCCCAGAACCACCAGAAAGAATGTTTCCGTACGAATCGTAGGTTGTGTTCTCAATTGGTGTCCCGTACTGGTCTGTTGTCAAGCTTGAACTTCCCAACGGATCTGAACTGATAAATCTTTTTCCTTGTGGTGTGTTTTCGGCAACGAGAGTTCCGTCTTGATACACTTCAGTTGTATTGAAAACGTCAGTCACATTCTCGTCTTGCGTGAATCCATTGAAATAATACGTTGTGCGAACTCGCACGCCTCCTTCATAAACATCTTTGAAAAGTATTCGTTCTTGCACCGGATGCCAAACGCTCACTTCCAAAAGTGCTCCTGAAGAATCGCTACCGTTCCTCACTTCAACTTGTCGATTCCACTCATCATACACTCTAAATTTCCCGTCACCCGAAATAAGGTTACCATTAGCGTCATAAACTAAACTGATTAATTCTGCCGAAACCAAAGGCATGGTCGTAATCAACGCGACCAACAACCCCGCAAGAACGAAAAGCGTCCTCAAGTAACCACGACCCCGGTGCTGTTGTCCGTGTTACTCGACGAATTAGCCACACCAGTCGTCGCATACACTCCCGTCGTCGCATAGTTCGTTTCTACAAACACAAACAAATCATGCGTCTTGTTCAACATGATAGAAACATTCGACAATAATATCGTTTGTCCCGTAAGCATTCGCCAAGAAATATTCGTCGCATTGTCATTATTCCGGATGTCAAACTCGGCAATCGTCGAACTTCTGTTCTGCTTCAAAATTTGGTAATTAAACAAATCAACAGGAACAATCGTAAAAATGTCGCGAAGTGTTGCCGTAAAATTCTGCGTAAGTGCAGTAAACAACGGACTCTTCCTTCCAGAACTATACCCTTCCTCAACAAACACCATCACCGTCTTATTCGAACTCACATTCGTCAAATTATTTATTGCGGGAGATGATGCTGTGAAGTTAACCGTCAAATTCGTAATCCAATCATTATCAACATCAAAGTAGGCTATTTGTGTGGACGTGTTATCGTCATATCTATCATACTTAAGTTTCAACGCTTCCAACAACAAATTCTCATTCGCACTTTCATTCAGCAATGATGAGCCCGCATTCACCGACACATTCTTCAAACCATCCCTCGAATAATTCACTTCCTCAAAAACCATAATTACTGTGTTCGTTGACAAAGTTGTCGCATTAACCATGTTTTGTTCGCCCGTCGAAGTATTAAATGTCAAGCTCTGCACATCATGATAATTGAACAGATTGAATGAAAATATTTTCGTGTTGATGTTTCGAGAAACTGTGTTCAGTTCCTCAACACTCAATCCCCTCAAGTTGAATGTTGCCGTTTCAGAATCATTCCCATCATTCGAACGCGCACTACAATTCAATGTCAAAACACCGCTCGTCGAATAATTCTGCTCAACAAGAACCATTAACTGACTATTCCCCGAAACATTCACTTGTTGACTCGCACTAATGCTGCCGCACGACCAATTCACTCCCGTTATACTCTGAGATACATCATTCGTGATGACGAATTCGCTGACGTGACGCGAGCCGTTCTGCAACAATGCTTCAACATTTTCAGCAACCAAACCAAACTCATCGTCAAACACCGACGTATCATTCTTGACCGTGATGTTCACCGGAAACGTTCCACCAACAGAATGATTATACTCAACCAAAACCATTACTGGTCCTGAAAGATTTATCGCGTTGCTCGTAATCGTGTTTCCAGCCACCTTCAACGACCAATTCTGATTCGTCGCCGTGCCAGTCTCGTTCACCAAGTAAAACTCGTACACACGACTTTTGCTGTCTGTTTCCAAATCCTGCGCTGCATGAATCTCGGAATCAGGCACGCGCGTAATGATGTCTGTTGGCGCATGCGCTTGAGCTCCTCGATACTCATATCTCCGCACCAAATTGTTCTCTTGTGTCTTCAAAATACGACCCAAAGGATCGTATTCGTACTTGTACGTTTCACCACTCAAAATGGCAGACGTCAAGCGATCAAGATTATCATACCCCAATACATGCGCCCGGTTGTTGATAGTATCATTGATTTGCAATACGTTGCCAACCGAGTCAAATTTGTATCTGATATCCTGCGCAAGGCCGTTCCACATACGCACAAGCCGGTTGTTCGTATCATCATACGTGAACTCTTGGAACCGACCTGTCGTGTAATTCCTTCCCAAAATGCTTCCAAACGAGTTATACGATGAATAATCAATGTAACCAGGAATCTTTTGCACCTGCCCCTGCTTACCATAATAGTATTCCAACACCTCATGAGGCAATTCCTGCTCAACAACACGATCCATCGAATCATACGTGAAACCTGTAATTCTCCAAATATTTCGCACCAACACCTCTTCCCTCGTGATACGCAAACGGTCATCATACGTGTACCTAAACGTGCTATTCGGATCCGTCAAGTTCGATAACGTTCCTTCAAACTGCCCATCATAACTAAAATTAACCGACCGGTTCGTTGAACGCTTCTGCACAACACGATTCACCGCATCATAGGACAAATTGATAAACATGCCCCGAGTATCAATCTGACGCATAAGATTGCCAATCACATCATATTCATACGACCAGTGCCCAAGATCAGGATCGTCCAAAGCGACTTTTCTTCCTAAAGAATCATACGTAAACTTGAACTCATTCCCTTCCATGTCAGTTATCAGAACAAGATTTCCTTGATCATCATACTGGTACGTCGTGTTGTACGGATCTAACTGCATGTTCAGCAACGGGTCGTTGTTGAATTCCTGCACTTTCTTAATCTGACCAAAACCATCCAAGTGATACGCGTGCTTATGTCCATTCTCATCAAAATCAGTGATGATTGTTTTATTGAAACTGATTGTCTTATTCGTTCCATCCGGATTCTTCACAAAGAACACACGTCCAAGAGAGTCGTAAGAATAATTCGCGAACGGAGTATTGTTCAACGGAGACTGGAACGTTGTGCTTGAACCAAAATACGGATTGTCTTCCTTGAACACACGACCGAGACCGTCATAATACAAATTCTTAACGACAAACTGATTGTTATCCGCTTCTGAATGAATCTGTACGACGTTCGCGAATCCATCATAGAAATACTGCAACGCACGATTCTTCACATTCGCAGTCTCTCGAAGTGATAATGAAACCTCTTCAGGCGCGAATCCGTTAAACGTATAATTGTACATCTTCGTCGGCAGATCAAACGAATCATATGGCTTGATTTCTTTCACAACACGACCAAACACATCATACTGATATGAAGTCTTAATTTCGTTTTTGATTTGCGATAACAGATTGCCTGTTCCCAAATCATACTCAAAAAACTCCTTATGTCCCAAAGCATTTGTTACCCTATCCAAGAATGTGAACGTCGCATCACGCAAACCATATTCATACGTTGTAACGTGACCTAAACCATCCATCGAACTAATTCTGTTGCCATAATCATCATACGTAAACCGGTTAACAACGTTTTCTCCACGGTCGTTCCAGTTCTCCGTATGCGTCAAACCACCCTTTGTAATGATTCCGTCATCATACGAAAACGTTGACTCTTTTACTTTCGTCACATTATCACTCGAAAGCAACTGGTATCGAATCGGTTTGTCAACAATATGTGCGTTCACGGCATATTCGTAATAATATTTCTCGATACGGTCATCACCATCATCAGAAACATCACCAAAACTATCCTTTTCAATAACGTTCAAGTAAGAATCATAACCATAACTCGTCATTGTCACGAACGGAACCGCAGTACCATCATACTGTAATTTCGCCTGGGAATTCAACAACACACGATAGTTCGGATTCAAGAACTGCGAAGAATAATTCATCAAACTCACCGAAAACAACCCTTGAGAACCATAAATCTCCGTCTTAAACTCCTTACCTTTGCGAGAATCATCTTGCAAGAAATAATGCTTCACCGTAGTCAAATCAGGCAATATCTCAGTCACATTTGAGAACCCTCGGAATTGCACATCTTCCGCATCATACAGCCCTCCAGAATAATTGTAATTCGTTGTCGCAAATACGTTGAACGCTCCCGACATCGTGTTGTTTTTGTCAACAAACTTTACAACGTTAACGGCAAAGCCGAGATCAGAAATGCCATCAGGACCAGCATTGTCAAACTGCGTTGAAGAAGTGTAATTAATTAGAACAACGCCACCGTATTCATTCGTGATTGATTTGAGCAAATAACCATAACTGTTATTCTTCGTATACGTGTTTCCGACCTGCGAAGTTCCATTGCCAATCGTAACCATAACGTCAGCAAGGCCATCCCCATTCACATCAGCAAGACGACGACCTGTGTTTAGCCCATCAGCAACAAAAGCCTCAGGAGGCCTCCACGATGCATCCTGCGACCAACCAGACCCATTATTCAACCACGCCGTTGCAGTCGTCAAACTTCCCGTGGCATTACCCTGCACTAAATCAACCAAGCCATCACCATTCACGTCAGCAAGACGAACACCCGTATCCGCAACAGAAGCCGTCTTAAAATAAACAGGAGGATGCCATAAAGCAGTCGTTATCCAGCCCGAACCGTTATTCAACCATGCCTGTTGTTGAACATCAGAAGACCGAACAATATCCGGCAAACCATCACCATTCACATCAACAACCCGCGCACCAGTGTCCGCAGAAGCGTTCATCAATTTTGTTGGAAACAGCCAGATTGGACTTGAGCTCCAACCTGAACCCGTGTTCAAATACACTGTCTGTCCCGCATCATTCGCCTGAATAATATCGGTCTTGCCATCACCGTTTACATCAACCAATTCAGTTCCTTGCTCAATATCTGAACTCACAAAGTAGACCGGTATAGTCCACGACGATGTTCGATTAATCCATCCGATATCGTTATTGATGAACACATTCTTTGAAGGCGCCCCATTGTTTGATGATTGCAAGATATCCAGTCGACCATCCTGATCGACATCCGCAAAGCGGACACCATTATCCAAATCGCTCGCACCATACACAAAATAAACCGGAGAAATGAAACTGGTTGAATTCGTCCAATTACCTTGTTTATTACTCAAAAAGGTGTTACGTTCAAACGTCGATCCTCGTGCTTTCAAAAAGTCAACAAAACCATCATTATTTACATCAATCACTCGAACCCCAAAATCAACCGAAGCACTACTCGCAAAAATCGCAGGGGCTGACCAGAACGCGGTCTGGTTGGTAAATCCTGCTTGTGCCGCGCCATACGTAAATCGAACCGTATGGAGCAATGAACGATTGTCATTCCCATACTGTTGAATACTTGACAGCGCAGTCGCGCTTAAACTGAGATTGGTATAGTTAAACGCATATCGTCGCACGAGCGCATCTTTTGCCGAAACTTCAATAGAAGTTAATCGACGACTCTCCTCGAAGAACCCTCCTTCACGAACGACACGACGACGATCAGGACGCGCACCCCATTCATAGCTAAAACGTATTACTCGTTCTTTATCCCGATTGTACTCAACGCGCGACAAATACTGGGCATTACTATCTTCCGCAGAAGGATCAAGTTCATAGAAATAACCTATCGTGTTCCCATACGTATCCATGGTCTGATCAAGGTTCCAGATGGTCAAGATTCCCGAACTAACTTCAGAGTCGGAAGTATATCCGAAACGGTATTGAGTGCCATCCTTCGTAGTAACAACCCAATACGTTCCAATGGTCGTATTCGACCCCAAATGCGCATCAATCCGAACACCGTATTCCACTTCCGTTTTCAGTTCAGTCCCGTTAACGACAAGCTTTTCAGAACGCCCATTTAACACTAACGTGTAAAAATCATCCGCACTATCCGTAATCGTGCCGTTCAAATTCTTAATAATGTAGTCATGCGTAAACTCCCAACCACTACCAAGAATGCCCGGACGTCCTTTCGCGCCTTGACTGCTGTACATCAAAGAAAGCGATGGTTGCAAGCCGTGCGTTCCGGGCGGCACGTCAATCGGGTATGAATACGTCGCAGCTCCAGGAAACAAATCAGTCTGGTATGCCCCAAACAAACGCACTTTCGGGGCTTCAGGCACTTGCGGCTTGTGCAAGTAAGGCTTGTAACTATCCGCTGCATCCACAATAGGCACAGCTAGGATAAAAACAAACAATAGGAAGTAAACACGTTTCACGCGTTCCCCCCTAGTTTCTCGTGCTGGTTATCAGCGCCTCTATTTCGCTTTGCAGCTGTGGTGTCGAAATATTCGTCGTTTCATACGAGTACAGAACAGGCGTCAAATTACCCATACTCTGATACGCATCAGACCCCGTCAAATAATTAAACGCCCAACGCTGCTGACCCGAAACAAACACCTTGTCAAATGTCGCCAATTGCTGCGAACCGTTCAAACGGCGCACATAAATCTGCTGATCGGTATATATCGTCGGATTACCTAAAATGGCATTGCCTGCCGCCTCAATAATTGCCCGCGCTAGCGCTTCAACACCCTCGGACAACAATGTAATACTCAACGCACCACTCGTGCTCGTATTGCCCGTTTCCCCAAGAACAGTATCAATACAGGCAACGTATACACTTTGTGCACCCCCGCTCAACGCTTGCGTTGCGGGAAGCGTACAATTAAACTCAGTCGTATTCACCGTGCCGCAATTGGTTGTCGAATCAGCAGCAACCATGTGCGTATAGTTCCAATTATTCAGCCCAAGAGAACAGTTACCCGCACTTGTCGTGCTAAACTTCATGGTCGGTGTTGGTGTTGTCGTATTTACCGTCATCGATGTATCAACACGCCATACACTTCCATTACCACTTGCTGACGTAACATTATACGTGCTTTGAATAATGTTTATCTGGATGCTTACCGCAACCATATCAGCAAATTCTGTTCCGGAAGGGGTCTTATTCAAAAGGAACACATTATCGATGTACCCTTTGATTGCTGCACCCTCAGAATCGGTTTCGCTACCAATATTAATGTCATTATTGCCGCCAATGGTCTTCGAGAACACCTGCTGGAACCTGCGCTCTCCCGGCAACGTGACATTTTCAATAACATAAAACACGTCGCTCGCATTACGCCCAAAAGTCAAATGCGTCCAGCCTCCCGTGCCAACAACAAAACCTGAATCATACTGGCTAACCCCGTTATCAACAATCCAAACCTTCCCCGTGGCTGCTTCCCACATGAGCGCGACTTCTTGATACGCCACGTCATCATTCCCCATCGAGAAGAGCTTCGGACCTCCGGAGTTTCCTGAAGAGAAATAAAACCATCCCGCAAACGCAAATTGACCGGTGCTTCCGCCAATATTCGTGTTAAGCTTCACCATCGAATCATTGACGTGATCCTGGTATAGGCTATACGTTCCGTCCTTTCGATTCGCGGGATTAAACGCGACATTCGTTAATGTGAGATTGTAGCCGAACGTCCCAGAATCAAGCCCATCATTTTCAAACTTGTACTGCACATAAGGCACCGTACCATTCCACAAAACCCACTGGTCATACACTTCCTTGTCACCATTAATTGTCAACGTGATAACATTGTCAACAACCTGAGATCGTTCAAGCTGTCCCGTCACTTTAATCTTCAAGGTTTCACCAGCAGGAACGGTAAATGGACACGCGAGAGGAACATACACATCCTCATACGCCCCGCACTCATAATCCTGTGGCGCCTTAGTAATATTTGCGCCGTTCTGTGTTGACACGTACTCAGTACACGTCTTAGAAACGAAACTTACTGAATTGTTCTTGAAAAAACCGACATTAGACAAATAGGAAATATCTTCTTTTACTTTAAGGGAATCAACAGCAGTTTCCTTAAACTGCAAACCATCACAACCTACAGTAACAGAAGTATCAGCAGCATCGACAATATATTCTGTCTCACAATCCGTACAAAAAGCAGTGTTACTCACCAACTGCAGATACTTCTCATCACCGACGGCAAAAACACTCGCCGCAAACAAACAGAATATTATTATCATAAGCAGTGTTTTTCTCATGCGGACCACCCCGAGTGTAGAAACAAGTTATCTAAGAACAGCGCTGAAGCTACGATGAATAGGTTCGTTCTCATCATCTCCCCCTTTCGAGCCGCGGCACCCACTAAAAATCATTTCTCGCGACTACAAAAAAGATGAAAGATGATTAACTATAAATATTCTATGTCGGGATAAGTCCAGTCAAGAAAAGTCCAGTGATTTATTTCTCAATAATTATTCTTGAGCAACGCCACCACAACAATCCACCAACAACAACCATCCCCACGCTCAGCCATTGTCCAATTGTAAAAAAGCCCAACATGACTTCGGGTTCCTTGAAGTATTCGACGACGAACCGAAACGCGCCGTACATCAAGAAAAACAATGCCATCAATTGCCCGGGCTTCAATCGTTTCCTCAACAAGAGCAACGTAACAAAAATGACCAAATTATACCCGATCTCATAAATCTGCACCGGATGCCGGGCAAAACTATCAAGAGGTGAATTGTAGATCGCCCACGCGCCGTCGAACGCTCGTCCGGGAAGTTCGTGATTGAACAGGTTTCCCAATCGTCCGAATGCCTGCGCAAGCGCGGTCGGAACGATTAAAGCGTCAGCCAACTTGAAGAACGAAAGTTTTTCGCGTTTGCACCAATACAACAAAACCAAAATCACCGCGATGAATCCGCCGTGGAAGCTCAGCCCGCCTTCCCAAACGAAAAGTATCTTCAACGGGTTTGAAACATAATAGGATAAATCGTAAAACAACACTTCGAACAGCCGAGCTCCAGCCACCATCGCGACGACCATCCAGAAGAACCAGGAGTCAAAGCGTTCAATCGTCGTCGGCAATCGTCCTTTGACGATTTCGTTACGAACATAATAGTACACAGTGAACACGCCTAACGCATAAAGGACGCCGTACCAATAGACGGTCAATGGCCCTAAAGAAAAAAGGACCGGCTCAAGCGTGTTGACCAGCATGGCCCAACCCCACGATGTGCTTCACATAGATGCGCGAAAAGAACAGTAACGGCAACAGCACGACAACGCCGAATATCAGCCCGAACGTCGCGTTCTGCAAGAGCAACCAGCGCACAATCAGGTTCACCAGCAAAAAGAAGCACAATAACGCCAAACACGGAACAATCACGTGCCGCACGTCCGTGAATCCGCGCTTGATCGCGTGCTTGATGGATTTCAGCCAGTGGTGCTTGTGTAATTCAGCGTACGACAGCGCCATCAAATAGACAACAATGCTCATCAACACCAACACAATAATCCTTAGAACAGGCGACGCCGGCGTGTCCGTCATGGCAAACACGAGCGAGTTCCGCAAATCGACGATCATCAAAACAACCCGCAACCCGCCAAGCAACGTGAACCAAACGACATTAACTAAAGCGAACTGCGTCAAATGGTCAATCCACCCGTGAGGCGAGCCCGCCAATTTCCAGACAATCGCCTGCAGCAGCACATACACGAGATAGGAAATGACAAACAATACGAGCAATGAAATAATCAATCCAAGCAAGTGCGGCTTCGCAGAAGGTTCCAATAACACTTGCATGACGCTCGGCGTTTCATACCGCGCAGCGGATTCTTGCATAACCGTGGCCGTAGCTTGCGCAAGATTCACCCCATTGAGAATGACGTTGTCTCGAACCGGCTGCGTGAAGAATCCGTATAAAAAAAGAAACAGCGCGTCGATTAGGGAGGAGAGTATGACAAGCCAGGGCTGCGAAACGAATGTCGCAACCCCCTGTTTCACCCCTGATATCGTGCTGGCGAACATCAGGTGCTTCCGCCAACGATCAACGTCCCTGCTTTCGTACCCATGTCTGTCCAGGAAAATTCCCCTTTCTTGAGCGGCGTGAAGTCGACGAGTCCAGAATCGTCGGGCGCGACCGTGACGGTTACGCCGAAATCAGGCAATGAAAACGAATGCTCCTTGGTGTCTTCGTTGATGACGGTCAGTTTAATCCTGTCTCCGGGGATGACGGTCAGCACTTTCGTGCTGTAGCCTTCCGCCGTAACGGTCAAAAGAAAATTCTTCGTGTTTCCCGTAGGCAAAAGTCCGCCTTGCGTCGGGGCTTTTCCGCCTATGTTGCTCGTGATTCCTGCATCAGGCGCTGCCGGCTGTGAAGTCGGAATCGGCGTCGGAGCAGGAGCGGGCGCGACATTGGTCGGCGTCGGCTCCACAACGGGCAGCGTCGTTTGCGCCGGAGAGCACGCGACAATCAGCATCATCAATGCGATAAGCAAAAACAGTTTTTTCATCAGTTCACCTCAATGGCACCTATCATTTCATTGTGCCCTTCGCCGCAATACGTGTTGCAGCGGAACTCGAACATTCCTTTCTTTGTCGCGTCGAATTCTACGATGGTTACTTTGTTGACCGGCAGCGGGGCATTCACGCCAAGCGCCGGGATAGAAATTCCATGGTCATTGTCCGCCGAAGTTACGAGCAGCTTGACGTGGTCGCCGAGATTGACCGAGATCAGCGCGGGCTCGAACGCGAAATTGTGCGCCGTAATCTCTAATTCTTTCGTTTCGCCGGTCAACGTGACCGGAACAGCGGGAGAGCAACCGACAAGCAACAAAAAGAGCAATCCTAGGATTAGTTTTTTCATATCCTCATCCGGGCAACAGGAGTTTAAAAACGTTATGCTCGAGCCCCACAAATTATTTAAAGAAGGGAAACTCGGGAAAGGTATGAACAAATCGAAATTCTGGTGCACCAGCTGCAAATACAAGTTCCAAAGAACGTCGCAGCCTATTCTTTGCCCGTACTGCGGAAAGAAGAGCGTCGAGCAGGACTTGTCCAAGGGTGCAGAAGACCTCTTGAAAGAAATTTCTGATATGGACCAGGATTAGGCGTACGCTTCTTCAACAATCTTCGCGACTGCTTTGTGTGGCAGTCCCGTAAAACGTATCGCCGCCAAAAAAAGCTCAAGGCTTTCATCTAAGGAAAAAGTCACCGCATCCTTGAACGTGAGAGTCTCGTTGTTGTCATAGGCTATCCAGTCGTCTTGTTCCATATTTCGCGTTGCGAACGAGAGGTTGCCGCGGAAGACGTAGGGCAATTGAATGGAGTTATGGTCCGTTAGCGGAGTTGTCTTTCCTCCTGATGCGACTGTGCGCGCGAGGGTGTACTCCGCGAGCCCTCCTATGTCGACTTCCTCGCCGCCTAATTCGCACCATTCCGCCGCGACGACCTGCAATTTCCGCTGGGGGATTGTTCCTTTCGCGAATTGCGCCGCGATATAGACAAACGCCGGCCAATTGTTTTGGGCGACTGACATTTTGGAGGGGTTCGAGATGACATAAATATCATCGACATCAACCGACTGCTGTGCAATGACCAGATTGGAATCCTCTGCCGAAACCGTCGTCTTCATGCGTCCGCGGCGCCAGCTCGACCGGTTGTCATACGGGTATTCGCCCATCCAGAACGCCCCCAACGCGAGTCGGGTGTCAATCGACCGTCGAAACCCGCAAAGGTTGTTATCGAGCTCCAATTGCTCCTGAAGATGGACGCCGCAGTCCTGCAATATTGCAGGAACGTTTTCTCCGTCGTTGATGACGGGCACTGTCGAATGCCGGTCATGGTACAAATTATAGAGTCTATCCGCGATCTTTCCCGTGACCAATTTGCGGTAAGCAGGCTGCGAAATCTCGACTTGAATCCCCATAAATGACGTGCATAAAGCGCACTATTTAAGCGTTATCGGTCTGAAGAACATAAAGAGCGTATTGCTAACTGCGTTGCACTTTTTACCGGCGAATTTTGAGTCGTTAGCTCAATCATAACTAAAATTGATGCCGTCCGACGTCCAATCGTGGCGGTAAAAAGTTCATCTCCACGAACAAAACAATGTTCAAACCGCCTGTATCGCCTTTCGCAACAATCCTTCCACGCCCGCTAAAACCCCGCGCAACTCATCATTTTCCAACAAGTCCGCGAACTTCACGGTCTCGTGCGCCGCGATAACAACAGAGCCATTGTCCTCGTACACCACAACATTACAGGGCATGAACAAGCCCATCAGCCTATCCTTATGCAGCGCCTCGTGCGCCAACTTAGGATTGCACGCCCCTAAAATCAAGTAAGGAGGATGGTCGACGTGCAATTTCTGCTTCATCGTTTTCCGGACGTCAATCTCATTAATTATTCCGAACCCTTGCGCCTCAAGCGTCACACGAATCTTCTTCACGGCTTCGTCAAAGCTCAATTTGACGATGCGTCTGATCGAGTAGACCATTTACTTGCCGCCAACAATCTTGCCCGTAACAAGGTCCTTGTACGGCATCTGCAATTGGTCGATGCTGCGGAACACATACGCGCCGTCCTTCTCGACCGAGCCGACGCTCAGCCACACCTGCATGAGTGAGGGGTACAGCGCCTGGTCGCCAGTCATGATGATGGTCGGCACTTTCGAGATGTTGTACTGCGAAACGAGCTGTTTTCCGTCCATGCTCGAGATGTCAAGCGTTTTTTCCATGGCAATCACGACGCCGAAGTTCGTGAGGATGGATTTGTGCAGGCTGACGTTATAGCACGTCGCGCAAGAAGCGTCAACGATGTTTGTCAACGAGACCGCGCCCTTTACCTTTTGCGACGCCAAATCGTAATACGGCGGATTGATTTGCCGCAACACGTAGCTTCCGTCGGGGGCGACGTCGCCGACCTGCTTCCAGGTCTGGACGATCATGTCGTATTCTTTCGCTCCTTCGGACAAGATCACGGCAGGTAATTTGGTGATGCCATATGCCTGGATCAATCGCTTGCCGTCCTCGCTTTCGGGCGTGAACTTTGTTTCCGAAACGATGGCGACACCGAACTGCTTTAGCTGCTCGCCGATCGCGGTCAAGTTCGCGCACGTCGTGCAAGTCGCAGGAGCGAGCACGTGTTGCAATGTCACAAGCCCTCGAGTCGAGCCGGTCGTGATGTCGAAATACGGCGCGGGCGCAACAAGCACGAGCGCGTCTTTGCTTTCGACGAATCCTTCCAGTTGAATCTTCTCGGTTTCGCCTTCAACGACAATCGCCGGTAGTTTCGTAATGTCATTGTCTTTGATCAGTTTCTGCGCGTGCGCGTCAGTTGCCGCTAAAGTCGCGTGGTCCGTCACGTCAAACTCGGCGCTCGCTATCGCTTGATCGTAAACGGGCGCTAGATCGAAGCAGTCGGCACAATCCGCAGTAATAAGCGTGATTTTTATCTCGGGCTTAGCGGGCGCTTCCGGTCCGGATAATAATTTGTTCACCGAGGTGATCTGGTACGCGTTGAACAATAACACGACTCCGATAAGAACAGAAATGATGATGTGGACGGGGGTGAATGTCTGTTTGTGATGTGTTTCATGCATGGTGGCACCTCATAATGGGCAGTCGGTCAGCGCCGAAAGGCGCTCGAGCGATTGTACGTTTGCGTAAATCTCTCCGTTTATTTTCCACGTGGGGGTTTTCGTTATTCCCGGAAGCTCGCTATAATCTTTGTAATTGATGTATCGAAAACTTTTCCCGAACATCCCCGCTTGGTCTTTCGTGTACGAGCACCATTCTATCGCGCCGTACATCACGGCGTCCTTTTCCGAAAGGCACTTCGCGAACTTGTCAAGTCTTCCCGGCATCGCGAACGCGACGCCCGAAATAATCAGCACCAAGGCAAGAACGCTGCCGGAAATCCACAAGAGTTTCTTTTTTCTCGAGGACTGCGACGCGGTCTTTGCGGTCAGCGCGACATCTCGTTCCGCGTTACGCTGCTCTTGTCGAAGGCGCAGCTTTTCCTGCAATGCAATGTTCGGTTTCATCTCTTTTCACAATGATGATTCAAAATTGCAGCGAAGCGTCAACATCATCCGCGCACGGATCGGCTTCCGCTACGGCAGAAGCGCCGACGCCGCAGCCGCCGCCGACCGGACCGGACGGCGGAGTATACGCCGCGTTGCCGGTCGTGCAGCCGGTGACGAAAAGCAATCCGACTATCGCGAGCGCCGCGAAGATAAGCAATGTTTTGTTCATGTTAGCATCCCCCTACCATGGTCGGCAGATTTGAAAGCGCCGAAGGCACGTTCGCCCCGCCAACCGTCGGCGTAGCGCCGAGCTTGACGCCGCCTGAGGCGAGCGTTTCCTTGATGGTGTTCACTTGGAACGCCTGGACAACGCTCAGCAGCAATAAGATGCCGAGCACAATCGCGATAATCAAGTTCTTTTTCATGTTAACATCCTCCGACGTATGCCGAATTCGGCATTTGTTCCATTTTGCCGAACTCGGCAATATTGGTGCCTGCCATCAGCAGCCACCAACCATGTTTGGTAACGAGCTTAAATCTCCGCCGACGTCTCCGCCGGCCTGCAGCTTCTTCAACAAGGCCGCGTCGTTCAAGGACACCGCGTCGAGTTCGAGCCCGGCGTTTGCCAAAGCGACCCCTTTCTCAACCATGTTCTTCGGGAAGAACAGCGATTTCCATCGCGTGACTTCCCAATAGATTTGGTCGTCCGTCCACGTGTCTCCGTGTTCGGTGACCAAGTACTTCGTCAACCCCATGATCGCGAGCGCGTGGCTGCATCCGCATGCGTCGCTTCCGTCTGGCCTTACGACCGCGGGAGCCGAGCAGCAGAATTCGCAGGAGATGTGGCTCGCGACAGAAACGTACCGTTCCTTCTGCTCTGCCGTGAGCGTGTTCGTCGGAACGGCCCGGTGCAGTTTCGCGATGACGCTTAATGATGCGACGGGATCGTCGAAGCTCACTCCGAGTTCAGGACCGTAGTCCTGCGGCGTGCCTGTCGGGATGAGCTTTTTGATGACTTCGTTAACGACATCGGCCGACGCATCGAGCTTGATGTTTCCCGAGGTCTTGTCCGCGGTCGGGCCAGAGCTGATAATTCCGCCCGTGCCGGAAACGCCGTTGGCAATCATCGATGAGACTTGCATGATCTGGAGCTGGTTGAACAATATGATGAGTGCGACAATCGCGACGAGGAGCATGCTCAGCTTCTCGATCGGCGGAGTTGTTTGGTGCGCGGCATGATAAGCGGCGTGATGCGGAACGACCGGTTCTCCGGCATGGTGGGACTTATCAGAAGGTAGCTTGAATTTCTGCTGGAAGTCAGAAGCGGTCGGCTTCTCAATGGGCTTCTCAGAATATTCATCCGGTTGCAAGACTTTCAATGGCATATCACACCCCGTGCGCTTTCGCGCTGAGATTCTATATAAAGATTGCGTATGTTCGCAATCAGTACTGTTACAACCATCGTAACGTATTGCTATTTAAATCTTGCGTACCATTACAAGATGCGTAAACTATTTATATCAAGACGCGAACTCATCGGTCATGAAGGATGTTATCACATTCGACGCGCTTCTCAGCCCGCTTGAAAAGGAAATTCTTAAGGTCATCTGGCCCGACAAACGGATGAAAGTCCGGCAAGTGCACGACCAGCTCAAGAAGAAGCAAAAAGTTGCCTTGAGCTCCGTCGCGGTGCTGCTGGACCGTTTGCACCAGCGCGGCGTCGTCGACCGAACGATAGAAACCGCGAGAGGCGGGATGCGCTACACCTACTTCCCGACGAAGGACAAGAAGCAGTTCGAGCAGAGCGTCGTCGAATCCGCAGTCGACAAGCTCATCGACGCGTTCGGTCCGACGGCCGTGAACTACTTCAACAAAAGGTTCAACAAAAAATGAATCTTCTCGCAACGATTGCCACGCCGACGAACCTGCTCATCGCAGTCGCAGGCGTGCTGCTCGCGTTCCTGGCGCTTCGGCTGAGCAAAAAAACGTCGAGCGTTCCGAAGAAGGTGTTCCTCATCTATGTCCACATCGCGCTGCTTCTCGTTCCAGTCGCGGCCATCGCCTACACGAGCGGATGCGCGATGATCTCGTGCACGACGCAAACCCTCTTGTTCGCCGCCCCGTTCATCATCGCGGGCATCATTGTCAGTACGGGCGTTCTCGGCTACCTGCTGCTGCCGCGATTGTACCGGCGCAGATTTGGCGCGCTGCCATTCAACAATAAGTCCTTAAAAAATGCTGTTGCGAGGCACGCGCGAAACTCGGGCATCCGCGCCCCGACAATCAACGTCATTGACACCGCGGCTCCAATCGCGTTTTCCTTCCGTTCCTGGAATTCTTCGATCTTCATTTCGGTCGGCATGCTCGACATCCTGACACGAAAAGAAGTTGAGGCCGTGCTATTGCACGAGTTGGGTCACATCGTGCGCAAGTCATCTTGGCTCACGTTCGCGTCCAGATTCGCGCGCATGGTCAGTCCCGTAGCATTCTTCTCGCCGTTAACTGTCGTTCAGGATGAAGAGCTCAATGCGGACAACTTCGCCATCAAAATCCAAAAGACAAGCGAGTTTATTTCTTCGGCACGAGACAAGATAGATATTGTTTGAACTGGTTTCCGTCATAATCCCTGAATCGCTAAATGCGGCATTATTTTAGTGCCCCATAACTTTAATAAAGGGATTCGTTCATTACTAATATATGCCCGCGGGAGAGTTAACGACCGGTGTAGACCAGCTGAAGCAGCTGATTGACGCCCAGAACAAGCTTACGGTTTCTGAAGCGGCGAAGAAGCTGCACGTGTCCAACCAAATCATTGAAGACTGGGCTTCGTTATTAGAAGAAGCCGGCGAAGTCACGATCGAGTACCATCTCGCGAAAACCTACATCATCAAGAAAAACATCGTGCCGATTGATCTGAAGAAGAACGTAAACGCGTTGCTTCTCGAGAAAAGAGAATTCCAGGACCGTACGGGCGGCATCATCAACTACATGGACCGGCTGGAAGATGAGATTGGCATGCTCCAAAAGATTCTCCGGGAAGCCGTCTACCGTAAACTCGGAAAAACCGATCTCTCGCGATTAAAAGACACGGAAACAAGCCACAAGAAGAGCGACCGCGAACTCATAGATTCAAGAAATGGATTCTTGACGAAGATTGAGAAGGTCAACGCTCACTTGGCGACGGAAACGAAGCAAGTAAAGACCGTCTTTGACACGCTCGCCCACGATCTCATTGTCGCGAACCAGCTCATTGACCTGGAGGATAAGGAAGCCTCAATGCTCGAAGCGAACGAAAAGAAGCTCGAAGATAAGATTTCAAAAGTCACGAAACTTCTTGACCAACGCATGGTGAAGCTGGTCAGAAACAAGCTTCCGCTCCACTCAAAATCAAAGCAACAGCTCGCCGCATTGAAGCAGAAAACAGCTGCATTGCGATTAGAATTCTCAAAAGATCGCAAGGACTACGAGCTCGTGAGGAAGGAGTGCGCGAAGCGCCACGCGGCCGTGCAAAGCGTGCACCAGCAGATTATCGCGAAATTGAGAAAAGGCCCAGGCATCCTCGCGGGAATGTCGCTCGCGCAGGTGCAAAGGTTCCTCGGCAGAAGAACGCAGATCGCAAACATACTCACGGCGATAGAAAACGAGGAGCGATCCATCAAGCGCGCCGCGCTCAAACTCATCGGGCAAGGGGATAATTTGCCGTTGGCGAACCAGACAAAATTCGAGTCTGAGATCGCGCGACTGAACAAGGATTTGAAGGTCATTGCGGACAAACGGGGCGACTTGGAAAAACAAATCAAGACCCTCGTGACCAAGATGAACTGAGCTCAGAGTCATAAAAAAGAGGTGGGATTTGTGGAGGTGAAAAAGGACACTGGTGTACTCGATAGTTACCAGTTCGTCGCGAACGGCCTCACGATTAACATCACCATCCAGCGCGTTTCTGATTCCTACGTTCCTCTGTACAAAGTGGGCAACCGGTCCATCAGCCAAACGACTGAGTTGGTCATTGAACGCATCCGCCAAGAATTGATCAGCACGGTCGAGTTAGGTCCCGTAGATATCGCTGAACAAAAGGATTCTCAAGTCTTTCAGAAAAAATTCGAGGAAACCGTTAAGCGTCTCGTCAGGAAATACTTTCCCGACACGGACGAACGCACGCTCGCCTTTCTCACGGCATTAGTGCTCCAACGCAGCTTCGGACTCGGCGAGATGGATGCGTTGATGCACGACGAGCATTTGGAGGAAGTCGCGGTCAACAGCGCGGACGAACCAGTATGGGTCTACCACCGAAAGTGGGGCTGGCTCAGAACCAACATTAACCTGAAAAATGAGGAACAAATCCGTCATTACGCGAGCTCCATCGGAAGAAAGGTCGGTCGTCAGCTGAACCTCTTAGAGCCGTTGATGGACGCGAACATGGCGTCTGGCGACCGAGTCAACGCCACGCTCACTCCGCTTTCCGCACATGGCAACACAATCACGCTGCGTAAGTTCGCGAGCAAACCCTGGACCATCACCGACATGATAGCAACAGGCACCATCAGTGCATCAGCGGCCGCGTTCATCTGGCAGGGCATACAGTATGAGCTCTCAGTTCTGATCTCCGGCGGTACCGCGACCGGAAAAACCTCGTTCCTCAACTCATTGAGCGCGTTCTTCCCGCCAAATCAAAGAATCATCTCCATCGAGGACACGCGAGAGCTGCAATTGCCGAAATTCCTGCAATGGATTCCGATGGTCACGCGTCTGCCGAACCAGGAAGGGAAGGGTGCCGTGAGCATGCTTGACCTGCTCGTGAACAGTTTGCGTATGCGTCCCGACCGAATCCTTGTCGGAGAAATCAGACGTAAGCAAGAAGCGGAAGTGCTGTTCGAAGCCATCCACACGGGCCACAGCGTGTACGCCACCGTGCACGCGAACAACGCCGAAGAGACTGTCCAGCGACTGACGAACCCGCCGATTGACGTCCCGAAAAGCATGTTGCCCGCGTTGAGCATGATTGTCGTGCAGACGAGAAACAGACGTACCGGAACAAGAAGAACGTTCCAGATCGCAGAAATCACGAAAGAATCGGAGCCGCGCGTCTTGATGCAGTATGATTTGCGCCACGACAAGATGCAGAACGTCGCCCACTCAAAAAGCATCATGGAAACGCTCCACATGTACACCGGAATTACCCCGACCGAAATGAGGCGCCATCTCGCCGAGAAGGAAAAGGTCCTGAAGTGGATGGTGAAGAAGAACATCAACACGGTTGACACGGTCGGCGACGTGATGGCGAAGTATTACACCTCGAACAGCAAGGAAATCAACAAGCTCATCTCCTGACCATGGCGCAACTCTTCAAGGGACTCGCCCATAAGCTTCCGTCGCTGTCGATGAAGCTCAAGCAGTCGGGTTTGAACCTCAAGCCCGAGCAGTTCGTCAAGCGAACCTTCTTGTCCGCATTTTACCTCACGACCGCACTCCTCCTTGTATTAGCTGGATTTTTAGTCAAAACGTCCATTTTCGGACGGGTAGCGATTCTTGTCACGCCCGTCATCTTCATCGTCGTATTCGCGTACTTCCTGCGTTTGCCGGACGTCCGCGCGAAGCGCATCATGACGGACATAAACAGCGAGATTGTTGATGCCGGTCGATTCCTGATCGTCGAGATGCAAAGCGGCATCCCGCTGTACGACGCGCTCCGTGGCGTGAGTGAAAATTTTGACCGCATAGGGAAACAATTTCGCAGCATCATAATCCGAATAGACACCGGCATAAGCCTCGATGACGCGCTTGGTGAAACCATCAACTACACGCCATCCCCTGATTTGCGGCGGCTACTGTGGCAAGTGCTGAACTCGCTGAAGACCGGATCCGACATGGTCCAAGGGCTCAAGGAGATTGTCGACCAGATTTCCCGCGAGCATCTGATTGAAGTCAGGAAATACGGTCGAAAGCTCAATCCGCTGTCGATGTTCTACATGCTCATCGCCGTCATCGTCCCGTCCTTGGGCATCACCATGCTTGTCGTCATGTCCTCGCTCGTCTCGCTCGAAATAGATTTCTTTTCGTTGGTGCTTATCGCGATTGCGCTCGGGTTTGTCCAGTTCATGTTCCTTGCCGTTGTCAGAAGCTCACGTCCCGCGGTGAATTTGTAAATGGGAAAGAACATTCTCAGTAATGCTTTAGAAAACGCCGGATGGGACGTGAGACAGCAAGTCATCGAGCGACGGCTGTTCCGTCTCGCGCTGTTCATCAACGCAATCATCGCGGCATATTTCATCTACCAGTACGGATTTAAAGAACAGTACCCCGTGCTCTCATTGAGCACGATGGTCGTGCTCGCCTGGGTCATCGCGTTCTTCTTCGTGCTCTCCGGCTGTTGGTTCATCCTGTTCGTGTTTTTGGACCTCATCGCGTTCCAAAGACGCGTGACGTTGGAAGAGGTTCTTCCTGACTTTCTGCAGCTCACTGCGGCAAACCTTCGTGCGGGCATGACGCCGGACCACGCGCTGTGGTACGCCGTGCGACCGAAATTCGGCGTGCTCGCGGAAGAGATAGGAACCGTCGCAAAAGAGGTCATGACCGGCGACGATCTTGCGACGGCATTGAAGCGTTTTGCAAAAAAATACGATTCTCAGGTGCTCAAACGGTCCATCAGCCTGCTCATTGAGGGCATGGATGCGGGCGGGGATTTGGCCGATATCATCAACAACGTCGCAATCAACATACAGGACACGCGCATCTTGAATAAAGAGATGAGCGCAAACATCCTAACCTACGTCATTTTCATCTCTGCCGCGGTGATGTTTGCTGCCCCGATGCTTTTGGCGCTTTCGCAGCAACTGCTGAACACGCTGACGGTCATCACTGCCGGAATTGACGTTCCGGTAGGCAGTTCCATGGGTATTTTCGCGCTGAGCAAGGTCTCAATCGCGCCAGAAGAATTTCAGCGTTTTGCGTTCCTTATGCTAACGATAACCTCGTTCTTCAGTGCCATGATTGTCGCAATCATTCAGAAAGGCACGGTGCAAGGCGGAATAAAGTACATCCCTATGTTCATCATGACGTCGTTGATTGTGTTCATGCTTGCTTCGAAATTTTTCGCCTATATGCTGGGAGGAATTGTTGGCTGACTCTATATAGAGTATGCCTTCACGACTCCCGTTAAAACCACAATATACCCTATTCCAAAATAACTATCAGAGAATAGAGCATAAACCGTATTCCTTAACAAAATCGCTACATTTAAATACCCGAAAGCATGGATTCCCACCACAAGTTTACAAAAGCATATACTGAGGTGATTTAGATGAAAAACAGAGGACAAGCAGCCATGGAGTTCCTGATGACCTATGGTTGGGCGCTATTAGTAGTATTAGCGGCCATTGCAGCATTAGCCTACTTCGGCGTTCTGTCACCTGACAGATTCTTGCCTGAGAAGTGCTTCTTGCCGAGCGGAACGCCGTGCTTGGATAGCACGTTGACCGCCACCACGGCAACAATGATAATCCAGAACTCGCTTGGATTCTCGTTGTCGAACATCACGGTCGGAATGGTCGAATGTGACGCATCCGCTCCGGTGACAACAGGCCCGACAACGTTGAGCAACGGCGAACAGGGAACGTTCACCGTGACCTGCGACCCGGCATTGACGTCCGGCGACAAGTTCAAGGGCACCATCACGTTCTCCTACACGAACGTTGACACGGACCTTGCGCACACCGTCTCTGGCGAATTGATCAAGAAGGTTGAATAAACCGACTTTTTTCTTTTATTTTTTTTCAAATTTTTCTAAAATTTGATTAAATTCCTTCTCGTTCGTCGCCAGAAGCAAAAGATAACTGTTCACTTCGTGAACAGGGAAAAGACACTTCTGGTCTTCTCACGAAGTCGGAACACGTTTATTCTGCGGACAGACGGTATCGAATCAAACTCGACCTTTCGTGCGGCTGCTGGCGGACGCAGCTCGGCTGCGGTCCCGGCCAGCACAGCCGCGGTCACAACCAATACGAAAAGCTATCTAAATGCCCCAGAAAAGTAGCATTTAAAAGCAATCGCTCCCCTATTTCTCCAAAAAGGAGGAATGTCATGCGTGCGCAAGCTGCGATGGAATATATGATTCTGATAGGCTTCCTACTGGTATTGCTGGTCCCATTAGTGACCATATTCTATTCCAAAAGCGCAGAAACCGCCGTCCAAGTGAGAACCCAGCAAACCCAGGCATTAGGCCAAAAGATAGCTGACTCGGCCGAAAGCGTCTATTATCTTGGGCAGCCGTCGAAATTTCAGTTCCGCGCGAACATTCCCGATGGCATCAGCACGGTGACCTTCACGAATAAGGCAATCATTTTCGAGGTGGACGCGAACCCCGGCACGTCCGATATCGTCATTCCGAGCGCGGTGAATCTGAGCGGCTCATTGATCATATCTCAGGGAGTGCACGTAATCACCGTGGAAAACAAGGGAGCCTATGTCCTCGTCAACAGCACGTGAACCACGAGGCCAGTTCACGATGGAGCTCGTTCCATTCATCATACTGTCCGCGATGCTTCTGCTCGCGTTCGTCATGATCATTTCCGTTAAGCTCGCGGGCGTGCAAAACCGCGGAGAGCAGGAAAAACTCGATGCGGTCACGCTCAAAATTCAGGAAGAAATTACAATCGCCGCATCGGTCAACAACGGCTACACACGAAACTTCACGCTCCCGACAAAAATAGGGCTCAAAACCTACAACGTAGGCATACTCAAAAACACCACGATATACGCCAGCACCGACCTGCTCGAATCAAGCCTTGTGACATTCAATGTGAGCGGGCAGCCGAGACCTGGCAACAACCTGCTGCGGAAAACCGATGACATCATCACACTCAACTGAATGTACAAATGGACGACCTCGAAGCCGAGCTTCGGGCGCTTGCAGCTACGCTGCAAGGGGCCAAATGTGGTACGCCGACTTCACTATCGGAGCAATAATCCTCATCAGCATTGTCATCATTTTCTTCATTAACGTGCACAATCTTGAGGAAGGCAAAAGCTCCGATGCGCATCTGCTTATCCAGCAAGGAAGCTCCATCTCAGATTCATTGATGACCTCCGGCGTGCCAAAAGGCTGGACAAACGACACTGTCTCAAAAATAGGGCTCATGGATAGCCAGCGCGTGAATCTCACGCTGCTTGACAACCTGAAATCCACGCAATATGACCGAATGCGCCAGCTATTCAAGATAACCGATGATTTCGTGCTTTTCTTTGAGGATAAGGCAGGCTGTCTGCAGTTCCGCAACGGCATCGCGCTCTACGGCGACCCGCGCATGACCGTAACGAGCGGCACGTGCGTGAAACGCTCATCGATAGACACCTCTGTCGCGGACAATCTGATCCCGCTCACTCGCTACGTCATCTATAACGGAACTCCGGCGCGGATGGTGGTTTATGCCTGGAACTAGGGGAATCTTCTTCACGGTCGACGCGATATTCGCGGCAGCATTGTTGCTGCTCGTGCTGCTGCTGCTTCCGGGTTTTGGCGGCGGCGAGGTCCCTTTGATTCAAACGTCATACGAAGCAAGCGACGGCATAAACCTGATGGCGGAATTGAAAGTCTCCGAACTAACAAGTGCCTACGTCACCTCATTGATAGCCAGCGGGATTATCACGAACGCGAACAACAGCGTGCTTGAGCAGGTCGGGGAGTTCTGGGCGAAAGGGAACATCACGCTGGCGCAAAACCTCACGCGGGAAGTGCTCAACGACCTCATCTCGCAGTACGAGGTTGTCATCGGAGATGAAAACCTCACAGGAACGACTGTGGGCGCGCGCCAGGTCATTGGTTCGCGGCGCATGGTCAGCGGCATAGTAAAGGGGCAGTCCAAGGTAGGATTTTCCTCGCGAGCCTACGCGACTAAAGCGAAGAAAAACAACACGCTTATTGTGACGGGGGATATCGTGGTGAGCGCGGTGAAGAAAATCCCGAGCGGAAACAACGGGAATGAGCTGAACACGACCTATACGTTTGAGATCCCCTCCGATGCGACAATCACGGATGCGTATTGGTTTATCGAAGCAGCATGGACGGACAACAAGTTCAAGGCGTACCTGAACGGCAACCTCATCCCGGGAAGCGACGCGACCGGGGAGAAGCTCATGACTGGTTTGGCATCGTACATCCACACGGGAAACAACACGGCATCGGTGCTTTCGCGTTACGGAAGCTCTGGCGCGGAAGCCGGCGAGGATGGCGCCTCGCACGTCGTCGTCACCTACAACACGGAATCTCCGTCAACGCTCAAGAACCTCAACAAAAAATATTTCGCGGAGACGAACAGCCTCAACACAATCAGGTACAAGAAACCAATATTCACTCTTGGCAACGTCCAGAGCATCAATGTCGAGCTGGATGCTGTCGGGTCGAACGCAACGCTAGGCATCATCATTCAAGGAACTCAAGTGAATGTGTCGCGGAAGAACATAACGTCGACCGGGCACGTGAGCTGGTCGTCCTCCGAAATTTTGACAAACCTCACCAACATGGGATATACCTTTGCAAACCTGACCGGCCAGTATTTCTGGGTCGCGATAGATATCGGCATTTACAAGGCGCCTGAAACCTCTGGCACTTTGCGAAAGATAAATAAAACGTCGTACGTTAATCTTGTCACAGACCAGAGCGACATCATCTATGGCAAGCTTGACTTGACCCAAATCCTTCCCGTTACAAGTTACAGCACCGCGCAAAGCGGAAGTTTCTACCGGAACCTCAATTGGAGCTACAATGTTTCTTCAGGAATGACTCCGTTGATGATCGACTCGCAGCTCGCCTGGCTTTATTCCAGCGGTTCAGACCCGAGCCAGAACGCAACCTCTAACGCGGTCAGTCTCTACAAGCATCCCTCTCAGCCGTTAATCAAGGAATTTGCCAGGATGGGCTTTAGCCAGTCAAAAGGCGCCATCGTCAATGGCACAAACCATTATCGCCTCAGATTCGGCTCAGGTTACGGCATAAACCCGTTCAACTCGCTCGTGTTCAGCACGCATCTTGTTGATATGATTGTCCCGTACGGCAACCCGTTCAACACGCAAGCGAACTCAACGGCCGATGCCATCCAACGCTTGAAGGACCAATTAGGCCCGTTCATCAACGCGTCGGACATCAGCACTGACACGACCAGTTTGGCGAACGTTCCTAGCTTGTGGGGTCCGACGATTGTTGAGCTGAGGGCGTGGCGATGATGAACCGCAGGGGGATTTTCTTCACCATCATTGCCGTGCTTCTGGCGGGGTTCGCCATCGTCACCATTCTCGCGGTGACCAAGACCGAAACAAACGGCCATTCCGTGCAGACGAGAATCGCGACGCTGGACAACTTCCTCACCGACACGAAGAAGGATTTTGACCGGGCGTTGGCCATCGGAGGGTTCCGCGCGCTCCTATCCTTGGAAGACTACATGGTCGACCAGGGAGTGTTTATCAACGACCTTCCCACGGCGTTCGCATCATCGCTGATGAATGCGAGCTACAACGGCGTGACGCTTCCGGTAGTCGAGAACGCGACGCTGAATGACTGGCAGTCGCGCATCGAGGCGCAGGCTAACCTGGTTGGATTGTCGCTGAATGTGGAATTGAAAGGGATTTCGTTCGCGCACACGACTCCTTGGGAAGTGGAAGTCACCGCAAATGCGACCTTGACGTTGACCGACAACTCAGGGCTGGCGAGCTTCAGCGCTAACCACACCGGCCGCGCAAAAATCCCGATCACGGGCTTCGAAGACCCCGTCTATTTGCTGAACACGTACGGACGCGTCACGAACATCATCAACGAGACGCCGTACACGGACTTCATCGTCGGAAATAATACGGCGAACCTGCTTGACCACATAACCAACGGGTTCTACTACGCGCACAACGATAGCCCGAGCTTTTTGCTTCGTATGCAGGGACTGATGAACGCCTCGCCGTATGGCATTGAGAGCCTAGTGAACATCAGCACAATAGAATTACAGGATGTCCCGACGCACGTCGGCTCGGCCGTTGACTACCTCTATTTTAGGAACACCAGCACATCGAACAGCCCGGTGGACAACACCCCTGGCTGGTTCCTGCTCGACAGCACGCATTTGCTGGTTTACAATTAGTTGATCAGTAATTATTTCTGCGGCTGCGCTGGCCGGGACTGCAGCCGAGCTGCGCCCGCCAGCCAGCCGCACGGCAGGTCAACTTTTTTCCGTTACCGTTTCCCCGCACTTGCTTTCCGCCATACTACTTTTTACCGGCGATATTAGACGTAGTTCAGCATTAATCATAACTTATCAAATTTCCCAAAGCAACCTTTAAATAGACTCTTTCTCGCGAATACATCATGGACCTCAAGGTTGAGATACGCAAATACGCGTTGCAGAACGCCATCAAGTACGGCGGAAAGGCATCATCGGGCGCGATCATCGGCAAGCTGCTCGCGATAGACAACACACTCAAAGATAAAATGAAGGACGTCGCGAAGGACATCGCGGCCGTCATAAAGAACGTCAACGCGATGACGCCAGAAGCGCAGCTGAAAGAATTGCAGACGACCGCTCCTGAACTGTTGGAAGAAAAGAAAGTAGAAGAAAAGCCCCGCGAGCTTCCGGAACTACCCAACGCGGTCGACGGCAAGGTCGTCACGCGATTGCCTCCGGAACCCAGCAAATACACTCATATCGGCCACGCGCTCGCATTCCTCGTCAGCCATCTCTTCGCCAAGAAGTACCACGGCAAGTGCCTGTTGCGATTCGAGGATACGAATCCTGAGAAATCAACGCAAGAATTCATGGATGTTGTAAGAAACGACATCGCCTGGCTAGGAATCGTTCCTGACGGCGAAATCATCATGTCGAACGAGATGCCGAAGTTCTACTACGCGGCCGAGCATTTGCTGAAGGCCAACCACGCCTACGCCTGCTTCTGCAACCAGGAAATCATGCGCGACTTGCGCTTCAAGGGCATAGGCTGCGCCCACCGAGAAACGCCTGCGGCGGACAATCTCAAAATCTGGAAGGAGATGCTTGATCGGAAGCACAAGGAAGGCAGCGTCACGATACGATACAAAGGAGACATGGCGTCCAAGAACGGCGTCCTGCGCGACCCGGTATTGTTCAGGATTGATTTGCACACTCACTACCTGCAGGGCGACAAGTACGCCGTCTGGCCGCTGTACGACATGGCGAGCGTCGTCATGGAGGAGTTCAACGGCGTCACGCACGTGATGCGCTCGGCCGAGTTCGTGCTGCGAGCCGCGTTGCACGACCAGTTGCGAAAATGTTTAGGCTACAAGGACTTGAACATCTTTGAGTTTGGCCGATTCCAGGTCATCGGCGCGACGACGCAAGGGCGCGAGATCCGCGCGTCGATAGAGTCCGGCCAGATGATCGGCTGGGACGACCCGAGACTTGTTACGCTTCTCGCACTAAGACGAAGAGGAATCCTTCCCGAAACGCTCCATGAATTGGTCATGGAAGTCGGACTGAAGCGAGACCAGGCGAATATTGATTTTACTGCGATAGCGAGCATCAACCGCAAACTTATCGACCAGAAAGTCAAACGGTACTTCTTCGTCGAAAACCCGACGAAAATTACCATCAAGAACGCGAAGATGAAAGAAGTCTCGCTGCATTTGCATCCCGACCACGCCGAGTGGGGGTCGCGCAAGTTCGTGACGCACGACCAGTTCTTCGTCCCGAAGAAGGACTTTGACCTGATACAAAAAGGAAAACTCTACCGACTGATGGAGTGCCTCAACTTCACGAAAAAAGGGGAAAGCTTGGAGTTTGATTCGCTTGACATCGAAACATATCGAAAAACAGGCGAATCAACGATGCACTGGCTGCCCGCGGAGCACACGCATGATTTGATTGAGACCGAAATCATGATGCCCGATGCGACGACCGTGAAAGGCTACGCCGAGCACGGCATCAAAGATTTGAAGGTAAATGATTTGATCCAGTTCGAGCGCTTCGGATTCGTGCGCTTGGACAAGATTGATGGGAACAAGCGCTACTTCTGGTACACGCATAAGTAATCAGAAAGCTTTTAACCAACAACTCATCTACAATAATAGCAAGAGGTGTACTATGCTCATTGTCAAATCAAAAGTCAAGGATTTGTGCGGCGAGATAAACGTCGGAGGGGACTTCATCGCGGCCCTGAACGTCAAGGCCGAGCATCTTGTCAAGGAAGCCATCAGAAGGGCGAAGGAAAACAACCGTCGCACCGTGTTGGCGCGGGACGTTTAATTATTTTTATTACTTTTCTAAGAACTAATTATTTTCCAACGTCTTCAATCTCGACTTCATCGCTTTCAGCTTGTCGTCGACGAGCTCGAGCTTCTTCTTGTTCTTGCCGGACTTCGCAAGCTCCTTGTGCATCGCGGTCAAACGGGAAACATCGTCGCGCAATAACGCGATCTTCTGCGCTTTCGAGGAAAGTCTCTCAAGCACTTTCGTTTCTAGTTCGCGAATCCTTTGCGCGCGCTCATCCCGGTTCTCTAAGAACACGCCCAGTCGCTTCTCGAGCAGTTCCATCTTGTCCTTGAGTTTGCGGTGGAAGATGTCCTCTTCGCCCTGGTGACCGACGATGCGCTGCTCCATCGCGATGGATTCGGAAATCTTGCGCTCCAATTGATCGAGCTGGCCTTTCAGGTCCTTGTTCGCAAACTTGCGGAGCTTGACGATGTGGTCTTCGAGCTCGCGCTTGACGTAGTCGCGCTCGATCAAGCGTCGCGTCGCGTGGCCGCAGTAGTGGAACAATGTCTGCGCCTTCACATGGTCAACGCCGGGGAACATAGTTTAGAAAAACCCGAGCTTTCTCTTCGGTTGCGAAGGCGGCGCCATGGACGGCAACGGCCTGGGCGGCTGGTTGAACGTGGGAGGCGGGCTGAAGCTCTGCTGCGCGCCAAATGAAGGCGGCGGGCTAAAGCTTCGCATCTCCGGCCTAATCAATTCGTCGCCAGACGGCATGTGCTCGTCCTTCTTGACCGTGAATCCGTCTTCCATTCGTCCCTTGAGCTCGTTCACCAAATCCGCAACGGCAACGATGCCCTTGGCGATTTCGGAGTTCTGTTCGAGGATCTTGTTCATCTTCTCGAGGACGGGCTTCATCTTTTCCTGGAAGGTCAATCCGCCTTCTTCGGTCTTGATTTCGTGGCCGGCTTCCTCGAAGATGGCGGTCAAGCGGTCGACTTTCATCGCGAGCTCGTCCATCGTGATTTGGAGCTTCTTCGTTGACGGGATGGGGACGTCCTTCATCCGCTTGAGTTCGTCCTTCAGGTCCTGAATTTCCTTGTAGGGCACGAGCTCGTAATTGTCCTCATTGTCAGAAGTTGGAATATCGTCCATTGATTCACCTTTTTTGAACTATCTGCTGGAGAACAACCTTTGGAGATTTATAAAGGTTGCGAATGGAGAAGAGATGAAGGACTTTTCTCCGCACGTTGCTTCTAGGCACTTTTTACCGCCCCGTTTTGTTTCGTTGGCTCTGTAACTAAAATCATGGCCGTAAAGCGACAAAATCTGCCGGGGCAAAGAACAGCAAGGAATGCAAACTAAGCTCAATCTTCCGGCGCGAGCTTCTTTATGGTCTCGACCGCGGTTTCGAGCTCGCCGAACGACACTTCCAGCCCTCTCAAAAGCGCTTTGTCCTTGACTTTACGGATTAATCCCCAAATGGATTTCAAATGGGTTTCAATTTCGTCCGCGTGCGCGTGGATTGCTGTGAGCACGATTGTTTCATCAGATGTTTTTGGCATTGGAATCACCTGAACCGATAGAAGCGAAGATGCTAATAAAGATTACTGTGCTTTGCGGCTGCTACGATACCATACTTGAAAACGGTAGTCTCCGATGTCGAATTCCATCCGCGCCCGGTCGTTTTCAACGGGAGTCATGCGACGGTAGGCGATGCCTTTCGTGGCGTTCGCCTCAATTATTTTTGACTGCGCCGAGACGGGCGTGATGCGCACGACATTGCTGCACCCTGCGCCTACATAGTCAACTATCACCTTCAGCTCGCTCGGTCGTGTCACGAGCGCGCATTCATCCTCAAGAGTGGTAATCGCTTTCTTTAACATGATTAGCTCGTTTTCATTGCGCGACTTGAAAACCGAAAGCAAGGACATTACATCCCGTCCATTCCCGGTCCTTGCGGCTGCGCCGCGGACTTCCCGCTCGAGATGACATCGTCGATGCGCAAAATCATCTGCGCAACTTCGGACGCAGAACTAATCGCCTGCGTCTTGATCTTCAAGGGTTCGATGACGCCGGCTTTCCACGCGTCCATGATTTTGCCGTTGTAGACGTCAACGCCTGCCCACTTTTGTTTCTTGTCATGGGCGTTCTTCAATTCGGTGATGATGTCTATCGGGTCCATTCCTGCGTTCTCCGCAAGTGTGCGAGGAATCACTTCAAGCGAATCCGCAAAAGCCAAAACAGCGAGCTGCTCTCGTCCGGACAGCGTATCCGCAAATTTGCGTAATTCGCGCGAGACTTCGATCTCAGGCGCGCCGGCTCCGGCAACAACCTTGCCCACTTTGATCGCAGCCGCAACGTCGCCGATGGCGTCCGTCATCGCTCGACGAACTTCATCAACGATGTGCGTCGTGCCACCACGAACTAAAATCGTGACGCTCTTCGGGTTCTTGCAACCGGTAACATACGTCAACTCTTCGTCGCCAATCTTCAATTCCTCGACGCGGCCAGAATGACCCAAATCTTTCGCCGTCAAGTCGTCCAAGTTCGTGACGATGATTCCGCCCGTGGCTCGAGCTAACGATTCCATGTCGGACTTCTTCACTCGGCGCGCGGCGTAGATTCCTTTCTTCGCAAGGAAGTGCTGAGCAGTATCATCGATGCCTTTCTGACAGAACACGACGTTCGCGCCGGCGTTGACGATTTTGTCAACCATCTTGCGCAGCATGCTCTCTTCTTGATCCAAAAACGCCTGCATTTGGGACGGCTGCGTGATCTCGATCTTCGCATCCATTTCCGTATCTTTGATTTCGATAGCAGAGTCAATCAACGCGATTTTGGCTCCAGGAACCAATTTAGGCATCTGCGGATGGACGGCTTCCTTCTCAAGAACGATTCCGTCAATGAGCTCAGAATCTTCAACAGCCCCGCCGACTTTCTTTTCGAGCTTGATGTGCTCGCGGTCGAACTGGATTTTGCCGTTCGCGTCGCGTTCAAGCACTCGCTTGACCGCCTTCACGGCGATCTCGCTTAATTTCTCTTTCGCGCTTTCGGCGCCCTTGCCCGTGACGGCAGTTCCTGCAATGCGTTTGAGCATCGCATCGTCCTTTTCCGTGCACGGTTCGGCCAAGTCATTGAGAATCTCAAGCGCCTTCTCGTGCGCAATGCGATACCCGCGCGCAATCACCGTAGGATGAACATTCTGGTCAAGCAGCGCCTCAGCCTTTCGCAACAATTCGCCCGCGATAACAACGGCCGTCGTCGTTCCGTCGCCGACTTCGGCTTCCTGGGTCTTCGCGACTTCGACGATCATCTTGGCTGCCGGATGTTCAATTTGCATTTCCTGCAAAATCGTCACACCATCGTTCGTAACCGTAATATCTCCTAAAGCATCCACGAGCATCTTGTCCATTCCTTTCGGACCTAAAGTCGTTCGCACCGTCTCGGCGACTAATTTAGCCGCCATGATGTTGTTGCGCTGCGCGTTCTTTCCGGTCGTGCGTTGCGTGTCCTGCGGCAAAATGAAGATAGGCTGTACTTGGTTTGACATCGTGATTCCCCCTACTGCATCACCCCATCAGTAGAATGATATTATCGTCAAGAAGGGCTATTTAAACGTTATGGACGGAAACGTTAATCGCCTTGAAAAAAACCCGTGTTCGAGAACCACTTGAACGGACCGCCCGCAGCGTCATAAATTTTCTGATACAAATCCCCGCTGACCATGAATCCTTCTTGCATCTGGCTGTTGATGTACTTGATTTCGCTGAACTTGCCTTGTTTCGCTTGGTCAATGGGAATCCCAATGCTTTTCAAATCAGCAATGGTTGCGCAGAATGACGGGTGTTTATGATAATAATAGTTGTCATTTGCAAGCAACCCTTCGGCTCTGATTTCCGAAAAATTGTCGCCGGTTGGAGGATGCCACGGCAAGTGTGCGTTGCGGGCACGTATTTCAACGAGAACAGCATCAATAGTCGAACCCTGTTGCGGAAGTTCTCCTTTCGCGCGGGCTTCGATAAGGTGAGTGTCGTGAGCGTTCATCAATTCATAGGAGATAAGCATGCCCACGAGAATCACTCCTCAAGATCAAGCGTTCCAGCGGCGGAGTCTTCAAGAAGCTCATCGATGTCGCCCTGGAACTTGGTCGTGATGTAATAACGCATGCCGTTGTTCGGGTCATGCTTGGGATCACGCCAAAGAGAGTCATACTTCAAGCCCGGAACCATTCCAGCCTCAACCTGTCGCATGGTCACGTCAAGCACTTTCGCGACTTCGCGGGCGTGCTCTCGATTGATATAGCGCACGATATCTTCATCATGGTCGAGATTGCTGGGAAGAACTGAAGAATACGATTCCTGAGTCGTTGATTCAAGGTCATCAAGCACGAGCTTCACCTGCCTTGATTTCGAGCGGAGAAGGCTGCACTTTCAGCTGCGGCATCCTCATTTGCTGTTGATATTTCTGCTGGCACAGGTTCGCCTTGTGCTCGGCATAATTCGTAACAACCGTTTCCTTGTGGTATTGCTTATGCATCTTCTCTCACCCGTCTGAAGGCCGAAAATGGCTATTTAAAGCTTATGACCCAAAAGCCATAAATAACCAAACAGTCAGGCAAAGCCATGATTATCACGATTTCGGGGCATGCTGGCTCTGGAAAGAGCACCGTCGCGAAGTTGCTCGCAAAAAAGCTCGGCTTCAAGCACTATTCTGCAGGAGATTTAAGGCGTCAATTGGCCCAAGAACGCGGCCTCACCATCGAAGAGTTCAACACGCTGGGCGAGACTGACCCAAGCACCGACAAATTAGCCGACGAACGCTCAACAATCTTGGCAAAAACCGAAGACAACTTCATCCTTGACGGAAGGCTTGGCTGGAAGTTCATCCCGCAGTCGTTCAAGATTTTTCTCGACGTTGACCCGAACGTCGCCGCAGAACGGAGCTTTAAGGACCATCAGGCAGGCAAACGCCCAAGCGAGCATCCGCTGAGTTCGGTCAAAGAAGCGTTGGCTGAACTCAAAGATCGCCAGGCCAGCGACACGAAGCGCTACAAAAAACTCTACAATGTCACGTACGATGACCCGAGGCATTACGACCTCGTAATCGACACAAGTAATAACTCAATAGAACAAATCGTCGGCCAGATTCTCGACGCAATAAAAAAGCTTAAAAAGTAGCGCGAAGGACGACTGATTATGCCGCTCAAAGCCAACGAATTTGTCGAGCTCGACTACACGGGGTTCATCAAGGAGAACAACGTCGTCTTCGATACGACCTCCAGCGAGCTCGCGAAGAAGAGCAACCTGGTCGGCAAGCCTGGCGCGGTTATCGTCTGCCTCGGTCGCGGACATTTGTTGAAGGGCCTTGAAGCCGCAATCATCGGCAAAGAGCTCGGCAAGCACCGTATCGAGCTCTCCGCCGACAACGCATTCGGCAAGAAGAACCCGAAGTTCATCAATCTCATCCCGACGAGCAATTTCATCAATAATCAAGTCCGCCCGCAGCCGGGATTGCCCGTCGAAGTCGACGGCAAGATGGGCATCGTGAAGGCCGTCGCCGGCGGCAGAACCATCGTCGACTTCAACCATCCGGTCTCGGGCAAGGATGTCGTGTATGATGTCACCATCCACAAGATCGTCACCGACACGCAAGCGCAAGCCGCATCCATCGTCAAGTTGTGGCTCGGCGCGCAGGCGAGCGTGACCGTCACGAAGGATGAAGCCGCAATCGCATTCAAGGTTGAGATTCCGAAGCAGTTGCAGGAGTTCATCACAAAAGAGCTCACAGAAACGACCGCGATCAAGCACGTCAAGTTCGGCAAAGCATAATTTCCCGTTATTCTAAGTTAGCAAATCCACGACGATATTCCACTACAATAATCCTTATAAATTGCATCGGAAGACACTATTCAATAATAGGGACAATAGGGGTGTAATCATGGTTCAGCCAAGCAACAATCAATATTCTCAGCCGACGTTCGTTCCAGCTCCGTCTTACGTTCCGCCTGCCCCGACGTTTCCACCGGCTCAGCCGCAGCAGTTCACTCACTCTCAGCCCTATCAGCAACCTGCTCAGAACACCTACATTGAACCGAAAGTGACCTCGCGAAAATCTGCGAGCTCAGTCGACATGGAGCTTGAGGAACTGCTGAGCAAGCAACGCGCCACCATCAAGGTCATCGGCTGCGGTGGCGGCGGAAACAACACGATCAACCGAATCACCGAAGTCGGCGTGCAAGGGGCGGAAACCATCGCGATCAACACGGACGCGCAGGACTTGCTTTACACGACTGCGGACAAGAAAATCCTTATCGGCCGCGAAGTCACGCGCGGCATGGGCGCTGGTTCTGACCCGAAGCAAGGCGAAGCCGCCGCGCACGAGCAAGAACATGACATCAAGAACGCAGTCACGGGTGCCGACATGGTGTTCATCACCTGCGGATTAGGTGGCGGTACCGGTACCGGTTCTGCTCCAGTTGTCGCGGACATCACGAAAAAGTTAGGCGCACTTACGGTCGCAGTTGTCACGATGCCGTTCTCGATGGAAGGCAACCGACGCTACGAAAACGCGCTTGTCGGATTGGAAAAGTTAGAACAATTGGTCGACACGTTGATCGTCATCCCGAACGACAAGCTCCTCGAACTCGCTCCGGACTTGCCTTTGCACACCGCGTTCAAGGTCGCGGACGAAATTCTCACGAACGCCGTCAAGGGCATTGCTGAATTAGTAACCAAAGCCGGGCTTGTCAACTTGGACTTTGCGGACATCCGTGCCGTCATGTCGAACGGCGGCGTCGCATTGATTGGCGTCGGCGAATCCGATTCAGAAAATAGAGCCACCGAAGCCGTCGAAAAGGCAATCCACAACCCGCTTCTCGATGTCGACATCACTGGCGCGACCGGCGCGCTGATTAACGTCGCAGGCTCGAAGGACCTCTCGTTGAACGAAGCCAAGAAGGTCGTCGAATCCGTTTCATCGAAGCTTTCGCCCGACGCAAAGATCATCTGGGGCGCGCAAATCTACGAAGACTTGGGCAACACCTTGAGAGTAATGCTCATAGTAACAGGAGTCCAGTCGCCGCAGATCTTCGGCAAAACGCACAAGGTCTCCGACGTCGCAAAGAAGGAGATGTCGAACGAGCTGGGCATTGAGTTTGTGGATTAGACAGCAAAACCTAATAACCACACTACAATTAGTGCTAGAATCAGCAGCCCAAATGGAACAATTAAATAAGCTAAAAGTACTGCATTCCAAGAAATCTTGTAGACAATTTTTGTTCCTTTCCAAAGCATAATCATTGCAATAATATTCCCTATTTTGCCAACAATGTCAATAGGAATTAATGCAAACAAAAAGCTTGGTATCGCTGAATAAACAACAAGTTGAAATGTTTTGTCTAGTGATGTTTTGGCACCGAAGAATTTGAGATACCAAGTAAGAAATAGTGCTTGTATAAAGAAAACCACTAACAATAATACATAAATTGCCAATATGATCAAAACAGATTTCAAGATACTGGTAGACCCCCAGTGAAGTCCACTCAGAAGTCCTTTAACAATTCCGCCAACAAAGGAAATGCTCAAAATAATGAACAAGCATGTAACGAGATAGAAAAATGAAATATCCATGCCTTTTTCTTTCTTCAACTCTTCAAAGAATCTTGTTGAATCTTTCAGGAACAAATACGTTCGTTTGAAAAAATCCATACGAACAGGGAAATTTAACTCTTAATAAACATTTCTCTCCGCAACCCTTAAAAACCCCCTTCTATAGAATCTCGTTATGGACCAGATTCCGACGCATCCGAAACCGGAAGAGATCGCAATGGACGAGCAGCCGCTCCAGATCGAGGCGGAAGAAGCTCCTGCGCAAATCGCAAATCATCATCACGCTCACCACGAAAAGCAGCCGAGCTGGCTGAAACGAAAGTGGCTCCAGCTCAAAGAGTTCATCAAGGAATGCAAGCGCGTTCTCTCGGTAACAAAGAAGCCGTCCGCGGCCGAATTCAAGACCATCGTCAAAATCTCAGGATTGGGAATTCTATTGATTGGCTTTATCGGCTTTCTCATTCACTTCGCGCGAGAAGCGATGCGATACGCCGGATTCTAGGCACAATTATTAAATTCAAGTCGATAAAACGACCTTGGGGACTGTATGAGACTTATTGAATCTGACGGGAAACGAGTCCTGCACAGCATAGGCATCACAATCCCCGAACAAGACTCGTTCCCTGGGTTCGTGAAAGCGCAGGTGCTCACGGGCGGCCGCGGGAAAGCTGGCTTCGTCCGTCGGGTCGAAACCGCGCAACAACTCCCCGAAGCAATCGCGCACATCACGCAAGCGCTCGGAACCCTTCCCTGCGCCGGATTTCTGGTTGAAAAGGAAGTCCCGTATGTCAAATCGTGGTTCCTCTCGATTGATCTCGACCGGAAAATAGGTGATTGGCGCGTCAACCTCTCAGAACAAGGCGGCATGGATGTCGCGCACGCGACAAGCCGTCCGCTCAGCGGATTCTCACATCCATCAAAAGAATTGACGTCGCTTGTTCTCTTGCTCGGCGATGCGATGCGGCTCATGGACATCGAAAGCGTCGAAATCAATCCGTTGGCGCAAAAGGCCGACGGGTCGTTTGTCGCGCTCGACGCAAAGGTGGTGCTCGACGACCAAGCCGGCACAAAACATCCGGAATGGGCGTCCTTCGTACGATTGCCCTCGCTGAACCGCCCATATTCCGACAGAGAAAACGAATACCGCCTGCTCGTGCAGGGAAACCATCAAGGGACGTTCGGCCAATATCTGGAGCTCGACGGCAACATCGCGCTCATTCTCTCGGGCGGCGGGGCAAGTTTGGTCGCGCTGGACGCGTTGCAAAACGTAGGAGGAAAGCCCGCGAACTATGTCGAGCTATCAGGAAATCCAAATCCTGAGTTGGCAAAACGCGCAGCATCAATCGTGTTTTCTAAAAAAAACATTTCCGCAATCTGGATCGCGGGCTCCTATGCGAACTTCACCGACATCGCATCCACGCTCGCGGCGTTCCGCGCGGCGTATGATGAGGCGAACCTCACGATCCCGTTTGTCGTCAGGCGCGACGGACCTAGAGCGGATGAGGCAGAGCAAGAAACCATTGCCTGGGCGACAAAGAAAGGAATCCGTTTCGCGTTCCACCGTGCGGACACGACGCTTGATGCCTCCGCAAAGAGAGTCATGGAATTGGTGAACGCATGATGCCTTCCGCCGGAGCAAAAGTCCTTGTGCAGGGAATCACAGGTAAGGAAGGGTCGCGCATGACGAAATGGATGCTCGCATCCGGCACGCAGATCGTCGCCGGCGTGACGCCCGGCAAAGGCGGGCAAGTCATAGAAAATATCCCGGTGTTCTCAACTGTAAAAGAAGCGACACAAGCGTATCCCGCGATTTCCGTCAGCTGTATCGTCGTTCCGCCATTGGGCGTCCTCGGTGCGGTCACGGAAGCGTTGGACGCAGGAATTACCTTTCTCTACATCCTTTCGGAAAACGTCCCGTTGCATGACACCGTAGCAATCCGAAAGCTCGGAAAACAGCATCAGGCGACCATCTTAGGTCCCGCGTCCGTCGGTTTCCTTTCGTTTCCAAACTTCCGATTGGGCTATCTCGGCGGCGAAACCCCGTTTGACGGGCACATCGCGGAAGGCGACATCGCCGTCATTTCAACCTCGGGCGGAATGACGAATGAACTCATCACGTCGCTGTCACGCGAAAAATTAGGCGTGCGCTGTGCCATCGCGATCGGCGGCGGCACCGTGACGGGAATGACCTTGGCTGAAGCGATCCACGAAGCCGACGCGAACCCGCACGTGAAACGGCTTGCGCTATTCATAGAGCCGGGACAGCCGTTGCTGCATGACCTCAACAACGGTTTCCGCCCGAAAAAGCCGTTCGTCATTTTATTGGCCGGAATCGCACTCGACACGATGCCGAAAGGATTGCCGTACGGCCACACCGGCACAATTCTTAAAGAACATGAGTCAACACTCAAAGAAATACGCGATACCTTGCGTTCGAAAGGCGTGCGATGCGCCGCAACAACGGACGAGCTCATTGCACTGATGCAACATGACTGAAACAACGATTGGGGAAGAACGCAAGGAGGGCTACATCCTGCGCGGGGAAAAACTAGATTCTTTAATCGGCACGTCATTCAGCGCGACCGCGTTTCTTGCCTGGTTCGGCCGAAAGCCGTCAGACGCGGAAGCCACACTTTTCGAAGCCTGCCTGGTCGCCTCGTTGGATCATGGTGCGAATCCGCCGAGCGCGCAAACCGCGAGAATAACTGCCAGTTGCGGAAAGCCGATCGCCGATTCAGTTGCTTCAGGATTGCTCACTCTGGGCGCGCGTCATGGAAACGCGGGCAGCGAATGCGCGGCATGGTTGCGAACACATTCTTCCTCAACTCCTGCTGACGCGATTAACCATGCAATTGCCGACGGAAAACGAATCCCGGGGTTCGGGCACGCCGTCTACGACCAAGACCCGCGAGCGCAAGCGTTAATCGCGCTCGCAACGAAAACAGTTGCGAAACATCAGCATATCGCATTCGCTCAAGAGGTCTCAAAGACGCTCTCCGCCCTGAAAAACAAGGCGATGCCGTTGAACGTCGACGGCGCGATTGGGGCTATCTGCGCCGACTTGGGCTGGCCTGACGACATTGCAGACGCATTGTTCATCCTGGGCAGGACTGCGGGCCTCATTGCCCATTCCCGTGAATCCGCGGAACAAAGCAGTTCCGGAAAATATATCCGCCCGGTTTGAGAGAAAGCTTTATAAACCCCCTCCCGTCTCAAAAACGTATCCTTCTGCGACTCGAACTCTTCGAGCGTGAGCGGGTAAAACACATATGGCAGACACACCGATTTCAACGCATCTCTTCGCCGTCAGAACGACCGCAAACAGAGAAGACCAAGTCTTAGATTTCTTGAGCAGCAACATCAAGAAGAAGAAGCTTGACGTCTACGCGATCATCCGACCGCACGGCATGCGCGGCTACATCTTCGTCGAAGCCAAGGACAGGCAGTCCGCCGAGGAATCAATCTTCGGCGTGCCGTACGCCCGAGGCATCCTTCCCAAGGAAGTCGAATACAAGGAAATCGAGCACATGCTCGAGCAGGTCAAGTTCGAGATCGACATCCGAAAGAGCGACATCGTCGAGATCATCGGTGGCGCCTTCAAGCGCGAACAGGCGAAGGTCACCCGTGTCGACAAGTCCAAGGAAGAGGTTGTCGTCGAACTCCTCGAAGCGGCCGTTCCTATCCCGATCACGTTGAAGCTTGACGCCGTCAAGGTCATCCGACGAGAATCCGCCGGAGAGGAAGGCATCGGCAAGAAGGACGACGACGATTAGTAATCTTTATAAACCACTCATCAGCAAACCACAACTATGGCCAAGCAAACGATTGAAGCGATGATTGAAGGCGGCAAAGCCTCGGCTGCGCCTCCGCTCGGACCGGCTCTCGGACCGGCCGGCGTCAACATCGGAATGGTCATTTCTGAAATCAACAAGAAGACCGCGGACTTCAAGGGCATGCAAGTGCCGATCAAGATCATCGTCGCGGACGACAAAAGCTTCACTATCACAGTAGGTACTCCTCCTGTTTCTGCGCTCGTCAAGAAGGAAGCCAACCTCGAAAAGGGTTCCGGCAACCCGTTGGCGGACAAGGTCGCCGACATCCGAATCGAACAAGTCATCAAAGTCGCGAAGATGAAGGCCGACTCATTGCTCGGCAAGAGCATGTTCGACCGCGTCAAGGAAGTCGCAGGCTCCTGCAACTCCATGGGCGTCATGATTGAAGGCAAGTCCGGCAGGGACCTCATCGCCGACATCAACGCGGGCGCGTTCAAGGAAGAGATTCTCGCTGAAAAGACCGAATTATCCAAGGAAGAGCTCAAGCAGATGGAAGAGGAGCGAGTGCGACTCGCGGCCGATATCGAGAAGCGACGCACCGAGCTCACCGCATTGGCGAAGAGCCTCATCGAATCGATGGCAGGCAAGCCTCGAGGTATGATCAAGGCCAAGCTCGTCGAAGCCAAGATCCCGGCGCTCATCATCGAAGAATTGCTCCCTGTCGAATCTGCCGCTCCGGCAGATGGCAAGCCTGGCGCGGACGGCAAACCGGCAGCAGCAGCAGCCGGCGCGAAGGCAGATGCCAAGCCCGCCGCGAAGAAGTAATTCAAATTTTTCTTAAATTTGATTAAATTCCTCTTTGTTTCGCTTCGAGAAACAAACGATATCTGTTTCCTTCGGAAACAGGGTTGCAACGTTCTCTCAGCTCAACAATGTCGGAACACGTTATTTCTGAGAACAGACTGTAACGAACGAAACGCGACATTTCGTGCGGCGCGTGGCGCCGGCAAGCCTCGGCTTGCGCGGCCTGCCACGAGCGCCGCCAAAATGAAAAATGTCAAAGATTCAAATTCTCACTACCATCCAATAATTACGCATCATTTTAACCCCTTATTCATAAAGCAGGAGAATGCTCGATAAACGGCTCACGCGGGAAGTGAGCGACCTTCTGGAACTGAGTGTGGCGGACGACAAGATAGTCCGCATCCTGCTCGTCCGAGGATTCACCACCGAGCAAATCAAGCGAGCGATCAAGGACATTCGAGACAAGCCAAATCTCGCCGCTCCGGAAAAGAAACAAGCTCCAGTCAGTGAAACGATCGAAACCGGCGCGAGCAAGCGCGTCGGGTTCATGAACAAGTTCTTCAACTCATCATCGGAAGCCGAACTTCTCGAACAAGACATCAACAAAATGAAAGCGGAAGAGAACGCAATGAAATTAATGGAAGCGAAATTAACGAATGAATTATCGCACGCCCTGAACGCCCCGCAAATTGACTCCATCCCGATGGACGTCAAGCAAGTTCTCAAACAGATGGACCAATTGCTCGCAAAACTCTCAAAGGCCGACGTCGAACGCTTCGCCCGAAGCAAGGAATTCGAGCAGTACCAGGCCGTGCTCAACAAATACGTGAGATAACATGTCCCTTCTCTTGCGCGCCGAAGCGATTTTGAAAACCCCGCGCCCGAAGCACACGCTCACGTTAGAAACGAGATCACAGTCGTTAGAAGACATCCCGGAAGCGATTCTTGACATTGAAGAGCTCAAGCAATTGGGCGACCGCCCGAAAACGACGCAGCTGCTGTTGCCGTCAGGAAAAGTGTTTCCCGGACGCATGTCCCCCTCAAAGCAATTAATCGAAACGGCCGGCATCGCCATCCCGCAAGGCATCAACCTTCTGACCGGCAGCCCGGGCGCCGGAAAGACCGTTTTCGCGGTGCAGTTCCTCGTCGAAGGGATGCAGAAAGGGGAACACGCCGTCTATCTCTCGTTCGAGGAAAAGAAGGAGAATTTCTTCAAGTACGCGAAAGGGTTCGGCTGGGATCTCGCAAGTTATGAACAACAGCAATTGTTCACGTTCATCCGCTACACGCCTGAAAACTCGACGCAGATGCTCGACGACGCAGTCGCGTTAGGCAAGCACGTGACGCGCGTTGCGATTGACAGTCTAACCGCATTTGCCATCCTGCAAAAGGACGAACTCTCGGCAAAAGAATCGCTCGCTCAGCTTATCGAAACCGTGCAGAAATGGCACGCAACGACGTTGTTGCTCGCCGAAGAATCGCCAAACTCAGGCGACGGCATTCCGTTGGCCGTGGATGGCATCGTCGCATTGTACAACTTCCGCACGCGCAATGTCCGACAGCGTATTGCCCAGCTATTCCATGCCGAGCAACTGCTGCCGTACAAGATTGACGATGCGGGCATTTCGTTCTCCCCCGAGGAAGCGCTTAATCTTAATGAGTAATTGTTACTTACAAAATAAGTAAAAAAGAATAATAATTAATACCACACCAGTATTCAATACTTACAAAGCAAGTATAAGCTGAAGAAAACCACTCATTCAGTAACAAGTATCCATCCAAACTCATTCTAAAATCAAACAGTAAATACTACTTACAGGATAATGAACAAAAACAATAATCCCAAAAATAACGAACGAACAAAGTAATAATTACTTACAGAATAAGAATCAACACTCGAAACTTAAGCAACAAACAGCGCAATTCCCTCACAGAGTAAGAATAACTATCTTCAGAACAGTAATCTTTATATAAAGGAATACTGACATAATGAGTAAAAGAGGCATTGTGAAGGTCCATCAAGCACTGCATGAGGAGCACGCCGACTTCTTGAATCGCTATTTCGAGCACGCCTCCAAGGAAGAGCTGCTCGAATCGTTCATCCGACATCTGAAAAGCGAGCACAAGCTCTCGGACAAGGAAATCAACTCCCTATTAACCGAAGCGAAGCATCACCAAGACACGCTTCTTCCGATAAACATCTTCCAAAACGAACAGTTGTCCGCATTGGAGTCCATCGTCAAGTATCTGAAAGAGAACAAATCCCTCACCTTCCACGAAATCGCCGTCATCCTGAACCGTAACGACCGCACCATCTGGGCCACGTACGCGAAATCCCGAAAGAAGATGATCGCGCACTTCCACTTGATGCCAAGCAAGCACCTCATCCCGGCAAAACTCTTCATCCCGCGAAAACTTTCCGTTCTCGAAACCATCGCGCACTATCTCAAACATTCGCTACAATTAAGCTTGCACGAAATTGCCCTATTATTGAACCGCGACGACCGCACGATCTGGACCGTCGTCCATCGCGCGGAAAAGAAGGTGACCAAATGAATCGCCACACGCTCTTCCTGATGATTGGTTGGTTGATCCTGCTTGGCGGATTCACCTTGCTTATTGCTGAAAAGCCGGTGATCAACGCATTGGTGCCGCAAGACTTCACGACAATCACCATCAACAAGGAAGTGTCGAAGACGCACGCATTCCCAATCGAAGACACGAACCTGCGCTCGCTGAAAATCTGGGGCGACGTTGAGGGAGACGGCAAAGTAACCATCTGGCTCGTCAACCCTCGCGGCGAAAAGCTGCGCGTGTTCGCGAACAAGAAGAGAGGCATGGAAAGCATCACCGGTTTCGCGACAACCCCGTTCGCGGACGGCGCATGCGAAGAAACCTGCTTCATTCCGCCTGAATTCACCGCGAGCTCCTACGAATTGACGGTCGAACTGGACAACGCGAAATTCCTCCTGTATAGAATAGCCTACTCAACACAAAAGTAACATGATAAAGAAACTCATAACGCTCGGATTGGGATTGATTCTCCTGATGGCATTCTCAGTGTACGGCACGTCAACCGTGACAGACACCGGCGCGCTAGGCGCATTCTTCACAACAAGTGGGGCGCACGTGCCAACAATTCAGTCCTGGAACGGGACCGCCCTCACATCGCAATCCGCCCCGAGCTTCGCGGGCGAGCCTGAATGGATCATTACAAAAGCTTCCCCTGCTCGAAACCAGCACATGGTCGGCGCGATCGGCCAAGGGGCTTCAGGTTTCGTCGGCGTCGCCGTCTGGAACGGAACGTCATGGATTGACAATCGCACGCTCAGTTCCTTAATCGGCACGACAAATGACCAGTACCGCGGAATAGATATCGCCTACTTGAGCAACGGCCACGCCTTAGTCGTATACAATAATAACAGCGTCAATGCCAGCTACGGCATCTGGAACGGGACGACTTGGAGTGCCTTCGGCACGATGGCCGCGGACAACTGCACCGATACCGTCCTTTGGGTCGAACTTATCGCCGGAGCGAACGGAACCGCGTACGACATCGAAATGGACGACAACGGCGACTTCTGCGGCCACTTCTGGGACGGAACAAGTTGGACAAACACGCGAACGTTGCAGACGGCAACGACCAGCAAGTCGTCAAAGAGATTCGGCATCGCTGTTGAAGCGCTCACCGGCGACGCGCTTGCTGTCTGGGAAGGCCCGACCGCAGGAGTTATGCAAGCGTGCGCCTATGACTTCGACAATAGCACTGGCTGGTGCAACAGCATCATGAGCTTAAACGATGTCGGAAGCGCGAATTCGTGGATACAGCTGGCTTCGCATCCGACTTCAAACCGCATCATGGTCGCAACGTATGAACAGAGCGCAGACGACGTGAACGCCATCGAATGGAACGGCGCGGCATTCGGAAACGCGAACACTCCTGTCACTATTGACAGTTCAAGCGAAGCTTCCGCTGACGGCGTGGTTGACGTCTCCTACACCGGCGACAAGGCCATGCTCGTCTATGACGACTCGAACGCAGACAACCCGACCTATGCCTGGTGCGAGAACACGACGGGTTGTGCAAACGGAAACTGGACCGTTCTCGGCACGACGGGATTGACCAATTGCGGTGAATCTTCAGATATTGATTTCATCGGGCTTGACGACGACCCTTTCAGCAACAGCACCTTGCTCTTCATGACCTCCCAATCAACGCACTACAAGTGCGTCCAGGAATGGACCGGAACGATGTGGGATGCCGGGTTTAATTCGATCGGTTCGGGCATCGCGCTCTCCGATGCATTCGACTTCAGCGTCGCATACGACCAATTCCGCGACATAGTAGCGCCCGTGTTCAGCGTCGCAAGCAACCTCACGCAAGAAACAACATCAAGTGCGGGAAACAACATAACCTACACATCACCGACCGCGACCGACGCGATTGACGGAACCCGTCAAGTAACCTGCGCCCCGGCATCAGGAACAACATTCGCGCTCGGCACAACCACCGTAAATTGCAACGCCACTGACCTGTCAAGCAACCTCGCGACAACGAGCTTCACAATCACAGTCACCGACACGACCGCGCCGAATCTAACAATAACGAGTCCGATGGCTACAGCATACACCACGAAAACAATTCTCATCAACGCGAGCGCGGCGGACGCAGTCGCATTGGCGACCATCGAGTACCGTTACAATGATTCATTGGGCAACAGCTCCGCGTGGAGCGACCTAGGCAGTCCAGTCTTGCGCGACTTCAGCGACAACAGCACAGTCACTTTAGCCGTTCGCGCAACTGATAGTTCAAACAACAGCGTCACGACAGACGTCGTTTTCGGCGTGAACGTTAGCGCCGCTCCCGACATCACGGCTCCGGTAATCAGCGATGTCACGCTCGCATCGACCAATGCAACAATCACGATCAACTGGACGACAAACGAAGCCGCGAACACGACGGTTGACTACGGTTTGACTGCGGATGTGCTCGACACGCGAGTAGAATCATCCTCGCTAGTCACGATCCACTCCATCGAACTCTCCGGCCTCGTCAACAACACATCATACTCGTTGAACGAAACGAGCTGCGACCCGTCAGGCAACTGCGTCACGACCGGGACCTATTCCATCACCACTGAACAGAATGAAGACACGACCGCCCCGATCATCGCAAGCGTCGCGACATCCGCCATCACCAATGAAAGTTTCACCATCGCGTGGATGACGGACGAACTGAGCGACACGCGCGTGATGTATGGCATCGCAACGCTCAACACGTCAGCTGACGACTCTGCGCTCACGCTTGAACACGAGCTAACTTTGTCTGGATTAGACAACAACACGCAAGTGCTTTTCACCTTAACGAGCTGCGACGCCGTGGACAACTGCGCATCCAGCTCAGGATTCAACGTCACGACTGAGCAGAACGCTCCGCCGGCTGAAGCGCCAATGGTCGCCGAAGCGTCCACGTCTAGAAGAAGCAGCAAATCGAAATCAGTTCCAGTTGAAACCGTAGCAGAACCCTCTCTGCCGATAACGACGACCAAAATAGCAACTCCTGAGCTCCCGATAACCGAAGCCGTGATTGAATCCCCGACGCTCCCGACGCTTGAGCTCGCGCCGGAAGTCAACAGCTCCATCCTCTCATCCATCACCGCGTTCGCGTTCTCCGACATCGCGAAGCAAACCACGACGCGATACTTCCTCATCGCATTAGTCATCGTCATCGGAGCAGCCACCATGCTGCTCGTCATGTTCCGAAAAAAGAAAGAGCCGTTGCCCGAAGGGACGAACATCCTCAGCGACCGCACGGACGAACCGTTGCTCCCGTATTCGATGCTCATCGATGCGCAAAAGGTCCTCAGCCATGCGTTGAAAGGAACCGCGCAAACGTGGAAAGGCTTGTTCGGGCACTATTCGCCGTTCGTCGTGCACACCTGCCAGGAAGCCCTAAAAGAAGTCAGAAAGCATCCGGTCGAGGGAGACTTGCCGAAAGCCGAATTCGATTACATCGGCGCGTCGACATTCGCGAGATTAGTCCGAGTCATCGCCACGATGCAACTGAACGGATTGAAGACGGGCGTTGTCGGCAAGCACCATCACGAGATTTTCGCGGAAGTTCGTCCTGCCGAAACGCAGGAATTAGCCGTACTAAGAAGCGTCAAGCTCAAGGTTCCGAAGGACGTCGAAAAGGCGCTCGCGTTAATCCGCCACGGTAAAGGCATCGTGCTCATCAACGTCGAAGCGCTCAAAGATGACACGGCGTCGTTGAAGACCGTGTTGAAGCACCTCAAAAGAACAGCAGAAGCCAACAACGGGCACATCATCGGCGTCGGCAACCACGGCGTCATCGCGACGCATTCCATTCCCATAGTAACGAATCATGGAGGTGAGTAAATGGGATTATTTGATTGGATGAAAGGAGAAGGAAGTTCGATTCGGGACAAGATTATCGTGACACAACGAACCCGAATCACAGCGATCGAGCAGGAGCTCGGCGAAGTTAAGCGACTGCACGACAAGAAGGAAGAGGAGCTCAACCGCACGCGGGACGCCCACGACCGTTCGAAGGAACGGTTGATCGACCAGATCATCAAGCTGAGCGACAAGTTCGCTGGCCTGAACGAACGGTCGATGAACGTCGCGCACGAAAACGCGCGCTTGAAGCTGCTGTTGTCGCAGAAGAAGGGCAAGTGAAATGGATATTTGCACCGTTTCCCCCGAACGTTGCGCGCCACGTTAAGCTTTTTACCGGCAAGATTGGTGCCGTCGGCCCTATTAGAAATAGATTTAGGGCCTTAACGAAACAAAACGGGGCGGTAAAGAGGTCAGCTGTACGCGAACGACGGAAACCCTTAAGTACCGACGATAAGCGACAAGGCATATGAAGTCCCTTAAGCCCATTCCCGACGTTCGCGTCGAGTTCAAGGACAAGTTTGTAGAACGATATAAGCAATTGACCGATTGGGAGACGTTCAAGAAGTATTCTTTGTCTTACCTGAGAAAGTCAATCCGCATAAACACGCTGAAAATAGGCGTTAAAGAGTGCGTCGCGAGACTGCACGACCGGTTCGAATTAGTTCAAATCCCGTGGTGTCCGGAAGGGTTCTGGATTGAGCATCGAGAAGGAAGGTTGGACATCGGCAACACCATCGAGCACGCGTTAGGATACTATTATGTTCAAGAAGCCGCCTCGATGATTCCGCCGATGGTCCTTGACCCAAAGCCGGGCGACGTCATCCTCGACATGGCCGCTGCCCCTGGTTCAAAAACCACCCAGATCGCGCAATACATGTGGAACACGGGCGTCCTGATCGCGAACGACCTCACCGGCGAACGCCTCGCATCCTTAGGCATCAACTTGCAGCGCTGCGGCGTCCTCAATACCATCATGACCCAGACTCCGGGCCAGAATTTGAACGGCGTCTATGACAAGATCCTCGTCGACGCGCCGTGTTCAGGAACTGGCACAATCAGAAAATCGCTCAAAACTCTCTTGATGTGGAACCCGGAAATGGTCCGACGACTAACGGTCATCCAACTCAAAATGTTAGAAAATGCGTTTAGATTATTGAAACAAGGCGGCACCATTGTCTACTCCACCTGTTCAAATGAACCGGAAGAAGACGAAGGAGTCATCAACGCGTTCCTCAGCAAGCACGCCGACGCGAAGCTGGAACAAATCGAGCTCGACATCGCGCATGGCAAGAACATCACAGAGTTCGAGGGCACGACCTACACGGCGGAAGTCAACAAGACGTTAAGAATCTGGCCGCAGGACAACGACACGGAAGGATTTTTCATCGCGAAGATAATCAAATGCTAACAAACGATCCTCAATAAAACCGAATCAGAAACCCATGCTCAACTCACTCCCGATAACGCTGAAGCAAACCCGTCGGGGCTATTTGCACGACTACGTCGTCGCGTTCATGCTCGCGGGAGTGAGCATCTATCTCGCGATCGCGTTCAACTGGGTCTGGATTCCAATCATCATCGCAGCATTAGCGCTCATCGCAGTACTATTGGTCGAGCTGCACGTGTTCAACCACACGCTGCACATCGACCATGAAAAGGTGCTTATCACATCAGGAGTGTTTTCGCGCGCGAACAACTCGTCTCCGTTCCACAACCTCACGGACTTCAACACGGAGCAGACGTTCTGGGAGCGCATCATGGGCTACGGAACGCTCTCAATAAACACGGCAGGCGGACATCACCCACTGGAATTCCATAAGTTAAAAAACCCGAATGCCATACGGGAAGCGTTATTGAAGCAGATCCAAAAACACCATGCACCACGTTCACACGAAGCTCATCTTTAGGTACACGATATTCCTCGCAATCGTCGTAATCGTGGCTCTTTTAGGCTGGATGGACGACGAGAGAACGTTCACCATCGCAGAAGGGATGAGCGCAATCGCGTTAGTCGCGATAGTTCCGGCGGTCTTCTTCGTGGCGTTCCGGCACCACAAACTACACTGATTTAGAACATCAGTCCGCTTTTGTACACGGGCACTTTGTTGTCCGCGGTTGCTTTTTCGTTGCGGTCATACGTGGATTTGCGCGCATACGCCTCGGCGCTTTCGAAACGCAAAAGGGGGCGATCTTGAGGGATGACAATCTGCGTTTGAACCGCCGATTCAAGCGGCGCGTCCCTTACCGGGGCTGGCGCGCACTGCAGCATGACAAGCAACGTAGAAGCCGGCCGTTCAGCCGGACGATAGACTATCGATTCTTTTCCGTCCCATCGTTCAGTTGTCATACACTCACCAGTATACCTTTATGTATATTTGCTTTATAAAGGTAATGACAAATTCACCCCCTAAATGCTTATAAAGGGGTATTTATGTGAGCCATGACATATTCCCATTACTTGAGTGCTGGGAAATTGACCTATCCGAGAGGTGTTTGACAAATGATAGCCCCCAGCGTGAACCAGCAGATTTGGAAGCTTATCCAGTCGGATTTGGCCGTCCAGAAGGACCTGGCAAGAAAACTGCTCAACATGCGCGCGCTCGGAAAGTACCTGATAAAAAAATACGACCTGCACCATTCGCTCGACAGCGTCATCTCCGCCATCCGCCGATTTCAAAGCGAAGAGCATTTCGAGGAAGAAGAAAGCTCGCTCTTGCACGTCTTCAAGAACGCGAGAATATCCACAAAAAACAGCATCGCGGTCGTCACGACAAACATCTCCGCCAGCGAATTTCACGTGCGTTTCTGCAAGACACACAACCACGGGAACCATTCGCACTTCAAGCTCCTCACGGGCTCGGAAGGAATCAAAATCCTGACGGAGCAGAAGGAGCTCGAAGAGTTCAAGGGGCTGTTCACGAAGGAGGAGATCGACAATATCGAGACCGATCTGAGCGAGCTGAGCGTCATCGTGAACGAGAAGGCCGCGCAGACGAAAGGCGTCATCGCCCGTCTCGGCTCCGAATTATCGTTAAGCAACATCAACATCCATGAGCTCATCGTGTGCATGCCCGAATTCCTCATCTACGTCAAGCACAAGGACTTAGTGAAGGCGCACGATAGCCTGTTGAAGTTGAGTAAAAACGCTTAGTAATTGCCGTTCCCAAGCTAACTTTTTACCGCCCAGATTTGTCGAGTGTCGGCACCAAACATCAACGACCTAACCCGAACTCAAAATCTGCGCAGGCGAGCAACGTGAAGGAAAGCCTATTGACGGATTCTCACCACAACCTTTAAAAAGCGTTTCGGGGTCATCTTAAGCATCGACCCTGTAGCTCAGCCTGGTTGAGCGTTCGACTGATAATCGAAAGGTCCCGTGTTCAAATCACGGCGGGGTCATATGTACGATTTGGAACTTGCACGAGCAGTGAGAGAAATCATCGAGCGAAAGGCGAAGCTCGTCTGCATCCAGCTTCCCGAAGGGCTCAAACCCGAGACCGCGAAGATAGTGAAAGAAATCGAATCGAAAACCCAAGCGAGAGTCATCACCTGGATGGGCTCGTGCTACGGGGCGTGCGACGTCCCTTCAGTCGAAGAGCTCGGCGTCGACCTCCTGATTCAGTGGGGCCACAGCGCGTGGAGCGAAGGGTAGCAGGCCCACGCAAGTTATTTAAACCAAATCCATCTTTCTAAATTCATGCAGTTAGCCGCGAATCCTATCTTTTGGAGCGTCGTTTCGTCCATCGTTATCGCGGGAGCAATAAAATTCCTCACCGACGTCTGCGTGGAGCACCGGAAATGGTCGCTGATCAGCTTTGTCGAAACCGGCGGCATGCCCAGCCAGCACACGGCCGTCATCACCGCCCTCACGTTGAGCATCTACCTGCAAGAGTCGTTCAGTCCGCTCTTTTTCCTTTCGTTTGTACTGGCGGGCATCGTCATTCGCGACGCCTTGGGCGTACGAAGAACCGCGGGTGAAGAAGGCCAGGCCCTCAACCAATTATTGAAAAAGAACAAGCTGACTCCGTTACGCCATGTCGCGAACGGCCACACCCCCATCCAGGTCGCGATGGGCATAGGACTCGGACTTATTTGCGCAATCGTCTCATTTTCACTGCTTGCATAACATTTAAATAGCATTTTAGGTTCAAGAAGGCAAAAGAGGAACGATTGTGCTGAACATCTACGACTACGTCTACGGCATCGCCCAGTTGGCGGCAGGCTTCCTCGCGATCATAGCTGGGATCATCGCCATCACGTTGTTCAAATCTTCGCAGTCTTCTGAGCTCCGCGCTTGGAAGTACTTGCTGCCCGCCCTTGTATTGTTCGTCATCGTTGAGATTATCGGCGCATTGCACGCATTCGGATTCCCAATCGCGCCGTACTGGACGCACGTGCTTGTCAGCGTCATCCTCGGATTCGTCATCATCGCACTAGCAACCCAAATCCACATCAACAAGGGGTGGAAGGAATGATTACGGAATCCCTCACGGTTGCGGCCCCGTTCTACAACCTCGCGCTCGTCATTGTGGTCTTGTTCCTCTTCGGCAAGCTGTTCTCAATCCCGAACAAAAAAGTGTTTCTCAAGCCCTGGCACGTCATCTTCATGGCAGTCATCATTTTTATTCTTGAGGAAGTCATCACCGTCTTGAGAGCAGCCGAACTTTTGGACATCACGCTCTACATCAACGGCTTCTTCGAGCTCGTCATCATCTCGTTGTTCATCTACACGCTGTTGCTGCAGAAAGAGCATGTTTCGAAAAGGAAAAAGTAATTCTGAACGTTAATTCGCGCGCATGAATTCGGTTATTGCCGCAAGCGTCTCGCCGTTCGTATCTTCGCGGATGACCGTGTGACTTGCTCCATTGACCCATCGGATGCTGTGCGGCGCATTAACCAGCAAATCGGATAACTGTTCTGCGCTCGCGGGATTGACCGTTTGGTCGTCCCGCGACTGAATGATGAACACCGGCTCAGTTATTGACGGGATGTCTTTCTTCCCTTCCGCAATGAGTTCGTTCAGCTGCACGATGGTTTTCGAGGGCCACACGGGGTAATAATGCCCTTGCTCTTCAGGCAACACGACGCGCGAAGTATACCTCAGAAGGAAGCTCAATGGTCCGGCGTATTTCGTGCGCTGGTCCCAAACGGTGATGGGCGCGCCGATCGTCACAAGCCCCGCCAGCGGTTGTTCTTTCGCGAGCTCCAACGCAAGCGAGCCGCCGGTTGAGACGCCGATGACAAACACCTTCGCGCTTCTTGTCGAAAGACGCGTGTAACTGTTGTTCACGTTGTCATACCAGTCCTGCCACGTGCTTGCCTCGAGATCAACCGGCCTTCTACCATGTCCCTCAAGGACCGGAGTCAGCACGGTGAAATTATGCTCCGTAAGGTAAACGGAAAGCCCGAGCACTTCCCACGGCGTCGCGGTCAATCCGTGCACGACAAGCACCGCAGGCTGGCCCGGATGCTCGAAATAATACTGTCCGTTCCCTTCTGTCGGCAATGCCTCATACATCACGTTCGAGCAACCGGCGAGTAATAGGATGAGTATCGCGAGCCGTTTCATTTTTTCACCTTGCGCATTCCTGGTTTAAGTTGGTTCCGTATGTCTTTCAATGAAAGGTTGATCTCCTCGATGCGTGTGCGGGATGAGGCAAGCGCGGCGTGGTTTCTTGCCCGTCTGCCGCGCAGCAAGTTCGTGATGTTCTGCAGCAAGCTCGGCTTCGACGGAATAACTATTCGCGCGGGCACTGGCGCAATTCTTGCCTGCGCCAAGATACGCATCTGCCTGAATGCCGACTTCAGGAAGAGTGCGAAGAACGAAACCGCGAACACAACGAGTATGATCTGCGTGCCGATCAGCACGTCAGCGTACTTCGGCTCAAGCTGCACGAACAGCATCAATCCGAACAGAACGATGGTTTCGCCCAAATAGACCCAGTGCGCCTTCAAGTATCTCTTGCGGAGCTGGTGCTCGACGAAGAGCGCCAAGAACATCGTTATTGCCGCGAAGATAAGCACGGATGACATCACGTGCTTTGTCCAGACGCTGTCGGAGGAGAACACGCCGAGGACTTTCAGGATGGGCTCGGGCAGGCTCAAGAGAGGATACGCCTTTTCGCAGGACTCTTCCGTTGCCGGCTTAATCTTCTCCGTGCCGCAAGTCGAGACCTCATAGCACTCCCGCGTTCGCGTTCCGTCGCACTCGCTCCAGTCTCCGCATTCCCAGCTCTCTTCACAGGCCTTGCACATTCCTTCAGCGCAGCTCTCGCCAGACGCGCACGGCGACGAAACATATTCGGTGCAGACGCCCGTCTTGGCGCAGATGGCTCGTCCAGCTGATGAGCAGATGCTCTCGCCAACGACGCAGGCATCGGTGCAGCCGCTTCCGCCGCCACCGCCGGAAGAGCTGCTTGAGGCTGGAGCGGGGTCCGGCGCAGGCTCTGTCGTGATATTCTGAACGGTCGTTTGTTCCGTATCAGAAACATTCGTGCGATAGCCCGTTTCATTTACGAAGGATACATTGGCGGTGTTGTTAATGACCGTGCCATTGCTGATATTCAACGTCAAGACGCTGATATTGACAACATACACTCCACCTGCGCTGATATTTCCGATCAAGAAGCTCGTGTTCGTGCCGGAAATAGGCGACGGCGTTGAACTGACAAATATCGTTTCGTTCGGATACGTCTCGTTCATCGTGACGTTGTACGCCATGCCCGTGCCGGTGCTCGTGATAGTGATGGTGTAGTTTAGCCGCGCGCTGAAGTTGACCGGGTCGGAGACGTCCGATTTCACGACGCTGATGTTGGTGGTGTTGTACGCTAATAGGTTGACGACTGTCGTACTCACCGTGCTGTTCCTGCTAAACACGCTACCGGTTTCATTCACGAAAGAGACATTCGCCGTGTTATTGATGACCGTACTATTCGGCATATCGAGTACGTTTACCGTGATGTTGATACGATACAGCGCTGGCGCAGTCAAGTTATTCAGCAGCCAGGTATCATTCGTGCCGGCAACCGGTGAAGGCGTTGACGTGTTGAAACGGATATTCGCAGGATAGCTATCACTCACGGTGATGTTGTACCCCGTAGCGTTTGTGAAGTTGATAAGGATTGAATAGTTCAAAAGCTCGCTGGCATTCGCCGGATCCCACGAATCGGTTTTGGTGATGCTGAGATTAGTGAAGTTGTAAATTAACAAATTCTGAACGGTCGTGCTCGCCGTGCTGTTCCGGCTGAACACGATTCCAGTCTCATTCGCAAAAGACACGTTTGCCGTGTTGCTGATGACGGTTCCGTTCGAAACGTTGCCGACCTGCACCGTGATGTTGATGCGGTAAATCGCGGGCGCAGTCAAGTTACCAAGCAAGAACGTCTCATTCGTCGGGCCCACCGCAATCGGGAACGAGCTGTTGAACCGCACGGATGATGCATATACGTCGGACACGGTGACATTGTACGCCGTGCCGTTCGTGATATTCACCAAAATAGTATAGTTCAAAAAATCACTCGTGTTCAACGGATCAGGCGCGTCCGTTTTCGTGACGCTGAGATTGGTATAATTGAAGACAAGAGCCCCAGGAGCCACCGTCACATTGACCGCAGTCGTATTAATAGTCACGTTCCAAGTAAACCCGCTGCCAGTCTCGTTCGCGAACGTTACATTCGCCGTGTTGTTGATAATGGTCGCGTTCGAAATGTTCAGCAACAGCACCGTGATGTTAATGCTGTAAAGTGTGCTGGCGGTGTAGTTGCTCAACAGGAACGTCGTATTCGTTCCCGCGACAGGGGACGGAACGGAAGTGACGTATCGCACTTCCGCGGGCAGCGCATCCACGACCGTGACGTTGTACGCGGTTCCGTTCGTGAAGTTCACCAAGATAGTATAGTTGAAATTCGTGCTTGTGTTGACCGGATCAAGGCTGTCTGTCTTCGTGATGCTAAGATTGGTGAAGTTGTAAATCAACAAATTCTGAACGGTCGTGCTCGCCGTGCTGTTCCGGCTGAACACGATTCCAGTCTCATTCGCAAAAGACACGTTTGCCGTGTTGCTGATGACGGTTCCGTTCGAAACGTTGCCGACCTGCACCGTGATGTTGATGCGGTAAATCGCGGGCGCAGTCAAGTTACCAAGCAAGAACGTCTCATTCGTCGGACCCACCGCAATCGGGAACGAGCTATTGAATCGCACGGATGACGAATATACATCTGACACCGTGACGTTGTACGCCGTTCCATTAGTAATATTGACCAATATGGTGTAGTTGAGGAAGTCACTTGTGTTCAGCGGATCCGGCGCGTCCGTCTTCGTAATGCTTAAATTCGTGAAATTATACGTTAACGTCGGCCCCACCGTGACGTTCACCGCCGTCGTATTAATAGTCGCATTCCAAGTAAACATGCTGCCCGTCTCGTTCGCGAACGTTACATTCGCCGTGTTGTTGATAACGGTCGCGTTCGAAATATTCAACAGCAACACAGTAATGTTAATGCTATACAGTGTGCCATTCGTATAGTTGTTCAACAAGAATGTCGTATTCGTTCCCGCCAAGGGCGAAGGAACTGAAGAAACATATCGCACTTCCGCGGGCAGCGCATCCACGACCGTGACATTATACGCCGTTCCGTTCGTGAAGTTCACCAAAATAGTGTAATTGAAATTCATGCTTGTGTTCACCGGGTCAAGGCTGTCCGTCTTCGTGATTGTGACGTTTGTGAAATTGAACACCAGTACCGCCGCGGTTTGTTCCTCGCTCGAATACGTCGTCCAGTGAGAGATGTTGAACTTGAATATTCCGCCACTGTAACTAGAGTTCGTACAGACGTCCGCGCTGCAGTTCAAGTACGTCCCGTCGTCCTCGCCGTCGACAAGCGCTACCGCATTTGTGAACGACAGTCCGAACAGCGTCAAATTCGCCGAGCTATTGAACTGCGGAATCTTAACCGTCAGATTATTCGGGTTAATACGCGTCTCGTTCGTGAAGTTCGTCCCGGTCACAGTCATCGACCGGTTGTTGAACTCAATCTGTCCTTCGCCTGTATCCCTGATCGTTATGCCTGACGAAGTCATCGTGTAATTCTTGAGCAAACTGTCGAGCACGGTCGTGTTTGAGCCGTTCAGGAGCTGCAAGTGCATCAAATTAGAGTTTTGCAGCGTGTTCGCCCAAATCAGCGTGCCGTTCGAAATATTTACTCTGATGAACATGCTGTTCGCGCCGGATATGTTGTTGAACGCGATAGTCAAATTTTCAATCATGTTCGCCCAGATTCCGGTGTCAGAAACATTCGTGATGTTGTTGCCGGTGATGTTCAGGTCCTTGACGTCGCGCGCATATATTCCGCTGCCGGAAGATGAGGTCATTCCCGCAAATCGTATCGTGTTGTTCACAATCGCTATCTTGGAGCTGAGGTTCAAAACGACAATTGCGTGATTTCCTGTGTTGTTGATGATGTTGTGGCTTATCGTTATGTTGTAATTCGGCGAATAGTTTGTATACAAGTTGATGCCCGCTCCTCCCGCGGCCAAATGATCAGTTATCAAATTACGTATGAACGTGCTGTTCTCGCTGTGCCTCGCGACGAATATTCCGTCGTTCGTGTTGTTCGTGATGGTGTTGTTCTCTATCCAAATGCTGAATCCTGGAGTCAAGGCTATGCCAAGAAAGTTGCCTTGGATGAAGTTGAACGAAATATTGTGGCCTGAGTCATTGCTTACATCAATGCCGTCGTCACCGTTGTTCCGCACGATGTTGAACGCGACGATGCTGCTGTTGCTTCTGATTAATTGTATGCCGTCGTCCTGGTTGTCCGATGCGGTGTTGTTGATGATGCGGTTGTTGTTCGATCGGTTTGACAACGCGATGCCGTTGTTGAAGCTCGTTCCAGCCGCATTTGAGGCGGTGTTGTTCGTGACGTTGTTGAAGTTGCTGTCGAACAGCAGGATGTTGTTGTCGCCGTTGCGCGAGGCATTGTTCATGTCGACGATGCTGTAGTTGCTCGTGTCTACGACGATTCCGTCGTCGGAGTTGTTGCGGACGAGGTTGCCGCGGATGACGTTGCCTTGGGATTGGTTGATGACCAGTCCGTCCTCCAGGTTCGCGAACGCGGTGTTGTTGAATATTGAGTTATTGTCGCTCTGCGTGATGAGGATTCCGGTGTTTTGGTTGTCAAGCGCGGTGTTGTTGATGATGCGGTTCTCGTTCGAGTTTAGGGTGAGCACGAGTCCGTTCGAGAATATGTCGCCGCGAGAACGGCTGACTGAGTTGTTCGTGATGTTGTTCAGCCACGCGCCGGCGAACAGCATGTTTGTATCGAAGTTTTTGCTGGCGTTGTTGTGGCTGATAACGCTGAAGTTTGTCGTTCGTATGTCAAAGCCGTCGTCCGAGTTGTTCAACGCAGTGTTGTTGAATATGGTTGAGTTCTTCACACGTGAAAAGACTATTCCGTCGGTGAAATTCGTTATGATGCAGTTCCTGACGGTGAGGTTCGACAACGCTGACGCGTTGATGCCGTGCTGTCCTTCCGAGCGGTTGCCCCTGAGCGTGAATCCGTTGCAGTCAAGGTTGATGTCGTTCGCCGTGAGGTTAAAGCAAGTACTGAAGTTGCCAAACATGGAAAGGTTCTGGTTCACGAGATAATTTCCTGCGACTGAAAGGGTCCGGCAGGAATCGGTCTGCACGATGCCAGTTATCGTCGTGCTAATCGTGGCATTTTTCGAATTGAAAATTCCGGTTGTGTTAAACCAAGAAATATTCGCAGTGTTATTGACAATAGTTGCGTTAAACACGGTCGAGTTCACACTTACGGTGATGTTCACGACATACACTTGGCCCGCGGTCAGATTGCCGATGAGGAAGGTTCCGTTCGTCGCGCCGGTCGGCACAGGGATTGCGGAGCTGAACGTCACATTTGAGTCGTACGTGTCAGTTAACGTTATGTTGTATGCGGTGTCCGTGCCTGAGTTGTTGATTGTGACGGTGTAATTTAGCTGGCCTCCGGCGGCAACTGGGTCTGAAAGGTCGGTTTTTGTCAGCGTGACGTTTGTGACGTTCGGGACGGGAGCGGTTTCTTGCTCGACGATGGTGACGTTGTAGAGCTCAGGGAAATACGTCGTATTCTCCGTGCTCATCTGCATGCGATACTGGAAATACCGGTTATCGGACACGCTCAAGTTCTGCGGCGAAACCGTCGTGTTGAAGTCGGTCATGGATTCACCGCTGCACGCGGCGTCATCGCAGCTCCTTGCGCCCGTTAAGTTGAGGCTGTGGATGCCGCGTTTGTATAATGACAAGATTTCATCGTCGGAAAGCGTTCGGTTCCATAACGCGGCCTCATCCATGAACCCTTGGAAGTGCTGTGGTGTATACACTCGGTTATAGGCAAAATCTACCGGCTGCGAGTTCGTGTCGATTGTGCCGGTCTTCGAGACGTTTCCGTCGCGCACTCCGTTGACGTACACGACCATCGTTGTGCCGTTATACGTTCCCGCGATATGGGTCCACGTGTCAAGCGGAACCCGGGTCGTGCTGGTCGCGGTCGTTCCCGTGCCGCCGCTTGCGATTGAAAAATCAACTTTTCTCGAGCCAACAGTATTGTCGAAATCTAACCCCCAAAGGGAGTATGGAGGGTCATTTGACGTGAATGATTTGACCCAAATGCGCTCGTAATCAATGAACCCGGTGGGCCGCACCCAGATGGACATGGTCATATGGTCGATCATGCCAAACGACGTTGTGTCGTTGATTGACACCCGATCAGTTTCAGACGACGTAAAGAATATCGAGTGGTTGCCGAGCTTCTTCGTTGCGGTAAACAACCCTCCAGGAGAGACTGAAGTGATATCTCCGTTGCGTCCGCGTCCGCTGAAATCATACGCCCAGGACGTGCTTTCGCCGAACGCGGCGTCGTTGTTGAAATGCATCAGGAGAAGCAAATCGCTCATGTTGAGGAAATACTGTTGCGCGTCTTGCTCGCTGTTGTTTCTGAAATTCGGAAGTTCCCCAATAGGGCTGCTCTTCCAGCTGATGTTTCGCCAGGTCACGGCGTGCCCCACATCTATGATTTGCGAGGTGAAATTGCCCGATGCGTTTCCTGTTGTAAGGTTGATGATCGGCGAGGTGAAGTTGAATAGCGTCGCGTTGAACGTTCCGTTCTCAAATCCGTATCGGGTAATGTTTGTCGCATTAATCACGAACGTGCCGGAGGGGGACATCGTCTCAGGAATGACTGGAGTCTCCTGCGCCGCGAACGACGTCCAGTGGCTGACGTTGAACGTGAACACGCTACCCGAATAACTTATTTCAGTGCAAACATCCGCGGGGCAGGTAACATATGAGTCGAGGCTCGAATAGTCAACGACCGGCAGGGGATTTGTCAACACAATTCCGTTGAGCGCGATAACGGCGCTGCGATTGAACGCCGTAAGGTTCGTGCTGTTGATGAGCGTTCGGTTCAGCGTGATGTTGAGGCTAGTCTGGTTGATGGTTGACACGTTCAGGTGGATCTGGTCCGGGAACCGTACGGTTCCGTTGTTCGCGATGAACGTGGTATTGGTGAAGTTCGCGAAAGAATTCGCGCCGACGATAATCCAGTTTGCGGATGATTTGATGTGCGTGTTCGTGAAATTGGTGTTGTTTGACTGAGAGATGCTGATCGCATAATTCGCCAAATCGGTGGTCGTGATATTGTTGTTGGCGAGCGTGTTGTTGCTCGAAAGCAGTCCTACGGTAATTCCCGTGGTGGCGTTGACGATACTGTTGTTTCTGACGACGTTAAATCCGCTGTTGGTTCCAATCGCGACTCCGGAACTGGAATTAATTTGGTTATTTGTTACGTTGTTGTTTGCCGCGCCGGCAATGTTCACGCCAATGCTGTTCGCCCGGATAATGTTCGCATCGATGACGTTGCCGGAAGCGTTCGTTCCGCCGAGCGCCACGTAAACAAACACGTCAACGCCGATGTACGTTGCGTTGATCGTGTTGTTGCGCACCGTGTTGTTGCTGGCCTGGTACAGATAAACCCCAGTTCCAGTGCCGACAGGGTTCAGCACGTTCGTTGTGACGTTGTTGAACGTGCTGGGACCGCTTATCGCGACGCCGTAGGCATACGCCGAGATTTCGCTCGCCCACAAGCTGTTGTTTAGTATCGCGTTGTGCGAAGAATCCCCGCTGATGTCGATCGCCGGATACCATATGTCGGAAATGATTCCTCCGGTTTGCGAAACGTTCGCGCGGATGTCGTTGAATGCGATCAGGTTGCGCGATGAGCTATCGAGGTCGATTCCGTTTGATGGTCTTCCGTCAACGTGGATCGTGTTGTTCAAGAGCGTGCTGTTTTCAGCATAAGAATCAAGCCAGATCCCCCTGACGCTTCCTGAGTTGTTCAACTTGATGACCGTCAGGTTTATTGCGGTGTTCGTAACCGCGTTGGTCAAACGGATTCCATTGGGGGTGGCCCCTGTTTTTCCGGTGATCGTGTTGTTCTTTATGGTGTTGTTCGCGCTGAAATCCGCGATGAAAATGCCGTACGTTGTCGCGGTGCCGTTAACCAGCAGCGTGTTGTTCATGATTAAGCTGTTGTTCACGGTCGTGAAATTGATGTTCGCGCTGTTCGCTCCGGTTGTGCTTGCGTCCTGGATGACGCAGTTCTTGACCGTGACATTGTTCTTGAACGATGCGAGGACGCCGTATGCCGCTCCGCTTCCGGACGAATCGAACGAGATAGTGTACCCTGCGCAATCAAGCGTGATGTTGCTCGCGCCGAGCGTGAGGCACGTGCCGGTGCCCGTTATGCTTTCCGCCATTGTCGTGCTCGTTGTCAGCGTGTCGCCGCAAGCGATCGCGGTTTCTTGCGCGCGATAGCTCGTCCAGTGGCTGACATTGAATCGCAGCGTGCTGGTTGTGCTTGCCGTTTCCGTGCAGACGTCGGCGGGGCAGGCCACATAGCTGAGCACATCCCCGTAATCAACTCCAGGAGTTGGATTCGAGAATGTCGTCCCGGCATGATTGAGGAAAATGACCGCGCTCGAGTTCATGTTGCTCAGGTTCGTCGCGTTCAAAAACGCCCGGTTGTTTGAGATGTTCAGGTTCGTCGTGTTGACTTTTTGGGTGATGTTCGCGAGGAAAAAGCCAATCAATATGCTTCCGTTGCTGTTGACAAACGTCGTGTTCGTGAAGCTATTATTGAACAGCGAGTTGTTTACGGCAAGCCACGAGTTGTTCGATACGAGCGTCGTGTTCCAGAACGTGTTGTTCGCGCTTCCGTGCCTGAGGCGCAATAAGTCGAGCGCGCCGTAATAGATTGTATTGTTCGTGAAGTTGTTGTTGTGGCTTTGTACGACGTCCAAATTCTGCCCAACAGTCTCGGATACGTTGTTAAACGCGAAATTGGAATAATTTGTGCCGTCGAGAAGTATGCCGTCATCCCCTCCGATGCCCACATTGTTGTTCGTCACGGTTATGCCTGTGGCGTTCCAGAGGACAAGCGCGTCGTCGCCGCTGCCGACGATAGTGTTGCCCGAAATAACCGAATCGTTCAGCCACGCCGAATTGAATCCGTCATTCTGGTTGTTGATGAACGTGTTGTTGATGATGCGGTAGCTTGCCGGCCCGCTGCCCGGGATGTTCGCTGCGCCGCGGAAAATCTGGATTCCGTGGGCCGTCAAAGCGCCACGCGCGTTCACGAGCGTATTGTTCGTGATGTTGATGTACCAACCAGATATCTCGAAGTTATTGTCAGAGTTATTCGCCGCGAAGTTGTGGCTTACTGTCGTGAAGTTGTTGTTGCTCAGGTCGATTCCATCATCTGAGTTGTTGATGAACGTATTGTTGAAGATGGTCCCGTTCCTTCCCCTCGTGAAGAATATGCCGTCGCTGAAATTCGAGACGATGCAGTTCCTGACCGTGACATTAATCCTTGATGACGCGTTGATACCATGTTGGTCAAAACTGCGATTGCCAGTAATGTTGTGCCCTAAGCAATCAAGGATGAGGTCATTGCTCGCGATGGTGAAACAAGACGCGCTCGTAGTCGTCAGGTCGACGCTCAACTGATAAGTTTCTCGTCCTGAAAGGTTGCCACACGACGAGATGCTGACGATGCCCGCGGTGCTGAACGCCGATGCGCCGAATCCCGCCGCTCCCGTAGGCGCAGGAGTGACGCTTTCCCCAGCAATACTTTTTACCGGCACGATTGGGGTCGTCGTTTCTTCAGGCGGTCTTTCAACAGGCGAAATTTCAGAAGTTATCGGTGAAACGTCAATCGGAGCATCTGTTGGAGATAGTTCAGGTGCAATCTCAGGCTCAACGATCAAACTCTCATCCACCGGCACTGCCGCAAAATATCCCGTAATATTGCCTGATTGAGACATCACGAACAAAGCAGTAGCTAGAACGAACAATACAATAAGCGCGTATGGCAACGACCGCATGCCCTGTTCGCGGGGCGTGGCGTTCCGTCGTCGTCGCATGGTCATGGCAGTCACGTTATGGATTCATCATTCCTCGTTTGCCCAACTTGTTGAGCTTGCGCTTGAGTTCCGCTAATTCGGCGTTGACGTCGTCGATTTGCGAGTGCGCCTTCCGGTGATCTCCGGATGGTCGCGCTGAATGCAACGTCTCGCGCAGGGAGGATTTTGATATTCGTTCAATTCGTTCGTTTGACTGCTGTATGTCCCGATGCGCAGCCTGATGCTCGGTCTCATTGTGGTGATCGGGCGCCAACGGCGTGAGCATGAGCGTTTCGCGGATTGGTCGCGCTTGCGGCTGCAGCTTCGGCAGGGTCAAGTCTGACAAGTTTATGCGCGGCCGCGCAGGTTGCGCCGCTTTCACGGGCGCGCTTGGCGCGAACGGCGTTATCTTCGGAATCACCGATGCGAATCTTGTCGAAAGATTTGCGTGCTTGCGCTCGAGGAATATCATGAACGTGAAGAATCCGGCCAGGACAAGCAAGGCGGCAACCCATTTCCAAGGGCTTTCACCGCAGACGCCGAAGAGCATCAGCACGACCGCGAGCACCAATAAGACTATTATTTCCCCCGCATAGAGCCACTTCGGCGGAATTTCCCGATGTTTCAGATAATGGACGCCAAGGAGCGTGAACGCCAACGTGATCGCGAATATGAGCAGCACCATAGATAGTAGCGAGCTCATCGTGCAGAATGTTTCCGTGGTGAATACTTCCGCGCAGTCTCCCGGGCAGCCGAACGCGTCTTCACCCTCGCCGCACCAGCCGTTTCCGCACGCGCAGCCGCTCGGGTCGTACTGCTCTTCCGCGCGCAAGGGCTTTCCGACGATCATGTACTGATCGTTCGGGTTGCAGTCAGTAACTGGCACTTTGACGTACTTGTTGTAGCCGAGCAGCGTCTGGTCGGTCGAAGAGATGTCCGAGCTGATGATGCGCTCCGCAACTCTTGCCCCAAGCTCGTTGTCAATCAAATCAGTGTGCGTAAGGTTAAGCTCGTAATAGTTCTTGCACGCGTTGCTCACGCTCTCGGAACCGAGGCGTTGCGCGCTGTCTATGGTGATTATTCCGTCATTCTTCGACTGTTCGCCCGCTGCGTTCATGAACAGGTCGATGTTGAACGGATAGGGGCGCGTTCCCGCGATGACTTGGTAGTCGATGCCGGGCACTCGCGGAATGTCCTTGCCGGTGACTGATGCTTGGATGATGTCCGAATGGATGTTCAGCACTCGTGCGACTGATTTGCGGTTGATGAGCCAGTTGAACGTGTTCTCAATGGTGTTTACGGCGGGCGATCCTCCGCTGGGCGTGCCGATAAGCACCGCTTTCTTCACTCGGGTCAAATCGTCGCCGCGCTGGTACGCGAGCCACAGGGCTTGCTGGATTACCAATCCGCCCGCGCTATGTCCGACTAGATAGAATTTATCGTACTCGTTTGCCCGCAACGCCAGGGTGTCCACCAAAGCGCGCGATATCTCGTCCAATGATTTTGACGCGGGATACGCGAAAGTCCATGCGTCGAACGGCTGACGCGTGGATTTGAAGTCCTCAATCATCGCGTTAAACGTTTCTTTGCTGCTGAACGCGCCATGGATGAGGATGACCGCGCTGCGCGCGCCGGGGTAATCATATGCCTTGAGGAATTCGGTGTCGCCGCAGGGGTTGCACGTCGTTCCGATCGTCGCGAAGATCGCGCGGCCATTGTTGACAAATTTGTTTATATCCGCGACCTTGACGCTTATCGCGCCGGAATCTTGGGCCGACCCGCCTAAATAAGTCCATTCTGTTCCGATGAGCGCGTAGACTCCAATGCTGTCCTTTTCGACGAGATCCGATGTCGGCAAGGGGAGCGTGATTGTCGCGGGCAACGGGCTCGCGGAGTTCTTGACGTCAACGACGAGCGGCGTGCCGAGCACGGCAAGGCTCGGGTTTGCCGGGCCAGGTATCGCGTAAGTCAGTCCGGCGATGCTCGCCGTCAGCGTTCCGCCGACGCTCAATGAGTATCGGCCCGAGGTCAGGATGTCGCCCGAGTCAATTGTTCTCGCGTCCAGGATAAACGACTCGGCATCCTCTGGCACAAAGATGCCTGAGCTGCCGAGAGATTCTTTTTTGGTCTCCTCGCTCAAGGTTGTCGTACCGCAGACGCTCGCAAGATTCTCGATGCTCGAGATTTCCGCGTTGGCGCATTTGCCTTCGGCGCATTTCAAGACCTGCAAATCGGCATAGCTGCTCGGAACTGTTAGCGTTACGTCCAGCTCGTCTCCATCGCAGTTGAGTGAGAATGGCTGGGCAACGATGTCATACCCGAACGGAACGGCGTTTGAAATGTCAATTGTTGACGGGGATGCGCTGACGGTTGAGACTCTTGAGGTTGTGCCCGCGACGCACGCGACGGGCGTGCCCGCAAACGGTTCGCCATACACAATAGGAACTATCGGGCTCGGAAGTTCTATTACGGGAAGGATTGCGCAGGTTTTCGTGAGCGCGGGCATGCCGTCGGTTGTTCCGCAATCAGTTGCATCAAAGCAACTTCGGTGTTGGTAGCCCAGCAAGCAAGGGCTCCATTCTTCGCACAGCCAGCTTTCGATGCAATCGATGCAGGCTCCGCCTGAGCAAACCGTGCCGGTCGCGCAGGGCGACGGGACATAATCCGTGCAGACCCCCGTCTTGACGCACAGGCTTCGACCGGCTGCGGTGCAGATTCCGGTTCCTAAAACGCACACGTCAACGCATCCGCTGCCGCCACCGCCGCCGCCACCGCCGCCCGTGTCGGGCGTTGCTGCCGCCGTAACCGTGGTATCACGAGTAACAGAACCATTTGTCTTCGTGCCGCTCGCGCTGTAGTACGTGTAGTTCGCGCCGTTGCTGATTGTTCCGCTTGCTCCACCAGCGACGGTTGTCGTGACGTTGATGGTATAGCTTCCAGTCGTGAGGTTGCCGAGCAGGAATTCGCTGAACGTCGGGCCCGTTGGTGTCGGAGAGCCGCTCACATACGTTACGCTTCCAGAATAGCTGAACGTCACGCTGACATTGTATGCCGTCGCGCCGGAAATGTTGAAGCTCAGCTGGAACGTGAGTGTCGAACCCGCGTCAACTGGATTGGGCGACGCGGTGAGGTTTATCGTGGAGGAAAGCCCTGCTCCGACAATCGGACCGTAGTCCGCGACGCTGCCAAGAACGAATGCGCTGTTTGCGAGCGAATACGGATATTGCGCTCCTGTGTCACCGTACTCGTTTCCGTTTGAGTCTGAAATTGATAGACGCGACGTGTCGTTCCACCAGTTACCGATGGACTCGCCAGAAGTGTTCAAGTAGAACAGATTGCTCGCGCCGTCAGTATTCGCATGCGCGAGACTATTATTCCATATCCAGTTGCCGTAAATGGAGTTGTCCACAGTGGAGTCTCCTCCATCCGTGATGTTGATGGCGATTGTATGGTTCGCGATCGTGTTGTTGCGGATGATGTTCGTGTCTGCGTCAAACGTGAGCTCGATTGCCTCGCGATGGAACGCATAGGTGTTGTTGTAGATGACGTTGCTCGGCGAGTTTGCGCGCAAGAATGTCCCGATCTGGCTGTTGTTCGTGATGTTGTTGTACGCAATCGTGTTGTGGTGCGTGTTGTTGAAGAAAATCCCGAACGCAGTGTTGTTCGTTATGTTGTTGTTTGCAATCGAGTTGTTTTGCGAGTTCAGGCCAGTGATGTAGATTCCGCCGACGCCGTTGCTGAAGTATTGGCTATCGTTGATTAAGCTGAACGAACTGCCGAGAGTCATGCGGATGCCCCATTCGGCGTTGTTGTGTATGGTGTTGTTCGTGAAGAAACCGTAGGATGTGATTGTTGTGTTTATGCCGTTACGGAACGAATTGATATTGCAGTTCCTTACCGTCACGTTTGATCTTGATTCAGAGAACACTCCTGTGCCGGTGTTTGCGATGCCTGTCATTGAAAACCCTGCGCAGTCGAGGAAGAGGTTGTTCGCGCCGAATGAGATGCACGTCGCGTGCAATGCCCCTGACAAGCTGTCGTTGAGCACCTTGCTCTCGGTTATGACGCCTGAGCTGCCCACGGTCGTGCATGGAACGGTCGCGATGCCGAATCCTTCCGTGTCAAAATCGTCAGAGCCGAACCCGGTAATGCCTGGCAGTCCGCCTTGCGGGTCGCCCGCGTCCAAGATGCTGTCACTGCCCAACAAAACATGTCCTGTCGGCGTGTTCGATGATAGCGCAACGAGCATAAGCGCGAGCAAGAATATCGTCAACGCGAGGAGTTTGGTCGCTTTCATTTGACCCACACCTCTTTGCTTTCAAACGGGCATTTCCAGAACTTCAAGAATCCGATAACATCCTGCGCGTGCTTCGCGGAAACAAAAAGCACGGCACGTCCGAGCTGCTCGACATTCCAGGCAACAACAACGCCGGACTTTCCGTCGCGGCCCTTCAGTGCGTAATAGAAACGGACTTTGTCCGTCTTCGACATATGCTCGAGAGAATACGTAAAAATGGTGCTTGCGCTGAGCGATGCGACACTCTTCTGGCTCTCCTCTTTTTGGCTCACAGTGTTCTGTTAACCAACTTAACAAAAATAGTATATAAACCTATCGTTCTTAAGACAACTAACAAAGAATCAATTAAAATAAAATCCCGTTAACCTATTTAACATATGGTTTCCGTCGGATATGCTTGCATTCGAGGCAGGTAAACACAACCTTCCCTAGGTGCGTCCGTATCCTCACCGTCTTGCTCGACCAGTATGCTCCGCAGTGCTTGCAATACCGATATCGCAACGATTCCGGCATTCTCACTTTGCATCGCGTCTGGATGCGTCGCGCCATCTGCACGGCGCGCTTCGCTAGTTCTGGATGCGACGCGGCTCGGGCGAAAAGGGCGTTGATGCGAACAATCGCACTCTGCTTCCCCCCTTTGCGCTCACCCATGATACGCAAGTTATTTACTTGTATATATAGTCTTTCTTCGCGTTCGCAAAGAACTTTTTACAATGAGGACGAAGTCCTCATGTACAACAGGACTCTGTCCTGTTTGTACCGCCACGGTTTGTACCGTCGTCAAGATATTGATTTTGGATAAACTCAAACTACTCACTCAAGATCTACCGGCGCGAACCAACACAAAGGAATCAGCAATAGCTATTCAAGTCCCTAAATGTTCAAAAAGGAATCCTCTCCTCGCAACGCATGTTCGAATTCATCAAGCGCGCATTGTTCAAAAGCGAAACGCTCTCTCGCGACCAATTGAAAGCGTGGATTTCGAAAAACATTCCTCAAGAGAATCAATCGTATTTGGCAACCGTTGACGAGCTGCTGCAACCTCCGCTGTTTGACCAGACCGAAGTGATCAAGATTGGCGGCGAGCTGCAACGCGCTGAACGCACAGTTCAAGAACGCGAACAGGATCCTGCGATGGCTCCTGTCAACGAGCTCAAAGTGCAACTGCAATCCGTCGCGACCAAATTGCAAAAGCTCCGCGAACCGATTATTGCGGATTTCGCCGCATTGCGCCAGGCATTGCAAGCATATTCCTCACGGACGCTGCACCAAAAAGAATTGATTGATGCCTACCTCAACAAACCCGTCGAAACGCTCGCGCGCGACCGGGAGCTCGCAATTCTGCAAGTAGTTGACTCTCTACCGACGACGCCGGAGCTGCAACCGATCGTCAGCAGCCTGACCTCAGAACGCATCGGGACCTTCCTGCGAAGTTACGGCGCGCTCGTCCTTGATCAAAATAAAATTATCGAGCAGATTGATTCTTCCGCCGCGTTCCACTCGCTTGCGAACGCGAGAACCCGAGTGCGATTGTCGCGAGACCAATTAAAAGCAGCGCAGGACAAGATTGATGCGGCAAAACAAGCGGAAGAGCAACGACGGCGAGCACTAGAACAAGAATTGTTGCGACAGCTCAAAGAAAAGACAGGATTGACGCTTACACTCGCTTGAATTTCCTGAAATTATCTTCTAATGCCTTGATACCCGGCAGTGTTTTTCCACCGAAGAATTCAAGCGACGCTCCGCCGCCGGTCGAGATGTGCGTGAACCCTTTGATTCCCTTGACCGCGTCAGCCGTGTCGCCTCCGCCCAAAATCGTCGTGGCGTCCAATTTCGCAATGGTCTTTCCGAGCTCAAGCGTGCCTGTCGCGAACGGTTTCTTCTCGAACATGCCGACGGGGCCGTTCCACAAAACCGTTTTAGCCTTTGAAAGTATTGATTGGTACACCGCAACCGTTTCCGGGCCGATATCCAATCCCATCTTGTTTTTAGGCATCTTTCGAACGTCAACGACTGTTCCTTTGCCGTCGGGCGAATCTGCAACTATACAGTCAACCGGAAGGATAATCTTGCGCGATTTCAATAATTTCTTCGCGACAACAACCTTATCCAGCTCCACTTTGCTTTTCCCGATCTCGAGTTTCTGCGATTTCAGGAACGTGAACATCATCGCCCCGCCGATCAGCAACGCATCAACCTTGGTGATCAAGTGTTCGATGACCTCAATCTTGTCCGAGACTTTAGCTCCGCCCAAAATCGCGACAAACGGCTTTTTCGGATGGTGCAATGCCTTGTCCATTGTTTCTATTTCGTGCTGGAGCTGTAATCCGGCAGCGCTCGGAAGATAATTTGTGATGCCAGTCACGCTCGCGTGGCTTCGATGTGAAACGCTGAACGCGTCGTTGATGTACACTTGTCCCAGTTCAGCTAGCGCTCGCGCAAACCCTGAGTCATTCGCTTCTTCCTCAGGATAAAATCTGAGATTCTCGAGCAAACACACTTCGCCGTACGCCAACGTATTCAGTCGTTCCTCAACATCATTGCCGATGAGGTCGTCGCATTTGTAGACGGGCGACTTCAAGAGTTTGCTCAAGTGGATTGCGATGGGATCGAGTCGGAACTTGTCATCAACTCCCTCAGGCCGACCGAGATGCGTAATGAGGATAACAATCGCTTTCTGTTTCTTCAAGTATTCAATCGTGGGAATGGATGCCTTGATGCGAGAATCGTCCGTTATCTTGCCGTCCTTCATCGGCACGTTGAAATCAACGCGCACAAGCACTTTCTTGCGCTTGACGTCGAGGTCCTTGATGGTGCGGAAGGGCATGGGTTTGAAGTTGCGCTGAATTATAAAAAATAGTCAGTTGCAGATGCAGTGCTCAGGCTTGTTGTCGCAGTGCGCGCAGCGTCGTTCAAGCGGAATCTTGTGCTTGTGACAGACGCCGGCTTTGTGGTGCCGTTCGTGGCCTTTCGGGCAGACGTACGCGACGCTGCTCATTTCATCACGAGCTTGATGACGTCGATCATGCGACAGGAATAGCCCCATTCGTTGTCGTACCAGCCAGAAATGCTGACAAAAATACCATCAATAACCAGCGTGCTCTGCGAGTCGAAGACGCAGCTGTTCGGGTTCTTCAGAATATCTCTGCTCACGAGCGGTTCATCAGAATATTCGACGATGTTCTTCAAGTGGTATTTCGCGACTTCGGAGAACAGCCAGTTGATTTTCTCGACCGTTGCGGGTTTTTTGATCGTGCACGAGAACTGCACGATGCTTCCGTCCGGCGTGGGAACGCGCCAGGCCATGCCGGTCAACTTTCCTTTCAATTCGGGGATCGTCTCAGCCACGGTTTGTGCGGCTCCGGTTGACGTGGGAATGATATTGATTGCCGCCGCTCGCGCGCGACGCAGGTCCTTGTGCGGCGAATCCACAAGTCGCTGGTCCGCGGTATAGCTGTGCGCCGTCACCATGACGCCTCGCTCAACGCCGAAATTGTCGTTCAAGACTTTCACCATCGGCGCCAAACAGTTCGTCGTGCAGCTCGCGTTGCTTATCACATGATGCTTTGATTTGTCGTACAGATGCTCATTAACGCCCTTAACAATCGTGATGTCCGGCCCTTTGCACGGCGCAGAAATGATGACCTTGCGAGCGCCCGCTTTCAAGTGTTGCGACGCTCCGTCCTTGTCCGTGAAGAAGCCCGTGCTTTCGACAACGACGTCGATGTTGAGCGATTTCCACGGCAGCTTTGTCGGGTCTTTCTCCGCCAACACCTTGATCGTTTTGCCGTTTATGATGATGCTGTCAGCCGTATGCTCGACCGTGCCCGGAAATTTGCCGAACACGGAATCGTACTTCAGAAGATGCGCGAGCGTCTGCGTGTCCGTCAAATCGTTGACCGCAACCCATTCGATCGCCGCATCGTTGATGCCCGCTTGCAATACTTGCCTGCCTATTCTTCCAAAACCATTGATTGCCACGCGGATAACCATTCTCATTTTAGTTTCAACAGCGTATAAAAGGATTCGTCACTATTCCTGAATGGCGTCTTGATGAGTTTAGCCTGCTCTTCCCCGCACGTTGGCTTCGCCCCGGCAGATTTTGAGTGAGTGGCTCGATAGTAAATAGCATCATAGCCTAAACTCGTCCAATCGGGGCGGTACAATCCGAATCCAGTGGGTTCGGATGTACAAGAGGACTTCGAGTCCTCTTCGTAAAAAGGTAGAATGGGACAAGCAAAGCGACTTCCTCAAATGACGAAGAAAAGCTTTTAAACCGACTCGAAAGCCAAGAACAAGTGCCCCCCTAGCTCAGCGGTTAGAGCGCGTGGCTGTTAACCACGAGGTCGCCAGTTCGATTCTGGCGGGGGGCGTCAGTCTTCATCGAGCCAACTTCATCCCCATAAAGCTTAAATAACGAAAGAGAAGTTGAATGCTATGCAAAAAAAGTGGTTGTTGTTAATCGTATTCTTGTTAGTCGCCTGCTCCTCGAAAGTCCCGGTTGAATCTCCTGTGATTCCGAACGTCACGAACACGACTCCCGAGCCCGTTGAAGTCGAAGAAAAGCTCGCGCAGTTCGTCGTCGCGACGACCGGGACAGTTGAAGGCTTTGACGTGTTCAAGCTCAAAGTTGGCGAAATCGAGCTGTACGACAAGACAAAAGACAGCTGGAAAAAGCTCAGCTCAGAAAAGGTGAGCGTGGACATCGTCGCGAACGAGAACCCGCAATTGGTGATCGATGTCCAGATGCCGCCGCAGGAATTCACGCAGATGCGATTCAAATTGGATGCCGAAGCGACGAAAGATAACGTCGAATATGACGGCGAAATTCCTTATGGCACAATCACGTTGCCAATAACGCTGAAGCTCGTTGAAACGCACCCGACGGGCGTGCTGCTCACGATTTTGCCCGGCACCGTCAGGCTTGTCGGTGAAAGCGCCTACATCACGCCGTCGCTCAAGGCGGAAGTCTGGGATGGAGTCGAAATTATGAACAGAACAGTCACGTTCACAACGCTTGCAGATACGGTTGTGCGTTCATCTGACGAACTGTTCACCGTACTGCAGCTCAACACCTCGCGCGAAAGCTGCATTGACGATTGCTCCGATGCCTGCGACACGGCCGATGATGATTGCGGCGCTGGTTGCGAGGACGCCGTGACCGCGGGCTGCGAAGCCGAAGATGAGGACTTCTGCCGAGATGCATGCAACGTGTTCATGCACCCGGTATACTGCCGCGACGGCTGCCAAGAAGGCACGATCGATGAATGCCAAGACTATCTTGTTCCACGCTGCACATCAACGTGCAGCGATGATTTGGTGGCCTGTAAAGCCGCCTGCGCCGTGACCTGTTGAGGTGAATGTATGAAAAAAATCCTGATTGTCGGACTGCTTTCAATTATTTTGGCAGCCTGCCAGCCAACAACTCCGCCCGTTGTCGAAACGCCGATGACGGTTCCCCCTGAGACTCCGACTGCTCCCGCGCCAGAAACCCCCCTAGTCACGACTCCAACGCCCACAACTCCGTCGGCTTCTGAAACCCCAATCACCTCTGAAACGTGCGTTCCTGACTGCACCGATGCCTGCGCAATGAACTCAAACAAAGTCTGCGGCCAAGGCACGAACTATTATGATTGCGTGGAGAACTGCGGAACCTTCCTTCGACCGGAAGGCTGCAAAGCCTCGTGCAACACGGAAGCCACGAAAGAATGCGAAATCGTCTTCCGAAGCGAATGCAAGCGCGACTGCACCAAAAGCTGCGCATGATTACCCTCCCAAATTGGGCATAATTCTTATATCTCTTCTTTTCTTATTTCATTATGTTAGTTAAAATCCCTGAAAAGACGTCTGATGGTGTCATCAATCTCTGTCTCGACACGCTGGAAAAAAAGAAGCAGGCATTGGTGTTCGTCAACGCCAAGCGCAGCGCCGAAAAGGTCGCTGAGGACATCGGGAAAAAAATCAAGCATTCCTCACCCGCGCTGAAAGAGCTTTCGGAAAAATTGCTCCACGCTCTCCCTCGACCAACAGTCCAATGCGAGCGCCTCGCCCGTTGCGTCGAACAAGGCGTCGCGTTCCACCACGCAGGCTTGCATGGCACGCAAAAGACGCTCATCGAGGACAACTTCCGCAACGGGACGATAAGCTTCATCGCATGCACGCCGACGTTGGCAATGGGCGTCGACCTTCCGGCGTTTCGCTGCATCATCCGAGACCTGAAACGCTACAGCCAGCGCGGGATGGGGTTCATTCCCGTGCTGGAATATCTGCAGATTGCTGGCCGCGCCGGCCGTCCGAAGTTCGAAAATGTCGGCGAGGCCATCTGCGTCGCGAGCTCGCAATTCGACAAGGACGAGCTTACCGTGCGCTACATCAACGGCGTGCCGGAAGACATCTACTCGAAGCTCGCGGTCGAGCCCGTGTTAAGAACCTACATTCTCTCGCTCATCGCGTCACGATTCGTGCATACAAGAAAAGAATTGATGACGTTCTTCAGCAAGACGTTCTGGGCATTCCAATTCAAAGATTTAGAAAAGCTCGAGCACATCATTGACCGCATGCTCGCGATGCTGGAAGAATGGGAATTCATCCTGCCGTCAAAGAAAGCAGACGATTTCGTCTCGGCGGACGAGCTGGAAAAAGACGTCGCGTTCAACGCAACCGTGTTGGGTAAGCGCGTCGCTGAACTGTATCTCGACCCGTTGACCGCGCACGAGCTCGTAACCGCATTGAGAAAGGCAATCAAGGCTAAAACAACGAATGTGATTGCGTTCATCCATACGTTGTGCACGACGCTCGAGATGCGGCCGTTGCTCAACGTGGGAACGAAAGACTACGCTCCAGTGCAGGCTAAGTTAGTCGAATGGCAGCCTGAACTGCTTGTCGACGAGCCGAGCGCGTTCGAGGCCGAATACGACGATTACCTCAACGCCGTGAAGACGACGATGATGCTCAATGCCTGGATGGAGGAGGATGACGAGCAGGCGCTCCTGGATCAGTTCAATGTGCGTCCCGGCGAGCTGCACGTCAAGAAGGACAACGCGGACTGGCTGCTGTACGGCATGAAGGAACTGGCGAACATCCTCGGCCTCAACCCCATTATCAAAGAGATAAACCGCGCGCGAACAAGATTGAAGTACGGCGCGAAGGAAGAATTGTTGCCGCTTTTGAAGCTCGAAGGCATCGGTCGCATCCGCGCAAGGACAATGTTCAAATCAGGCATCAAGGATTTGGGCGACGTCAGAAAAGCATCCATTGAAAAGCTCACCGACATTCTCGGAAAAGCCGTCGCGTTAAACGTGAAGAAGCAGACGGGAGAGCACAATTAAAGCACTGAATACTCGTTCCAGTCTTTTCTAAGCGTCTTGTCCGCGCCGATGCCACGCGTGAGCTCATGTAATCGGAAGAGCATCGTTCTGTAGTCGAGCGACTGGTTCGGGATGAATCCGATCTGGCCGATGTGGACCGTCACGTGGTTCGGCGATATTGTTCTTCCGTCCTCAAGCGGGACCTCTGTCGAGTTCAGATCGTGCTTCGGAAAGCGCATTTGGTCGATGTCCTGTCGGATTCGCTCTGCCAGCCCGTCTTTCATCGGCGCGAGCAGGAAAAATTGGTCGATCTTCATGCGGTCAATTAATGAAATTTCGTGTTTTTTCTTCAAATGACTGAAATAGTCATTGACGTTGCCGAGCACGATAAGTCGCTGTTCAGGGCCGTATTCGTCGAAATAGCACTTGAAGGCGTCGATGTCCGCCAGCATTGCCAAACGAGGCTGTTCAGGATGCGAAGCAACGGCGTCCTGAATGCGAGAAACCAGCAATTCAGGAGTGTACTCTTTAATCGTGGGCAGGCTGTCTTCTTTGAGTTCGGAGTATGTTTTCATTGTTCATCTCCACCCCTTCCTGAAGCTCCTGGGAGCTTTTTAAATTACTACTATTAAAAGGTTACTCTTGGGTAACGTGCGGTTTCATCGTCGCAGGATCGTACAGCATGACGCGGTTTCTGCCCGCGTCTTTCGCCGCGTACAGCGCGCCGTCCGCCTCTTCAATGAGCTCTTTACCTGATATCATCGAATCGGGCAGCATGCCGCTGACCCCGATGGAAACGGTGACTTTGCTGACGGGCAGCTGCTTCGGGCCGTAGAGCCTCTGGGCTTTGCTGTTCATCGGCGCGGGAATCACTAAGTCGTTGATGTGCTGCTGCACTCGCTTGGCCGCGCTTTCTGCCTGTTGAGGAGTTGCTCCGACAAGAACCGCGACGAGCTCTTCGCCGCCGTATCTGATGAGGAAGTCGCCTGGAGTCTTGTGCGCGAGGTTCTCGACAATTTGGTTCTTCCATTCTTCGCACGCTTTAAAGTGCTTTTCCGCGTCGGGCTCGTGGTTTGCCGAGTCGCCCGGGCACGAAGAGGCGAGCAAATAATCGTAGATGCTTTTGATGTCGTGCGGATGGGTATGATCGATATTTTTGTAGATTTCCCGTCCCAGATGTGTGAGCGCAACATCTCCTTGACCGTGGCCATAGGCACCGTTATAATCATGGAAATTGTCGAAGTCAAGTATCATGACGCTCAACGGTTCGTTTGACTTGTGCATCTTCTGGATGACTTTTCCCAACAGCTGCAACCCCGAGCTTTTCTTGAAATACGGCGGAAGGATTGAAATTTCGGCGAGCTCATAGTTCTTGCCGAGATGGCTGCGCACGAATTTCTTCGTCAAGTTTCGGTTAGCGTCAAGTTCCTTGGTGCGGCCGTTCGCCACCTTCAAGGTCGTCGCTAAATGGGGCTTTATTTCCTGCAAGAATCGGAATTGGACATAATCGTCAACTTGGCTCAGCGGTGCGCAGATGTAAATCAGCGCGGTGTTCGTCGCGTCCGCGCCGAGGGGAATCTCGTAGGTTGCGAAGTTGGATGCTCCCTGTCGATGGTGCACGCCGTTGAGGTCTTTCCAATGTTCGTCGTCCGATTCCTTGATCGCGTAGACGCGCGCTTGCTTCGGATCGGATTTCGGCGCAATGCTCACGGCGCAATCGATGGTGCCCTCCGAATTTTTGGTATGGGAGAACACATCAGAAACGGACAAGGCAATAGCTCTGCAAGCCGATTCAAGCGGGCTGAGTTCAACGGTCTTTCCATCAATGGTTTCGGTCGTTAGGCTCGCGCGCTGGTTGATGTAGAGAAGCGCGTTGAGCGCGTGCTTTCGAATCTCATTCTCGAGTCGGGCATCTACGCCGTGCTGGGAGTCTTTCGACGTCGCGTCGATGCGGTGCTCAGATTCGGTCATACCGTCAATAACCCAAGTTCCCCTTTATAAATCTTTCTATTATTAACCACTACGAAGTGACTACAAATGAAGTAAGACGCCCCCGCGGGGATTTGAACCCCGGCTGCGGCCTCCGCAGGGCCGCGTACTATCCAAGCTATACTACGGGAGCAAGGTAATACGTCTGAAAAGCTCGGGGTCGCTTTATATACCTTATGGAAAGAATGACGCTGCACGAATGCATTTCAACGCAAGCCTACCCCACACGTTGACTCGCGCCGGCAGATTTTGAGTCGTCGTTAACGTACGAAACGGCATGACAATAACGGCCGGGGAAAGCCAACGCAACACTTAATTTCTTCCGCGCTGGCCGGAATAAAGCTGTTCGACGTCCGCGAGCGTGGAAACGTCGTCAGGTCCTCTATCCTCTCGCAATTTCACGAATCGCGGAAACCGCAACGCATAGCCTGAAGAGTACGTCGGGCTCGCCTGAATTTCCTCATAATTGACTTCGATGACGATTTTCGGCCGCACCGAAACGACGCGACCGTCAGTTCCGTCAACTAATGGTTTCAGCAAATCCGTCATCTTCTGGAACGTAACTCCGCCGTCGACCGCTTCTTCCTCTTTTTCCTTGAATCCGGTGCCGACGCGTCCGATTTCCATCAGTTCGCCGGTATCGGCGTCACGCACGGCGATGACGAATGTCGCCAGCCATTTGCCGCGCTTCCCTTCCCCCCATTCGGCGCCGACAACCGCGACTTCGAGCGTGTCCATGACTGGCTTGACCTTCACGCCCTGCCCGACGCGCGCGCCGGGGATGTACTGTCCCGACAATGACTTGACCATGATTCCTTCATTCCCCGTCGCGAGGCTTTGCTTGTAGAATTTCTCGGCTTCTTTGACCGAGTCCGTGATGATCTGCTCCGCCAATTTCAACTTATGAATCTCAGGCTTCGCAACTAATGATTTCAGTAATACTCGACGCTCGTGAAACGGCGTCAAGAGCAAATCCTTCCCTTCGTACGAGATGACGTCAAACAAATTCACTTCAACCGGAATCTTTGCCGCGAGCGCAGCGATGTCATATTTTCTTTTTATGCGCTGGCTGATGCTTTGGAACGGGACGTATTTGCTCGTGGCCTTGTCGAACCCAACGGCCTCGCCATCGAGGATAAATTCATCTCCCTTGACTTTGTCAAGCACGAGCTTCACGACTTCGGGAAATTGCGCCGTGACATTTTCCAAGCTGCGCGTGAAAAGCATGACATTTTTGCCTTTCTTGTGGATTTGGATCCTGAATCCGTCGTACTTGTACTCGAACGCGGCCGGCGAGCCTACGATCTCGAACGCGTCCTCAATTCCTTTCGCTTTAGGATACAACATGACTTTAATCGGAGTTTCGGAATTCAATTCAATGTTTTTCAGTCCCGCTAATCCTTTCTTCTTCGCAGTTCGAGCTACCGAAGAAAAGTCATTTGTGAGATTGATGGCGTCCTGAACGGCAGCAACGTATGAAGCGTATTTCTCACGGTTTTCCGGGATGACGAGCGTTTTCTTCGCTTCATCATAATGGCAGCCCGTGTCCTTGAGGAAGAACGCCCAGACGATGGCGTCGCGCATCGTTCCTTCGCCCAGCCCGATCCTGAGGTCCTGCAGCACGGTTCTGACAAGATATTGTGCTTCAATCGGGGTCGCGCTCGTCAATAATTCAGCCACGAGCTGCGTCTTCGCCTGAACCATTCCCGCCCCCTCAAGTGTCGCAAGCTTTCTAAGATTGTCAAACACTTTTTTGGTGGATAATGATTGGCTGAACAAGGTCGCTTGTGTCTTTGTTTTCATCAGCTCGAACGTCGTCAGCCCGAGATCGCCGGTTTTTTTGAAACGTTTCTCAATAGTTACCAAATCGACGCCGGTTGCAAGATTCATCGCCTTCAACACCAATTGGTTCGCCATGCCGATGTCGCGCTGGTCCCATGCCGGAAAGATGCGTCCTTGCACCAAGAGCAGCACATGGTCAAAATCAGTTTCCGGAATGCGCTTCATGAATTCCGAAAGGATATGCGTTTTCTCGAGACGTTTCGTCGTCGAAGTCAGCTTCTCGTAGACTTCGGCTAATTCTGCGTAGCGCATAGGAGTTCTTCAGAATGTTACTATAAAAAAGTATGGCAAAGCAACTGTTGTAAACCAATAATGCATTTAAATCAGCGTGCTGTAGAGGTATTTTTGATGAGCGCAAGCGATAAGACTGATTTTAGCCACCTGTTCCGGCGCACGGGAATTGATCTTGTTTTTCATCCTGACTCCGATGTTCCTCCAAAACTCATCGAAGAATTGGAGCGAATAATGCTCACGGATGGAATGAAGCTCTCTTCTGCAATCGCAAAGCAAGGCTATGCTCCGCAGCAGCTCATCAACGATGTCCGGGCCTATATGGGGCTCGAGCAGCCGCGAAGGCAAAAGCTCACGACTGCCTGCATGAACATCGCGGACGAGTTGGGCAAGGGTTATTAGTTACCTCTGCTGCCTTGTTCGTTACTGTTCCCACTACGCGGGCTCGCACCGGCAGATATCTCGAACGTTGCGTTCGAGAATTTTCGAACCGAGTTCGAAATTTTTGAGTCGTCGTTACAGCAACTTCAGATTCTTTAACCTCTGACGACGAACTTCCAAACGTGGTGGCACAATCCGAATCCAGTGGGTTCGGATGTACATGTGGACCTCGAATCCTCATCGTAAAAAGTTCCTCCGAGCTACTGAAAGCTTTATAAACGGATTCTCGTTAGACATCGTATGCACAAAAAAGAGGATATGCTGTCCGCGTTAGAGGCTATCCGTTCGCGAAGAAGCATCAGGAAATATCTCGACATCCCGATTGAGTTCGAAAAGATAGGCCGCATTCTTGACGCCGGGCGTCTCGCCCCATCTGCAGGCAACATTCAGCCGTGGAAATTCATCCTCGTCATTTCTCCCGAGCAACGACTCGAAATTTCAGAAGCCTGCCTCCAGCAATACTGGATGGCGCAAGCCCCGCTAAATATCGTGATTTGCGTCGAGCCGAAAAAGTCAGAACGCTATTACGGCAAGCGCGGGCAAGAATTGTACGCGATTCTCGACGGCGCTGCCGCGGCGGAAAATATGTTGCTCGCCGCTCATGCGCAACATCTCGGCGCCTGCTGGGTCAGCGCATTCGACGAGCGCTTGCTGAAAAAAGCCTGCGTTATTCCCGACGACGTCATGCCGATCGGCGTAATAACTATTGGTTATTCCGACGAGAAACCCGTTGCGCCCTTAAAGTTCGAACTTCACAATCTCGTTTTTTTCCACAAGCACGGCAACCGCGTCAGCGACGAAGCCGAATTGTTCGGCACGTATTCGACGCACGTCTCGAAAGCCTTGCAGGCCGCGCGTCAGTGGGCCGAAAACGCGTTAAAGAAATTGCAGAAAGTGAAATAGTTATTTCTTATCTTCTTGTTCAGGAGTTAATTTTGCGTCGAGAGTTTTTTGCGGTAGTTTATTTTCAATCAAAAAGTATCCGCGATTCGTAATGATGATGACATCTACATCACCGTCGCCATCAAGATCTCCCGTAGTAACTCCTTTACATTCATACGTGACATCATTGGGGTTTTCATAACGACCAAAGGTATCAAATGACTGGATGGGAACGTACGTGTTTTTCTCGTATGCATTGAGCACGGGCACAGGTGGTGACGTAGGTTTTGACGAGGCTGGGGTTGATTGTATATCACAGCCTGCAATTGTTGCCAACAATCCCGCATAAACAAATTGTTTGAACATGATATGATTTATCGTCGGTGTCTTTTTAAACCTTTCCACGCGAAATCAAGGTAGAATTCCATCAGAACCGTAGGCCTAGTCCTTTAAAAGCTATATTTAAACACAATAAAGTATATAAAGAAGTTTAAATACGAAAGAGATAAAATAAACGATTTCGACGACCCTTGGCGGGGAAGTAAAAATCAACTGTGGGTTTGGAAAATTCAATTTCGTGTGTTTCGAATTGGCGTTCGAAAAACACCGCTGACGATCGTTCGTTGGCGCGAAGCAATCGTGTTGTTCTAAGAGGCATTGGTATAAAGTTGCATATAAAGGTTTTGGTAGTGGAACCTATATACTGCACACGCTAATGCATTGTCAACAAACCAAAAAACGGGGGAAAAAACAAATGGACTTTATTGTAGAACGAGCACAACAGCAGGCACAGCAAAATGACGACCTCTCGGTCGGTCAAGCGAATATCAAGGTCATCGGCTGCGGTGGCGGCGGTAACAACATGGTTACCTGGTTGTACAAGCGAGGCGTCAAGGGCGCGGAAATCATCGCGGTCAACACCGACCAACAGCATCTCAAAATCTCAGAAGCTGACAAGAAATTCTTGATTGGCAAAGACGTCACGCGCGGATTGGGCTGCGGCGGATTCCCGCAAAAGGGAGCCGAAGCCGCTCAGGAGAGCGTCAACGAACTCAAGATGGTGCTCAAGGGTTCCGACATGGTCTTCGTCTGCGCCGGAATGGGCGGCGGAACCGGTACGGGTTCAGCTCCGATCGTCGCGCAAATCGCGAAGGACATGGGCGCAATTGTCATCGGCACCGTCACGATGCCGTTCAAGATTGAACGCGCGCGGGTCGACAAGGCCGAATTCGGTCTCGCTCAGTTGCGAAAGGCATCTGACACCGTCATCGTCATCGACAACAACCGACTCGTCCAGATCGCGGGAAACCTCCCGATCCAGCAGGCGTTTGCCGTCGCGAACGAACTCATCAGCACGATGATCCGCGGAATTGTCGAAACCATCGCAGTTCCGAGCTTGGTCAACCTTGACTTCGCCGACGTGCGAGCCATCATGACCAACGGCGGCGTCGCTGCTATCGGTGTCGGAACATCTGACACGAACAGCCGAGTCGAAGAAGCTGTCCGCGGCGCGCTCGAGAACCCGCTCCTGGACATCAACTACCAGGGCGCGACGGGAGCGTTGATCCAGGTTGTCGGCGGTCCGGACATGACCCTCGACGAGATCAACCGCGCAGGCGAACTGATCACCGAATCGCTCGATGAGGACGCGAACGTCATCTGGGGCGCTCGAGTGCAGGACGAGATGAAGGGCAAGTTCATGGTGATGACCATCATCACCGGCGTGACTTCGCCGTACATCACCGGCTCATCGAACGTCAAGAAGGACGTCGCCGCCAAGCAGGCGCGAATGAGCGACGAACTCGGCATCGAAATCGTCAACTGATTTTCTTTGCCTCCGCCGTACCCCCCAACAAATATGGCGGAGGACACAAGAGGGCCCGCGAGGGCTTTCTTTTTTTATTTTTTTAATTTCTTATCCTGATCTGAAGTTCATTCCGTTTATAAATTCCTAAATTTTTCTTGGAATTATGGCAAAAACGCTTGAACAACGAACGCAAGAACTACAGCACATGATTGAAAAGGTGCGCGGCAAGTACCAACCCGGCTCATATGGAAGGTCAGTTTATCTGCATGCTCAAGCGCAACCCGGAATCTTCCGTTTGCAGTACTCAGAAGACGACTTGCAGGAGCAGGAAAGCTGGGTCACTATCGTGGCCGAGATTAACGTTACCAAGGAAATCATCAGCATAATTCCGGCAGAGCCAGATGATCGCCTAGTAGACCACGTGATAACACTGTACAGTTCAAAAAATAAACCATTAATGTTGGAACTTCCGCAAAATTTTCCCTCATTTTCCTTTCTCGATGAGACGGAAGATATCGCGCATCGATTTCCTAATGGCATTGTACCTTACAATCCAAAAGCGCGTATCATGATTCGCCGTTAAGCACAACGTTTAAAAGGCAGCTCTCGACAAAAGAGCCATGCTCAACCTCATCGGCATCGGCCTTTCGGACGAGAAGGACATCTCGGTCAAAGGGCTCGAGCTTGTCAAGGATTCGGACATCGTGTACTTGGAAAGCTACACTTCCTTGCTGCAAGTTCCCGTTTCAAAGCTCGAATCATTCTACGGAAAGAAAATTCTCCTAGCTGACCGCGCAGTTGTGGAACAGAAAGCAGAAGAACTCCTGTTAAAGCCCGCGAAAACGAAGAACGTCTCGCTGCTCGTCATCGGCGACGCTCTTTCCGCAACGACGCACACGGACTTGCTGATGCGCGCGAAGGAACTGAAGATAAAAACAGCCGTCGTCCATAACGCCTCTATCTTGACCGCAATCGGCGAAACCGGATTGCAGCTCTACAAGTTCGGAAAAACAGCAAGCATCCCGTTCACGGACGATAATTTCGAGCCGGATACGCCTTACCAAATCCTCGCGGAAAACCAGTCCATCGGCGCGCACACGCTCTTTTTGCTCGACCTCAAGCCGGGCGAAAACAAGTTCATGAGCGTCAATGACGCAATCAATTATTTGTTCAAGCTCGAAAAGAAGCACGGGAAAAAGCTCGTCACCGACAATACGCTCGTCATCGGCTGCGCCAGACTTGCGTCAAAAACCCAGCTCATCATCCAAGGAAAAGCCAAAGACGTGCTAAAAAAAGACTTTGGCAAACCCGTGCATTGCCTCATCATACCGGGCAAACGCCATTTTGCCGAGGAAGACTATGGAAAGACCCATCAGCAAGCTTGAGCGCGTCGCAAGAGAGCTATGGATGGACTTGAGCCTGCCCTGGCAAGAATCCCCCAAGATGCGAAGGAAGTATGACGCCGATTTCGCGGTTGAGTCAATTGTTGGCGACGCAAAAGTGCAGTTCTACCGTGTCGAAGCGGAACACTTGGCGTTCCGCATCGGAAGCCGCAAAATCGCCGCATCCTCGCATTGGGGTAACTACTCATTAGGATTTGATGTTCAGGCGCAGGATCTTGCGCGATTCCTTCCTTGGCTTGCGCAACGAACACCATACGGCGCGTTCTTGGCCGACCAGCCCGCGCTCGAATGGCTAGATGCGTATCCGATTCGGAAAGACGCAAGAATCAGGCTCGCGAACTTTGTCGGCATTCGAGAATTCTTCACGGATCTTCTTGCGTCACAATATGCGGCGCAGAAATAATTATTCTTTCTCCCAAAGCAGTTTGTTCGCCAATGCGTACGTATTCGGGCTGCCGGCGTCCGTCCACCAGCCTTTGATGACGGAGGAACGCATCGTTCCTTTGTTGATATAGTGATTGTTCACATCGGTAATCTCAAGCTCGCCGCGCGCAGACGGTTTCAGCGTCGAAACCACGTCAAAAACATCTTTGTCATAAAGATAAGCTCCGGTGACCGCGAAATTGCTTTTCGGGTGCTGTGGCTTTTCCTCGATGTTGATGACTTTGTCGCCTTGAAGCGTCGCCATGCCGTACTTCGCCTTGCGTATTCCTTTATTGTCCTCGAACAAGAGTTCATCGGGGACCTCTTTGAGGAAGATATGCCCGCCGGAGACATAGCTCGCCACCGCGTCATTAAGAACCTGCGAATCCTGATAGATGTTGTCGCCGAACAGGACCGCGACAGCATTCTCGCCCACGACCATCCGCGCGAGTCCGATGGCGTCCGCGCTTCCGCGCGGGCTGTCCTGCACGCGGTACGCGAGCGAGACAGGGACGGTGATTCCAAGATGCTTCAGGTCTTGGCCTGAGCCCAATAGTTTTGCGATCGCGTCGAAGTGGTCTCCGCCAGTCACGATGCATATCTCGCGGATGCCCGCGTTGATCAGGCACTTAAGCGGATGCACGATCATTGGCACGTCGCCTACGGGCAGCAAACACTTGTTGGTCGCGTGGGTGTGCGGATGCATCCGCGACCCTCTTCCCGCCGCGAGAATGATTCCCTTCATCATGGTTTTGCAGGACGACCGCTCATTCTTAATCTTTGTGCAACTGCAAAACTTATTCACGCAACCTTTTTAAAGCGTCTTGAGAACGGAAACGTATCGCCAGCCCCATCGTCTAGCGGTCAAGGATAGGTGGCTTTGGACCACCGGACCCCGGTTCGAATCCGGGTGGGGCTATTTATTGTATGCTAGTTACTTTTTCTTCCCGACAACAAAAACCGTGTCGGAAAGCAGCGCAGAATTCGGCGTCTTGATTGAAGTGAACGGAACGTACGAGTTCGCGTAGAACGTGTGCGTCTCAAACCCTTCGATGTTCATGAAATAGTTTAGGAACTGCGGCGTGATGTGCGTGATATGGTCGCCGGGTTTCTTGGCGATCGCGTGCGTGACAAAGAACGACGTGAAAACGAACCAAAGCTTCTGCTTCCAGTTCAACAGGTTCGGAGTTGAAACAATGACCACTCCGCCAGGCTTCAAGACTCGATTTATTTCCCGCAGCCAGTGCAGCGGGTTTCCGACATGCTCGATGACTTCCGTATACAAGACAACATCGAACGATTGGTTCTTGTACGGCAACGGGTTCCAGTCGCCGTCGCAGATATCTATTTTGACATCCGGAAAAACGCAATAGTTAGGGTCGTAATCGCACGTTCGAACGGCATAGCCCAGCTTCTTGGCGTAATCGGAGAATATGCCGATGCCGCTGCCCAAGTCGAGCAGTTTTTTACCGGGAGCGTAATTCTTTTTCAAGAACGCGACCGTTGCGGAATAGATTCCACGCTTGACTTTGCGCGAAAAATACTTCTTGACTTGTTTCTCTGTTTCCCCCATACACGTCTTGCGCGAATAACCTCTACTTAAAGATATCCCTCAAGCTTTAAATACCTCCAACTCCTAAGTACGGCTATGTCACTCGACGACGTCATTAGCGACCTTAGCGCCTTAGGCGGGTTACCAGTCTATCTCGCAACGAGCGCCACATTCATTCTTCTCAAAGACTTCGGAACGTTCTGGCGATTGTTCCTCGGTCTCGTCATCGCATACGTCATCATCTCGGTTGTCCGGTCATTCTATATTCGCGACCGACCGAAGCCCGTGCTCTACCGCACCTGGTGGCAGAAGATCGACGCCGGAACCGCCGTCAGCATGCACTCGATGCGCGCCGCCATCCTCGCCATTGTCTTGATGGATGTGTTCCAGAAGATTTGGCTCTCGACGTTCTTTATTGTGGTCGCGTTATTGGTCGCGAGCACGCGCGCGTTCCTGAAGAAACATTACTTCTCTGACTGTGTCTGGGGCGTCGTGTTGGGAACGCTCACAGGATTCTTTGTTGTTTGGCTTGCTTAGATAATTCTTGAACGCCCAACTCAAGAGCCACATAAAGCTTTTTAAACCCACAATTACACGTTTATTTTACTTTAAAGCCTCGTCGTATAGTTGGTCAAGTATAGCGCGCTCTGGACGCGTTGACGGCGGTTCGAATCCGCCCGAGGCTATTTTGTAAATTCTTTCTTCATAAATCATTCCTGGCTCATGACGTCCATATTTCGTCCAATAGTCATACTTTGCTTTTTGCACAGGATTAGCGGGACAAATATGAGTCATCCACCGTTCAAAAGCCGCGCAACCGGAAATTTCGTAGGTTACAAGATTCTTCATCGTTGCAAACCCATGATTCAGTTTCACTGATTTTATCGCCTTAAATCCCGCGCGCGTAAAAAGGAACTGTAACGCATCAGTGAGAGGAGACTCGGCTAAAGCAATGCGTATTCGAGGGTAATATGCATAACCGCGTGCCTGTTTGCAAAATTTAAATGAACCATCAGTATCAAAAAGTCCTCGGAGAAAATGAGGAATAAGTGAATCATTCGCAAGGATGACTAAAGGAATGTGCATAGCCTCTTTGGGTCCCCGTTGCAAATTATATGATTGAATAAAAAACTGAAATGCTAACTTATTCTCAACTTGAAGATTATATGCCTCGGCTGTTTTAAGTCGAACTAATACGGGATGTATGTCTGGGAAACATTGGAGAAACAAGGGAATAACTCGGTTGCGGAAATAATGGATGTCATCCTTGCTGCCAGAGATCGTTATTCGATTTTTCGTTTTATGCATGTGACCATCACCAAGAATGATGCCGCATAATTCCGCAGTTTGTGCGTTTATTTCCATTGCACAATCAATCTAAAAGTCATTTATATGCTCTGCGCGAAAATGTCCAGTGTCTATTTCGACAGAAACCTTTTTAAAGCCTCCCTCGGCAATCTCTGATATCGAGCGACGCAAGGGTTGAAAGACTCGGGCGGACGGGAGAGACAAGTTCTCCGAATCTCGTCATCAACAGACAAAGGTGTCATGAATGGCAAAGATGCACAGCAGAAAGCGAGGAAATTCCGGTTCGAAGAAACCGTTGATCAAGACAAAGCCCAGCTGGGTCAGAATGAAGGAGAAGGAAGTCGAACTTCTCATCATGAAGCTGAACAAGGAAGGCAAGAGCGCCTCCCAGATCGGCTTAGAATTAAGAGACAGCTACGGCATCCCTGATGTGAAGACCGTCACCGGCAAGCGCATCACGGAAATGCTCGTCGAAAAGGGCCACAAGCCCAAGATGCCGGACGACTTGCTCGCGCTGATGAAGCGCGCGTTCGCCGTCAGAAAGCACTTGGACGCGAACAAGCAGGACATGCCCGCGTTGCGAGGCATGCAGCTCACGGATGCGAAGATCAAGCGATTGATCAAGTACTATCAGCGCGTCGGCACGATGCCGATCAGCTTCAAGTACGATCCGACGCAGCTCAAGCTGTACACGCAATAATCATTGCTTTTTTTCTTATTTTATTTCTTTATCTTTTCAATCAACGAAGAACTACTCTGTATCTTCTCGCCAAGTCCATCGACAATATTGATTCCGAGACGATCGCAGACCTCTTTTTCGGGAATGTTTCCGGACGTCCGGTCGCCCCCTTTCGCAAAAATGTCCGGTTTCAACAGTTCTAGTGTTTTGCACACGCTCTGGTCCTCATCGATGCACGGGATGACCTCGTCAACGCAGCGCAACGCCTCGAGAATCCGTTTTCGCTCGGCAAACGGCATGAATGCCTGTCCTTTCTTGCGCACCAAGAAGTCATCGCTATTGAGAATGACGACTAATTTAGTTCCAAGCTTCTTCGCTTTCTCGAGATATTCAACGTGGCCGATGTGCAATGGGTCGAATCCGCCTGAAGCCGCGACAATCATGTGAGAAAATACTGCGAAAGAGTCTAAAAAGCTTACGAATTACAACGTCGTTCTAATGTGGTCGATGCGTTCCGCGACTTCCGTGCCTTTCTTGGTCAACGTCAGAAGCTTCAATCGACCTTGCTTGTCGAAATTGATCAAGCCTTCTTTCTCCATTTGCTGAAGAATCTTGACAACGTGAGAATACGTGCAATCAATCTGCTTTGCTAATGAACTCGCGTACACTTCAGTCTTCGCGTTGCGAAGTTCGACAAGCATCATTGCGGGCTTTTCGCGGAAGAAGACCTTGAAGATCTCCTTGTTGCTCGCTGATAATGCCCCCCAAGTACTTGCCATGTTAGTTAGATAGTGGAATAGATACATCCTAAGCGATATTTAAATGTTTCGCTAATGACGCATCGCGATTTTTCCGTCGGAAAACGCTCCCGGCGCGAAATCAAACCACTAATTTCACCCGCATCGAAATTCTATATAAATGTTTCGTGAAAAGTAGTGAAAAGAATTCGTTTGTTCGTCAAAAAAATGCAAAACACAAACCAATTTATAGCTCGGCCGAACTGAAAACGCATGCTTCCGCTGCTTTTTCCGCACGAAACGATGCGCAAGGTCCAAAACGAGCTCATCGAGTGCGTGAAAAAGGCAATCGAGACGAAAACGCCGCTGATTGTGCACGCTCCGACGGGGCTGGGAAAAACAGCGGCGACAATCGCCCCGGCGTTAACTGCCGTAAAAGAAAAAGATCTCACAGTATTTTTCCTCACCTCACGACAAACGCAGCACTTGATTGCATTACAAACATTGACCGCAATCAAAAATAAATTCGACGTGAATCTCGGAACCGTTTCCGTCGTTGGCAAGCGCCATCTGTGCGCCCAGCCCGGCGCGGCGTTGATGCGCTCGGACGACTTTGCGCATTATTGCAAGTCGATGAAGGAAGAAGGCAAATGCTCGAACTATCTCAACACTCGGAATGACAAGGGGTTCGCGACGATGGAGGCCGACCTCGCGACCGTGCAGCTGAAGCGCGAAAGCCCGTGCACGAGTGAGCGCGTGCTCGACTTTGGCATGACGCAGGAGATGTGTCCGTACGAACTTTCGTTGCTCTTAGCGAAAGACTCGAAGGTCATCATCACGGACTACAATTATTTGTTCAACGCCCGGATCCGCGACGGATTCATGGCGAAAATAAACAAGCAGCTGGAAAAGGCAATCCTCATTATCGATGAGGGGCACAACCTTCCCGACCGTTTGCGGGACGAAATGACGCAGCGTCTCACGACGACGATGCTCCGGCGCGCGATAAACGAGGCGAAAAAGCACGGCCACGACAAGGAGCACGATTATCTTGTTGAGATGCAAGCCGTGTTGCAGAAGCTCGCGACCGGATTGTATCGCGACCAGGAAAAACTCGTGACGAAAGAGACGTTCGTCAACGAAATCAAGAAAATCAAGGATATTGACGAGCTCATGGAAGATCTTGACTCAGCTGCCGAGGACATCCGCGCACTTGAGGAAGCGAGCGCCATCGGCGGAGTGGCTGCTTTTATGAAGGGCTGGACGTCCGGAGATGCCGGCTTCAGCCGCACCGTTTCAGTCAAGGATTTCCGCAACGAGAAATCGATCATTCTTTCGCACCGCTGCATGGACCCGTCATTGTTGTCGCGCGACGTCATCGCGAAGGCGCACACAACTATCTTGATGTCGGGAACGTTAACCCCTACTGCAATGTTCGCGGACTTGCTCGGGTTTCCGAAAACAACCGTCCAAAAAGAGTTTCCGAGTCCGTTTCCGTCCATCAACAAGTGCTGTTTGATACTTCCTAATGGCACGACGAAGTTCGCGTCGCGTTCGGAACAACAGTACCAAAACATCGCAAAGCAATGCGCCGACATCGTGAACGAGATTCCCGGCTGTTCCGCTATTTTCTTTCCGAGCTACGCGCTGCGCGACAGCGTCGCGAACTATTTCAACACGGCGTGCAAAAAAACCGTGTTCACCGAAGATTCCAAAGCGAGCAAAGAGGACCGTCAAGGCTTGCTGGAGCGATTTTCGCAGTACAAGCAGATTGGCGCGGTTTTGTTAGGCGTCGCCGCCGGCTCGTTCGGGGAAGGGGTCGACCTGCCGGGCGTGTTGAAATGCGTAATCGTGGTCGGCATTCCTCTTGATAGACCCGATCTCGAGACGAAGGAGCTCATCAATTATTATGATAAGAAGTTTCACAAGGGCTGGGATTATGGCTATGTCCTTCCCGCAATCACGAAGACGTTGCAGAACGCCGGCAGATGCATCCGTTCCGAGACCGATAGAGGAGTGTTGGTCTTCTTGGACGAGCGCTACGCTCAGCCGATGTATAGCAAATGCTTCCCTACTGACTGGAATCCGAGAATCGCGCTCAATCCGCTCCCTATAATTAAGCAGTTCTTCACTCCCAAACCCGCAGAAGCCCCGGCAAAAACTTTATAAGCCGAAAGACACGCGTGCGTGTATGTCAAAAAAGAGCGTCAAGAAGGTAGTACGTAAAGCAAGCCGTTCTCCGAAGAAATACACTCCAAAACCTAAAGTCAAGTCAAAAAGCCAGGCGAAGGACGACGAGCCGATGGTGCCGCAGACCTCACACGACGACGAGGATTACGATCTCACGAAGGAAGAATACGAGGACAAGGTCGAGAAGAAGGAAGCCGAGCCGGACGTCTACACGGACGAAGGCCGCGAAGAGCTCATCGACGACGACGAGATTGACGACGCCGAGGAAGGGTTCAGCAAGGGCGCGTCGCCGGACAAGAAGAAGCATAAATAGAATTTTAATGACGTGCGCAACCGTGGCAGGCTCGCGACCACCCCGTAAGGGACGACCCCCGGTCGCTCGCGCCAGGTTGCGACTATGACGTTAACGAAACTCTCCGAAGGCAAAATAGCATTCTTCGCTCCCGTCGCGAAAGTGGTCTCGAAAGAACTTGAAGTGTTCTACAATCCGGTGATGAGTTTGAATCGCGACATTTCCGTTCTTCTGTTGAAGGCCATCGGCAAAAAGGGACTAATAATCGCCGACCCGTTGGCCGGAACAGGAATTCGTTCATTAAGATTCTTGAAAGAACTTCCGAAAGGGATGGTCAAAGAGATTTTTGTGAACGACGGCAATCCTAAATTTCAAACCTTGTTCAAGAAGCAACTGAAGCTCAACAAGATTTCCGCAAAAAACGTTTCGATTTCGCAAAAAGAAGCATCTAAATTCCTGCTTGACGGGATCGGGTTCGACTACATCGAAATCGACCCGTTCGGCAGTCCCAATCAATTTCTCGATGCCGCATGCAAGCGGATGAGCCGCGACGGCATTCTCGCAGTTACAGCCACAGACACCGGCGCGCTTGCCGGAAGTTTTCCGGACGCCTGCCGGCGAAAATACTGGGCCGAACCTTTGCGCAACGAACTGATGCACGAGATCGGAATGCGCATTCTCATCAGAAAAGTCCAACTCATTGGCATGCAGTACGACAAGGCGTTGATTCCGGTCTTCGGCCACGCCTCCGACCATTACACGCGCATCTATCTCCACTCGGAGAAATCAAAATCAGTCATCAAGACGATCAGCAGCCTTCACGGGTTTGTGCGCTATTGCAACAACTGCGGCGAACACTCCTCGTCAGGCATCAACGTCGAACGTTGTTCCTGCGGAACGATGATGCACGTCGCCGGCCCGTTGTGGCTCGGATCGTTATGGAACCATGCCATCGTCGCGAAGATGCGCAAAATGAGCGACCTGAAGCTCGTCAAATTGATTCACGACGAATCGCACATCAACACAGTAGGATTCTATGATTTGCACAAGCTGGCGAGTATGTTAAACGTCTCAGTCCCGAAAACAGAATCAATCATCAAAGCGCTTGACAAGAAAGGCTATCACGCCGCGACGACGCACTTCCGAGACACGGCAATAAGGACAAATGCGCCATTACAATTAATCAAGAAACTTCTAAAATAATTATCCCAACGCCCTATCCAACCTAATAACTTCCAAGTTTTCAACGTGAGGCACTTTACGCATCGTGTCTTCGATGGCGTCGCAGCCCTTGACTTCGTCAATCATGAACGTTACTTCAATGGCTTTCAATCCGAACGCAAAAGGCTTGACTTCGAACTTCGGTTCGCCTTTGGACTCTTTAGAAATAACATCATGCAAATCCTTTTGCAAGTGAGCCATGTCGACGTCCGGAGAGGTCGGCATAACGCGATAAGTGAGAACGACGTACGCTTTGCCCATATCAGTTCGGTCCGGAGAATCCGCAGACGCACTTGAAGGCAGCCGCAATTTCGCGGCAGTGTGCGCATCGGCACAGTTCGTGCTTGCCGCAGCCCGGGCACTTGAACGTGACCGCGCCACGAACATTCGCCAACGGCGTCTTACAGGATGAGCATTGCTTCATGAAGATTGGGGCTTCTCAGGGGTTTAAAAAGCTTTGCCTGAAGGGTTCTTTCAACCGCGTTAAACCCCCATACAACCACTCCGTAATCATAACACACTTATTTAAAGCAAACCAAGGATAATGCATGCATGGCAACGACCGCGAAAGGGGCGCGGACCCTGTTTTCGATGTTTAAGAGCGAGCTCCCGCCTCCTCCCGCCCCGTCAACCGCGGACTACGAACGCATTCTCAGAAAGAAATCCTCCCAATTGCACGACCTCGAAAAGGTCTTTGACAAGAAGTCGCAAGAAATAAAGAAGAAAGAGCACGCATTAGCCGATCTCGAAGCAACTCTCGTTCAAAAAGCGCGCGCATTCTCTGACAAGGAGTCCCTCATCAGGGAAACGATGGCGAAGGTCAACCGCGCCGAAAACCGGAAGCACGAAGTGCTGAAGGAAATCGAGGGGCTCGAAAACGCAAAGAGAAACGCGGAAGCACAGGTAAAATTGGTGAAGTCGGAACTGAAGGCGCTCAGCGATGATTTGGTCGAAAATAGAACTGAATTGAGCAGCAGCGAGCGCGCGATCGCAAAAAAATACCACGAATTACGAGGATTGCAGAATCATCTTGAAAAGCGAGAACAGCTCCTCGATATCAAAGAAAAGGTCCTGAACGACAAAGACGCCGGGCTGCTTTCGCTCAACGCCCAATTGCAAAAACGCGCCAAGGAAATCTCCGCGCAAGAATCAAGCTTAAGCTCGAAGCAGGCATCATTGGAGCGCGCGGCGCAAGCGACCCAGTCCAAACGCGACAACGCGGCAAAGGAATACGGCGAACTCTGCGCCCAAATCCGACAGGTAGAGAAGCTCTACGACGAAAAAGATAAGGAATACAATAAGGTCTTCCAGCAGAAGAAGGAAAAGCGAGAACAGGAAGCCGGAAAGAAGTACAGCGAGCTCTGCGCCCAGATCAGGCAGCTAGAATCGCTCTACGCTGAAAAAGAGAAGGAATTCAACAAGGTCTTCCGACAAAAAACCGCTCAGCAGGAGCAGGCAGCCCAATCCCGTCTCGATGATTTAAAGCAGCAGATCAAGCTTGCCCAGAAAGATCTTGCGAACCACCAGTCCGCCGCCGAAAGCGCGAACAAGGAATTGCAGAAGCGCTCGCAGCAGATGAACAAGTTCCAATCCGAAATTGAAAAGCGACGAGATATTCTCGACCAGAAAGAAAAGGCGCTCGCGCAGAAAGAAGATGGTTTGACCGCGTTGGATCGCCAGCTCGAGAAGCATCAGAAAGAAATGGCTGCGCGAGAGAAGGAGTTTGCGGAAGACGAATTGAATCTCTCCAATGCCCGTGCGTCAATCGAAAACGCGAAAGAGGAGCTCACGCAGCTCAAGGAAGAGCTGCAAAGCGAAATCGATGGCCGCAAAGCAGAATTCCAAGAATCAATGTCACAATGGAAATCGGAACGCGATACCGTTTCCGCAATCCAAGACCAGGTCAAGCACGAGAAATCCGGGCTGAACAAACTCGTTCAAGGCGACATCAACGCCTTGAGCGAAATGGAAGACGAACTCGTGAAAGCCGCGAAAGAGTTCGAAAAAGACAAGAAGCAGCTTGCAAAGGAAGAGCAGAGCGTCATTGAACGCGTCCGAGAGCTCGAACGAGTCGCTCATGCGCACGGCAAGGTCGAAGAGCAGTTCAAGCAGAGAGAATCAGCATTGAAGCAATACGAATCCTCGCTCGCGAAGAAAGAGCAGCTCATCACGAAAGCGTTGGCCAAAGCGGAAGAATTGAGGAAACAAGCCGACGCGTTGAAGGCAAAGGCCGCCAAGGTTAAGGAAACGAAAGTCGACATCAAGCGCCTTGAAGCCTTACGAAACGAACTTGAATGGACGTTGGAGAAGGATTCGCGCAAAGTCATTTCCGTAACCAGCTCAATCCATCACAAGGAAGACCGATTGAAGGAACTGCGACAATACCACCCCGCTAAAAAATCCGAGAAAGTCCCGGTTCCGCACCGATTCACCCCGCCGCAGCCAAGAACACAAGCTCCGGCGCATGTGGAAGAAATAGAAGACCACGTGTACGAGCCGCCGGAAAAAATTTCAGGTCATGAAGAAGCCGGCATCGCCGCTGCCCGACCGGCAGAGATCCCGCACCTGCTCAACCAGGCGCATGACGCGTTGGCGAGCCATGATTTGTCAACGACCAAAATCATACTTCAAAAGCTGCAGCACATCCACGCGTCGTTGCGTGACGGCGACAGCAAGCGCACCTTGGGCTACGAGATTCTTGATTTGAAGACGTCGCTCAAACTTGCAGCAATTTCTTGATTTTGTTTCCGTCAATAACAACGTCAGGACAGAATCTGTTCACGACAGAAACATTCGTTCTCGTATGCTCCGTCACGTTCGCGACTGCATAGCTCCCCGTAGCAAGCGCGACAAACGGCACCAGCATATCGCCCAGATGCTCGTCAACCGGAGATAACGAATCCATCGCGTCAATCAGTCGCAGTGCCGCGTTCTTCCCCGTTTCTTCCGGGTCTTTACTCAAGACACAAGAACCAAGTCGTATCGGCCGTGAAAACTCAATGTCATCCTGCAAAATAGAATAAATTGCCCAGAGTGTCAACCCCGAGCCAGAACAACTTGTTTTCACGTATTCAGAAATAATCTTGACATCGCCGCGTTTCATCAGCATCGCTAAAGCCGCGTTTGCCTGGCGTTCAGCCACTTTGTCGCGCTCGAGCTCGTGCGACGCGTGCGAAACACCTTTTATCAACATCAGATGTCCTTGCTCAGAAAGATTCATTCGAGGAACAACCGCCCGCAACGCCGTAACAAACGAGTCAAATGTCTCAAACTCGCTTCGTTTGATCTTCGGCTTGACAAACAGTTCAACCTGTCCGCCGCCGGCAGGATAATACCCTCGTTTAATCAGTTTAACTTCGATTTTCTCGCACCACCCCCTCATTTGCGGCAAAAACACTTCAGAAAAATAATCAATGGACAGCGCATGCTCGACATCCGTCCCGCCAGTAATCAGCAATCGCGTGCTTTGTTTCGCGAACAATGAAGGTAACACCGCAGCGTGCAGAACTAAAGTGACGCTTCCGGCCGTTCCGACATCAATCTCAATCGCGCCGCCTTTGATGGGTTTCGGAAAGAACGTAAGTTCAGTCGACCCAATCGCATCTCCTTCCACGACCGCGTTGCATAGCTTCTGCACCGTCTTAACCGCGGCAAGATGCTGCGGCTTCAGTCCTGGAACATCTCGACCAGAACGTATATTGGTCATTCGAAACGGCTCTTGAGAAACCGCAGATAGTGCTAGCGCAGTCCGAAGCATCTGCCCGCCGCCTTCCCCTTGCGCTCCGTCAATGACAATCATACCTGAAGAAACAAGTGGTTCCTTAAATGGATTTGCTAAGCGCACGTGAGTGGTTCCTTCATTGTTGAGCTGAGAGAATGCAATGAGAACTATAAGTTCTCATGCACATCAGAACGTAGAACGTTCTGATTGTGTTTTATTCCTGTTTCCGAAGGAAACAGATATCATTTGTTTCTCGAAGCGAAACAAGAAGGAATTTAATTAAATTTTATAAAAATTTAAAAAATAAAAAAAATTAAACTGTTGCCAGATCCTGATCCAACGAATCCAATTCGCTGGTGTCCAAGTCCTTGTCGAGGGTATCGACGTCCGCGATGTCCTGCTCGAAGCCCGACACTTGCGACTCAGTTGACTGAGTGGTTGCCGCAGGGACAGCCTTCTGTCCGCAGCCCGCAAGCGCGACGAGCGCGATGAGGACACTTACGATGAGCCATTTCATAGTTGTTGCTCCGGTGTTCAGCTTTATAAAGCTTACACTGTCACGCCAACATCGACATCGGTCGTTGCCGTTGTGTCAATGATAGTGGTCTCAGTCGTTGTGCTGACATCCGCAGTGACGGTGTCTTCGGATTCATCATCCGCATCATCATCCGCTTCTTCGGCTTCATCCGAGTCATCGGCTGCGTCATCATCGACGTCTTCGGAAGTTTCGTCTTCGGTTTCGTCTTCGGTCGCCGATTCCGCGTCCTCAAGCGCGCCCGTCTTGGTCGTGCTTCGGATGCTCTTGACGATTTCCTTCAACAGCCTGTGGGCTTCCTTGAGGTCGGCGTGCGCCAAAACAAGTGCGTCGTGACCTGCCTTTGCATCGCCAGCATCATATGCTGTCTTTGCGGTTTCCCAGTTTGCTTCGGCTGATTCGAGCTTTGCCTCGAAGTCCGCCGTCAGAGATTCTGCAACGCTGACATCATATCCCTTCTCGCTCAAGTGCGCGATGATTTTGTCCAGCTTGTCATCCAAGTGGTCCATACGTTCGACAATCAAGCCGACACGCTTCGCGACAACATGGCCTGCGCTGGTCTTCAAGACCTTGCGCGCCTTGTCCCAGGCGTCCTTGACTTCGTCACGGGCTGCCTTGATCTCTTCCGAGGTCGCAGTCTCCATATCTAATGCTTCAACGGTCGCCTGCGCTTCCGTGACCACAACGATCGCTTCATCGATGCTCGCGAGCTTCTCGTCCTTGTCTTCAAGGTCCGATGCGTCCACTCGATCGCGGATATTGTTAAGCAATTCCAAGATCTTGTCCGCGGATGAAAGCAAGAATTCCTGCTTATCTTCCTTGGTCGCGTCTCGGCTGTGCAATCGCTCGCGCGCGTCCTTGAACTCGCGTCGAGCTTCCAGGATCTTTCCTCGAGTCTCTCGCGCCTTTTCTCGCGAAGCTTCTATCTTTTCTCGCGCATCCTTCAATCTGTCCGCGCGGTCCTTCAACAGGTCTGCGCGTGCCTTCATACGGTCTTTTGCCGTATCGGCTTCGTCATCTGCGGCGTCTTCTGCGGCATCCGCAGCATCATCCGCGGTATCTTCCGCTATATCTTCTGCATCCGTGTCGTCAGTAGCATCATCAGAGCCTTCATCCGCAAATACCGCGGGAACGACGCTGACGATGAACAGCGACAACACGAACATCGTGGTCCATTTCTTGAAATCCATTGTGTTGCCTCCGGGCTTGCGCCCGTATTGTTTTAGCTTGATTGACGATGCTTGCATCGCCTAACTCTCATTTACGCGGGATTACTTTATAAACACACTTTCCAGGAAGCTTTCTAGAACCCTTTACGAGGCTTTATTGCGCCAGTTTACGCGGGAAGGAAGCTATTTATACTCATAATAATTCAGGTCCTGTATGAACCGCGGTTTCGTCTTGTTATTGATTCTTCTGCTGAACGTGTCGATTGTCTCAGCCGCGACCATTCATGGCACGGTCTATAATCTTGACTTGAACCCGGTCAAGAACGTCAAAGTGGAATTAACCAGCCCGAAACAAGTATTCATCGCGCTTGACGGCACATTCTCATTTAACGCCCCTACGGGAACGTATGCGCTTACCGCGAAGCTGATCAAAAACGGAACGGTCGAGGCGAGTGCCAGCGAATCCATTCAAGTAACGGATGACAATGATTATGTGCTTGACCTCATTCTGTTTCCTGAATTCGATGACCAGAGCGAGCTGCTCAATGAAACGGACCAGATCGAGATAGACGAACTCGAGACTTTTGACAACGGCACGACCTGGCTTCGCGTAGGCATCGGCGCAGCTCTAGTGATTGCGTTGCTATGGTTTTTCCTGCGAGAAAAGAAAAAGAAACATCAGGGTGGAGACTCGGCTAAAGAAACGAGTTCAAAGCAAGACGATGCCAAGCACGTGCTCGACATAATCAAAGAGCAAGGCGGACGAACGACGCAGAAAGATATTCGGAAAAAAACCCCGTTGGGCGAGGCGAAAGTCTCCCTCATCATCACTGAACTTGAGCACAAAGGATTGATTGAGAAAATCAAGAAAGGCCGCGGCAACGTTATCGTTCTGAAGTAGGGGGTTCGTAATCCGGATTCAATTTGGCGTATTTTGCGGCTTGCTCAAGCGTCATCGTTGATTTCTTCCCTGATTTCAAATCCTGAATCTGCACTTTCTTGTCAACGAACAGCACCTTGAATTCACTGTCGGCTATTTTCAGTATGGTGCCAACGTGCAATGGCAACGCCCGGAACAAGACCGTGACGCGGTACAGCGCCTTCTGCGTCATGTGCTCCTTGGAGTGCAATCGCATGCTCACCACGAGTTCGCCAGGAAACTTTTCCTTCAATTTGCGCCCAAGCGCCTGAAGATAATGTTGGTCAGATAAGTAAAGGTCATACCCGTTAGAAAGAATCTCTTCTTTCGCGACTCTGGCTTTTCCGTCGCGCTCAATCGTGTCGAAAACCCAATCATAGATAGTCTGGTCGATGTCTCGGAGCTGCAGAATTCCCTCGAAGTAACCGACGTGCTTTTCCTTCATACTTCAAGTCCCGCCAACACGTACCTGATCTCGTCAGGCGTCATGAGCAGGAGCTTGGGCCGGCCGCGCGATTTCGACGCGAGGGCGTGCACCGCGAGCAACAACTTCTCTGATGTGATCGGTTGACGTTGATATTCGGACAGGAGGGTAAGAAGCGCCCGTCGCTTGGTCGGCGTGTCTTTCTCAAGCAGATTCTTGATGGCATTGACCAATAACACCGAGCTTGAAGAATCATCATTTGAGGAGAGCTGCATTTCCTTGCTCTTCGCCAGCTTGGCGGCTCGCTCGGCTTGCAGCTTCGGGTCCTTCAATTCCTTCACGACTTTGATGAATGTTGAGCGTTGTGCCGTGGTAAGACTGCCGAATCTAAGATATTGTGACTTGATGCTGCGTAAAAACGAGGATTGTTCGTAAAGTGTCAATGGAATGTCAAAGAATTTCGCCATCTTCTTGCTTTCAATAGGCTGGTTGATCTCCTTCATCTGGCACTGGGAACAGATGGGAAATTGCCTGCCGGAATGCATCGGCACGAGGTTCTTTCTGCACCTGACGCACCGCTGTTGGAACTTCACTCGCATAGGCTTATTTACGAAGATAAGCTTTATAAAGGTATGCGCCTGAAAATGCTCGGGGTGTTGACATGAAGAAAGGATTGTTGATCGTTGGAATTGTCATTCTGGTGCTTGTTGTTGGGCTTGGTTCGGCGTACTTAATCGCGACCGGTTCTTCGACCGTTAAGGCGCAGCTTGTCGTGGACGACGGCGCGGTTAGCGTAAACGGAAACCCGGTTTCAGGCAACACGAAGCTATCCGAAGGCGACGTCATCGCGACCGGAGACGGCCACGCCTCAGTCATCCTATATGAAAGCGTCATTCTCAATCTTGAGCAAAACAGCCAAGTCACGCTCGACTCATTAGTCAAGGAGCACCCAGTCGTTTCGCAACAATCGGGCCGCACCTGGAACACGTTCACCAAATTGTTGGGCGTTGAATCTTACTCCATCAAGGAAGGCAACAACGTCGCCAGTGTCCGTGGAACTGGCTTCGAATTCGCGGAAGGGTTCATGCTCACCGGCGAAGGAAGCGTGTCGTATGATGCTGATGGAATGACGTTCATCGTCAACGCCGGCCGAGTCGTGGAAGCCGGCATGGAACGAGACGCGACGGCAGAAGAGCTTGCGTCCGTGAAAGAACATGTTGCGCAAACCATTCAAACCTTGAGGTTCTTACGCCAGCAAGAATTAGACAAACATCCGACTCTCGTGAGCTTGGCAAAATCAACCTATGGGCTGGACGACGCGGAAATCGCGCAGAAGTTCGAGGAAGCCGACCGCGGCGAAATCGACATTGACGACGCCGTGGCAAAGTCTCCGATGCAGTTCGATTCGTTGAACAAAATCGCGGACATAACGAAGGAAATCCAAAAACTGTCGGCGTATGGCTAAAGTTGGCAAGCTAGGGATTTTCCTCGGGCTGCTCGCGCTTGCGCTGCTGCTCGTGCAGGTTGATTCGTTCAGCCACGTGCGGGGCACGCTCACGGACAAGCTGTACGGCGGTAACGCGGTTCTTGACAGCATCGTCATCGTCGCAATCGATGACGCGAGCATCAACTCAATCGGCCACTGGCCTTGGAGCCGCGACGTCCACGCGAATCTTCTCGAGAAACTGAATGACGCGAAAGTAATCGGCATTGATGTTTCTTTTTTTGAGCCGAGCCCGAATGATGTTCTCTTGAATACGACGTTACAGTCGATGGATAACGTCGTGTTAGCGTCCGAAATCCAGCAAGGAGTGACGTATTTGCCGATATTCCCGTCAATCACGGGCTATGTGAACCTTCTCGGGGACGCTGACGGGATAACGCGCCGAGTAAACCCGAGCATCGCGAATGATATGAAGCCGTTCTCATTCGCCATCGCGGAACAGGCTGGTTACGCCACTCCGACCGAAAAAGAAACGTTGCTCATCAACTTCGCGGATGCCCCTCATTCGTTCAAAACCGTCAGCGTCAACGACGTGCTCGCAAAAAATCTCAGTTTCGCGAACAAGATTGTCCTGATCGGCGCGACGGCCCCGAACTTGCACGACGACTATTTTGTGCCGACGTCGGACGGAAAAGCTATGCCCGGCGTCGAGATTCACGCAAACATACTCCAAAACATCATCAACAATGATTTCTTGCGCGCGCCGGACAAACTGATTGTAATGCTCGGCGTCATCCTCGCCGCGCTTGCTGGCATGTTTCTCATCGCGCGCCTGAAGTATTATTACGCCATCCCGTTGGCAATCGGGTTGCTTGTCGTTTACGCAATTGTCGCCATCATCTCGTTCAACCAGTTCAACCTCCTTATCGACCTGTTTTTCGCCCCGTTGGCGTTCGCCGTCTTCACCGGCGCAGGCGTGAGCGTGGCGTACACAGAGGAAAAAACGAAAGGGGCGTATTTGCGCGACGCGTTCTCGAAATATGTGAGCAAAGAACTGTTGGATGAAATACTTTCAAAAAACCAGCAGTTGACGCTCGGTGGCGAAAAAAGAATCCTCACGGTCATGTTCTCGGACATACGCGACTTCACCAGCATCAGCGAAAAGCTCTCGCCGGAAGAATTGGTCCATCTCTTGAATGAATATCTCACCACGATGACGCGCATCGTGCTCAAGCACCAAGGAACTGTTGACAAGTTCATCGGGGACGCCATCATGGCGTTGTGGAACGCCCCCTTACTTGATGATGCCCACGCGGTGAAGGCCTGTGACACAGCCGTCGAGCAAATCAAAGCGCTTCGCGAATTGCAAGCCAATTGGAAGCAGCGCAACGTCCCGTCGTTGAACATCGGCATCGGCATCCACACCGGCCCGGCCGTAGTCGGTAACATGGGCTCGGAAGAACGGTTTGACTATACGGCCATCGGCGACACGGTCAACCTTGCCTCGCGCATGGAAGGGCTCACCAAAGAGTACGGCGTCAGCATCCTCATCTCGGAAAGCACGTACGAGCACATCAAAGGCAAATATTTATGCCGCAAGCTCGACGCCGTGAAAGTGAAGGGAAAAAAGGTTCCTGTTTTACTCTATCATTTATGCGTCGACCAGGACCAAGCGTTCGTCACGTCGTTCGAAAAGGCGTTGGAGCTGTATTTCAAGGCAAAGTTCCACGACGCGCTCAAGGGATTCAAAGAAACTGCAAAGATCCGACCGAACGACCCGTCCTGCGCGTTGTTCATCGAACGCTGCGAACTCTACTTGAAGCATCCGCCAGCCAAGGACTGGGATGGGGCGTTTGTGTACGAGAAAAAGTAATCTTTGCTAATTCCGGCAACCTTTTTACCGCCACGTTTTGTTTAGTCGTTAGCGTATCAATTCTAAGTACAATCGCGGTACGACAAAATTCGCCGGTAAAAAGTTCACGACTCACGAACAATTGCACAGCAAACCTTTTATAGCCCTCTTCTCGACAAATGACCATGGAATTCGCCGATATCGCCAAACAACTCGACACGAGCAAGGAATTCAAAGTTTGGCGCAAGGAAAATCCGAAGCCGTTCTTGGCGCACGCGTTCAAGCTGCTTGACGAAGCAAATCAAGACACCTGGCAGCTCGGCTATTACGATGCGGAAAAGGAGAACATCACGACGTTCATCGTTTCCGCGCTCCATGTCGAGGTCATCCCGAATCAGGAAATTCTGAGAAGCCCGAACGCGATCGAACCGCTCGAAGTGAAGCACATCAAAATTGAAAGCGAACAAATTCTCAAGCAGTCACGCGAATACCACCAGCTGCACCATCCGCGCGAATTAGTGTTAAAACAGTTCTTCATCATCCAGCAGATAAACGCGGAAACGGTCTACAACGTCACATTCTTTTTCCAGTCCATGAAAACGTTGAACCTCAAGTTCGACGCGAAGGACGGAAAATTGTTGTCGAACTCGTTCCAGACATTGATGGAAATGGACAAGCCGTTGAAGTAATCAAGCGCGTCACTCAACGCCATTTCTTCCGTGACACTCGCGTTTTTCCGTCGACAAACAAGTTCTTCACTCCCGCGCAACAACTGATATGACAGATGCAAACTCTACTTCAAAGCGTCATAGTGTTTAAATACGAAATCGCGCTCAATCAAACTCTCGCGAGCGCGGGAAAAAGAGGTGCTGAAGTGGATATCAGAAAGAGCATTATTTCGTACGCCGCAATCAAGAAGAACAAAACGCTCATGGGCTTTGACGAAGATGAAGTCAAGGCCGAGTGATTATTTTACCTTTTCTAAATAAGGCATAACTGCATTCAAGACATCAATTTCAATCTCTTCTGGTTTGCGATTTGCGTCAATAATTTTAATGGTCTCATCTTTAAGCGTAAGACACAATCCGCGATAAAACCAACGAAGCTTTTCCTGAAATTCCAATTTCTCAAATGACTCTGGCTTTTCGCGGCTCGTATCCTTTCCGATTCGCGCCATTCCAACCTCAGAAGGAACATCAAGTATCACGGTGAGGTCAGGGACGGGGAGCCCTTCATGCATTGCCAACAGTTCATCCATGGGAATGCCTTGCGCGTGTTGAAATGTCAACGTGGAATGTTTATAACGGTCGGACAAAGCGATTCCGCCGTAGGCGAGTGTTGGCAAAATAATTCCTTCAACATGCCTGCGCCGGTCATCAACAAATAGTTGCGCAAGCCGAACGCCTTGTTGGTAAGGATCGTTTGTTTCCGCCAATATTTTCCTGATTTCGATACCGTAATCGCTTCGTCCTGGTTCTCGCGTCATGACGACATGATGACGCTTGTTCATGTCGAATAGTTTGTTCGCCAAACGTTTCATCTGCGTGCCCTTGCCGCAGCCGTCAATGCCTTCTAATACAACAAACAGTCCGTCGCTCATTGTGCGGCCCTCTTTCGGTCTTCTTCCAGTGCCTTAGCCGCTTTCGCTGCGGCACGCTCTTCTGCTTCCGCTCGTCCGCTGGACGTTTGGCCCATCACTGCGCGGATGTATTTTGCGAACCGCGGCGCGATTTTTTCAATTTCTCGGAATTCCTCTTGGTAAAGGCGTCGATACGAAAAGTGACCGGCGCTCGGGGTTCTGAGCTCGATCTCATAAGATCCTTGCCTTGCATGATGTTCATGAAGCCAGCGCCCGAGGTGTCCCATCGATGGAATATAGCAGGAATCATTCGGGAAATCCCGATCGACTTCGCGGTAAAGTTCGCTTGTGGTCTCCATCAGCTTTTCATAATCTGCTTTCAGTTGAGCAAGGTCAGGTTCGTGCTCCATGAACTCAGGGTAAGAATACCCTTCATCCGCGCCGATACGTTGGTGTAGCATCGTACCTACGCGCTGACGTTTTACATCCCGCGCCGCACCGTGGTCAATGAAATAATCAAATGTGAACTGGCCGAGCTTTACGCCACGCATCATCAGGTCGTGAGGTCCGCGTCGACGGAGATATTCATCAAAGATGGCGTCTTTCTGCGCATCGCTGAACCCCTTAATCGTGCCCTGCAGTTCTGCGAACGAACGGTTGGCCGTAAACTCATAAAGCATGCCGGTAATCAGCAAGTCTTCAAGTCCTGGCGTTGCATGGACGAGTGTCGCATGCTTGAGTGTGCTGTCGCCACGATGATATTTGGTGGGCTGTGCATCTATAATGCTTCTCGTCAACTCACTCATAGATGCCGTCGTTTCCCCGAAATATTCGTTCGGCTTAACATGGCGTAGAAGACCTGGCGTAATCTTGACGCCTTCTTCAAGGATGCTTTTGCCAATAAGCTGCATCTCTTCCGTCGGATGGCTGAGCATCTGAGAGAGGTGTATTTCCGCGACTCTGGTCGGCCATGTTGCGCCAAGCGACGTCGTCAGCCCCAACGGAAGGAAGTATCGCATCGTGTCGAACGTGCGCGCGGTGAGCGTGCCGTTGTGCGCGGCATCAGTCTTGTGATCCTTTCGCAGCACCACGTTTTCCGCGAGCCATTGCCTGAATATCGGCGTCCAACGCTCATAAGTTTCCATACGCTGGTCATTCAACGCCTTGATGCGCTGACCAAAATGGGAGTTCGCCAATCTCGGCGGAATGACAACGTCATCCTTGCTGAATGGAATGTATCTGGTTGATTTTTCCTGGTATGCGCCCAATTCAGGGTCAGGCATCTCAATGAAGTTAGTCGCTGTCTGCGTCACTCCTTCAATTGCGACACGCACGATATCTGCGTCCTTGAGCGAGTTGTGGCCGTACTGCACGCCCCATTTCGCGAGGAAATTCTCCGCGGTCTTAAAAAAGAACGAGAGCGGAACGTGCTTGCCTGCGCCGATGGCGTCGGCAGCCTGCTCGACGGTCACGGTTTCATTCTTTGGCCAATCTCCTTTCTCCGAGCGCGATTTCATCATGTCAAAGATGTCGATGAAGCGCTCGCGCATTGAAACTGGCGTTCTGCTGTATTGGCCGACAAGGAATGTCCAGACAGGAGAGGGCATATGCTCGGTTGGGCAATAGATGTTTTTGTCCGTGTTAGTGAAAAAATGATTCAGCACAACCTTTTCAGGCTCAGAATATTCTCTGTGCTTGACTAATGGGGCTAGTGTTCCTGTCATCCTGTTCACCTCAAACTTCCCGCTTCTACTTTCCGCACGCCGAACTGTTTCGGCAAGTTAGGTCCTCTCGGCTGGTCCTGGTAATTCCCCACATAGAGCTTTGGTTCGCCGTTCTCGTCGCGGGGAATGTCCTTCATGCGTTCGTACTGCAAGACGCAGATGGGCTGTCCATCCTTGATCAAGAACGGTAAATGATTGAGTCTGACTTCCAATGTTGCGTGCGCGCAAAAGCCCGGATCGAAGAAACCGGCGTAATGAACGCGTCCTTCGGCCGATGCCGGATCGTACGCCCGCAATGTGCCGCAAAGACCCTCGGGAATCACCGCTTTTTCACGCGTGCCGAGCAGGTAGAACGTATCGGGTTCAAGAACCAGCTCGCCATCTTTCGGGCGCTCAATCGGCTCAAAGAACTTGTTTTGTTGTTCCGCAAGCGTCCCTTTTTCCGCGCTAAGATTGAACTCGAGGAGCGAATTTCTTTTCGCTTTATACCCTACAATATCCGCATCGAGGTCAACGGTCATTTCCAGCCCGCCTCGCTTGAAGCACGCTTTTTCAATGGGTATGGTCTGTCCTTCCGGGTCGATAAGCAACGGAGTCTTCATGTATGCCATGACTAATGCTCCTTCATCAAGCGGATTTTCGCCGTAGGATAATCGCAACTGATTAAGTGCGAGGCCTTTGGTCACTTTCACGTCCCAGCTCAAGGGAGTGATTTCAAGCCAGAATTTTCGCCCCTTTCCTTCCGACACCGTATCATAATTGCGCACGCCGTCGACAATAACCCGCGTGAGACAGTCCGCTCGTCCGGTTGTGCTTTTTGGATTAAGCGTGCCAGAATAATTTTTCTGTAAGTTAGCTTCCATATCCAATTCGGCAAGATAGGTTTGTCCGCGAACTAACGCTTTGGGAACAAGCTCATTTAAAGAAAATTCATCACGACTCAATTTTTTAATGGTTGCCTCAACGGACCCTATCTTATTATCGGGCAAAAACGATGATTTTAAACGAATGACTCGTTCGCCGAGCGGAATGTCGACGCTCGCGGGCTGCATATATGATTTTGGATCCGTTTCAGAACTGAGCATTCCGCAATCAAATGCGTCGAGAAGTTCCTGGCGCGGTAGCACGCCATATTTGTTTTTTACGAACTCCCCCATATCGATTTTTCTCTCAACCCATACTTAAATCGATTATTGTCATCCAACGTGTATTCTTGACTGGTCAGAAGTTTATAAAGACGAAATTTGTCGTCAATAACGATGCGTTTCTAACCTCTACTTCTGCGACGCAGAATCCATTTAAGCAACAGGAGAATTGAAAATCCATGCTTATCGGGCTCACAGGCTTGTATTGCAGCGGCAAGGACACGGTCGCCGACTACTTGATGTCCAAGGGATACGGCCATTTTTCTCTTTCTGACATGATCCGCGAGGAAGCGAAGGTTCGGGGAACAGAGGTGACCAGGGAGAATCTCATCAATCTCGGGAACGAGTTGAGAGAAAAGTTCGGGCCGGGAGTGTTAGGCGAGCGCGCGATAAAGAAGATCGACGCCGACAAGAATTTTGTCATCAGCAGCATCAGAAACCCGCACGAGGTTGAAGAACTAAAGAAACGAAAAGACTTCATCCTGTTGTGCATCGATGCGCCGTTCGGCGTCCGGTTTGAAAGAATAAAGGCAAGAAACAAGCCGGAAGATAAGAAAATAAAGACCGCGAACGACCTGAAAAGATGCGAGCAGCAGGAAAACCACGACAATCCCTCGCATCAGCAGCTCAACCGAACCGTCAAGCTCGCAAGAATCGTAATCAAGAACGACGGCACGTTAGAGCAGCTCCACAAGAAAATTGACAAGTTCATCGACGATTGGGGGCATAAGCTCGCGCTCCCGAGGCCGAGCTGGGACGAGTATTTCATGAACATCGCGAACGAAGTCGCGAAGCGTTCGACCTGCGACCGAGGACGTGCTGGTTCGGTCATCGTCAAGGACAAACAGCTTCTCGCGACCGGCTACGTCGGCTCACCGAAAGGGGTCCCGCATTGCGATGAGGTCGGCCACGAGATTCAGGAAGTCATCGGAGACGACGGGAAGCCGAGGATGCACTGCATCCGAACAACGCACGCCGAGCAGAACGCACTTGCACAGGCCGCGAAGCACGGCATCGCAATCAACGGTGGAACAATCTATGTGCGCATGGAGCCCTGCTATGTCTGCGCGAAGCTCATCATCACCGCGGGAATCGCGCGAGTCGTAGCTGACAAGCGCTACCACGGCGCCCAGAAGACCCGCGAGCTGTTCAAGCGCGCGAATGTCAAGCTCGAAGTCCTCCATGATGAAATGCTGACGTACGCCGGCATGACCAAAAGTAAATAAACCCTCAATTATTCCTTCTCACCATGAACTTGCAGGACTATGCCACGCTCATCACCGACGCGCTGTCCCGCAACGAAACTCTCGTCATCGGCTGCACCTGTTCCATCCGCTACTCGGGACGAGCGGAAAGCGTCTTGGGCCGCGGCGACCGGATTATTCTCATCAAAAATGATAAAGCTATTCTTGTGCACCAGCCGACCGGGAACGCCCCGATCAACTACATGAAGCCCGAGACGAGCCACAGCGTCGTGGTCGAGGGCAACCATCTGTTGCTCAAAAGCAAAAACCTCGCGTTCAAGGAATTCTTGGACATCCAGCTTGACCGAATCCATTTCTACAACTCGCAAAAGCTGGAAGACAGCCAAACGATTGTCGTCAGTGGCACGGAAGAGGACATGAGCAACATGCTCTATGAGCATCCAGAGATGATCGAAACCGGGTTCAAGCCAGTCTCAAGAGAAGAACAAACCGCATACGGGTTCATCGACGTGTTCGGGACGGACAAGAACGGAACGTTAACGATTGTCGAATGCAAGCGCTACTGCGCCGACCTTTCAGCCGTCACACAATTACGACGTTACATAGAAAAGATGATGGTCAGCAAGGGAGTCTCAAAGATTCGCGGCATCCTCGCCGCCCCGAAGATCACCGAAAACGCGAAAGCGATGCTCGAGGATTGGGGCTACGAGTTCAAAGCGATAAAGCCGCCGAAATACTTGGAAGAGTTTGACAAGAAGCAGTCCACGTTGGAGGGATTTAGGTGAGCATAGACGTCGTGCTCATTAGCATTCCAGGCGCGGGCAAGGGCACGCAAGGCAAGCGCATCGAAGCCCATTATGGCATCGTTCATCTTTCAACCGGAGACCTCATCCGTGCGGAAGTCAAGCAGGACACGTATTACGGGAGAAAATTACGTGTCATCAAAGACGACGGACAGCTTGTGCCGGACGACCTGATGATCGAGTATCTTATGACGAAACCGGTGCGGCAAGGCAGGCTTTGGGACGGTTTCCCGAGAACGGTAGCTCAGGCGAAAGCGCTTGACAACATAAGCCGGCCTCAATATGTGCTCGCGTTGGATCTGCCGCAAGAAATCGCGAAAGAGCGCCTTATGGCGCGGCGTTGCTGCAACCAATGCGGACGGGTCTTCGGGCTAACGGACGGCTTGAGCAATCCCGCGCTATGCGGCCAGTGCAGGATTCCGTTGTTCACGCGTCACGATGACACCACGAAAGAGATTGTTGCACGACGCATGCATGAGTACGAAACCCTCACAAAACCCGTCATCGCGTTCTACGAGCCGCGCGGCATCGTCAAGCACATCGACGCGAACCAGCCGAAGGACAAGGTCACGGAGGATATTTTCAAGTTCCTGAACAATACGCTGGTAAATCTGAAATATTAGAATCAAGTATAAATCCTTTTTTCGGGCGCGGTCATCCGACGGGTATACTGCACTTTGCATTTCGGGCAATAAACATCCATCTGCTTTCCGAAAACGACGGGCGTTTTGACCGCAGTGTCAGTGTGCGCCGCTCTGCAAAGAACTACGGTGATATGATGCATATCCAATTCTATTTCGCCAAGTCTGATTTCCAATGCCATAACAGTCCCATTAATTAATAAAAAAAAGAAAAAAAAGAAGATATTTACAGGAACAAAGGTGCAAGCACCAACGTAATGGTTGCAAGCATCTTTATCAAGACGTGCAAAGACGGTCCTGCCGTGTCCTTGCAAGGGTCTCCGACCGTGTCTCCTACGACAGCTGCCTTGTGCGCTTCTGAGCCCTTTCCGCCAAAGACACCGGATTCGATGTACTTCTTTGCGTTGTCCCAGGCGCCGCCGCCGTTGTTCAACACAATCGCAAGCAAGATACCCGCAATCGTACCGACCATGAGGAATGCCGCCATGGCTTCTGCCTTCAAGGCAAATCCAACGAGGATCGGGAATCCGATCGCCAGGATGCCAGGCAAGACCATGTTTCTCAAGGCTCCCTTGGTCGTGATGTCGACGCAGGCCGCGTAGTCAGGCTTCTTGGTGCCCTTCATGATGCCCTTGTCCTTGAATTGTCGACGGACTTCGGTGATGATGTACTGCGCCGTCTTTCCGACGGCCGCAATGGTCAATCCCGCGAAGACGAAGACAAGCATGCCGCCGAGCAATGCGCCGATGAACACCGGCACCTTTGCGATGTCGACGACGGCGAATGCCGCGCCCGTAAGCTTGGCAACTTCGTCCATGTATGCTGCGAACAACAAGAACGCCGCAAGCGCAGCCGAACCGATTGCGTAGCCCTTGGTCAATGCCTTGGTGGTGTTGCCGACTGCGTCAAGCCTGTCCGTTCGCTTTCTGACGGCTTCAGATGCCTTTGACATTTCGACAATGCCGCCTGCGTTGTCCGTGATCGGGCCGAACGTGTCCATAGCAAGCACATAAGCTGCCGTTGACAGCATTCCCATCGTTGCGATGGCCGTTCCGTAGAGTCCGCCGTGCGCGACGCCGCTGTTGACGCCGAGCCAGTTGGACAGGAACAATGCGCCTGAAATAACCAATACCGGCAAGCCGGTGTTCTCAAATGCGATTGCCAAGCCTGCGATAATGTTCGTCGCCGGGCCGGTCTTGGACGCTTCTGCGATGGTCTTGACCGGTCGGTACTTGTACTCGGTGTAATACTGGGTGATGTACACGAAGAGGATGCTGACGACGATGCCGACAACGCCCGCCCAGAAGAACCAGATGTTATTCAAGAGCATCTTTGTCGCGAGGTAGAGTCCGCCAACCGCGAAGATTGACGCGACCCAGTAGCCGCGGTTCAATGCCTTCATCGGGTCGCCGGTTTCAGACGGTCGAACCGAGAACAAGCCGATGACGGATGCGATCAAGCCGAACGCTCGTGCGACCAGCGGGAACAATACGCCCGCGACGCCGAACGTCGGGAAGAGCGCGACTCCGAGAATCATCGCTCCGATGTTTTCGGCCGCCGTTGATTCGAACAAGTCCGCTCCTCGGCCCGCGCAGTCGCCTACGTTGTCTCCGACAAGGTCTGCGATGACTGCAGGGTTTCGGGGGTCGTCTTCCGGAATGCCAGCTTCGACTTTGCCGACAAGGTCCGCGCCGACGTCAGCTGCCTTGGTATAGATACCGCCGCCAAGCTGCGCGAACAACGCGACGAATGAGGCTCCGAATCCGAAGCCTACGATCATAAAGGGAGTTTCGGTCGGGTTTCCGCCGAACGCGAGATAGAGTCCCGCGACGCCCAAGAGAGATAATGCGACAACAAGCAAGCCAGAGACGGCTCCGCCGCGCAACGCGACGAGCAGCGCTTTGCTCATGCTGGTTTGTGCGGCCGCGGCCGTTCGCAAGTTTGCGCGAACCGAAATGGCCATTCCGACGATGCCCGCAATCGCGGACAGGAATGCGCCGACAAGGAATGAGATGGTGGTGCTGACGGCAAGGTTCACTTGGCCGAAGCCCCAGTAAACGCCGAACAGCACAGCAGCCGCCACGAGGGCGAGGATGCCAATCGTTTTGTACTGTCGCTTCAAGAACGCTTCTGCCCCTTCTTTGATGGCGCCCGCGACGTTCTGCATGGCAGCAGTTCCTTTGTCCTGCTTCATGACGTTTCGAGCTAAGCCCCAAGCCAAAAGGAGGCCGAGTGCGCTCACAATCATAACAAATGGTAGTGCTAATTGTGTATATTCCATTACATTCACCCAGGCAATCCCCGAATGGGTGATTTATAAAGGTTTCTCTAGACAAACCGTATGACATCCCATCCCTTGATTTGGGTTAAATCGAACGCGTTTTGCGCATTAATGAGCACCTTTTGCCCGTAATCCAATAATATATAGCCAGCATCTGTTTCCGAGACCCACGGCTGCGAGGCCCAGTGCACTCCTTTGAATCCGTGCTGCAGAAGAAGTTTGACCGTTCTCCAGTGCGCCTGCGTGATGCGCATCGTTCCGGCGCTCATGACAATCAACGTGACGTTGGACATACACTCTCAATGATTTTCGCGTTCAAATGCGTTTCTGAAGAATTTCCGGAAGATTTGCTGAAAAAGCGGAAGATTTCCGGAACTAATCGACAGAAACGACTTTGTCGCGCGACTTCGCGCCGGAAACCAGTCGCACTTGCTTCTTCAACTGTTTTTTAAGAAATTTCAACAACGCAATGTTCGCCTTGTTGTCTTCCGGCTGCGCCGCGACGGAGATGATAACGGCCTCCCGTTCCGCGTCGTAACCGATGATTGCAGTCTCAGACGCCGAGGGTTTTACGCGGACCGCGAGCTTTCCGTTTTTTATGTGTTGCGTAATATCCATGTGAAGTTACTTTTCCCAGGCAGTTCTAGCCACTGCAGATTTTGAGTTAGTGGCTCAATAGTAAATAAAATTATGGCCTGAACGCATCTAAACGGGGCGGTAAAAAGATTACTTATATTCCCGCCAGACGTGCTTGCACTTCTGGCATTTGTAAAAGCGAGTAGACGGTTCGTCCGCAGAACGAGTCTGCAATTCCCAAAAATAAGACTTCGGGTGCTTGCACTTCTTGCACATGTTGTCCGTCAACGGAAGAGACTCATGATCTTCCTTGTCCATCACGGTGACTTCCTTGTTGTTATTGCGGACTTCTTCCGTTATGGTCACGCTGCCTTCGGCTTTATAGCCGCAGGAACAGCCAAGCACTCGTTTGCCATTCATCATGCGCGGCATCAATATCGACTTGCATTTCGGGCAGAACATTACGCACGCCCCGTGATAAGTCCAACAAGCTCGACGAACCCTATCTTTATCCAACCAAGGAACGGAATGCGGAGGATTGCCTTGCCGATCAATCGATCGGATGAGATGTCGCGTTCAAAAGCCGCAGAGGCGCAGTTATGATCCCCTTTCGTCGAAACTGTATCATTGGCCAGCAATATCGCGCGGTGGATGATGGGATCGCTCATTCCGCCGTCGAACACGACGACATCGCCCACCTGCAGCGAATTCGTGCGCTTCAATATCATGAGGTCTCCTTTATTGAACCCGTTATGGAATGAATACGCATTAAATTGCTCTTTTGTGATGCCATACGGCGAGTAAAGCTCGAACGGGGTTTTGTTGCAGTTCGGTCCCGACACGGTCCACCATTTGTCGAAGCTTTCGTCGTGTTCCATCGAGCCGGAAACGACCGCAACGATGGGGTGCGTTGTCCCCAACGCGAATCCCAATCCAGGATACACCAAGAATTTGATAATCACAAATGCAAGAATAACATTGACAATCCAGCTCCACACGCTGGTATCTTCCCAGATGAACCACCAGATCTTGCGCCAGATGCTCGTCTTCATAACGAATTGCTGCGGTTTCTGCTCATCCTTATGGTCGAATGAAGAAGGAATGTCTGATTTGGTCTGCGTTGCTTTTGATGAAAGAATCGGTTTCTTTGCCTTTTCCATTTGGTTTTCGCGTTCGTCTGCCCTTAAAAAACTTTGCTACCGGAATAGTCCAGTGAACAGAAGCCCGCGCCGCTTGACATTGCGCATCAGTCCGACCCATCTTGTCTGCAGCCCGCGCGACGGGTGCATTTCGATGGTGTGCAAGAACACTTCCGACAGCGCGTAATTGTGCTTCACTCTGTTCTCAGGGATGCGTATCAAAAGAAGCGAGGTCAAGAACCGCAGCCCGCCCGATAACAGGAATATCACCGGGATTCCAACAAGTCCGATCGCGATATTGTCCGCGATCCAGCCGCCGACGATCGGCGCGATCACGAGCGGGATGCTCGTGACGATGTTGTATGTCGCGGTCTGCACCGCGCGCTTGTCCGGCGTCGTCAGGCTAAGGAACATGTTGAAGATGGACACGTCATAGCCTGCCCAGGCGATGCCCGCGAGGATTTGCGCCGGCCAGAGCAGCCACAGCGTGTCCACCGTGACAAAAATAAACGCGAACGGCACGAGCGCCGTGCTCATGACGCTCAATAGCAGAACGGGCTTGTCGCCGTATTTGTCCGAAAGCTTTCCCATGTGCGTGAACACGAGAATTTTGCTTATGGTCGCGACGGCCGTCGACAGCGCGAAAATCGTGTAACTCTGTCCCAAGTCATGGAGAATGTACGCCGTGAAAAACGGAGAGGCGAGCATGAACGCGAAATTGAAGCAGAAGACGAACAGGGTGTATTTCTTGAAATCCCCCTCGATCTTGAAGAACTCCCTGAACCCATGATGGATGTGGTCTTGGTACGGCGGTTCCTTGACGCGCGTCGTCACGAATGTCGTCGCCAATCCACACAGCACGCCGATGCCGAACATCGTGACGAAACCGAACAAATCGCCGGAAATGAACAGGTCCAAATACCAGCCGCCTACAATGAGCGAGATCATTCCCGCGATGCCAATGAGCTTAATCCTGCGCGCGATGAACTCGCCGCGGATTTTAGGGGGGATAACATCTGCCAACAGCGTTGTCCACGCAGGGTCAGCTAAATAATCGAGGCAACGTATCAAAAAGAAGAACATGACGACGGCGAACAGCGGGGCTTTCGTGAACACGAACGGCGCAACGATTATCCCTATCCAGCCGAGGCGCGCGAGCGTGCTTGAGACGCGGTAAATCTTCAACCGCGAAAAGCGTTCAAGTAATTTCGCACCGGGGATCTCGCTCAAGAGCGCTGCGATGAACGGGATCGCGCCGATGACGCCGACGATCGTGTTGCTCGCGCCGAGCGCGAGCGCATACGCAATGAGATAGCCTGCTGTGAGCCCGTCGTACATTCCCCACCAGCCTCCGCTGTCGAGGATGTGCTTTTGCGAGCCGTTGATTTTCATACCGTGAACACCCTGCCGTACGGCCCTGGATTGCACAATAACGTTTTTCCGATTTTGCTTGATTTTCCGGAAGTCTCGTGGATATGGCCGCTCAACGCCAAAGTCACGTTTTTGTTCGTTTTGATGAATTTTGTGAATGACTCGTTGCCGACATGGTCACCATATTTGTTGTCAACGGCAGTGCCATAGGCTGGTTGGTGCGTCAATAGCACGACTTTCTTCGCCGAATGTATCGTTTTCGCGACGTTTTTCACGCAGCGCTCGAACTCGGGCTCGCGGTCGGCAAACCCGCCGCCACCATACCCAACAAAGAGGACATCATCGATCTGCACGCATTTCTTGTGGCAGAACGTCCAGCCATGACGCTTGCACATCAATGCTGCCGTGACGTCTTCCTCATGGTTGCCGTGCACGACCAGCTGGTGCGGGTGTAGTTTGACGAGTTTCTTGCAAACATTCTCTATGTTCTGCTCAAACACCGTAAAATCTCCAAGATTCACAAGAAAATCCGGCTTCTCTTTCTTGACGAGCAACTCAATTTTTTTGATCGCAGTCAAACTGGAATGGACGTCGGTGAAAGCGAGAATCTTCATGATTAACCCTGCGTAGGAGCGCACCGGCACTGGGTGTTGCAACCTAGCGGAACCGTTGATTGCGGATACAATCGCTTGCAGCCCTGGACTGCTTCAATGGACGTGCCGATGGTTGCCCCATGGCATTCCGTGTTTCCTGGGCAAACATTTGCTTGAACAACGTTATTTGAAGTAGTTGCAGGAATCGTTGACACCGAAGGAGCGACCGCCGGAACCACCGCGCCGCCTGCAAGCGTCAAATCTTCCGACGGCAAGTTCGCGAAAACGTCGAAGAAACTATTTTCTAAATCATCCGCCGCAGGAACGGGCGTGACAACATCCCAGCTATTCACCGCGCCGTTCGCGGTGCAGACACGCGCCTGTCCGTACATCATCGCGGTCGTTCCCGAGACGCAATCAGCATCAATAACGGGATAACCCAGGCGCGCATTGAATATCGAAGCCGGCGGAGCCCACTGGCATTTGCAGTTCAGGCAAGTGAATCCCTGCTGGCACGGGTTGAAGATGCCGCACGGATTTGCGATTCCCGCGCACGGAACGGGCGGCGGGACTTCTCCGACGGCCAATTGCGTGCACGCATCGGGTCCGCCGGGCGGGTCCTTGCACGTGCCGCCGGATTTCGAGCAGTCGTAATCGACGAATCCCGCGCCGTCATCGGTGCAGAAATACTCGCGAAGTATCGAGCTGGTAACCGCCGGGCTTCCTGAGCTTCCGACGCAGTGGTCCTTGTAAATCGTATCAACTGTGGAACTATCAACTGAGGCAATGGAGAATATGCTGCTCACATCGCGGGCTTCTTTCACCGTGACGATGCCTTTAATGGTGACGGCAATGCCATGGTCGCTGTCGCTGCAAACGCCATCAGTTTTGCAGGCGTCACGCCGTAACTCGTAAAAGCCAGTATCGTCGCAAACATAAGTCACGTCTTCACCCGAGCACGCGTGACCGGTCGTGCCCGTTCCCGCGGGGTAATCATAGCAAGCGGATTTTCCCGCATCGGGAGTCAAATCTATTTCGCATCTGTCCGCGATTTTCTTTGGGGCGCTCGGGACGCAGTCAATTGAGCCTCCTGCAAAGGATTCCGGGCAAAGCCCGCGATGCGTGCAGGCGATGCTCTTGAACTTGTCAACGTCCACCTTATGGAACGCCCCGGTTACGGACGGGTCAGAAACCGCAAGAACAAACCCGACAATCGATACGATAAGCATCAATGTCAGAACGGGCGAATGGGTGCGCTTCATGCTGCGCGAAGGAGCGCAACCACGATGATGAGCAACACGGCAGCGAGCACCCAAAAGACGAAGAGAGTTTGATGATCGCGCTTCACGCCAGGGTGCTTCGAATGGCTGGTCACCTTCTTTTTCATACGCTTGTTTTTAAGTTAAGAGTATATAAAGGTTTCTTAGGGCAATTTACGCGTTCCTACGCAGTAAGAGTTCCCTTTACGTTGGTTCGCGCCGGCAGATTTTGAGTCGTTTAGGCAATAATTCTATTTACGATTGAGCCACCGGTTCTAATCGGGGCGGTAAAAAGTTTGGGCGGTAAAAAGTATCTTGACTATCCCCTAATCTCATCGTATTCCTGCAAAACAAGTTTATCAACTTCATCAAGGTTCTTCACGGAGTACAGACGTCCGTTGCCGATCTGAACCATTTCTTTTGCGAGAGACGTTCCATTTCTATCCAGCTGGATTCCAACAATGGACAGCGTGATTCCCGCTGCGGCAGCTCGTCCAACCGCCGCGATGGTCTCCTCGCGCGGCTCCAAGCCGACGGTCGGCATCGCGTCAGTAAGAATAATCAAATGCCGGGTCGAATCATTAATCGGAAACAATTCTATCGCTTTCATGATCAAAGCGGTGAAGTCGGTCTCGCGCGACGCTTTAACGGTCGTCAACGCCCGCAACAATTGGTTGAAGTCGCTCGTCGGTGCAATCGAGTTCTTGACTTCGTTTCCGAACACGACTAGCCCGACAAGGTCCTTGTGCTGGATGGCCTGATACGCTAACGCAATCCCTGCTTTTTTGCACGTCTCGAGCTTGCTTCCTTTCATGCTCGCGCTCGAGTCGATGCCGTAAATCAAATGAACCGTTCCTTTGCTCCGGCGCTCTTGGATTTTCAAATCGTTCGGAGAAAGCTTCGCGTTTCCGCGTCGCACCGCGAGTCGCACGCTCTTGCGCACGCTGACGTCACGATACCTATCCCCCTTTCGATAAATCCGAGCCTCACCATGCTCGCCGTACTGCGCTCGTTTTTTGAGCGTCCGTTCGCCAAATGCGCCTTTGGGAATCAGATGGTCGAGCTCTTCGACATAGAGCACCATGCTCGCTAAATCAACGCCCTTTTCGGCAATCATGCCGTCGTCCGTCAGCAATTTCTTATCCTTGAGCTGGTCGATCTTCTTGCGGATGTTCGACATCAGTTGTTTTCTGAACTCAGGAATCGGCAGGTTCTTCTCGATATAATTCGGGTCATACCCCGACACAAGACGCAAAATCGTATCCCCTAGCAATTGTTTCGCAAGCGAATAGTTCTTCACAATCTGCTCAAAAAGAATGTCCGGCGTAAAGCTTCCGAGCCCTTGATTGAACGAATCCGCGATTAATTTACCATCATCAATTGTTTGCTTGTCGTTCTGCATCACCGAATGCATAAGCGCTTCGTCCTTAGAATTGGAAAGCTTCCCGTCGAGTTCGTCTATATCTTGGAGGTCTTGGACTTTGACGTCCTCCACGTCAAAGACCACCACCACCGTGCTCTTCGAATGCAGGGGTGTCCCGCAAGAAATTCTTGAACTGTTCTGCGACGAACTGGTCGGATGACTGCAAGTATTTAGCTGAAGGTTTAAGCTCGAGTCGGTGGCCGAGCACGCTGATGAGCGCATCCGAAACATCCTGGCTCGTTACTGATTTTCGCTTCGCGAGGAAGGCGTTCGCTTGCGCGCGCTCATAAATTCCCAAAGACGCTCGCACGGACGGCTTCTTCTGCACGTCCTTGTGCTGTCGTAATGAGCGAACGAAGAACAGCGCGAGCGTCAGTAAATTCACATCAAAAGCAACTTCAATCTTTTTGCCGTGGGACAGAACAATCTGCCGTTCGAGCTCGACCGTCTCAGGATAGCCCATGTGGATGATGTCGAAACGGTCAAGGAACACGTCGGATAATTTCTCGGTTGCCGCGGTCTCTTCCGGGTTCATCGTGCCGATGAAGATGAAGTTCGCCGGCAAATCAATTGAGTAGCTGCCGATGGTTGCCTTTCCTTCCTCAAGAACTTGCAGCAGCGCGTTCTGCAATTTTTCGGGCGCGCGGTTCAATTCATCGAAGAACAAGATGCCATTGTTGGCCTTGAATATTTTGCCGGGCGTGAACGCCTGGATGCTTGTCGGGCCGAACTGCAATGCCTTTACTGGATCTATGTCACCGAGCAAATCCTCGGCCGTCAAGTCGGGACTGCCTTGCACGCGGATGAATCGGTCTTCACCAGAAACTTTGATTGTCTTTGCCTTCTTATTCTTGCAAGACGGGCACATCGGCTTCTGCGGGTCGCAATGATAATCACAATCATTTACAAGAATACTCGGAAGAAGTTGCGCCACGTTCTTGGCCAGCGTCGTTTTGCCAATGCCCGGCGGGCCGACGATGATGACATGGCGGTCCATCAATAACGCAGACTTCAGCTGGTGCTTCGTCTGAGTCTGGCCGAGAATCTGCGGGAACGCCTCTCCTTTGAACTGGGTGGCGAAATCGTGGTGCATATAACTGAAAAATGCGCAACAGGGTATTTAAACCTTGCTTTGCTCAATGGAATAGATAACTGTCGATATCTCAGAAAGGTTGAGAAGTTCGTGCTCAAGAGACAACATGGTCTCTCCGTACAATTTTTGCGTGAGCGCCTTGGTTTCCGCGCTCTTATTCTTGTTGTCGGGCAGCACTGCCCGAGCGACCTCGGCACAAAAATACAGAATAGCCAACTGAAGATGCTGCTTGTAATCGGTTGTTTGGCTCCTCATCAGGGAAGAAAGCGACTGTTCCGCCGGGATGTCTTTTCGATCAGGCAGAAGCAAATACAAAATCTCGCTCAGCGCATTTCGCGACATAAAAAAGGGCTGACCATTTGGCGTAACGGAACGTTCGACACTGGTGACCGGTTCGAATCCGTGCTTTATGAGTAATGAGTTCATACTCTTAAGCCGAGGATATTGTTTCAGCATTCGTTCGTGAACGGAAAGCGCGCAGCCAGTCGAAATGAATGCGATGGCGTGAACGATCTTCTGCTGCAATTCAGGATTCTTCCGTATGCGGGTGATGACGGGGACCGGTCCGCCGAAGAACATCCGCACTGCCATGAAAATGCTCATGGCTGAAGTAACGATTTCTCCTTTAAATACTCTTCTTTTGGCATATAATATAGTATGCCAAAGTTTTTTAAACTCCCTCTTGTTCGAAACCGTCATGGTTGAGCTCATCATCACTGAAAAGCCGAACGCCGCGAAGAAGATCGCCGACGCGTTAGCCGACGACAAAGCGCACAAGGGCGGCTCTGGCGCTCCGTATTACGAGCTCACTCACAAGGGCAAGAAGATCATCGTGGCTTGCGCAGTCGGTCATTTGTACGGTCTGGCCGAAAAAGTGAAGACGAAAGGATTCCAATATCCGGTGTTCGACATCCAATGGGTGCCAACCAGCGACGTTTCGCGAAGCGCCGCATTCTCAAAGAAATATCTCGATGAAATCAAGTCCTTAGCGAAAAAAGCCGACTCGTTCACGGTCGCGACGGACTACGACGTCGAAGGCGAGGTCATCGGGCTCAATATCGTGAAGTACGCGTGCAACCAGAAGGACGCACATCGAATGAAGTTCAGCACCTTGACCAAGGAAGACCTTGTCGAAGCCTACGCTAAGGCGATGCCGCACCTGGACTGGGGACAGGCCGAAGCCGGCGAAACGCGACATTTCCTCGACTACTATTACGGCATCAACTTTTCTCGAGCGTTAACGTCCGCAATCAAGACGTCCGGCATGTTCAAGATTCTCTCGACCGGTCGCGTCCAAGGACCTGCACTCAAGACCATCGTCGACCGCGAAAAGGAGATTCTCGCGTTCAAGCCCGTGCCGTTCTGGCAGATTGAGCTTGTGGGTGACCATAAACAAAAGCCCGTCAGTGCGTGGCACAAGGAGGACAAGTTCTGGGACAAGCCGAAGGCCGACGCCATCTACGCGAAGGTGAAGGACGAAAAGAAGGTCGAAGTCACCAGCCTTGTCAAGAAGCAGTTCCAGCAGCACCCGCCGACGCCATTCGACCTCACGACCTTGCAGACGGAATCCTACCGCTGCTTCGGCATCTCGCCGAGGTTCACGCTCGACATCGCGCAGGACTTGTACACCTCGGGATACATTTCGTATCCGCGAACGAGCAGCCAGCAGCTCCCGCCCGCGTTGGGGTTCAACAAGATTTTCAATTCGCTCAAGCGCGAGGACATGTACGAAGCGCTCGTCAACAAACTCCTGAAGAAGGGCACGCTGGTGCCGCACAACGGCCTCAAGACCGACCCGGCCCACCCGGCCATCTATCCGACGGGTGTGTTGCCGAAACGATTGGATGACCGACCGGCGAAAGTGTACGATTTGATTGTCAAACGATTCCTCGCGACGTTCTCCGATCCCGCAACCCGAGAGACAATGACCGTGGAATTAAACGCGAAGAACGAACCGTTCATCGCGGCCGGCACAACCACGGTTGTCAAGGGCTGGCACGAATTCTACGCGCCGTATGTTCCGTTCGGCGAGGACGAGCTTCCGCCGATGGAAAAGGGCGACACCGTGACAGTCAAAGAATTCACGCTCCATACGAAAGAAACACAGCCGCCAAAACGATACACGGAAGCGAGCATCATCAAGGAGCTCGAAAAGCGCAACCTCGGCACGAAAGCGACGCGAGCCAACATCATCGAAACGCTGTACGAGCGAAACTACATCACCGGAAAAGCAATCCAGGCGACCGAGCTCGGCATCCACATCACGGACGTTTTGGAAAAGAACGTTCCCGAAATTGTCGACGAAAACTTGACCAAAAAGTTTGAAGATGAGATGGACCAGATCCGCGAGCACAAGGCAAAAGGCCCGTTGATTCTTGAGGATGCAAGGAAACTATTAATCAAGATACTGGCCGCATTCAAGACCAAGGAAAAAGAAATCGGCGAAGGGCTCAAAGTCACTTTCCAAGACACAAGAACAAGCCTCACGCGCGTCGGCAAGTGCCCGAAGTGCGTAAATGGTCATTTGGTCTTACGAAAAGGAAAGTTCGGCAAATTCATCGCCTGCGACACCTATCCGGAATGCAAGACGACATTCAAGCTGCCGACGAACGGATTGACGCAGGTGACGGACAAGATTTGCGACGTCTGCACCCACCCCATCATTCTCATCATCAAGAAGGCGAAGAAGCCGCAGGAAGTCTGCATCAACACGGACTGCCCGAAGAAGTATGTCGACTTATCAAAGATTGTCGGGCAGTCTTGCCCGAAGTGTTTAATTGGCAAGCTTCTCGTGAGAAAGTCTGTCTACGGCCAGTTCGTCGCGTGCGACCAATTCCCGAAGTGTCGCTACATCCAGAAGGCCGAGCGTGTGGCGAAAGCAGCGGATGGGACGACTACGGTGCCTGGAACGCCCAATGCAACTTCTAATGTAACGGCTCCGACGAAACCTGCGCCAAAAGCGAAGAAAACCGTGAAAAAAACAAAAGCGAAGAAGTAATCACCACTTCGTCTTCAGCGTCATTTCCTTCTCAAGCACCTCCTTCTTTCCGAAAGAAACGTCAACCGTCGCCCGTCTTGTTTTCGTGCACGAATCAACCAATTTATGCACCTCAGTAACGAACCCAACGTCGCGCAATTTAGATATCGTCATTATCTGCCGATGAGAAAGCGATTCGTGCCCTAATTTGCACTCCACAAACTTGAACTCCTTGGTGGCGGGATGATAGCAGAGAAAGTCAGGCATGCCGTGGTGCACGGACGAAAGATAGCACAGTCGCTCAAACAACTCCTTGCCGTAAAACTCAGTAATAAGCTCGGCCAATTGGTTATATCTGCGCCGCACTGACGGAAAGTAATCCGAAGCGGCGTGCAAAAACCCGCCGCGCCACACGTGCCAGCCTTGTTTCTCGAGCCGTTTTCGTAATTGCAACTCGGACAATCCATGTCTTGATTTGTAGGGATAGTTCCGCATCGGGACGTACTCGGTCTTGATTTTCAGTCCGAACTCAAGGAGGGTCATCTGGCGCACAACCGGCGAACAAAATACGCGTTCAAATAGGCTACGAGCGATTGTCCAGTGAAATTCCTGCATTCACGTTGCACGCCCAAGTACACTTTTTACCAGCGAATTTTGAGTCGTTTAGGCTATCAGTTTATTTTGAATAGAGCCAACGGTTCTAATCGGGGCGGTAAAAAGTTCAGCAAGGACGAATGTGTGGAAATCCTTATATACAATAACCAAGGAAGAATAGCTAATGAAATGCATCGCATTAATTCTCCTATCGCTTCTATTAATCCCATCAGTTTCCGCCGCAGAAGCCCATCTAAAACTCTTGGCCTTAGTTGAGGAAAACGGCAACAGCACGGGCATGCTTGCGGATCTATCCTTGGAAACCCAGCCCGGGTCAGGACGGGTGTTCCTCGAAACCTTCCCGTTAACCAAGATCGCAACGCAGATCTCGATGCGGCTTGCAAAGCAGGTCGTCTGCAACGAGCTTGACCACGACTGCGACGACACCGATTTCTTCTTCACGATCAACGCCGCGCCAGGTATCGTCGGCGGGCCGTCCGCGGGAGGAGCCGCCGCAGTCCTCGTCGCAACCTTGCTCGAAGGGCGAAAACTGAACGAAAGCGTCGCGATGACCGGCACGATAAACTCGGGCGGAATCATCGGCCCTGTTGGCGGCACGAAGGAAAAGATAACCGCGGCCGCAACTAATGGCTTGACAAAGATTCTCATTCCGGCCGGAACGTCGCATTACCGCGACGGCAACGAAACCACAGACCTCATCGCCTACGGAAAGACTTTGGGCGTCGAAATCGTCGAGGTCGCGACTATCCAAGAGGCGCTTGAGCAGTTCACCAACAAACCCCTTGTCCAATCAACGCTGAAATTCACGATTGACGAGACCTACAAAACAACGATGCGCGCTGTCGCTGAAGAGCTGTGCGACAAGCCAAGGACTGACGACCCAAAAATCCTCAACCTCACGCTATTGTCCGACACATATTTCGCGCAGGGGGAATATTACTCCGCCGCGTCGTACTGCTTCCGGGCGAACCTCGCGCAGTCGCAGAAGGAGTTCAGCAAGATCAACGACATAACCGAGTTCCGAGAACAGGCCGCAAAACTCATCCAAGACATCGACGCGCAAGACAATGCGTTGAAGGCCCGTCCACTTCAAACCATCACGGACGTCCAGACGTTCATGATGGTGAAAGAACGAATCGACGAGGCACGAGAAGCCGCGGAGCTTCTGTTGAACGAAAGCCCCGATGACGAGACAACGCGCGACCTCGCATACGCGACCGAGCGCGCGAACAGCGCAAAAGCTTGGACGAGATTCTTCGGCACCGGCGGAAAAGCCACCACCTTCACGAACGAAACGCTGCTACGTTCTTGCCAAGAAAAGCTCAGCGAAGCCGAGGAACGATACAACTATGTGCAGACATTCTACCCCGAAGGATTGCAAGCCACGTTAAAGACCTTGAAGCACGCGGAAAACGAATTGAAAGATGGTAATCCGGTCGTGTGCCTGCACGAAGCCGCGAAAGCAAAAGCCGAGGCTGATTTGTTAATCACCGTCACCGGTGTCGAAGAGAACCAGACGCAAGCGCTCATCGACCTCAAATTAAGCATTGCCCAACGTTCACTTGCACGATCGCAATCGAAGAACATCTTTCCGTTAATCGGCTACTCCTATTATGAATACGCAAAGGCCTTGCGCAACGAGGATCAATACTCATCATTGCTGTTCGCCGAATACGCGACCGAGCTTAGCAATCTCGACATCTATTTTGAGCAGAAATCCCCGCGCAGGCAGATGCCTTGGGACCGCGTCGGGCTCGTCTTCGGCGGCGTTATCCTCGGACTGTTGATCGCGTGGTTCATGCGGCCGGCGAAGAAAAGAAAACGTTAGTTTCTGCACTGCCCATCAAGTCTCTTTTTACGAACAGGACAAGTCCTGTTGTACATCCGAACCAACTGGATTCGGATTGTACCGCCACGTTTTGTATCGTCGTTACTTCTAGAATTCTAAAGACGATTAAACGTACTCAAAATCTGCCGGGGAAAAGAGCGTCAAGGAGAGCAAACGAAACACAACTAAACTATCCCCAAGAGACTGTCGTCAAGCAGTGTTGAAACCCGAGCGCACGTCCTTGCGGGCGTACGCGCGGGAAAAAGAGGTGATTATAACTTGAGTTACTACTACGATATAGTGTAAAGGGTATATAAACCTTTCTATTTAAGAGCACTCTGGAGTAGTATCTGACAGGTAAAACGACCTGAAATATAAGCCTTCCGAAGGCTTTTATAGACGTCCCACTCATGAAAATGGCATGAAACTGCAGCTCGTTTTAGCCCTCCTTTTGGCCGGCTGTGTCACGGGAAACGTCATAAACGACCCCCAACCCGCTAAAATAGCCTTCCCCGAAGGCATCCTGACCCTCATGATGCTCGACGTCGGCCAAGGGCAGGCCATTCTCATCAAGCTGCCCGACAACGAAACCCTGCTGTACGACGCCGGCAAGAGCGGAACCCGGCTCGTCAGCTACCTCGAGAACTACAGCATAACGACGATAGACTACGCAATGATCAGCAATCTCGACTCAGATCATGCCGCCGGATTAATCAAGGCCTTTGACACGGTTAAAATCAAGAATTACCTGCAGCCGAAGGTCCCCTGCGACACGAAAACGTGCGCCTCATTGAACACGAAAGCCGAAATAGAAGGCAGCGTTCTTTTGGACTGGCACGACGGACAGTCTTTCCTCGTCGGCGGGGCGCAGATTGACGTTCTCAACCCAGACACACCATTGGCATTCAACGGCGATAACGACAACAGCATCGTCCTAAAAATCACGTACAAAAACACAAGCATCCTACTACCAGGCGACTGCGAAAGCGCGTGCGAGCACGCCGTCATCAACCAATACGGCGCGCAATTAGAAAGCGACGTCTACGTCGCGGGCCACCACGGCAGCAAGACCTCAAGCACGGCAGAATTCGTGAGCGCCATCAACCCGTCCGTCGCATTGATCAGCGTCGGCCTGAACAACCAATACGGCCATCCGGGACAGGAAGTAATGACGCGCTTGAACGCCCAAACGGACAACAACGTCTACCGCACGGACGAGAAAGGGACGTTGACGTTGACAACGGACGGAAACAAATTCAGCTTAAGCAACGACGCGCTTCTTCTCTGGAGAAACTAGCACTCGCCTTCGACAAAAGTTACTTTCACGCAATTCGCGAAGCAAGAGTTGCTGTACGTCTTCCCGTCTGAGCCGCACACAGGAGCGTAATTTGCCGTGCACATGCAGCTCGGCGCCTGCTCGCCGCCGGCAACCGGCTTTTCAGAAGGCGTCGAACACGCGGCAAGAACCAAAAGCAGACAGAAAAGAGCGAATAGTCTCATTTGATGAGTTGGTGCTTGCGGAGAAGTTCCTTGAATCGGTCGTAATCGGCGGACTGCTTGAACTCGTGCACGAGGTCGCCCGGCATCTTCTTCATCACCGCGAGCGAGATTCGCGCCAATTCCTTCAAGTCAGCAGACGCATCAGTGGAAGTAACCTGAGAAACCGCTTCTGCCGGAACGTCTTCATCGGCCGCTTCGCCGAAGAGCTTGTCGACCATGCCGGAAAGCCAGCCTTTCTTTTGTTCGGTTGATTCGGATGATTCCACGGTCGATTCCTCCTTCATTTCCTTATTCTTGTAAGGATGGACCGTCGGGTGCAGAACAGGCTTCGAAAAGAATCCCCAGTCCGACTTTCGCCGCTGCGAAAGGTAGGAGTCCATATCGCGCCTGAGCTGTTGTCGACGTTCGTCCATGACTATTCCAGAGTGGCAGGTGTTTTTAAGGATTATGGTGATGAATGCCAATAGTTTTTGTCGACGTAAGCTCTCCCAAGCAAACTTTTTACCGCCCAGATTAGAACCGTTGGCTCTATTCAAAATAGAATTATTGCCTAAACTACTCAAAATCTGCCTGGGAAAAGAACGGCAAGGAAACCAAGACTACTACAAACTCACTCTTCGCCGAGTTGAACTGAAGGTTTGCCGCACACGGTGCAGAATATCTGTCCCGAAACCAAGCCCGCGCCGCATCTGTCGCACGTGGTCGTGACCTGGTTGTCAGCGCTATCCTCGATAATCTCAGAAACCTGAGCGGCATTTTGCTGGACCGCGCCGCAGGCTGCGCAGAACTTGTCGTTCGGCGCCAACGGCGCGTTGCATGCGGTGCATCCCATGCGCTCATCCCATCACCAACGCTATTTAAACTTTGCCCGTCTTGTGAAAGTCCCAAGTAAAAAATCCGAAAACTGACTTTCACAAGACGAAAAGCTCTTTAACCTCAACCACCGATAACAATAGCATGTGGAAGAAGCTGATGCGTTGGACTCTCCGAGCCTCGGGGCTTGAGGAGTATGTCTTCCATTCGGTCTTCGTCGAACGCCAAGTCATCCAGACCGTCATCGAGTTCGCGAAGAACGCCCATCCGAACGAGTTCTCGGCCTACCTACAAGGAAAGGTCACGAACAAGATTCTCTACGTTAAGGGCATCGTCTACGAGCACTACCACGCGAACGAGAGCCAGGCAATCATCAGCGCCGACCTTCCATTGCTGCACGAAGTAGTAGGGACCGTCCACAGCCATCCGAGCTTCAACAACCTGCCTAGCAGCATGGACAAGCGAGGGCTGTTTACGATGGGCCTTGTCAACCTCATCATCTGCCGGCCGTACACGTTCAACCGTGTTGCTGCATATGACACGCACGGGCGTCCCATCGAATTCACAATCGTTGAAAAGGTGAAGGTCGAGCAATGAAGAACCAAGAACTAGCTGACATCTTCTACGAAATCGCCGACCTGCTCGAAATTCTCGCCGTGCAATGGAAGCCGAACGCCTTTCGTAAAGCCGCGAGAACAATCGAAACCTTGAGCAAGCCCATCGAGGACATCTACGCAAAAGGCGGCATGGCCGCGCTGAAGGAGCTTCCGGGCGTAGGCGAAGCGATAGCGAACAAGACCGAGGAGTTCCTGACAACCGGCAAAATCAAGGAGCTAAAAGAGTTAGAAAAGCGCATTCCGAAAGGGGTCGACGAGATGATGCACATCCCCGGTCTCGGACCGAAACGGGCAGTCATTCTCAACAAAAAACTGAACATCAAAAGCTTGCGCGACTTGCAGAAGGCCGCAGAGTCAGGCAAAATACGAAAGCTCGCAGGTTTCGGCGAGAAGAGCGAGCAGGAGATTCTGAAGGGATTGAGCCTGCACGCGCAAGGCCAGGAAAGAAAATTGCTCGTCACCGGGCTTGACATAGCGCGCGAGCTCCAAGCACGACTGCAAACCATTCAGGGCGTCGACCGCGCCGAAGTCGCCGGCAGCGTCCGACGAAGAAAGGAGACCATCGCGGACATCGACATCTTAGTCACTAGCAAGAACCCCTCAAGAGTCATGGACTTCTTCACGACGATGTCTGACGTCACGAGAGTCCTGGCGAAAGGCCCGACAAAATCAGCCATCCTCATCGGCAACCTGCAGGCCGACGTTCGCGTGCTCGAGCCGAAATCGTTCGGCGCGGCGATGCAATACTTCACCGGCAGCAAGGAGCACAACGTCCGCGTGCGACAGATCGCGATCGACAAGGGGTTCAAGCTCAACGAATACGGGCTGTTCACCCGCAAAGGAACGTATGTCGCGGGCAAGACTGAAAAGGACATCTACAAGAAGCTCAATCTTCCGTATCCCGCGCCCGAAATTCGCGAGAACACGGGCGAAATAGAAGCAAAGAAGCTTCCGACCCTGATTCCGTACGACGCGATGCGGGGCGACTGCCACATGCACACGCGCTGGAGCGACGGGAACAACACGACGGAAGAGATGGTGCAAGCCGCAATCAAGCAAGGCTATGACTATCTCGCGATCACCGACCACAGCAAAAGCTCAGTCATCGCCAACGGACTGGACGAAAAACGGCTGCTCAAGCACTGCGAAGAGATTGACAAGCTGCAAAAAAAGTATTCTGACGTCACCATCCTCAAAGGTAGCGAAGTGGACATCAAAAAGGACGGCAGTCTCGACTACAAGCCAGCAATCTTGAAGCAGCTCGACATAGTTATGGCTAGTTCGCATCAGCGCTTCACGCCAGACCGCGCCGCAGCCACGCAGCGCTACCTCAAGGCCATCCAGTCGGGAAATATAACGGCGATAAGCCACCCGACCGGTCGGCTGATAAACGCGCGCGAGCCCATTGATTTCGATTTCGAATCTGTCGCGCAGGCCTGCGCCGATACGGGAGTTTTCCTTGAAATCAACAGTTCGCCCAGCCGATTGGATTTGAAAGACACGCACATCAGGGCCGCGAAAGCGCTCAAATCAAAATTCATCATCAACACCGACAGCCACAGCGTCGACCATCTGCGATTCATGGAGCTCGGCGTCGCGCAGGCACGGAGAGGCTGGTTGGAGGCGAAGGACGTGGTGAACACGTTGCCGACAAAGAAGTTCTTGAAAGAAATACAACGTTAACGTCGTTAAGCTCTTTACCGCCCAAACTTTTTACCGGCTCTTTTTGTCGTAGCGTACGGCAATAATTTTGAATTCAATTGAGCCAACGGTTCGAATCGGGGCGGTAAAAAGGTAACTCTGCTAGAACTCATCTCTCTGCAGCGACCCGAACAGCACCATCTCAACTACCGTCTTACCTAACACGTCTTTGTGCGTGAACTGCGTCTTCAGCTCGGCGTTGCCGAATCGTTTGCGCACCAAATCAACAAGCAACGCTTTGTCATCTTTCGACACCGTGCCGATGATGTGCACAAGCCCGAATCTGACGTCGCCATCGACATCAGACAGTTGCGTTTTGATTGCCTCTTTGGTTTTCACCGGGTCCAGCGTTGAAAAAAACTCTTTCTTGTACGTGTCGACGACACGGAGATTGTCAAACGATAATTTGCGGTAGAGCGTCCCCTGCTCCGCGCGCGACGCCTGTCTAATAAAATCCATCGCCGCGGGGGATGACCTTAACTCTTCAGAAAACTGCCAGTTGTACGGGTCCTGCTCAACAATAACGTCCTGCTGCCGAAGAGTGTCAAGAATCCGTCGCACTTCCCGCAAACTAGCAGCAGAATGCGCGACGTTTATGTCAAGCGCGACGCCCGGCACGTTAATCTTCGCGCGGATGCGTCCCTTCTTGACCAAGACCTCTTTCACAATGAAAACAATGTCTGAGAGATTTAAATAATTATGGATGGCGCAATCATTAAATACGATACTAAGGATTGCAACGCCATGAATCATCGGCTCAAAAACGCGGTCGTCTGCCGTTCACTGCTCTCTCAGGTCCGCGGATTGATGTTTTCGCCGAAAAAAACCTTGGTGTTCGCGTTCAAGGAGGACGAGCACGTCCCGCTGCACATGTGGTTCGTGTTCTTCCCGATTGACGTGCTTTACCTCAACAAGGACCGAAAGGTCATCGAAGTGAAGAAAAACTTCTCCCCGTTCGCGATGTATTCGCCGAAAGTCAAGGCGAGATATGTTGTGGAAATCCCCAAAAGAACGTCAATCAAAGTCGGTGATACGCTGCTATGGGGACGCAGGGATTTGAACCCCGATTAGCCGCTCTGGAGGCGGCCGTCCTGCCAGGTTGGACGACGTCCCCTCATAGGTCTCTAGCATTCTGGCTCGTCGAGAGTTATTTAAAGGTTACTAAGAAAAAAATAACAGAAAAATAATCAGGCTTTCACAAAGCTCTTGCGATACTCGAGTATCGCAATCAAGACTACAAGCAGCACGATGCCGACAACGATGTAGCCCGCGTAGTGCTGGATGCCGTTCCATAGGTTCGTCCAGAACGTCGGTTCCGCTACGTCGCGGACGGTCAGGCTGACATTGTTCGAGGTGACTTTGCCGCCCTTGCCATCCGTGGCCGAAAACGTGATGTTTCGCGTGCCGAACCAGTCCTTCTCGGGAGTCAAGGTCGCTTCCATGCCCGAAATCGTGACGACGATGTTCTGCACAGGCGTGTTCGTGAACGTCAAGGAATCTCCATCAGGATCGACGAAGTATTGTTTCAAATCAATACTGAGCTTGGTGTCTTCGTCCCAGACTTGCGGCGGAATGCCGACGCCAGAAGGCGGAACCGGAATGGTTCCTTCGCTGCCCGCGGTTGCCAAATACCAGGCGCCGCCAAAAAGCGCCAAGAGGATGATTGCGCCAAAGATGACGTACCACCAGCCGGGAGCCAGGCCTGAATGAGTCTGTTTCTCAGTGCGGCTCTTGCCAACGATTGCGAAGTTGTCCAAGCCCACCGTCTCGGCCTTGTAGTAGACCCACTTGGCGTCCGAACGGACCTTCTCGGTGCCGATGCCTTTCCAGTCATCGGTGTACTTCATGAGCTTGACGTTTCCTTCGGAGACGTCGTTGTTTTCAAGCCATCGGCGAGAAACACGGAAAATGAATCGCTGTCGCTCGACCAAATCTTCATTGAGCCCTTCCGGACGCAAGGAGAGGTACTGGTAGACGACGCCTTCAGGCGCCATGAGCGTCGGATTGGATCGTGACGCAACGAGCGTGAGCTTGACGTTCGGAACGACTTCCTTGACGCGAATCCACAATTGGCCAAGTCCGTGCTTCCAGCCCGTCTCGAATTCGTTTTCTCGGCGGGCCTTAAGCGCAGTCCATTCTTGCGTAACGCGCTTCGCACCGAAGAACTTCTTGTAGAACAGGAACAAAATGATGACGACAACAAGCGTGATGATGCCGGCAAGTGACGCGAACAGGTTCGCGATCAGGTAGGTTCGGAATCCATAGCCGACGACTGCCAGAACGAGCAACAGCAACAGCAACGCAATCCACCAGCCGGTTTTGCCCGGCTTGGTCGCGGTGTCTCCTTGGAGGCTTTCTTTCGCGACAAGCACGTTGGTCGCTTTCAATTCGCGTTCGGCTTCCTTCTTTGCGGCTTCGCGTTCTTTCGCAACGGCGTTGTCGAATTTCGCCTGCGCTTTCGCCTTGATGGCGGCTGCTTTCGCGATTTCCTTCGCCTTGCGATCGGCTTCGCGCTGCTTCTCGGCGGCTGCCTTTGCTTTCGCCTTCTCCTTCGCGAGCTCGGCCTTTTCGGCTTCGCGCTGCGCCTTGACTTCGGCCGCGACGCGCGCAGCTTCGGACTTGTTCTTTTGGTACTCGTCGGTCTTGGTGTACGCGATCCAGCGCTGCAACAGGATGACTCCGACGATGAGTAATATAATCAGCACAACGGTCAATCCCGCCGTTAGCCAGGGGTTTCGCTCGAACCAGCTGAGGTCTTTGACGGTCAAGACAAAGTCCTGCTCGTAGTTGATCCCTTCAACAGAGGTCTTGAGCGTGACCGGATACTTCTGCTGAGCAACTTCTTCGTCCGGCGTTGACGTGAAAACAATCGTGCCTTCTGCTCCGGACTCAAGCGTAAGTGTCGGCGTGACTTTCAGGAAGTCGGGACCGTCAAGCGCGAACTTGTAAGTAGCTTTCGTGTCGCCGGTGTTGACGATGGTCGCGTTGAACGTGCCGCTTTCGATCGTCAAACGAGCATCATCAATAGCAATTGAAGGAATGAACGGGTTTTGTATGGTCAAAAACAAGTCCAATTCGGCTTTCGCGTTCGTGCTTTCGGCGATGCCGAAGACGGAGAACTCCTTGTCGCCAGAAACGGTGCAGTCGTCGGGCTTGATAGTCAAGGTAACGATTGCATTCTTGCCGGCGCCGACAACCACGTTGTCATCGGTGAACGTCGCAACGGATGCGAGGTTCTTGCTGACGGAAAGGTCAAAGGTTTCGGCGAACGCGCCGGTGTTATAGATGGTGATGGGGTACGTCGCAGTGCCGCAAGGTTTGATTTCCTTTGATTCGGGCGCCTCTAGGTCGATGTTGTGCGGGACGTCGACGCGAACGTCCTGGTCAGAAACGAGCGTTGTGCCGAGCGTAGTAGTGAAAACCGTCTGCAAATCATATCTGCCGACAGCCGCGTCTCGAGGGACATCAAGGTGCAACAGCACGATTTGCTGCTGTCCCGGCTGCAGCGAAAAGCTCAACGGGCCGAGCTTGACCCAGGATGCCGCGTCAGAATCAACAACCGAGACCGTATATCCCGAGGCGACGTTGCCCGTGTTGGTGATGAGATAGTGTGAGTCTGCCGGAGTTCCTTGGAACGTCTGCAGTGTGGGTTCTGAGGAAATGGAGAAGTCTTCGACGAATTGGGCGGAAACAGCGGAAGCAAGAAGGACCAGGACCAATGCGAGATTGATAAGTTTCATTTGCCCCCCATATTCAATGCGCTAAACTAAATAAAAAAAAGGAAAAAAAATAATTTAGTAGTACGTCTGCGGCTCGGTCTTGTCTTCGTCGCTCATGCGGTTGTACACCAACATGATCGCCAAAAGGACCAATGCGACGAGCACTGCGATGCCGAACACCTTTGCCAACGTGGCCCAGATGCTGGATGCTGCTTCGGTCACATTTGCCGTGAGCGCGAGTTGCTCAACCTGCTGGCCCGAGCTGATCGTGGCGGTGAAGACATGGCTTCCGACAGCTGCGTCGTCCTTGACGTCGATGCTGAGGTAGAATGCCTTGCTTTCTCCTGCCTTGATGACTTGGGTGCTGGTCGGGCTGATCTTGACGTCTGCCCAGTCGGCCGCGCCGGAAACCGCTGCCGTGTAGGCAACGTCGGTCTTGCCGCTGTTCGTGACGGTGATCGGGAAGATGACGCTGTCACCTTGCTTGACGTTTTCAAGCGTGCTACCGATGACGATCTGGCTCTTCGGAGCGACCGCGTCCTGGTAAGCTGAGTCTGCGTCAACATGGACCATCGTGACGGTTTCAACGCTGTCTCGGCCGTCGTTGTAGTGCGCGGTGACGATCATTTCGTAGTCGCCTGCCTTGGTGGCCTGCGGGACTCGGAGGTAGAACTCTTCGGTTTCTTCCTGGTCGCCCTGGTTGATTTCGTCGATGTAGCCGCTTGCGCTCAATCCGAGCGCCGCGATCGCGACTTCAACCTTGATGTCGCTTTCGTCTCGCTGGCCGAAGTTCTCGACTCGGACCGTGGTCAAAAGGGCAGATCCTGCCATAATGCTGCTTTCCGGGTAGAGGATGACATCGCTGATTTCGATGCTGTGTCGCTTCTCGTCAACCTTGAGGTTGTAGTTCAAGAAGATTTCCTGGCCGTTTCGGTCGGAGAACATGATGCGCAGCTTGTAGCTGTCTTCATCGAGGTCCTTCGGCAACGTGAGCTTGAAGGTCTTCGTGTAGGTTGTGTCATCTTCGACGTCGAAGGGACCGACCATGTCGGAGACTGAGTCGTGCTCATAGCCTGAGATGAATGCGTTACCAACAATGTTGTCATGGCTTGCGGTACCTTGGAAGGTGACCTTAACTGAGAATTCCTGGTCTCGCTCGATGCTGAGTCGGTTGACCTGGTCTTCGTTGAGCTCGGTTCCGTCGACTTCAACTTCGTCGATCGAGATCGGCAAAGCGTCTGCAGTGACGGTTCCGCCCGTGTTGCTTCCGGTGTTCGTCGGAACATACGGTTGGCCCGGCTGGTTTGAGCCGCCGTTCCAGTTCTGTGCGCTTGCGACGCCCGCCATCAAGACGAGCAAGAACGCGAAAACGCTAAACATTTTGTTGGTTGCCATTGTTGTATCCTCGTTGGGTTGTAGTGTTATATATTTGTTGCCTCTCCAGGAGAGACACTTTGTTGTTACTAGTAAGTAACTATTACTAGTATATAAGGCTTCCTATTGGATAACCTCAATCTCACGGTAGACGACGCGGTTCACGTCATCGCCGTGGAGGGTGATTCGAACAGGGTAAACGCCCGGTCGAACCGTGCCATCCAAGGGAAGGAACAGCTTTTGCGTCAATTCGTCGCCCTGTCCCAAGTCGAACGGACCCACGCTTGCGCGGAGGGCCAAGTCTTGGATGACGATGGCTGCCTTGACGTGGCGAAGCGTTGCGTCGCCGTTGTTGCTGAAGCTGATGTAGAACGGCACTTCGCTGTTCTGGGTTTGGCTGAAGGCGTCACCGATGCGGATGCTGTCGATGAAGACGCCGAAGCGGTCCTCATCTGCAGGCGTTGCATCGCCATCAGGCGTCGGGGTCGGGATAGGCGTGATGACGCCGGTTCCGGGCTCCAACGCGAGGAAGATCATCATGTCGAAATCCGTCACGGTGATCATTCCCGAAAGGGTCTTATAATTAGGGTGCGTGATAACATAGGCGTACGTGCCCGGCATCAAATCGCCGAACATGGCTTGTCCCATGCTGTCGCTGACAAGGTAGGTTCCGTCGAGGTTGATGACTGCGCCCGACACTTTCTGTGCCGTGGTGCCGTCGGACAACACGAACGTCGCCGAGTATCTCGGTTCGTCCTTGACTTCCATGTTCATGCTGATGACTTCGACCGGGTTGTTCAATCCGCTGCACGCGCTCGAGGCGCCGCTGCCGGACACGCTGATGCTGTACATTCCCGTGCTTGTCGGGATAAACGCGAAGCTTTGGCTCGTCGGGTACAGGTTTCCGCTGTTCGCCGGCAAGGTCATGCTGTCACTCTGGCTAAAGCCAGGGCCAGTTACGGTCCAAGTCGCCATTGTCGGGATTGCCGAGAGGCTGCCTGCCGTGTTTGCGTGGTTGCTGATCTTGTCGTATGAAACAACGACTTGTTCGTCGATAACGCCGATGGTCGGCATCGCCTTGAGGCCGTTCAAGATGGTGTAGCACTCGTTGCTCGGCAAGCTGTCGTCGACCGTGAAGTCCTTTGCGCTTTGGCCGGTCTGGCTTGAGGCGCATTGGTCATCAACGATGGTGGTCGTGATTTCCGCGCGGTAACCGCCTGCGACGGTCGGAGTCCAGGTGAAGCTCACCGGAACGCTGTCGCTTGCGAAGACGGTCAAGTCCCGCGTCTGGGTGTCGACCAAGGTCGTTCCCTGGTAGATGTTCAACGCGACTTGGATGTCCGCGCTGTAGAAGTCGTCCTTCAAGTGCGCCGGGACATAGTCGAGGTTGTTGTCCGTCAAGTGGAATGCGCTTTGGAGCGAGGCGTCAAGGCCTGCTTCCATATTGATGATGACGGGGACGTTCGGCTGCGCGGTGTTCGTGACCGTGAATTGGTCGATGACTGCGCGGCAGTTCTGTCCTTGCTGGAAGTTGTAGTGCACGTTCTGGGTCGCTTCGCCGTCATCGCCGGCCGTGTTCCAGGTCGCGATGGCTTCGAGAGGTAAAAAGCCCGAAGAGGTGAAGTAGATGCCGTAACCGTAGCTCGTCGCGAGGCTGTCAGGGTATCGGACAGTCAGGCTGCCGTCGGTCGTGGTCTGGCCGTCGAGCAATTCGCCCGAAAACGCAGAAACAGACGAGCCGTCTGCATTCAAAATGTCATAAGCGTCGACGCGGACATCGTTCTGATTGAACGTGTAGGTGACATCAACATAGGCTGAGGCTACGCTCGAAAGCAAGACGAGCATTATCGCAAAAATTGAGTTGAGTTTGTTCATTTGATTCACCTTACTTGCCCGCGGGCAACGGATTGACTCCATTGCCGCCGGTTTCTCCGCCTGCTGCGGTCGCGCTGTGGCCGTCGCTTCCCGAAGAGCTGCCGTCACTGCCGCCGTGGCTGCCCATGTGGCTGCCCAAGCTGTAGATGATGCTGCCGTACTTCAAGACGATAAGTCCGTTCTTGAGCATGTAGACGACAACGGATTCCTTGTCGCCGATGTGGTCGGGGGAGCCTGCGTAGCCGCCGTCGAACTTCATCTTGGTGTCGACGGTGTGGAGAATCTGCTCTAACGTGGTTGCGTCGTCCTTCTGCGAAGGATGGTTGTCCATCAAGACATACTCAGTCTGCAAGATTTGCGACAGGATGTCCGCTCCGATGGGAGCCGCGCGGAGCACAAACATGCCCGCCTTGTACGCGATGTCCGTCTTGGTGTCCATGACCGACTGGATTGCCTGCTGCGCGAGCAGCGACTGTCCGAGCTGGCCGTTCGAGTTGATGTTGCCGATAATCTGGGCAGTCGCAATCGCTCGAACGAAAGGCACATAGCCTTTGTCGCCGTCGCCCTGCATCAGGTCGTCGACCCAATTGTCGTCCTTTTGGGACGCCTTCTTCTCTGCATAGCGCTGCAATTGGTTTCGGGCTTCCTGGATAGTCACGAATTCGCCGTCGTACTTGATCATGACTTTGTCGTATTTTGCGCCGATTGCTTCCAACGTTTCGCCGGTGCGCAATTCGTGCAATTTCGCGATCATGCGTTCGACCGGCATCGCTTCCGCGAGCTTGCCTTCGCCGACGAGCATGATGCGTCGCAATTGGTACGCGCGCTCGAGCTGGAGCGTGTTGTTGTCAGCGTCGTTCATGAACTTGACGAGGTCGTCGCGCTTCGCGTAGGCCGGGTCGTGCTCGAGCGTAGCGCGGACGCTGTCGAGCGACTTCGCCTGCTTCGCCATGTCTTCATACGTTGACGTTGCCAAAAGGTCGGTCAAGTCGCCGCGGGCCTTTGCCGCGTTTTCAAAAACCGTCTTGTACTTCTGGGTGAAGAACGAGTTCGGGCTTTCGTTCATCTGCTCAATCTCGTCCTTAGAAAGTCCAAGGTGTGCGCCGATGATGTTCGCGTCGTAGTTCTTCGCGAATTCCAATGCGAGTTCGTGGTACGAGCCCGCGAGCATAGAGTTCGCGTTTGCCGCGAAGGCTCGGTAGCCCTTCAATGAGTCGATTTGAGCCTTGCTCAGACCGTCGGTGTTCGGCAGGTCACCCATCGGGGTCGAGGAGACGGTGCCTTTCAATGCGGAGTCCGCGCGGTTGACGGTGCCTTCGAGGCTTTCGCCGAACGCCGCGTGCTGGTACGATTGGTATGATGCGAGGCCTTCAGGGGTTTCCGTGAGGTCGCTGTAGGTCGATCGGCAACCCGTTTGTGCGGTTGCACCGACGGTCAATGCCGTTGCGAGCGCGGCTTTGCGCGCGTACTGTTTTGCCTTGTCGGCGACGTTTGTGATAAAGCTCATTTGTATTCCCCCATGTTCAGATCGCGGAGCGCTTGGCCCAGCGATGCGTCAAATTGATCCTTGGTTAACGATCCGTTGTTCAAGTCCTGCTGCAGGAATGAACGGTAGCTTCGGAACGTCATAAGCGCGTCTTTCGGCGTTTTTGCCGTCTTGAGTTCGGCCGCGAACTGCGCATAAACTGGCTGCACGTCATTCGAAACTCCCGGGTTCGGGAATTGCGCTTCGACTTGCGGCCACATCTTGTGCGCGGTTTCGACGTCGTTCAAGTAAAATGAAGAGAGATAAGATTCAAGCGTTCCGCGCGAAGCCGGCTCGACTTTAATTTCAACCTTCGCTTCGACAGGTAACTTTTTCTCGTTCTTAGGCGCACTGCATCCCTTGTAGAGCGCAACCGCGGTAATCGCTGCCGCAAAGAGTCCTGCGACGATACAGCCATCAATACGGGAATATCCTTTCGCCGGCGGAACTGAATTCTTTTTGTCAGGAACTGCAGGTAAAAGCATCGAAGGGACCGAAGTATCTTCAGGCGTGAGCTTGGTTTCAATCGTTGACTTCGCTTGCGCTTTGCTTCGATTGAGCATAAACTCGACACCATAGGTGACAAGCGCGTGGTACAAATCCTTCTGTTGATCCGTCGGCAATGCGCTCATGCCTTGCGTGAGGGTTGTGCCGTCCGCGTGGACGACATTTGAGATGAATAACGCCATTTCCGTCTCGAGCAACACTTCAGGCTCTCGCTTTTCCGAGAACGTGTTTTCGGAAAGCATATCAGCCCACTCATTCTTCTTGATGGTGAGTCGGTCTTCCACCAGGCGGTACAAATTAGAGATCGTGCTGGTATTCTGTGATTCTTCTTTTTGGGGTGTCATAGGTGTTTCTCTCGTAATGGTTGCCTCTGCCCCCTTTTCATCAGAACTCTGACTATTATCCACTTTGACAGGAGGACTATATAAAGCTTGCGGTATTGTTGCCACTGATGAGTCGTCAATTGTTGGAATTACGGGTGTTTGAGCTGGGTTGGGCTCATACTCCGGATCTTCAAAGTCTTCATCGAACAAGGCATCGACCATTCGGACCTCGGATGCAACCCCTGGTTGAGTAGGAACTGGTAATTCGCTGACCGCGGAAGTGACGATTATGCCTTCAAGGGTCCTGACCTCATCTTCGAGGAATTCCTGGAACTCGCCCTCGGAATACTCCCCGCGGCTCACATATTCCATCAATTTCGCGCGAAGCCCTTGGGTTATTTTGTCCCATCGCGTAACAACTTCTGTCGCGGGAAGCGCCGAGATCATCTTGGCATCAGGAAGGATGTTCGTGACAATCGTATCTTTAACCCGTTGATATTCCTCTTTAGAGAGATTGGTGTATTTCTGTGATTCCTCGACGCGCTCAAGCAATGATTTTGTCTGAGGCGTTTTCGCCGCCGCGCTTAAATCAGCCGCCCACTCGTCGTGATAATGCTCATCCCAGGTCTGCCCGAATTCGGTTTCAAGCTCAGTTGACCAAGAATCCAAATGTTCGATCGTGAGACGTTCTGAAAGCTCATCATACATCGTTCCAAGACCGTGCGCCATTTCCGCGCCGAGATCCAGTTGGTCATTATGGCATGTGGCCTCGACTAAATCGAAGTCATACTTCTTGTCAAGCTCTCGCGCCCAGGCATCCCACTCATTTCCGCCAAGACTTTCTGACCAAGCACTCCAATGATTCCCTCCTAGGGTTTCAGAAAGCTCATCGTACATCGTGCCGCGGCCCTCAGCCAATAACTTTCCGAGATCAATCTGTTCGTTATGCGCAATCGCCACATCCCTGTCCGAGTCGATCTCCATTTGCTGATCATGGGCGAGTTCCGCGCCGACTCCGAAGATGAAGAGCTTATAGTCGGAAAAAAGATCCTTGAGCTGCGTGTTCGATTCATACGCGTCCTGCAACGTCTGCTGCATCTCCTGCGCTTTCATGCTGCGCACCATTGAGACGTACTGTCGTGCGGCGGATTTGCGCATCGTTTCGAGCATCTCGTCGGAAATGACTGGTTGCGGCGCCAGCCCTTCGAGCTGGTAATCATCGCGCACGCGCATATGCAAGTCCGTGGGAGGGTTCACGCGGCCCGCTTTCAATGATTCTCCCTCTGAAGACTCGAAGACGCTCTTCTCGAAAGAGCCCTTTATGAATCCTTCAGCTAATTTGAGCTGGGCGATCACGATAACGTTTTTCAGGTCGTCCGTGAATTGCGTGTCAAAAATATCCTTCGGCAGGTTTTGCGGAATTGATGACGCCTGTTGAATGTGCACTACGCCAAGATCGAAATTTTTCAAGAACGCGTCTTTTGTTTTCCGCGCTTCGGCCAACGCAGGGTCGTTCGTGACGAATTGGCGCGCGATCTCCTTGGTGAACGCGTTTATTTCGTTGAGAAATGGCGCGTAAATCATTTTGTAGAATGGCGCGCGCAGGGATTTCATGGCCGCATCCAATTTCGACTGGAACTCTTTATCGACCTGGTCGACAAATTTCGGGTAGATGTTTGAGAAGAGCTCAGTTTGGCAACTGCGGCGGAATTGGAAGAACGCGATGTTCACGTAGTCCTGGAACGCGGTTTCGGTTTTCAATCCCTGGACATCGGGATGGTTCTGCTGTAGCTGCTCCGCGATCGATTTCGTGAATTCATCGGCGCGTGCGCATGCTCGCTGGAAAAACGCGTCAGCTTTTAGGAATCTGCCGGAATCTTTCGTGCTTAACGGATGCCCCGGCGCCGGCAGGGTTGTCGGAGAATCGCCGCTAGGCAAATCGCTGCCACTGTTGCGTTTTTGGTCTTTTGCCATGAGGATTGCTACGGTCCCCTTTTCATCAGAAAACTGACTGTGATTCTGAGCAAAAATGCCCTTTATAAACTTTATCGACCAAATCCATACATTATATATAGCACATTCTTGGGCAAAACCCTATGCAAATCAGCATTATTGGCGCGGGTCCGGCGGGCAGCTATGCGGCTCTGCTCCTCGCAAAGCAAGGCCATGACGTGCACGTCTTTGAAGAGCACCCCGGAATAGGGCTCCCTGTGCAGTGCACGGGCATCGTCACCCATGCATTGTGGGACCTGATCCCGAAAAACACGAGCATCATCCGCACGGAACTTGACAAGGTGAAGATCCACGGACCGAGCGCGACGACGCTGTTTCCGCTGCACGAGTTCGTCCTCGATAGAGCCGAGCTCGACAAGTACATCGCGCAACTGGCCAAGGACGCCGGGGCGCAGTATCATCTCGGCCACAAATTCGCGGGATTCCAAGGGAACAGTATCAAGCTGCACCATCAAGGCAAGGAGCTCGTTCTTCCGACTGACATAACGATAGGTGCGGACGGACCGAACTCCGACGTCGCAAAACAGGCAGGTATCTGGACGCCAAGAAAAGTCTGGGGTGGCATCCAAGCCACCATCCAAGGACAGTACGACCCGAAAATGTTCGACGTTTTTTTCGGCGATGAGTATTCCGAGTTTTTCGCCTGGGTCGTGCCTGAGAGCAGGACCGTCGCGCGCGTCGGCATCGCGTCGCAGCACAAAGCTAGAGAAATGTTCGAACGTATCCAGAAGGTGTTTCCGGGAAAGCTTCTCGGCTGGCAATCAGGACCCATTCCTATTTACGACAAACGCATTCCGGTGCAAAACAAGGAAAAAACGGTTTTCCTTGTGGGCGACGCTGCCGGATTCGTTAAAGCAACCACGGGCGGCGGCATCATCACTGGCATGATATCAAGCAAGATACTCGTCGAATCGCTCACCAAGAAGAAAGAGTACTCAAAATCGCTCAATTCGTTACGAAAAGAGCTCGCACTCCACCGACTTATCCGCCGAACGCTGAACACGTTTTCGGCAAAGGACTACAATCGACTTATTTCTTGGATGTCGAACGCGAAAATTCAGGCAATTTTGACGGACAATCCACGCGATTTCCCTTCTCGATTCATAGTCAAGCTTTTTTTCGCCGAGCCGAGGTTCTTGCTCTTCGTGAAAAACTTTATAAAGCAACTCCTGTTGCCTTCTGACGGGGTATCCTATGGCTGATGATCTTTCATTGAATTTCACAAAGTGGTTCAAGAAGGCACCTCAAGAGTCAACTTCCCCCTCCGAAGAAAAGAGTCCGCCGCAAGACACGAGCATCGACCTCTCGAAGATTAATTACCGCAAGATTGGTTCCTGGTTCTGGCAGCATCGCGCGTTGTTTTTGGTGCTTATCCCGCTCATTTTGAGCATTGTCGTGCGAATGCAAGGCGTCGACGTTCCGATTGCGGACGACAGCGCGAACAATCAAGTTTCACAGTTTGTTCACGATGACATTCAACAGGCATACCTCCTGCAATACCCTAATTTGCCGCAGCAGAATCGCGATCGTTTGGTGAACGAGGATTATCAGAAATCAATTCAGCAGCCATCCTACACCATCCGTACTGGAGAGCAGCGCGGGCAGTCGTTCAGTATCGCGGCCCAAAAAGCTGCCATTGCGAGCCAGTTCAGGTCATTCTTTCAGTACGAAGCTAATGGCGTTAGCTACACGTACATGCCCGATATCGACCCGTACACCTATCTCAGGTGGGCGAGAAACTATCTCGAGACGGGAGATATTGCGGATGAACGGCGAAATGGCCTGGCATATGATAATCATATGGTTGCCCCGATAGGCTCGGCGATAGACGATACTATCCACCCCTACACGCTCGCGTGGCTCTACCGCATCATGCATGTGTTCAACGGAAAGATCACGTTGATGCAGGCCGCGAGTTATTTCCCGGTCATACTCATCGCTTTGAGCGTCATCCCTGTGTTTTTCATCGGGCGCAGATTTGGCGGAAATGCCGCTGGTTTTTTTGCGGCGACGATTTTTGCCATTAACGCCGCTTTGCTCGGACGAACGAATTGGGGTCACGCTGACACCGACGCATACAACGTATTCTTCCCGCTAATGACGCTCTGGTGCTATCTCGAGGCATATTATCACAAGGATTGGAAGCTCAAAAGCGCATTGGTCTTTTTTGCGGGACTGTTGACGGCCGTTTTCGCGGTCGCCTGGTCCGGCTGGTGGTACATTTTCAACTTTATTCTTGCAGTAGCAGGAATCTATTTTGCCTATTTGGTTTGGATGCACAGAAACAAGTTGAAAGAAGGCATCAGCACATTCCTGCGAACCCCTGATTTCAAAGAACACATCCTCATCGTCATCGGATACTTGATTGTCAGCGGCATTTTTGTCACGATGTTCATCAATTTCAACACGTTCATAGGCGCCCCCATGCAGCCGTTCGATTTTGTGAGTCTCAAGGACGCGACCAAGATAACCTTGTTCCCGAATGTGCTTACGACCGTCGCTGAATTGAACGAGGCAGGGCTCGATCAAGTTGTCGACCAAATGGGCCAGGCGCAGATAGCCGGACTGTCCTTCTTCGCGATAGGGGTTTTGGGCCTTTTACTGCTCGCTTTGCCTCGAGAGAAATTGTCACGGACGGATTTGCTTCTATTGGCAGGCAGTGCGATATACTACTGGATCATCATAAGCTCAATCACAAAATTCGCCCCAGTGACGTTCATCATCTTGTTTGCATTGCCAATACTGGTGCTCATCACGCGCGAGGCATTCAGGGGAATCTGCACGTTTGACATCAAGCTGGCACTATTCTTGCTCATCTGGTTCGCCGCAACCATGTATGCAAGTACGAAGGGCATCCGATTCGTGATGCTTCTCGTGCCGGCATTCAGCATCGCCTTCGGCACGGGAATCGGGTTGGCAAGCGCCGCGATCTCGCGTTGGGCCCACAATACGTTCAGAATCTCGCAATCTGCGACCTCATGGGTCATCATCGGGCTTTTCGTTATGCTGCTCGTCGGTCCAGCGCAACATGTTGCGGCTGCGAGTCGAAACGACCTGCCCATCGTAAATGACGCCTGGTATGACACGCTCACAAAAATAAAAGATGCGAGCCAACCGACCGCGATCATCACGAGCTGGTGGGATTTCGGGCACCATTTCAAGTACATTTCAGACCGCAGAGTCACGTTTGATGGCGCAAGTCAGAACGAGCCAATGGCTCATTGGGTTGGCAAGATTCTCCTCACCGACGATGAGAAACTTGCGGTCGGCCTGTTGCGAATGCTTGACTGCGGTTCGACAAACGCATTCGACGTTCTTGACGCGGAAGTTGACGATGCATCCGTGACGGTTAATCTGATCTATGCCACGGTTAAAATGTCGCAAGCCGACGCAAAGAAACATTTGCAAAGTAAAGGAATATCTGACACGACTATTGACAAGTATCTCGCGTTCACGCATTGCTCCCCTCCGGAAGCGTTCTTCATCGCATCAGGCGACATGATTGGCAAATCCGGCGTCTGGGCTCACTTCGGTAGCTGGGATTTCAACCGGGCCGACATTTGGGTCTTCGCGCGCAAGATGTCGCGAGAGGACGGAATAAAGTTCATTCTCGAAAATAATGATATCACTGAAGCGCACGCAGCCGAGCTCTACGATGAAGTGAACTCCATCACCTCGGAACAGGATGCAAACTCATGGATAGCTCCTTGGCCCAACTACAACAACGATATCGCGGGTTGCGAAGAGCGTAATGACTCGCTGTATTGCGGAAATGGGGCGATCATTAACTTGAAGACGATGGATGTCACCATGAATGTGCAAGACCAAGAAAAACATCCCTCCGTTTTCGCCTACCCGACCGCAACCGGAACGGCAACGAAAGTTTACACAAACAACACCATACCGTTCAGCCTCACCCTGATCAAGACGGGGGACGCGTTTGGCGTGATTCTTGCGAATGAGCAACTGGCCAACAGCGTCTTCACGCGCATGTATTTCATGCAGGGGCACGGGCTGAAATATTTCAAGCCGTTTAATGTGCAACGGGACGCGTCAGGACTATTGATTTACACGTATAAAGTTGACTGGACGGGTTCGAACACAACATTAATCCAGGAAATGGTGCCATGAAGCTTTCCATCATTATCCCGGCGCTCAATGAAGCGCAGAACGTTACATTGCTCCACCAAGAGCTTTCTACCACGCTGAAAGCGCTGAAACACCCATACGAAATCATCTTTGTCGATGACGGCAGTTCTGACGGCACACGTGACGCTCTGCGGGGCCTGCACGCCAAAGACAAGACGGTAAAGCTGCTGTTCCACCGAAAGAATTTCGGCCAAAGCGCGGCGATGGATTCGGGAGTCAAATACGCGCATGGCGACGTCATCATCACGATGGACGCGGATCTCCAAAATGATCCCGCGGACATTCCTAAACTGCTCAACAAACTGGACGAAGGATACGACGTCGTTTCGGGCTGGCGAAAGAACCGCCAAGACCCAATATCAAAGAAAGTATTTTCTCGATTCGCAGGGATGCTTCGCAGATTGATGACCCGAGAACGTATTCACGACTCGGGCTGCACGCTCAAAGCGTACCGCAAAGAATGCTTCACGAACCTCGATCTCTACGGCGAAATGCACCGCTACATTCCCGCAATCCTCAGCTGGCGCGGTTTCCGCGTTACGGAGATTGTCGTCAACCACCGCGCGCGAAAGTTCGGCACGACAAAGTACGGCATGGGTCGCATTTTGCGTGGATTCCTGGACTTGCTCATCGTGAAGTTCTGGATGCAGTACAGCCGTGCGCCGATACAGTTGTTCGGCAGGCTTGGGCTGGGCTGCTTCGCGCTCGGTTTTGTGACCGGACTCTATTTGCTCTGGCAAAAATTCATCGACGGTCAGGCGATTGCCAATCGTCCGTTACTCTTGTTAGCTGTGCTGCTCATCCTGTTAGGCGTCCAGTTCTTCGGGATGGGAATCATCACGGATGCGTTGACGAAGCTGTATTACCGCGCAAGCCCGATTTCACGCGTCGGAGAGACGCTTGAGTAATATGCCTGGACTGAAGATACTTCTTTTGAGCTACGAATTTCCCCCTCTTGGTGGAGGCGGCGGCGTTGTCGTTAAGCACTTGTGCGAGACGTTGCACAATGAATACGGGCATACGTTCGACCTCGTAACGATGGGGTACAAAGGATTACCGAAAGAAGAACAGGTCGGTCCGATTCATGTCTTTCGTGTGCCCTGCAAACGGACGAAAAAAGAATTGTGCACGACCGCTGAGATGTTTTCCTACCTTATGCCTGCGTTCTTGAAAGCGGAGCAGCTTGCGTTTGCAAAAAAGTATGACCTTGCGCACGTGCACTTCATTCTTCCCACCGGCAACCTTGGCGTTGCACTGAATATGCTTAACCGGATTCCTTATATTATTTCAACACATGGATCTGACCTTCCGGGTTACAATCCGGACAGGTTCAAACTGTTGCACCTACTGCTCAAGCCGCTGTGGAGTTTGTTTATCAAAAAGTCAAAACTTGTACTCACCCCCTCGGAAAGTTTACGGTCGTTATTGTTGCAGTCATGGAAAGGTTCTCCGAGCAAAGTCAAAGCGATTCATTGGGGAATTGATATTCCTCCCGTGCCGAAGAAAAAGGTAAACCGAATCATGTTTGCCGGACGATTGTTCGAGCGCAAAGGCGCCCAATACCTCATCGACGCCGTCAAGATGCTTGGATTGAATGACTGGGAAGTCGCGATCATGGGCGACGGCCCGATGCGTCCTGCGTTGGAAGCGCAAGCGAAAGGCCATCCGAACATCAAGTTCTATGGGTGGATGCCGCGCGAAAAGCTGCAAAAACTCTACTCAACATCGAAAATATTCGTGTTCCCCTCGACCGCGGAAAGCTTCGGAATGGTCATCGCGGAGGCCATGGCCGCTGAAATGGCCGTCATCACAAGCAACGATAGCGCTTGCCCGGAAGTCGTAGGCAGCGCGGGAATTCTTGTTCCGCCGAAAGACTCGGCCAGCATCGCGAAAGCGCTCAAAGGACTCATTGAACAGCCAACACGCATAACTACTCTCGGAAAAGCCGCCCGCAAACGCGTGCTGAACAAGTTCACGTGGAAGCGCTGCGCGAAGGACTATGACCAAATCTATCGAGAAATCAGCTGTTTAAAGTAACGACGTTCATTTCAAATATGCCTCCCGGCAATTCATACTGTCGTGTTGAAAGCTGTTTGCCGGTGAGCATCTGCGGGAACTCGGAGATATTGAATGTGCCGCCTTTCTGCAACAACAAATAATACGGTTGGAACTGCCCTTGCGGCATGACGAACCCAACTTGCCGCAGCGCATAATTTTTTCCAACGTAGTCCATCACTTCTTCGTTCTGCAGCAAATCGAATCGCCATTGATAGATGAAAATCCATGTCGCGTTTGCCGCTTCTTCTTTTTGTATGTCTGCCACGGTGCTGGGCACCTTGTATCCTTTGCGATCGGCATGCCACAGCACGCCATATGATTGGTGGCTTGAGTGCATGATGCGCTCCCAAGACTCGCTATTTTCCTTCACGTAGTCGCCTGCTGCATTGAGCCCCGGAAATTGGGTTCCGAACTGTCGGTCGAGCGCTGCGTTCGTCTGGGGCCAAAGCATCGCTATCAGCAACACGAGAACGACCCACTTAACCTGGGGAATTCGCGAAATGCTTGCTATCGTATTTGCTACGACCACAAATGCGTATGCGATGAGAAAAACGATCAGCGGAGCGTAGGGGAACTGGTGATAGCTGTGCCCGCTGAGCTTGTAGGCGAGGATGACGGTGAAAAATATGCCGAACCCTGCGTAGGCAAGGAAATACCTGCTGCCGAACGGTTGCCTCTTCCGCATGAAGTACAGCAGCCCGAGTCCTGCCAAAGCTATGCCGAACCCGAGAAGCGTGAAGTTGTCTGCGACGAACGCTTTCATTGTCTGCCAAAACGAGGCGGTTAAGACTTCCTTGAACTTGACGATTTCGGTGAGCGAGATGACTGCCCCGCCCCCTCCGGTGTTGTAGAGCGCCTTGATCTTGTTCTTGAAATAATACTCCATGTACACAAACCACATCAAGGACAGTGCGCAAATGCCTGCAGCCGGAATGAACGCCCAAATGCGAGCTTTCCACTCAAGTAATCGTTTGTACGGGAAGATGGCAAAGTAAGGGAACGCCATGACGACAAAAGAGTACTTGGTAACGATGCCGAACACGGTGAACGCGACCGCAAAAATGAAATCCCTCGGCGTATCTTTCTCAATCCATCGGAACAAAAACCATGCTCCAAGCAGCATAAAGAACAGCGCCGGGCTGTCGAGCTGAAAATTTCTGCTGAAAAAAACCATCAAAGGATTCATGGCGAAAAGCGCGGCGCTCGTAAGCGCGATGTCTTCTCGCTTGAAGAGATGTTTGACAATGAAATAGAACAACACAATGCTCGCGAGGTTCAAAAGCACCCCTATTGAGCGCAACGCGCCGAGATCTTCGCTGATGTAACGATAAACCAATCCGCCCAAAATCGAGATTGTTGGAAACGTGTCCGCGTGCGCGCCCGACAAATCCTCGGTCACGAACGGCAAATCCCATGCGGGCACAAAAAATCCGTGCGCAAAAAACCCTTCGCGAGCGAAGTTTCGGGCTTCGGTGAGATAGTGAGTTTCTTTCCAGTTATGGTAGCCAACCACAGGGTAATCAATATGGTAAAAGCGAAGATAGCCCCCGAATATCAGGATGAAGCACAGCACCAGCCAAGGGGCGTAGCGTTTCCAAGAGATTTGCGTCAGCTCGACGTCAGCCATGCTTGATTCCCGTTCCCGACGCTATATAAATGTTCGCTCCACAACCTTTTTATACGGTTCTGCCACGAATAAAGGAATGGCTACGTTCATCGTTATTGCCGCGTATAATGAAGAGCACGCGATAGGCGCAGTAGTCAATGGGCTCAAAAAAGCCGGTTATGCCAACATACTCGTTGTTGATGATGGAAGCAAGGACCGCACGAGCGATGTCGCCGCGCAAGCCGGAGCTTCAGTCGTCCAACATGTTATGAACCGAGGGCAGGGTGCCGCGCTCAAAACAGGGATTGATTTCGCGCTCGCTGAAGGCGCGGACATAATCGTAACGTTCGATGCGGACGGCCAGCACCAAGTGAGCGATCTTAAGCACATGATTGAGCCTGTCGCAAAAGGCGAAGTTGATGTCACCTTGGGTTCGCGGTTTATCGCAAAAGGCTCGAATGTTCCGGGAATGCGTAAATTTTGGCTGCAGATGGGGGCATTGTTGTTCAGGCTGCTTTATGGCGTGAAACTCACCGATTCGCACAACGGATTCAGGGTGCTGTCGCGACATGCGGCGGAAACTATTGAGATTAATGCGGACCGCATGGAGCATGCCAGCGAAATCATCGATCAGATTGGACGGCACAAGTTGAGCTACCGTGAGCTTCCGGTCGTCATCAAATACACCGACTACTCGAAAGCGCATAGCAGCCAGGGCATGTTCCCGGCGTTCAAGATATTTTTCAAGACGATTACGCACAAGCTATTGAGGTGAACCATGATTCCGACCGCACTCCAGATTTTCGCGACAATATTCGCGCTGTTCGCATTGAGCCGAGTCATAATTCGATTGAAAGCTCATCAGCTTACCGTGCGCGAAACGCTGTTTTGGGGAATAATCTGGGCGAGCGTCATATCGGTCGTTTGGATTCCGAACATCGCGCTATTTATCTCAAGAAACCTCGGACTTGAAACGAGACAACCCATTGACAGTCTGGTCTACATCTCGATTGTGCTGCTCCTTTATCTGATGTACCGCATCCATGCCAAGCAGGAGAACCTCGAACAGGAAGTCACGCGATTGATACGAATCGTGAGTATCCAGCAGGCCAAGCGTCCGAAAGGTAAGTCATGAAACTGCTGGTCTTTACTGAATATTTTCCGACAAACGAGCATGCCGACCTGACGGGCGGCGTTGAATCGCGCGCATTCCATCTGTTGCGCGAGCTTGCCAAGAAACACGACATAACGGTCGTCTGTTCATATCAAGGAAAACAACGAAGGATTGACCGGATAGCCGGGATTACGGTGATACGTGTGGGCATCATCAATCCCTATTCGAATAATGGCAACCTACTGTCAAGACTAGTTTATGCGTGTTCTGCGACATTAACGGGAATTCTTCTGCCAAAAATAGACGTCATTGATGGCTATTCCTATCTCAATTATCCTGTTGCGTCGCTCGTGGGCGCAATACGGCAAAAGCCGGTCAACTTCACCTATCATGAATGCTGGTCATTCCGTTCCTGGATACAGCTGAAAGGTCTTCTGACCGGGACGCTCGGGTGGCTCTGGACGCGGTTCGGCCTCGCGCTGCCCTTCGCAAGCGCGATTGCGGTGAGCGAAACGACAAAAAAACAGTTGTGCGCTGCGGGCGTGCCTGCGAAAAAGGTGAGCGTCGTTTACAACGGGGTCGACATCGCAACATTTGGAGCAGTGAAAGGTAAGCCCCTCCCATTCAGCATTTGCACGAGCTCAAGACTTATCCTAAGCAAACGGATTGATGTGCTTATCCGGGCGATCGGACTGTTAAAAAAGCAATTTCCCGCGATCACACTCACCATCAACGGCGATGGCGCCGAACGCAAAAAACTTGAGCAGTTGATTCTCAAACTCAAACTTCAGAACAACATCCAGATCACCGGAAGAATTGCTAAATTTGACCGGGTGCTTACGCTCAGGAAAAAACACCAGTTGTTCTGCCTTCCGTCGGAAGTGGAAGGGTTCGGGATGGTTGTCATCGAAGCGCTTGCGTCCGGCATTCCAACGGTTTGCGCAGACATTCCGGTAATGCGTGAAATCACCTGCGGTGGAAAAGGGGTGTTGCTGTTCCAACCGGGAAATGCGCACGATCTTGCCGAAAAAATTCGAACGCTGTTTACCGATAAGGAGTCATACGCGCGATTGCAACGCGAAGCGAAAGGCTGTGTCGCGCGATATGATTGGGTGAGAATCGCGGCAGAGAACGAACATATTTACCGAAAGGTGTTGCGCGCATGATCCCCGAGATTTCCGTGATTGTGCCCGCTTGGAATGAGGCCGAGATACTCAAAAAAACATTGCCTGAGCTACATGCCTACTTGAACACGTTACCCTACACATTCGAACTTATCGTGGCAGATGACGGAAGCACGGACCACACGCAATCGATTGTTGAAAGTCTGCGCAAAAAACTCAACGGTCTGCATCATGTCGGGTACAAGAAAAACCAGGGCAAGGGCGGAACGCTGAATCATGCGTTTTCCAAAGCGAAAGGGACCTATCAGTTGTTCATCGACGCGGATTTGTCCATTGATAAGACTCTTCTTGCAAAGGAGATTGACGCGCTGAAAAACGGCGCAGACATAGCCATCGCGAGCAAACACGCGAAAGGAGCAAACGTTGCATACCCAATGCTCCGCATCGTCGCGAGCTACGGGTTCACCTTTCTTACGCAGTGCCTATTTAACATGAAGCTCACTGACTTTCAATGTGGCTGCAAGGCATTCAAGCGCGAGGTCATCAAAAACATCCTTCCCAAGATGAAAACTGTCGGTTGGCTCTGGGACACGGAAATGCTTGTGCGCGCCCATCAAAAGCATTATAAGATAGTGGAGCTCCCCGCAACCGTACGCCCAGATGAGCGGAAAAGCAAGGTGCGCGTGGTTCGCGACACCTGGCGCATGTTCCGCGGGCTCCTGGCGCTTAAAAGGGAATTGCATGAATCTTGAATGGCTGAACAAGCATAAGTATGAAATTGCGGCCTTCCTATTGTTTGTTCTCGCATGGGGGTTACGCGCGAATATTGATGGTCTTCCGTTAACGTATCCGGGAAACATCAAGGCCGCCGACCCGATGTACCATACGCTCGCCGCGGATATCATTGTTGAATCCGGAAAGTACGGCAATCTCGCGCCATATCTTGCCCAAGGGCAGACCAATCTTGTTGACCCGAGCCCTCCGCTCAACTATCTTGCCACGGCCGCGATAGCAAATGTTTCGGGTTTGCCCGTTTGGGTCGTCATGTATCTTCTTGTCACGCTCTTCGAGGCTTTCGGAGTCATAATCTTATTCCTGTTATGTCGCAAAATATTTGACTCTGAACAAGTCGGTTTGCTGGCCGCTGCGCTGTATGTTCTGCCGTTTGGTCTTGAAGACTGGTGGTACGGCATGTACATCGGACTATGGAATAATGTCGGAGGGTTTTTTTTCTTTTATGCGAGCCTTTGGCTAGCATATGAATACTGGAACAAGCCTGCCCGTTGGACTGCGTTCGCGCTAAGCCTAACTGTCGCCGGAACTTGGCTCATTCACGTTGCGGAGTTGTTCATAACCGCGTTTGCGTTTGGTTTTGTGGGCCTCAAGGTTCTTTTCGCGGTGAAAGGACTGGGAGAGAAAGCAAAGCATTTGCTCCTGTTAGGAGGAATTCCACTATTGACTGTTATCTTGTTCTGGCCCCGATACCAAGAGCTCAGCGGGTTTCTCACCGCGGGAAGCGGCGGCACCGGCACGTTCTTTGGATGGTACGCGCCACAAATCGCAAGCTTGCCGTTTTACACCTCATTAAGCAATTTTCCCTGGTTCATCCTCGGGTTTGCCGGTCTTGGCCTGATTCAGATTTGCCTTAATTGGCGCAAGTATCTTCCTTTGCTCACGGGTGAAGCGTATCTTTTCTGCCACCTTTTTGTGTTCCCCTGGGCGATGAGTGCATATTATTTTTTTGTTCGGCAACGTATGGCGCTCCCATTTATCATCGCCCCTCTAGTCGCGTACGGCGTCTACACGCTCATAATTAAGCCTCTCCGCAAATTAAGAATTCACGAGGACATATTGCTGCTCGTAATCATCTGCATCGTGATTGCCTCCGCAATGCCTTCGTATCTTGCAGTGTCAAAGATAAAATACAGCGAAGCGTTAGATGAAGGGAGATATGCTGCGCTGATTTGGATTCAAGAAAACACGTTGCCTTCAGCAGAGTTCTTCTTCGTGAATGGGTTCGCTCAAATGGGGAATGCGTATGCCAAGCGAGTCGCGTTTGACCTTGACACCCCTGACTTCATCCCTGTGCTGGAACAGACGTTGAATTCCCAAGGCCAGATAATCTTGACCGAATTCAATCGCGTGGGAAGCGTTGGAAATACTGAAATGGGGCTGAGCGCATTGGACACAGGATCATTCTTCAAATATGATCACGGAACAAAGCGCAGCACGACGCAAAACATAACCACGTTTGATTATGTTGTTGTTGGAGATGTTCATTACGCCCCGGTTGAGCCAATTCGCGCGTACAATCAGCTTCTTGCGAACCATCTCATAGAGTCGTACGGCTGGACTCCCGTATATTTCGAAAACAGCATCGCGATATTGAAAAACCCGAAAGGTGACTCATGAGCAAATACAACGAGGAATTTGCGATTGCCGGAATCGTTGCCTTTGCCAGTTTCGTACCCGCGTTACTAACGGGAGACCCATTAGCGGCGGCAAAGTTCAGTCTAGCGTTCACGGGCATTTGCGTGTTGCCCCTGATTCCCTGGGTCTCGCTGCTGGAGAAGAGCCTTCTCGAGAAAACCGTGCTGGCCATTATGCTCGGCATTCCGGCTTCGGCAATAATATTCTTCATAATTGGCGTGCTGAAAGGCCCGCTGACGCTTCCGGTGTTTATCGGGATTCCACTCATCATATTTGCGACCGGGTTATGGAAATTAACGCATCGCAAGCCGTAGGCTTGTGAAAAAGAATTCTCCGACGTCCTTCCAGCCGAGCTTGCTCGCCCCTTCACGGCGCTCGTGAAACGTCACGGGAATCTCGCGCACGCGGGCTCCTAACGAAACAGCTTGATATAAAATACTGAGCTGAAACGCGTAACCTGAAACGCCAAGCCGAGTCAGGTCGATTCGTTTGAGCAGTCGTGAATCCCATGCCCTGAATCCTGCGGTGCAGTCGGTAACTGGCAATCCGACCAGAAATCTTGAAAGCGCATTGCCCCCTTTGCTGATGAGCTTCCGCCAAACATTCCAGCCCTTGATGGTTCCGCCTCGGATGTATCTGCTGCCGATGGCCAATTCGGCGTCGGTAAGTGCGGCCAACAGTCGCGGCACATCCTCAGGTGCATGCGAGAAATCGGCGTCCATCTCAATAATGACATCGGGATTGAAGGTCGTTAATGCGTGAGAAATGCCCGCGATGTACGCCGCGCCTAAGCCTTCTTTCTTGTCTCGGTTGAGCAGATGCAATCGAGAAAAGGTCTTCTGCAGCGAAATGACTTCAGCTGCCGTTCCGTCCGGGCTCGAATCGTCCACAACCAACACGTGAAGTTCGCCCGGAATCTTCGTTCGCAGAAGCAAAGGAAGGAGCGCCTTCACGTTCTCGCGCTCGTTATACGTCGGCAATACGATACAGACCTTCATGGAGATAAGTAATCCAGAAGGTTTAAAAGCATTTATTGGGTCAAGACGGTATGCATATTTTGATGGTTTCGGAGTATTTCACGCCGCACGGGATGGGCGGCGGCGAGCTGAGCGCTTTAGCGTTGGCGAAAGCACTGGTGCGAAAGCAACACAACGTGAGCGTATTAACTTCGGGCTTTTCAGGAGACCGTGCGTTTGAGACTATTGAAGGGGTTCAAATCTACCGCAGACTAGTCACCGGAAAGAATCCTGACTCATTCAAGGGCAATATTGCCAGGCTGAAACTCACTCGTTCGATAAAATCTGAGCTTCCGAAACTTATCAAAGAGATCAATCCCGATGTCATTCAAGCGATGAACATCACGAGCATGACTGGCGTTGCTCAAGTCGCGCAGTCAACGGGCATTAAGGCGATTGCCCATATTAACTCACCATTGGCGTTCGACCCAAAGGCAACGTTGCTTGACGGCGGGAAAGAGCGCCAGGAACCGTACACGTTCAGCTCGTTTATCCGCTCATTCATCAGCTCGCGCGAGATGGGTCGACTTGGAAACTCATGGTATTTGCGCTGCAATCCCCTCATTTGGGCTCTGCTCTATCGAAGATGGGCTGCCATCCGCAACAGCTTTCCAGCATTTGCTCATTTCTTCCCGATTTCGACGGCGATGCAGGATTGGCTCGTTAAATCCGGCGTGCCGAAAGAAAAGACGACCGTGCTGTACAACATTATTCCGCTTGATACGTTCGCAAAACTCTCGCCGGGAAAAAATAGCATCCCTGCGATGCTGTACATCGGCGGGTACGTGAAATACAAGGGCCTTCACATTCTCATCGAAGCGCTCCGAGGATTGGCTGAGCCGTTCACACTGGATATTTATGGCAAAGGGCCCGAACGCGCCGCGCTCGAGGCGCAGGCAAATGGGATGAAACTCGCATTCCATGACGAGCTTCCGAACAAAGACCTGCCGAAGGTCGTTGCGGCCCATGACATCCTGCTCTTTCCATCGCAAGTTCCAGAAGGGCTCGGCCGCGTTGCGATCGAAGCCATGGCCGCCAGCAAACCAGTTATCGCGTCGGACATCGGCGGGATGAAAGACACCGTCATAACGGGGGTAACCGGGATTTTGGTGACTCCGGATGATGTTTCGGCCTGGCGCACCGCAATCGTCAAGTTGCTCAAAGACGCGAAAGCCCGCGCCCAATTCGGCCGCGCGGGAAAGCAGCGCGCGATGTCCTTGTTTTCCGAAGACACCATCATCACGCAAGCGATAACGACGTACGAGAAGGTGCTCGCTTGAAAGTCCTCATGCTCGGCATGTACGACCTCGCAAACTATTCGCGTGCGCGCGTGATGCTCAAAGGCCTGCAAAAAAATGATGTTCCGGTCGATATTCTGCTCGGCAAAGGCGCCGAAGGCTATGGCGCGATTGCGTTGCGCCTTCTGAGAAAAGATTTCAGTGTTGTGATTGTGAACGGCAAATTCGTACTTCTTGTCTCTTGGTTACTGAAATGGTGGCATCAAAAGCCGATCGCGTTCGACGCATTCATTTCGGACTACGACACTCTTGTCGTTGACCGCAAACTCGTCCCGGCGCACTCGCTCAAGGCGCAATTGCTCTGGTGGGGGGATAAGTTTGGTTGCTTGCTTGCCGACCATGTGATTCTCGACACTCCCGAGCACATCGATTATTTTGTGAACGAATTCAACGTGCCGAAAAAGAAGTTCTTCGCGATCCCGGTTGGAGCTGACGACGACATCTTCGCGCCGCAGACAAAGCCGCACAATGGGTTTCTGGTCTCATTCGACGGAACCTATATCCCGCTCCAGGGCATCGAACATATCCTGCGCGCCGCCAAGCTTCTTCCGAAAGTGAAGTTCCAGCTCATCGGCGCCGGGCAGACATTCTCCGAAATGCAAAAGATCGCGCAACGATTGGCGCTCAAGAACGTGCAATTCAAGCCGTTTGTCCCGCTCGAAAAGCTCGCGTCGTTGATCGCGCCCGCCGACGTCGCGCTCGGCATCTTTGGGTCGTCCGGAAAGGCACAAAGGGTAGTTCCCAACAAAGCCTATCATGTCATCGCGATGGGCAAGCCGCTCATTACTGCGGATACTCCTGCGATACGGCGAGTGTTCAGGCATCAAGAAAACGTGATGCTCGTTCCGTCCGCAAATCCGGAAGCCCTCGCGAAAGCGATTGCGAGTTTGCAGGAAGATGCGCAATTGCGCGCGAAAGTCGCCGCGGGTGGAAGAAAATTATTTATTGATAAATTCTCAACAAAGAAAATCGGCGCTCAGCTGAAAACGGCTTTGGCAAGACTTATTTGAGCTTTAGCGTGTTGAGCATACTTTGAAGACGGTGTTTGATTGTATGCTCCTTGACGATGCGATCATAGCCCGCCTGCGTGATCTTTAAGCGTTCTTCAGGGTTGTCGATGTAGTAATCCGCTAATTCTTTGCATTCTTTCTCGTCCTTGTACATGATGACTTCCTTGCCCGGTTTTAACAACGGCGGAAATTCCGCGCGCTCGTTCACGAGCTGGAAAGAGCGGCTTGCGGGAATCTCGAAGAATCGGACGTTCGGCACCATAAGCCCGGCGTTGTGCGGATTCATGTTGATCTTCGTTTCATTGAACAATCGCACCATGCCCGTGACGCTGACTGGCGGTTTCGCGATATTCGCATATTCTGTCTTGTCCCACCCAGGCCCCGCGAGCGAGAGCTTGCGATGCGAGAAGTTCTTGAGAAATTCGATTCTTGCGGGATAGGCCGTGCCGACAAGGCCGACGTCCGCCGGAAACGTGCGTTGTTCGAGCGGAATTTGCTCCTTGTGCACGTCGAACGGATCCGCTCCCGGCTGGAGATGATACGTGTTCGGGTTTATTTTCAGCAATCGTTCCATGTACATGGAATCGAAGATGAAAAAGTCATCATATTCCGCGATATTGTTGAGCTTGTTGAACGCGAGCACTTCGCCGAACGGCTCGTCATTTGACCAGTCTGCCGTTCTGATGCCTGCCTTCTTGATTTCATCAATCGTTCCCGGCAACAAGCTCTCGCCTTTGAACACGAGAACAAAATCAGCAGGCCAGCCGGTCGCAAGTTTCACAAGGCGTCGATTAAGCAGCCAATTGGTGAACGGAATGTGCTCGAGATGCATGTAGCGATAATGAAACGCCTTGACCTCGTGGCCAAGCTGCTCAAATGCGGATTTGATTTGATAACCGAAGTTCGGATACTGGCAGCCGTGCTTGTCGACGACGAGGATTCGCATAGTCTGCGAAAATCGGGCGAGTATTAAAAGGTAATGCACGTAAACAGACAAATTATTATATAGGCTAACTGAATGAGCACTCACTAGTAACATCAGGGGGGATATCGATGGAAAGTAAAATAATCTCAGGAGATCAGATGGCCACAATCGCGGATAGATTGCACGCCGAAAACAAAAAAATCAGCTTTACCAACGGCATATTTGACCTTCTCCACCCGGGGCACACCCAATTTCTGGAATACTGTCGAAGCCTCGGTGATGTACTGATGGTCGCGATTAACTCAGACGCATCAACAAAAAGGTTCAAGGGTCCGACACGTCCGATTTACGACCAAACGTCACGATCGCTTCTCCTGAGCGCCATCGGGGCAGTCGATTACGTGACCATTTTCGAGGAGAACGACCCGAAAGAGTTGATGGCGCGAATCAAACCCGATTTCTGGGTTAAATGCGGGACGAGTCTCGAGAAGAGAACAGCCGCGGACCTTGCCCGATGGGATGCAGAAAGCTCCGTCGTAACAAAGTACGGCGGCAAAGCGCTGATGATCCCTCCATTCGGCACATATTCCGCAACGAACACTATCAACAAAATCAAGGAGCAATGCAAATGAGCAGCGACTATTTTGCCTACCTGAGTAAGGCGTTAAACATCTACGAAGGAATGGCCGACACGGGCAAGGTGCTCGCGAAAGGGCTCGAACCTCATCCGGCATTGTGGAAACCGCACGGCGGCATCTTTATTGCATTACGACATCCCTCAGATGTTTCTGAAAAATTCGCCGAACGCTCGGCGGAAATTGCGGCTAAAATTCCGACGATGAGCTACACCGCGGACAAATTGCACACGAGCTTTCCGACGACGCCTCAAATTATGGGTTTTACGAAGAATGCAGACACAACGTCCGCGCTCGAAGCGGTGTGCCGGGGAGTAAAACAGGCATTTCCGTTGCTGCAACGACCGAGCATATCTTATTTCGGGCTTCGACTTACGCCTGATGCTGTCATCACTGCCGGAATTCCTGACGAAGAATTCTACCACGGAGCACAGACTGTGAAAACTCTTGCGATGGGCGCACTTAAAGAAGTCAACCTCGCACAAGAAATGGAAGGCCGTGCCCAATACGCGCTAAACATGGGCTTCGGTCCGCACATGACAATCAACCGCTGGCTCACGCCCGCGAACGCTGCCGAAATCCATGAACGCAAACTCTTGGACTCCTTGAAGCCGATTAGCATGGTAAGCAAACCTACCTCATTGGTCGTTGGCTACTGGCAGACGGACTTCAACCTGAAGCCGGCGCTGCGCGATTGGACCATCGTGGAAGAGTTCACGTTCTAACCCATGGTTACGAAAGAGCAGCTTCGTCGGATACGGAAATACGCGCGTGCCTATCACGGCAAGCTCGACTTTTTCCACGGAGTCTGGCATCTGGACAACACGTTGAAGCTCGCGCGACGCCTGCAGAAAGTGGAAGGCGGAAAGCTGGACATCATTCTCGCCGGCGCGATGCTGCACCAGTTGCACGACGGCAAGAAAGCGCTGCAGATACTCAAGGAAATCGGCGTGGATGCTTCCGAAGCAAAAAAGATCGCGCATTGCGTCGCGGTCTGCAATCCTTTTTACATCCAGAAGAACGAGGCCATCGAAACGCAGATCGTCTACGACGCCGACAAGCTGCAATGGTGCGGCGTGTTCGGATTCGCGAAAGAATATCTGTGCAACACGCTCGTGCGGCGAAAGAATCCTGTGCTCGCGACGATTGACACGCTCCGCATCGAGCGCGAAAGCATCGGCGCGCTGCAGACGCTCACGGCACGAAGAATTCCTTTTGTACGATTATGGTAAGCAAATACAGAACAAGGTGAAATTATGGGAAAAGAATATGATGACTATTGCGCGAACGCGAGCAAGATATACGCAAAGCTCGCGGATACGACGGGTGTAATGACCAACGGCCTCGTGCCGCATCCGGAGATTTTCAAGCGCCACAGCGGAATCTTTATCGCGCTACGGTATTCGCCCGACGCCATCGCTCCGTTCGCCGAACGTTCGGCGCAGATTGGCGAGCGCATGGCTCCGTGCGTAAGTTATCCGGGCCATCAGCTGCATACGAGCTTTCCGACGACGAAGCGCATCTGGGAGAACGACATAGATCCCAATGCGCTCGAGGCAGTCTGTCAAGGCGTGGGTGATGTGTTTCCGTCGTTGAAACGCCCGTCCGTCACCTATACTGGATTGCGAGTTACTCCTGACGCCGTTATTGCTGCTGGCGTTCCCGACGAAGCGTTCTTCAACGGCGCGCAAGCCGTGAAGGCGAGCGTCAACAGCGCGATCAAGGACATCAACGCCGCAAGAGTCGAAGCGAAGAAGCAGCCGTACGAATTCGGCATTGCGTTCGGGCCGAGCATCACGATGGACCGGTTCCTCGTGCCGTCGACTCCGCAAGAAATCGCGAATAAGAAACTCTTGGACCTGCTCGCACCGATTGAAGCGGTCATGCGCCCCACGTCGCTCGCGGTCGGCTACTGGCAGAAGGACTACACGCCTGGCGTTGACTTGTGGCAATGGCCTATCGTGAAAGAATTCCAGTTCTAAGAATTTATTTTTTTTATCTTATTTTTATGTGCTTTCTTGATTGTACAGTTCTTTCAGCTCAGTTATCATAACGGGTCCCTTCGCGGTTTTCGCGAACTCGTACGCCGCGAGCATCTCGCGGGCGTTCTTCGGCTCGAATACGGGGAATCTTACTAATTTTCGCATGCCCTCAGTCAAATTCTGCGTATGTGTCCTTCCTGGATACATCGGTGACTTTCCTCCGACAACTGCACGAATAACAGCAGGCATCGAAAACTCACCGCAGGAAATATCCGCAATTTTATCGGCTTGATTCAATAGCGCATCCAAACAAATGGGAAGAAAATCGTGCCGTTCGACGAACAGAACGGGTTTTTTGTCATCCAACGACACACCGAGCACAAATCCCGTCATGAAATTTTCTGCAAGCGGGGTTTCTTGGAATTCCGTTTCAGGAATGTTCTTCAGGGCATCATAGGCGTACGTGTGCAGCAGATTATACCCGATGAACGGCGAACGGCACTCGCGCCACATCATTTCCATTGATTCTCTGACGGCGTCCTTGAACTTCATCGGCTGCGCCAACGGTGGAGTGACCGGAATCTCAGAACTTTGTCGTTCCGGCATCGGCGGGATAACAGGTAGCTTTTTGTATGTAACGGAGACATTCCCAATCCCGTAATGTCCGTAAATGGGATTGTAGGAATAACGTTGCACGCATTTGTGTGGCCAAGTTGGATTAAATTTGCCGCGTCGTTCGGCTTTGGTAGTGTCGACGGATTTGTCGTTGTCCTCGATGATGAACGTGCACGGAAGGTCCCAGCCTTCCACAAAGTTTGCCGCTTCGTAGAAATGGCCTGAGTCTTCAGCGCCGTCGCCGACGAAACACCAGACTTTCTTGTCGCTGCCCGCGCGTTTGTAGCTCCAGGCCAATCCGGCCGCAAGCGCCGGAGTAGAAGCAACAATGGCCGAACTGTAGAGATTGAGCTTGCGATTGTAGACGAACATGCTTCTGCCGTCCATGATCTTCGCTTCTAAGTCGCCACGCATATCCTTGCCTTCAATTGCGCCCTTCAACAGATAGTGATAGTGCGAGCGATGCGTGGAAAACACGAAATCTTCCGGGTTCATTTGGTTAAAAATAGAAATTAATTGATCTTCGTTTCCACCGGAAAGATGAATCAAGTAAGGGATTTCGCCTTCGCTGTACCGGTCATGAATCTTGCGCTCGAAGTCGAGCAGTTCCTGTTTTCCGATGATATTTTGCATGATCTAAACCCCAACTCCCGTCTTAAAACCCTGCTATTTCTATTTAAACATTCGTGTCTTTGAGTGTAATCAGCGCGAAGATTCGACAGACTGCAGCAGTTCCTGCATTGTGACAGTCGCAACGCCCACTTTGCCAACCTTTACGCCGGCTGCCAAGTTCGCGATGTGGATCGCGTCTCGCAATGAAAGTTTCGCGCACGAGGCAACCGTATACGCCGCCAACACGGCATCTCCTGCGCCGGTAACGTCGTAAACGTCCCGCGCTTTCGTGCTGTCATGATACGAGGTTCCATCGATGTCCCGCGCATAAATACCATCTTTTCCTAACGTGATGACAATGCGCGAGTTGAATTCTGCTTGGAGGGTTTTCGCGATTTCCGTGAGTTCCTCGGATTGGCAGCCGTAGAGTTTCGCAAGGGCTTTCGCTTCGGCGAGGTTCGGAATCAAAGTGTGGAGCCCTTTGATGCTTCCTTTCAGGTGGTTGTACGAGTTGTTCACGGGCTTCGGCGCGACGATGACCGGGATGCCTAATTTGATGACAGTGTTAAGCACATCGACATCGATAACTCCTTTTGCGTAATCAGAAATCGCGATGAAGTCATAGCCCTGCCCGTTTTCTTTCGGTCGCAGGTCTTTGACGCTGCGGATGATTTCTTCTTTTTCGCGGCCAGTAGACACCGGCGGAGATTCTGAGTCAACTCGAAGGAGCAAATGTTTTGCGCCGAATCCGGTGCCCCAGAATCGTGTCTTCACGGTCGTGTGACGCGAACTGTCAGAAACGAGTCGATCGATGAAATTGTGCGGATACAATTGCTGCAAAGTCATGCGCAATTCCTGCGCAGAGGCGTCGTTGCCGACCAATCCGATGAGCGCGCACTGAGTTCCTAATGCCGCGATACAGGACGCAACGTTCGCCGCCCCTCCGGGCAACGCCTTTCGCACGCCTTTGTGCAATAGTGGAACGGGAGCTTCCGGGCTGATGCGAAGCACCGGGCCTTCGATGTTCTCATCGATCATGGCGTCGCCGATGACGGCGACACGATAGCTCGGAGCCGCTTTTGCAAGCGTTTGGATGGTCTGGTGCATAAAAATGGCCGCTTTGGAGAGGATAAAAAGCTTGCGGTTCAGTCGTCTATGCGCGACATGAATTCAGTAATATATACTATTGAATCATATAGTTTCAACTATGGTTTGACTTCAAATAGCCGTGCATACAGCCAATTTGTTATGTATAAGAGTGTTTTGATTACCGGCTCAAGCAAAGGGCTTGGTGAATGTCTTGCATTTCAATTTGTGAACAAAGGGTATGATGTGCTTCTTCATGGAAGAGACCTTGCCGCGTTGAAAAAAACGCAAAAAACGCTTCAGAACTATTCATCCAACTCAGTTTCATACATCACAGGAGAATTATCAAAAACAGAAACATTGGACCTTCTTGCGTATCGCATCGGAAAAGACAACATCGATACGCTGGTGAATAACGCCGGCGTCTGCCTGCAAAAGGATATTTCTGACCTGACTGAAAAAGAACTTCGCGACGTCATAGAAATCAATTTCTTCGCACCAGCTTTGCTCATGAAAAAAGTCATCCCGATTTTCACCGAACGTGGCAGTGGCACCATTGTCAACATCAACTCAGTCGCGGGAAAGCAAGGCTCAGCGCGCGAAAGCGCGTATGCGGCAAGCAAATACGCCCTGCGTGGATTTTCTACCGCAGTTAAAGGCGAAGTCGCAAAGAAAGGAATCAGAATCATCGACATCTATCCGAACGCAATTCAAACGGACATGACAAAGGAACGAAAAAACTTCCCGTATTTCATGAAGCCAGAAGAGGTTGCAAAGACCATCATTCATGCCGTGTGCGATGAGCACACGAGCGAATACGTTAGCGAGCTTGACATCGAAAGGCGGAACTATGGGTAAAACTAACGTTACCTACGAGCCTCCGCAGGTTCCCGACGGACCATTCCCACGAGATACAACCCCGAAACAGCCCCCTTCAGAACTTGATTTAAACCAAGGTCTTGGTGGAAAATATTCTAATTTAAAGATTTTCGGACATCCCGAAAAACTCCAGTCGTTTGCGGCGCAAATGAACGGAGACTATCGCGCAGTTACCGCCCCTCCTTACGTGCGCATCAAGCCCACGAACGTGTGCGATGATGGATGCACGTACTGCACGTCGGAAAGCGCGACTTCGGGCATGCGTCATGCGATGGAGCATCGCGCCGCCTGGCCAAAAGAAAAGATGCATGAAATTCTTGATGATTTCAAGGCAATTGGCGTAAAAGGAGTCACCTATTCAGGCGGTGGCGAGCCATTGATTTATGCCCACATCAAGGACGCGTTAAAAAAAACATTAGATTACGGCATCCAACTATCCATTATTACCAATGGTTCTCAATTACGCTCAGAAAAGGCAGAACTGCTCAGTCAGGCGCATTGGGTACGTCTTTCGATTGATTACAGCGATCCGGAAACGTTCTTTAAAATTCGTCGCCGCCCAGCTGAGGATTTTGTGCAACGTGTCAGAAACATTCAGGGATTTGCGAAGATAAAACCTAAAGGATGCGACTTCGGCGCAAATTATGTCGTGAGTCATGCGAGTTATGACAAAATATTCGAGAGCGCTCGACTATTCAAGGAGTGGGGAATCGAGAACGTGCGCTTCTCTCCAGTATACACCACCTTCGTTCCTATGGCGCAGCTCCACGCAAACATCAAAGACCAAGCGCTGGAACAAATTGCTCGCGCGAAAGCCGAACTCGAGGATGATCATTTCAAAATTGGAGACTCATACAAAAAATCGTTCGACGGAGCCGCGCTTGAGCACCGCGTGTACAAACATTGCCTAATTATGCAAACCGTCCCAACGATTGGAGCGGGCCAAGCCGTTTTTTTCTGCCACAACAAAAATGACTCGGATACGGGAAAGCTCGGTGATATCATAACTCGAAAGTTTAGCGATTTGTGGTTTTCGGATGAAGCCGCAAAAATCATGCGAGACTTCAATTGTCAAGACAACTGCAAGCACGAATGCGCAAACGACGCGAAAAATATCTTTTATCATCGACTCTTGGCCGCAGTTGACCCGAAAGATGTCAATTTCCCGACGCTCGTGAACGCATTGCTTGTCGAAAAAGATCCTGAAACGATGCGTATTCTTTCTGCCATCAATCCCGGCGCGAATCCTGAGGCCGTCCGACAAGAAATAAAGGCTGCGCTTGACCCGCACGTCGTCAACTTCCCATAATGCTATGATACAGGCCATTATTTTCGATTTGGACGGGGTATTGGTTGATTCTGAACCTGTTAAAATTGAAGCCTGGAAATACACGCTTGACCAGTTCGGCGTGCCGGGCGGCGACACGTTCTACATCGAACGCATCGGAATCCCTGGATTGGTCATCGCTGCCGATGCCGTAAAGAAATTCAAGTTGAATAAGACCGTGGCCGAAGTCATGGATATGCGCGAGTCGTATTATCACGAACGCCGCCACACGGTCCCCATCATCCCGTCAACAATTAAGTTTCTGAACTCGCTTCCGCCAAAATTGCCTGTGGGCGTGGCTTCGTCAGCGAGCCGAGAAATGATTGTGGGCACGTTGAACAGGCTCGGCATCGGAAAGCGAGTGAACGCCTCAGTTTCCGGATTCGATGACGGCCTAAAGGACAAGCCGGATCCCGCGATCTATCTCCACGCCGCGAAACTGCTCAAGGTCGACCCGAAGCAGTGCGTCGCGATCGAGGACTCGCAGACAGGATTGGACGCCGCGAAGGCCGCCGGCATGTTCTGCGTCGGATTTTCCGGACGCGGACAGCCGTTGAAGGCAGATCTCGTTGTTTCAGACACTAGCACACTGACACTGGCCGATTTGGAATCAAAACACAGCCATTGGATTCGCAAGGCTTAAAAAAGCCCATTTCTGCCTGTTCTTCATGAACCCGCCCTGGAAAGAAGTCAAAAACATAGTAATCCTGAACCTCATCGCGAACACCGTGGGCGACACGCTCATGATGAGCCCGCTCATCCAGATTCTCAAGCGCAATTCACCGCAGGCAAGAGTCATCTGCACGGCCTCGCCGCAGAACGCTCCGTTGCTAAATGGACTTCCAGATCTTCTCGTTCCGATTCCCGAACTGGCGGACATCGGTGCGAAAACCGGACGGTTCGGAAAAGCGTTCCGATATCTCAGCCTCATGCGCCGATGCGTGCGCCTCTTGCGAGAGGTAAAAGCCGACGTCTGTATCGTTGTGCAGCCGAACTTCGCTCCCTCTCAATTGATTCCTTGGCTCGCGGGCGTGCCGTGTCGAATCGGCTACACCTACAAGGGAAGCAGGTTCTCCTGGGCGCTCACGCACAAAGTTGATTGGAAAGACGCGTACGCGACCGGGGATTACAAACGACATTTCATCGAGACCGTTTTCGACTTAGTGCGTTGCGTAGATGTTCCCATTCGAAAAGAAGATTCGTTTGTCAAGAAAATAGTAACGGACGATGCGAAAGTCTGGGCTGACGCGTACCTCAAGAAAGCCGGCGTGAAGAAAACTGATTTGCTCATCGCGTTCCAAGCCGGCGCAAAGTGGATCAACAAGCAGTGGCCCGCGGATCGTTATGCCGAAGTCGCCGCTTGGCTCGTCAAGGACTACAACGCAAAAATTCTGTTGTTCGGCACGCAAGAAGAGAAACCTATCAATGATATCGTCGCTGCGGCCGCAGAAGGAAGAGCCATCCGAGTCCTAGGCGAACACATCGAAAATGTTTCCGCGCTTTTGCAGCGCTGCAAGCTCGCGTTGGGCAACAGCTCAGGCATCATGCACCTCGCAAGCGCAGTCGGAACGCCGTCCGCGATGATCCACGGCATCGGCGTCGCGTCGAACAGCGAACCGCGCGGTCCGGGCGGCTCCATCAGAATCGAAGGTCCTGTCTACAAAGAGAATCCCGCGCTTTCCGGCAATGATGTTGAGGAAGGCATCCGCCGCATGGGAAAGATAACCGTCGCGCAAGTCAAGGCCTCGCTGAAGAAAGCCCTCAAATGAAGATTCTTATCGTTTCTCGGCGGTACTATCCTGAGGTAATCGGCGGCGGGCAGATCAGCGCGCATCATATCGCGCAGGCGCTCGTGAAAGCGAAGCACGACGTGCGCGTGCTGACGTTCTCGACAAGCGAAAAACGGACGGACGTCACGCTTGACAATGTGCGGATCACCAAACTCCCTATCCGTGTGCTAAAATACTTCCCGCGATTTTCGAATCTCGAATGGATGTATCGGGAAATGAAACTCCAGACGCTGAACTTTCTCAAAGAATTTCGTCCGGACGTCATTCACGCATTGAACGGCGAAAGCGTGCCGAGCATCGCGGCTGTTTCGCGCACGACGGGCATCCCGTTCGTCGCGACCATCAATGGTCCAAACCTGTTCTGTTTCACAATGCAGGGCAACGACTCTCGTGGCGAGAACTGCTTCGGCTGCCATGGCTGGCAAAGATTCCGCGAAACGATGCTCATGTGGGGCAAAGGCAGTCCACTGAACAAAGTCCAGGCATTCGTGTACTGGATGTACAGTTATCTGCACATGCACGTGTTTACGAAAGCGGCGAGACAAGCAAACCTCTTGCTGCCCGTGAGCAAGGACATCCAGCAACGACTGCAAGCTCTTGGCTACAACCGATTGCGTATCGTGCATAACCCCATCGATGTGCACGAGAGATCTTCCGCTCAAAAAATAACGGCTCAAAAAGAGGAACTCGGAATTCCAAAAGGCGACAAATTGCTTTTATTTGTCGGCCGCATAACTGAAAGCAAGGGGGTGCAGCGCATCATTAATGTATTGTCTAACCTCAAGAAAACCCATTTGGTGATTGTCGGTCGCGGAGATCATGTTGACGCACTCAAAGCGCTTGCGCAAGAGCGCAAAGTATCCGACCGCGTGCATTTCACGGGTTTTGTCGAAAATGATAAGGTCGGCGAATTCTATTCCATTGCGGACATTGTCCTGATGGTAGGCTCATTCTATGAAAGCCTTGGCCGGATGCTGTTGGAAGCCTGCTCGTACGGTGTGCCAATCATAGCGACAAACAGCGGCGGCAACCCGGACATCATCGAACACGGAAAAAACGGGTTCTTGGTGAGTTTGACGGATGACAACGAACTCACAACGAAAATAAGTGAAATCCTTGATAATACGAGACTCGCCCACACGATGGGTGTTGCTTGCAAAACGAAAATTTTGCGCGAGTTTTCTCCCCCGCAAATCGCCAATAATCTTACATCCTGCTACATAGAGATTCTCGACCACAAAAGAGCCTAAATTAGTGACTTCAGCACCATAACCCTTATATAGGGTAAGACGGGCAAAAAATTACAGAAAATACTACCCGAAAGGCGTACTGAAAATGCAACCGGAACTCACCCAGAACAAATATTGCCGCAATTGCAAAGGGCATGACTTACAAAAGGTGCTTTCTCTGGGCTCAACCCCTCCGGCAAACGCATTCTTGAAAAAAGAAGAGCTTGCGTTGCCCGAAAAATCGTTTCCGCTGGAAGTCTATTTTTGCATCGACTGTGGGTTCATGCAGCTCATCGACATCATCTCGCCCGAAGTGTTATACAAAAACTATGTTTACGTTTCTTCAACTTCACCGTCATTCGTAAAACATTTCCAGCAACTTGCGACGCACGCGATCCAAAAGCTCGCGTTAGCGAAAGACTCGCTCGTCGTTGACATCGGAAGCAATGACGGCATTCTCCTACGCCCGTTCAAAGAACAAGGAATGAGGGTTATGGGCATCGACCCCGCGACGAAAATAGCAGAATTAGCAACAAAGAGCGGCATTCCGACCATCCCGGCATTTTTCAATCCTGAAGTCGCGAAAAAGATAGTGAATGAGCACGGCAACGCGAAGTTAGCCACCGCAACGAGCGTGTTCACCCACATCGATGACTTGGACACGCTTATCTCGAGCGTGAAAGAATTGCTCGCCGATGATGGTGTCTTCGTTATTGAGTCCTACTACCTCGGCGACTTGCTCGAGAAGAATCTGTTTGACACCGTGTATCACGAGCACCTGTCCTACTTTTCAGCGCGCTCATTCATTGACTTGTTCCGACGCCGTGGAATGAACGTGTTCCATATTGAGAAGAACGACACGCATGGCGGCTCGCTGCGCGTGTTCGTGCAGAAGGACGCCGGCAAACGCGCGATAGACCCGTCAGTCGCACAAATCATGCTGGATGAAACTCGATTGAACCTTGACCGAGCGTCAACGTTCCTCGAATACGCAAAAAAGATTGACCAGAACAAGCAGGCGCTGCTGAAGATTCTCACCGATTTGAAAGCGCAAGGCAAGCGAATCGTTGGTTATGGCGCGGCGGCGAAATCAAACACGCTGATGAACTATTTCGGCATCACTCCTGCGCTTCTTGACTATATTGTTGACGACAGTGCATGGAAGCAGGGACTGTACACTCCCGGAACAAGAATTCCTGTTGTTGGCCCTGAAATGATGGTTTCGCAGCCTCCGGACTACGTGCTCATCCTCGCGTGGAACTACGCGCGCAACATCATGGACAAGTATCCGCACATCAAGAATTTCATCATCCCCGTTCCGAAACCGGTCGTATTGAGCGGAATCGTCGACCAGGACATGTACCGCATCGCGTACGGGCTTGGCTCGTCCGTCAAGGAATTGGAAGGGCGGTCGCTGCTTATCACGGGCGGCTCGGGCATCCTGGGAAGCTACTTTGTGGCCGCGATGGAATTCCTGAACAAGCACATCCTTGACCAGCCCTGCAAGGTTATCTCAGTCGATAATTTCCTCATCGCGAAGAAAAAAAACATGGTCAAAGAAATCGACGACCCGAACATCACGTTCAAGATGCATGACGTTTGCGTGCCGATGCGCATCCACGAACCGGTTGACTACGTTGTCAGCGCGGCCGGCGTGGCGTCACCGATTTACTACAAGCGATTCCCGATCGAAACGATTGACGGAACGACCGTCGGTGTCAAGAACATCCTTGAGTTCTCGCGCGAGAAACGCATCAAGAGCTTGCTCTACTTCAGCTCGAGCGAAATCTACGGCGATCCCGACCCGAAGAACATTCCGACGCCTGAGACCTACCGCGGACACGTGTCGAGCATCGGGCCGCGCGCCTGCTACGACGAGTCGAAGCGCCTCGGCGAAACACTATGCGTAACTTATCATCAGGTTTACCAAGTTCCGGTCAAGATCGTGCGTCCGTTCAACGTCTACGGTCCTGGAATGTCACCGGCGGACCATCGCGCCGTTCCGTCGTTCTTTAGCAAGGGGTTCAACGGCCAGGATCTCCACGTGTACGGCGGCGGCAACCAGACGCGGACGTTCTGCTACATCAGCGACTCCATCATCGGATTCATGAAAATCCTGCTCTCAAACCGGAATGGCGAAGTCTACAATGTCGGCAACGATACGGGCGAAACGAACATGAACGACCTTGCGACGTTGATTGTCGACCAGGTGTTCGACAACCGCATCAAGGCCGTGCTCGCGGAATATCCGGCGCAATACCCTCAAGATGAGCCGCAGCGACGATGCCCTGATCTTACCAAGATCAAGAACCACTTGGGCTATGTGCCGTCAGTCGAGCTCAAAGCGGGATTGAAGCGCATGGCAATCTGGTTCGCCGAGTGTATCGGAAAACCGTACGCTCCGAAGGTTTAAATAGTATTTTCTGAACGAGGGAGTATGCGAATCCTTATCCCGTTTCCGAATGTGCGCGAAGGCGGCGGCGGAATCATCAGTTTCATCCAGCAATTCAGTCAAGAAGCGGTCTTGCAAGGCCACGAGGTCATCATCGCAACGACGCTCAACCCGGGCGAGCGTGCGGATGAAACAATTCAAGGCGTTCGCTTTCTCAGGTTTCCGATGCGTTCTGTCAAGCTCATGCGGCGCATACGCGACTACCCGAGGTTTGCGCGTTTGATAACATCAAAATTACGTGACGGGACAATCCCGCATCCAGACATCATTTTTGGTATTTCGTACGCCGCACTTGCCGGCATCGGAAATAAATTCGTGTTCAGAAGCGCGAGCGGACCAATCGAATGGGAGCTTACCATGTGGGAACGGTTATGGCGAGAGAATTGGATTCCGAGCGGTTTTTTCAAGAGGATTGCCATCCGGCTCGATTTTTTCCTGCAAAAAAGACTTGAACGGCAAATCGCGACTTCGACAAACGCATTGTTTTGCCAATCAAAGGCGCTCGTTGATGGATTCAGAAACGCATACGGCACAACTGCCCCTGCGATGGTTCCGTGCACTGGAATTGACACCAAACGATTTGCGCCCCGTAAGAACGCGGAATTAAAGAAAAAATTAGGCGTCACGGGACCATTATTGCTATTCACGGGCGGGTTCTCCATCGTCAAAGGAGGTCCCATTCTCGAACGCGCGCTGCCGGCCATTTTTGAAAAGCACCCGACGGCCCGATTCGCCATTTTGGGTGGCGAAACGTACTCCATGAATCTTTCTGAATCCGATGCGAAGAAAGTAATGCATCTTGGCTACGTCCCGCACGACCAAGTGCACCACTACTTCAACGCGGCAGACGTGTTCGTGTTCCCAACGGTGTTCAACGAGGGGTTTCCGAACGCCGTGCTCGAGGCGATGGCAAGCGGGCTTCCAATCATAGTCTCAGATATTGCCGGGATTAGTGAATATGTTCGCAATGAGGACTCTGCGTTGATCATTCCGCAATTTAATCCTGTTGCGCTTGTTGCTGCGGTTGACCGCGTGCTGTCGGACAAGACATTGCAAAATAAACTTGGAAAGAACGCGCGTTCATCGAGCGAAAAGTTCGAATGGTCTGCGGTTGCCAAGAAGATGATTGATTTTCTTAAGACTATCGTGCCTGAGCGATAAGCCCGCGCAATTCGGTGATGGTAACGACTCGGAAAAGCAATAACAACCCTCCATAAACGACCGTCGCAATCGCGCTCAACACGACCGCTTCAACAACAGAAGGCAAAGGCAGGAATCCGCGGGTCAGCATGGCCACAACGGCGAACCCGATGCCTGCGACTAACGTTTTGGTCCAACTCAGCCAGGGGATGCTGCTTCCGACGGCAGACTTGACCACCATGACGGAATAGGCAAGCATTACGATGCTGCCGGTAACGTTCGCTATCGCCGCGCCGCGCATGCCCAGTAATGGAACAATGCTGAAATTCACCAACGTGCTCACGGTCGCGCCCAAGAGAACGACAATCATGCCTTTGCCGGGCTTCCCAATTCCGACCAACATGTTGCTTGTAATCAACGCGAGAGCTGCCGGGATGGCTCCAATGCACAATATTTTGAGGGCAACTGCCCCGGGAGCATAGGCGGTTCCGAAAAAGAATGTGATAAGCGTCTCGGAGAAGATTGCTAATGCCAACGTGAACGGCAGCATGACCATGACCAGCACCTGATAGATTTTGCGAATGCCTGATACCATGCCTCCATGCTGCAGCGCATGCATTTCTGACGACATGGGTATAATGATGACCGAAATAGGTTTTACGATGAATTTCAGCAATGCAACGAGCGGCAGCGCGACATTATAGAATCCAACTTCCTGGAGGCTTCGCAACGCCGTGAGCGCAATCGTGTCAACGTAGCCGAGGATGGACGTGCCGACCATGGCTCCGACCATGGGGGTGCCGAAGAGCAGCAAACGCTTGAACAATGCGGGCTCCCACGTGAGTTTGGTCGTCTTCCAAGCCGGGAAAGAACGGTTCATGAACACCATGAAAAGAATGGGCGTGAGGATGAACGTCGCGAGAAGCGCGTAAGCCGGAGTCATCACGCCGACGCCGAATGAAAACAGCACCAATGAGGCAATGAGCGCGAACAGGTTGCCGATGATGTCAATGGCGGAATACCATCCCATTTTTTGCATGCCGTGATAAAGCGCGGTAAACATGCTGTCAATGGTCTGCAAGAGGAACGCCAGGACAATAAGTACGAGCATGGTGCTCGCAAGCGGGTTTTTGAAATACACTTCGGCCAAGAAATCCGACAAGAACCAAAGCACAAACGTGATGATGCCGAAAACGACGAGTTGCAGGCCGGTGAAATACAGCAGGGTGTTCTTGATGCTCTGATTGTCCCCTTTTGCGTTGAACTCCGCAATGTATTTTGTCGCGGCAGCGTTCGTTCCGAGCGCCTTGAACCCGACAAAAAGGCTGACGAACGCGAATACGGCATAAAAGAGACCATACGATTCGGGCGAGAGATTGCGCGCGTAGAGCACACGAATAAGGTAGGCGAGTCCGGCCGAAAATATTGATGAAACAAACAGAATGGTCGAGCCATGAATCATGCGTCGGGCATAGGTGCGATTCTGCGGCATATCCATATCCCCCGAACTTGATTTAAAAAGGTTATGGACGCCATAACATTTAAAAGAGCGCGAAAATGAAGCAGCAGGATGAAGCGAGTTGCCCCCGTGCTGATTTCTGTCATCGTGACGGTTGTGCTTGTTTGGTTCCTGCTCGGTAAAGTCGATGCGACGCAGCTCGTTGACACGTTACGGTCATTGCCGATTGGCACGCTGCTGTTCGCTTTGCTCGGCTATGTCCTCATTAACGGGATACGTGCGCTTCGATCGTGGCTGCTGATTGGACGCGGATTGCCGTTCATGCGTGTCGCGCACATAACTGCAATACATATGGCGTTGGTGAATCTCCTGCCCGCGCGAACCGGAGAGATAAGCTACCCGTATCTTCTGAAGCGAGACGGCTTGAAGGTCGGAGCCGGCATCGGAGCCTGGGGATTATCAAGGATATTCGATCTGTTCGGCATTGTGACGCTCTTTTGCGTTGCCGTCATCCTGGTCCCGCTTCCTGCGGCGCTTCTCTCTTACCGGTTGCCGATTATTGCTCTATCGATTGCCGCCGTGGTTGTGGTTGCGGGCCTGTTATTTTTCAGAACGTCAGTTCAGCGACTCGTTGAATGGGTCATGACGGGAGTGCATGCGCAAAAAACACGGTTCGGTAACTGGCTATTGGCAAAATCGCGCGAAATGTTCGACAGTTTTCATGTGCTGAAGTCACCGCAACTCGTGTTGGCCGCAACTGCCTGCGGCGTAGCCATCTGGCTCATTCAGTTTATCATCAATTATTCGGTTTTTGTCGGCATCGGAATTCCGATTACCTTTGCCCATGTCGTGCTTGCCGCGGCCATGAGCGCTCTGCTCAGTGCCATCCCGGTGCAAGGGCTCATAGGGCTCGGAACAACCGAAACCTTCTGGACGCTGACGTTGGTGAGCGTCGGAATCACGCTTGACCAATCAATAGCCGCGGGATTCACGCAGCACATGGTGACGCTTTTCGCCGCGACGCTGATCGGGCTTGCCGGCACGATTTTTCACGCGAGAAAACCCTCGAAACGTTTATAAAACGGCAAAAACGCCAAGAAACCATGGCCAAGGTCGTCGATTTGTGTAAATATTATGTATTGACATCGATGACGAGGGGATTTGATTATTTCGGCGTTGCCAACAAGAATGGTCCCGTCTACCAAGCGAAACGAAGGTACCTTCTGAAAATTGTGCCCGATGCGAAGATTCTTGCCGAAATTTCGGGCGTCGCTCATGCGTTCTACCATCCCGGGAAAAAAGCCGCGGACGTGGACAGTATGAGGTCCTATCTTGGTGCGTTGATTGAGGAAGGACGCAAACGTAACATGCAGGAGCATGCGATGTTCACCTGGGCCGAGGCATTGCTAAAGGACAATTATTTGGCGCAATCCACCGAAGCAAAGCCCTGGGTTCCTGATTTCAAGCGTCTTGAGCAAGTGGAATCGGTATTCCATGACCGCACCACGACCCGCGACGTCAAACCGGACATGTTTGACAAGAAGATCATCTACCGATTGATTCAGTCAGCCATCGAAGCCCCCTCATCCTGCAACAAGCAAGGTTGGCGATTCATTATTTTCGACACGCCCGAAATGCGCGAAACCATCGCGAAAATCAAGCGTCAAAGCTTTCTGAAAAATTTCCCGTACATCATCGCTTGCTGTTTCGATAAGGGAGCCTACATGGGAACTGATGCGAAGATGACTCCGTATCTTGATTGCGGCGGCGCATTGATGAATCTCGCGAACGCGGCAACCGCAATCGGACTCGCCACGTGCTGGTGCAACTTCTCATTGAAAAATGCCGGCGCCTACCGCCACAAGCAGTTCAGGGACGCGACGAAGCTGCCGAAGAACCTCATTCCCGTTTCGTTCATCGCGTTGGGTATGGCAAAAAACGTGATGCCGAAGCCTCCTCGAGAGCCGATCAAGTTTTATCTGCCGTATGAAAAATGAACTGACTGAGCTCATTGATGCGACGGCCCGGCAGTTGACGGAAGAAGCTCCAGGAAAGAACGGGCTTATCAGGAAAATCTTTCTCATACCGCAAAAGAAATGGTACGAATTGTACAAGCCGGACGATTTCGGCGACCATACTCTCTTTATTGCCGCTGCCGGGCAGAGTGAGTTCGCGAAAAAACAGTACTTGCTGTGGAAAGCCCGATTTCTCGACGGGTTTCCGTTCACGAAGCATCGTTTGCCATTGCCGCCCCTGCTGGAAGCGCGGAATATGGATGATTTCCTGCACGGGCTGTATGGCTGTGCGGTCGTGCTGAACGACGATTTTTTCCTCCAAGAAGGTACCGCGATGGCAGAACGCATAAAAAATATCATGCAAGATAAGGCCGGATTCATTTCATCCGTGCGAGTTCCGTTCTTGCACATTCCGCTTCCGGAAGGATTTTCGCCGTTGAAGCCGACGTTGGAGCGACCGTTTTTCGCAAACGCTTCGTCAAACGGGTCGATTGCGGAAAAACTGATTTTGATTGGGCAACGCGCGGGACGAGCTGATTTGATTGCGGCGGGAAGAAAATGTCTGGATGCCTGGATAAGCACAAAAACGTTCCAAGAAAACGGAATATTCCCTGACCGCACACAACCTTCTGATGAGCCCAAGTCAGCGCTCATGAAAACGAATTCAAACTTCGGCTTTGCGCTTGTCGCCTCAACGAAATCTCCCGGCGGCGAACGGCACGCGAAAATCCTCAAGCAACTGTTGGAAACGTTGCCAAAGACGCACGGCTGTGAAAACGGAATGGCGAATGGCGTTAACGGTTCGCGTTCGCTCATTGCAACGCAGGCGTACGGACGATTGTTGCTTGACGCCGCTCCGATTCTCGGAATAGCCTATCAAGAAAAAGCGGAGCTTCTTGCCGAAATCGTTGCCGAAACGCTGCTTGAAGACCCCTCCTGGAACTTGGTTGAGGATGATGGTGAAGGAGATATGGCTGTGTTTCTCATGATTGCCGACCCGACGCGCAAGTTAGCTCCTCTGCTGGCCAAGCTCTTCGATGACATGAAGAAAAAATTCTATCTTGGCAACGGATTGTGGCGCGATTACTGCGTTGATTCCATGCAGCAGACCGCGCACTCGAAATATCTCGGCGGCGTGCTGAAATACCTCCTTACCTACCGTGCCTATCTTACCGGCGAAGACCTGTCAAAAGGGATCTGGCCCGTGCTGACCCAGGACCGTTAAAATCAGAAAGCTTTATAAAGCGCCCCTCAGGAGTCTCATATGGACGGCCATAGGGGCTGGGTTCACCCGTTCCCATTCGAACACGGCAGTTAAACCAGCTTCCGTATTGGGTTGTACTGCGATACGCGGGAACCCCGATAAGCTGTCCACCTTATTTTTTACAATGATTGGCGAACTCATCGCGGCATTATTTTATTCTGCACAACTATTGGTCACGACGTATCAAAAGGATTTGACTAATAAAAACGTGCACCCGCTGTTTATCGGAGCTATTCCGAACATCTTCGGGCATCCGGTGCTCGCTATCATTGCTGCTTTAACCGTAGGCATTGCATTTCCAAAAAATCCGTTTTTTTATCTGACATTCGTGTCAGTTGGAATCGCTGCGCTAATCAAGTTTTACTTTTGGATGAAAGGATACACATCATCCACATTCTCAGCGTGCACCGCGATCGCAAGCTCATCAGTACTATTCACATCATTAGGAGCAGTCATATTTTTGCATGAATCCCTTTCATTTATTCAATGGATTGCACTTGTTTGTGGGACATTAGGTCTACTCATAATCACTTTTCCAACAAAATCCGAGCTTGGCAAAATTCGCATTGAAAAAGGATTGCTGCTGATTTTTATCGGGGTGCTATTTGGCGCGGCAGAGCAACTATTGTACCGTTATTCGGCAACGCTCGTTTCTGAATATGGCACATTTTTAATCGGCCGTTTGGTCGTTGATTATGCAGTATATGGGTTCGTTATTTTAGCGCTCGTTCCTCTGTTAAGCCGCACGAGTACGAAACAGAATTTTGTGCATTTTTTCAGTCAGCCAAAATCAGTGCGTTTTCTTATTTTAAACATCATTGTGACTCTTGTCGGCTCATATTTGTTCTTCATACTGCCATTAAGCACGTTTGCTGTTATCGGCACGATGATTATTCCACTATCATTTATTTTTGGCAAGATTAAATATCAAGAACAACCAAGACTGCGTATTTATCTCGGCGCAACCATCGTGTTTGCTTCCATATTGCTATTTTTGTTGAATGCTGTTTAGAACTCAACCGTAACCGTTCCTTCTTTCGGATTAATTTCTTTCACGACCTTGTGGCCTTTGAGCTTTTCCTGGATTTCCTGCAACGAATGGTGTTTCATCTGCGACTGCAGCTCGTCAAGCAGCGTTTTGACGGTTTGGTAGTTTTCGTAGATGAATTCTCCTTTCTTCTGCTCGGCATCAGCGTCTTTTTCCAATCGCACGGCGTTGCTTTCCTGCATGGAAATGATTTTAACGAGCTTTGTCGCGGGTGAGTCTTTGACGGGCGCGGGTTTCGCGACGAACGCCGCCGTAAACAAACGATCAATCCCTTCGCTCAACGACTTCAGCGGAACGACCGTGCTTTTCTCGAACATCCGCATCGGGAATGCAAGCACATCTTCGGGAACCTCTTTGTTGAGCACGAGCAACGGAGTCAGCTTATGAGTCAAAAGGTTTTGCCACGCGACAAACAGTTTCTTTGCTTCGTCGGCAGTTGCCTGCTTCGCGTTCGGCGAAACGCCCGCTAAAGCGCAAAGCTCCTGCGCGAGGAGTCCTCCCAGCCCGAGCTGGGTCGCGAGCGCGGTTGAGATGTTTTCGCCATCCAGAAGTTTTGAGAACGTGTCAAACGTCAAGGTAAACACGGACGGGCGCTCGGGCAACTCGTACGCGACGCCGGGCTTCACCAGCCTATCCTTCGAGACCATCGGCTCGAGGCAATTCAATATAGTTCCATCAGCATCAGAAATAATCATGTTTCCTTTGCTGAAGAATTCGATGAACAGCTGGAACTGTTCCTCTTTTGACGCGAGCTCGAATTTCACGACGCGCTCGCTGGACACTTGACTCAATGAGATGACCTCAAGTCCTTCAATGTATTTTCTGAGAAACCCGCAGAAGCCCGTCAATTTGTCCGGCATTTCCTCTTTATGGGAGGTCAGATAGAAAAACTTCGGGATTTCGATGCGCAACAGTTTCTTCTCACCCGTTTTGCGAAGCGCGAACACGAAGGTTTTCGGGTCGGGCTGGTAGATTTTGTCAATGCGACTTCCGACAATGGATTGTAGTTCGGAGACAAGATGCCGTAACTCAAGCGATGAAACCTCTTTGCGCATAAACGTATTGACAGAACTGTCGTATATAAATCTAGCTTCCGAGCCCGACAAGGGTCGCGCCGACCAGCAGCAGGCCAATGCCGAGCCATTTCATCAATGTCATGCGCTCGCCAAGAAACCAAACGCTCAGGAAGCTGACCCAGACATATGCCAATGCGACCAACGGATACACGACTGAGAGATCTGCTCCCTTGAGCGCGAACAGGTAGATGATGAAACTGACGCCGTAAAAGCCCAAGCCGAGCACGAGATACCAGTTGCCGATGGTGGCTCGCAAAAACTGCTTGATGCTTGAAAGCGCGTTCCGGTCGAGCCTGAGGGTCGCGTGCTTCAAAAGAATGGGCCCGAATGACCCGATGATTGTCGCAAAAATGACTAGTAGTAACGTCTTAAGCGCGAGCATGCGGCACCTCGGACGTGTTTCTACTGCTCACCAATATAATCCCTAGAACGATTATTCCTATTCCAATCCAGCGGAACATATGCACTTGTTCATGCAAAAAAAAGTGCGAGACAAGCGCAACCCAGACATAGCTGGTGGCGATGATGGGGTAAAGGACGGAAACTTCTCCGCCCTTGAACGCGAATATCATCAGCGCCGCGCCGAGCACGTACAATAGAACCCCTGCGAGCAAGGAAACGTTGGTGAATATGCTCGGCAGCAGAGCGAGGCCGGTCTTCAAAAAGAACTGCGCAAGCGTCGTTAGAAGCGTCGTGAACACCATGAGCGCCAACGCCCAGGTTTTCGTGACGCTTGTCATCTATTCCTCGGTGAGAATGTTGACGATTGCCGCGTAGGCCGGTCGCGTGACAAGGACTCCTGCAGTAACTGCAAGAATCGTTGTAATGGCAAAGCCCTTCAACAGTCCCGCGCCGAAGAACCAGAGCGCGACCATCGCCACCATGTTCGTGAAGTAGGCCGCGAACACGACCGAGAACGCTCGCTTGATGCGTTCTTTCATGCTGTTCGCGCCGGACGACTCCTTGCGCAGCGCTTCGTCAGTGATAATAATTTGGTCGTTGACGCCGGTACCGATCGCGATGATGATTCCGGCGATGCTCGCCAAATCAAGGTTCCATCGGATGAGTGCGGCAATGCCAAGCACAATCGTAACTTCCGCGACCGCCGTGAAGATAATGGGAATGACAATGCCCAATTTTCGGTAGACGATGTAAAGCACAACTGCAACCGCAAGCGCGGAAAGGAGCGCAAGCAATAATGCATTTCGGATGAATGCCTCGCCGAGCACGGGAGAGATCGCGTCAATCTTAACGAGCTCCAATTTGACCGGCAATGAACCGGTGATGAGCACCGTTTGAAGCGTCTTCATTTCGGTAAACATGTTTGTTAAGGCTTCTTGCTGGCTTATGCCAGCGCCCGAGCCTGAGATTTGGATGTCCGTGACTGCTTGTCCTCGAAGGCTTGCGCCGATATTAAGCGAGCGCACGAGCTCGTCGTCAAGATACAGATTGAGCGGTTCACTCAAATAACGGTCGCTGCCGGTGCCAATGATGGGGAGATTCTTGGTCGCGTCAGCCTGTCGCTGCGCCGCTTCAGGACTCAAGGCTATTGAGAATCTGAATGCGCACGCCCAGCCGCCTTGCACTTGCCCGCACCCTCGTTCAGGGTCGAGGCCGGAACATTCTGCTGTGCGGCAGACATAGGTGACGTCTTTGCCGCCGCGGAAGACGGTCTCATTAGCGATTTGCGCCTCGAATTTACCTTGCTGCTTAACAAGATCAGAAACTTCTTGAGCGGATGCCCCTGCGATTTCGACCAGTATCAATTTCGTTGTGTCACCGAAAAATGCCCCGCCGCTCACCGTCGTCACGACAAGGTCGCTGAGGCCGAACACGTTCAAGCGCTGAGTGAGACTGTCAACAAGGAATCCCATCGTTTCATCGTTGACCGGTTCTGCAGGCTTGAGCAGCACGCGGGTGCCGCCTTGAAGATCGAGTCCTTTGTGGAGGTTCGTTACCGGCGCGTCATCGACCGACAGCCCGATTCCCGTTCGGTTCTCGAGCGCCTTCACCGAATAGATTCGTTCGGTTGTCTTGATCTGCACCGTTTGGTTGATTTTGAGATTGTCTAACGATGAGTAATAATCCGCGGTTGAATGAATTTCTTGCCCGTTAATCGCGAGTACGCGTTCTTTCGCGAGCGGTTGCGCTGATGCAGACGGATTCGTTATGCCGGCCAATGATGCCGAACTATTTTTCTCGACGGATTTGATGACTACGCCATCAGCCCAAGGATTCGGGCTTATCGCGATGACCGCGAGCGCAAGAACGATTAATAGTGTGATAACACGCCAGTTGGATATGATTCGGGAGAACTTACTCATGGGGTTTCTCCTTGCGCGCGAGATATATTCTGAGCACACCTGCATTTTGGACCCAGGTGTTCAAAAGGTCGAACAGCAGCCCGATGGTCAATATGAGCATAATCTGCTTGATTACATCGCTATCAGTGAAGATGTAGGCGATGAGTGTGGTAATCAAGGCCGTGAGCGTCATCGTGACGCCGGTTTTCATTGCGCCGTAAATTCGCGCCATCAACGCGCCATCTTTTCGTTGCAATGCTCGATTGGTGAGCAGAATGTCCGTGTCGACCGAGTAGCCAATAAGCATGAGGAATGCTGCAATGCCTGCGGTGCTGACGTGCACACCAAGCAATGAAATGACGGCGAGTGTTTCGAGGGTGGTGGCGACAACCGCCAATACAACATACGCGCTGGGAAGGATTTGCCGGAACGTGATGAAAACGACGATCGCCATCATGACGAATGCCGCGATGAGCGCGACGATGGTCTGTCGGTAGAACTGCGCGCCAAGCGATGCGCCGAGACTTTCTTTGCTGTACGCCCCGTCAACAACCGGAATGCCCTGTGCCTTGAGAGAACTAAGGACGTCCGCTTCGGACAAATCAGAGACTTCTATAATGACTGCCGTAAGTTTTCCGAATTCGCTGATGCCTCGAACGGTGACATCAGCTTCGGGATGCGCGATTGCTAATGCTTCTTGCAACTGGCCCAAATCAACGTCATGATCAATCGGGATCGTGTACGTGTCGCCGCCTTTGAGCGAAACCCCTTTTTGGAAGTAATCGCCGGTCGTAAATTTGCTATAAGCCAAAACGCCTAATGCGGCAGGGATGAGCAGCAACGTGATGAGCAGCAACACCTTGTATTTTGTCTCGTAGAATCGCTTGGCTGAATCAACAAATCCCATGGTTGAGCCTCACAAGGACGGCTATATAAAGCTATTGCTGACGACAGAATCCACTGGGGGAAGCTTGCAGCACGCTTTCACGAAGCCTGAAAACGCCGGGTTTGGGCGCTCAAGCCGGCTGGTCAGCTCATTGTGTGCCTGAGTTGCGAAAAAGAACGGATGTTCATTCAGCTCGATGAATTCAACGATACGCCCATGCTGTGAGGTCGCGCCGAACACCAATCCGGCCGCATTCAGCTTTGCATGGTATTCGGGGTTCACTTCATAGCGGTGTCGATGTCGTTCAAAGCATTCGTTTGCGTGGTAGAGCCCGTGCGCAATCGTGCCAGGATTGATATCATTTCTACTCGCGCCCAAGCGCATCGTTCCGCCCTTGAGAAAAACTTCGCGCTGTTCAGGAAGAATGTCAATGACGGGATGCGGGGTTGCAGGGTCGACTTCCGTGGTGTTCGCGTCAGGCAGATTGCAGACGTGCCGTGCGAACTCAATGACCGCGAGCTGCAGCCCGTAGCAAATGCCAAGATAGGGGATGTTATTTTCGCGCGCGTGCTTGATAATTTGGATTTTCCCTTCGATACCCCGCCCGCCGAATCCGCCCGGGACTAAGACGCCATCCGCTCCGGCCAATGCCGCCGCGGCGGTGAGCTTTCCATCCTCAATGTCCGTCGTTTCGACCCATCGAAGCGATACTTTTGCCGCCAAGTGCGCGCCCGCGTGCGTGAGCGCCTCGATAATGCTCGCGTAACTGTCGCGCAGCTCGGTGTATTTGCCGCAGATGGCTATAATTACTTCACGTTGAGGGGTTCGTATGTTGTTGACAAGCGTTTCCCAGATGCCGAGATGCTCGGTCGCGGGCAGCTTGAATTTGTCTTGGATGAGCCGCAGCAGTCCTTCTTGCTTGAAAAATAAGGGGATTTCGTAGATGTTGTCGACGTCTCGCGCGCTGATGACTTGATGCGGCTCAAGGTCACAAAGAAGCGCAAGCTTATCCTTGAGCTTTGCAGAAAGTTCCATCTTGCTTCGGCAGAGTATCGCATCGGGGGTGATTCCTTTCTCGCGCAGCAGCGCGATGTCGCGCTGGGCCGGCTTGGTCTTCGGTTCTCCGACATTGTCGAGGAATGGGACATAAGTAAGGTGCAGATAACAAACCGAATCAGGGCCATACCTCTTCTTGAGCAAACGCGCGGCTTCGATGTACCACGAATTTTCAATGTCTCCAACCGTTCCGCCCACTTCAATCATCAGAATGTCCGGCTTTTCTTCCTCAATGATGCGCGCCCACCACAGGAGGACTTCATTGATGACATGCGGAAATATTTGGATTGTTTTCCCGAGGAATTCCCCTCGGCGCTCTTTCGTGATGACTGAGTTGAAAATTTTGCCAGATGTGAGGTTCCAAGAGAACTTGCAGTTGATGTCGAGAAAGCGTTCGTAATGCCCGAAGTCCATGTCGACTTCGCCGCCGTCGTTGAGCACGAAAACTTCGCCGTGCTCGATGGGGTTCATCGTGCCCGGGTCGACGTTGAGGTAGCCGTCGCACTTCACCGTCACGATTTTTTTGCCGTCCTTGATAAGCCGCCCGATGGCCGCGGTCGCGGTACCTTTGCCTAACCCAGAAAGAACTCCGCCGGTTACGACTATGAATTTCGTGTGCACGATTTGGACTTGCGGAACTGATTATTAAGGATTATGGTGAGACAATAGCCTCAATCAATTGTGCTAATGCCGTCAGTACACTGGGTTTTTCCCGTGCTCCGCAAAATGATTATGTCTGGGTTAACGAACGGTGGATGCGAATCCCAGATTGGCTTATGGTTGAATTCCTTAACGACCACAAACCCTAATTTTCCCGCAAAAAGGTCTTGGAAGAATGCGGTGCGCTCGGGATAGGACGTCGCGCTCGAGACTCCTTGCACGAACTCATGGGTGTCCGAAAATCGGCCGTAATAAAATTCGGTTGCGACAATGTAGTCGGATGACGCGATCTTGCACAAGGTCCTCTGCCGGAAGTCCTCGCTAATCGAGTAATTTGTCGCCAACATATCATACGTGACCTCATATGAGGGTTCTTCCCCTGGCGTCGCGCCAGTGTACGGCACCTTATGGGGCAAGGTCTCAAATTGCTCCCTTGTCACAGGAATCACCGGAATGTAGCCGGGAAATCCGAACACATAGATTGACGAATTCGCCGGCACGGAATCGAGAATCCAGTCGTGCGAATCACTGCGCGAGTCCTGGACAAACTGCGAAAGGGCTCCGATTGTCGCCAAGAACGTCAGGAGTGCCACGAACGCCGCAGCAATTCGTGACAATTTGTTGAACCGGGAAAACGCGATGCCGGCGAATACTGCGCAAATGGGGACTATCGGCAAAATGAACCTCAAAGGGGCGTTATGCCAAAATCCGAATATCAAATAAAACGAGGAGGTCCACAATAGCAAAACTCTTGTCCTCGCATCACGCGAGATTATTGCGTATGCAATCCCGATGATGACCAGCGCTAATGCCGGCCCGAAGATGTACCAAAGGTTGAATGCGTGTTGAATGAACCCAAGCTCGCCGACGATCCCGTAATACCCCCCCACGGCCAAGAACTGGTGGAATTGGCTGAAGAATTTTACCGGGCTCAGGATGACCCACGGCATGCCGATGATGAACGCCACAATGCTGGTGACTGCCGAAAGCGATGCGCGGCGGAGAAATTGCTTTTTTTGCATGAACAAAGCGACGGCGATGATTGCAAACAAGAGCCCGGCCGGATATTTTGTCGCGGTCGCCAGTCCGGCGAAAAACGCTGCGGCGTAAATCATTGCCGGCGCGTCAAATGACCAAACGATAAGCGCTAATGATAGGGTCGACAAAAACACCATCGGCACGTCCAACGCGCTAAAATGGGATAGTGTCACGAAACCGGGCGCTATCGCGAGAAGCAGCGCCCCGAAAAATCCCGCCTTCTCTCCCGCGAGCTTTTTTCCGAGAAGGAACACGATTCCTACGGTGAGCGCGCCGAAGATGGCGGTGAGCGTTCTCGCAATCAAATACATCGTCGCCAATACGTCAGGCGAGTTAAACAGCAGGCTTTCGTTGTCAAGCGGCGCGCCGGTGAGCTTTAGATAACCGAAATAGGGCAACAAGGCAGCGCCGACGAGATAAATCTGAAAGGTCGGTTTGGCGAACGTCTTCGGCTCCAAGGTGCCGCGAGAGGCCATATCGAGCACGAGCGGAACAGTAGGATCGCCTTCCCAAACGGCAGGCAGCCCCCAGTCAAGCGCGACAACATTCAACATAAGGCTGACGGCCATGACGATGGCGATGAGCTGCCAGGATTTCACGGCTGATTCCTCAGCGACGCACGGAACTGCGGCTCAAATGGTTTCGGTTTCCACGCATAGTCTTTTCGCAATTGCTCTGTTGAGAGAAACATTGCTGCATTGAGATTGTTTGCGATAGTTATTGCAGATGGCTTGAACGCTGCCGCCAATCGGATGAGCGCGGCAGGAACCTTCACGAACCATCTGGAAAGCTTGAGTTCGTCCGCGATGAGCCGCGCAAGCGATTCAAATGAAATGGGCGTGTCTCCCGCAATGACATATCTTTTTCCAAACTTTGGCTTTTCGATTATTTTGCGCAATGCCTCAGCGACATCCTCAGTTGAGACTGGCTGGAGTTTGCCGGACAGCACGGGGACGACCCAATGGCGTTTCACGAAACGAATCAATGGGTCTAGCGGTCCTGCCCCCGTTCCAAAAATGATCGCCGGACGCAGAACAACCCAGTCAAGCCCGAAGTCCATGACGAGCTTCTCGGATTCGCGTTTGCTTTTCGCGTACGGCCCTTCGAACGTGGCGTCGGCGAGATACGAGCTGACGAAAATAAATTTCGTGACTCCTTCTTGTTTGCAGGCCGCGATGAGTTTTCGGGTGCCTTGCACGTTCGTTTCGTCCAATTGCGCCGAAGTTCCGTTTATGAGTGCGGCAAGATGCACGACCATGTCAGCTCCTCTGACCGCGCGCATCAATGACTGCTCGTCCTCGAGCGAGCCGACCACGGTTGTTATGCCGCGACGCATCTGCGTCTCGTTTCGAACGAGCAACGCGAGCTTATTTGAAGATTTTTCTGCCAAACGACGGACCACCACGCTGCCTAGAAATCCCGTCCCGCCGGTTATTAGCAGTCTCATGGTGATTTAAGGAGTTTTAGGATGTATGCTGGCCTGAAATAGTATTTTCTAAACGCTGTCGACTTGAGGCGCTCAATCTGTTTTGCGCTGAGCGTGTCGTGCTTGAAAACAGGGGTGTATTGAGTATATTCCTCAAAATCCTCAGTCAACAGCAATCCCTTGCTTTTCAAATCATCAAAATGCTTCGTGCCCGGAAACGGCGTCGCGATGGAGAACTGTGCAACGGTCGTGTTGAGCTTCTTCGCGTACTCGATCGTGCGCAATACGCCTTCCTCGGTGTCTCCTGGCAAGCCTATGATGTAGAACGCGCAGACGTTGACTCCGTTTGCGTTGCACCACCCGATGATCTTCTCTTGATGGTCATTTTTCACGAGCACGCGCTTGTTTATTGAGGCGACATCGGGATTGACGGTCTCGACGCCGACGTTGAGATTGCGGAGCCCGCCCGCTTTTAGGTCTGCGAGCAGCGCTTCGGTCAAAAGATCCATGCGCGTCTCGATTCCGAATTCGATGGGGAATTGTTCGCGTTTCATCATCTCAATGAATCCCAAAAGTTGCGGCCTGTTCAATCCGAAAGTTGGGTCGCGGAACTGGATTGATTTCACGCCATATTTCTTGATGAGCGTCCGGATGTCTTCCGCGATTTTTGCCGGTTCGCGATACCGGTGAGTTCCTTGCGTTGCTCCATAAGTGCAGTAATGCCCGCAGGAGAACGGACACCCTCGGCTCGCGATGAGCGTGAGGAACGGCTTTTTCTTGAGTCCCGGGTAATACCCGAATTTCTCGATGGGCCAGCCATCGAAATCGGGCGCGGGAAGATCATTGATGTTGAATTCTTTCCCGACTATCGTTCCTTGGAACTGTTCGGGCGCGATGTCTTGGTAGAGGAAAACGCTTTCCGGTTCGCCCATGATAAGGAAATCGTGGCTGTTGAATAATGACGGCATCGCCGTCGGAAACGGCCCGCAAAAGCCTACTTTCGATGTTGGAAACTTCTTTTTTATCTCCGATGCGATTTTATTTTCGGTTTTGTAATCCACGATGCTTCCGTAGACGAGGAACACGTCGCATGGCTCATCAGGCATATCTTTGTGGAAATACTTGACCGAATGGTTTTTAGACTTCGCGATGGCCTGGATGTACGCCAACGTTATGACTGGAATTGTCGCGCGGCTCCGTTTCGCGAATCCGATGATGTTCGAGAAGATGTCGCTGCCGTAACGGTTGGTAGTTCCGTATCCTGAGTTGACGTCCTTGTTCTTCTGCACGGACAATGACTTCGATTCGATGTTCACTAGGCCGAGCTTCATCAGTCCACCAGGCGGAATTTGAGCAAAATCCATGCTGCCCACAGGCCGTCTCTCCAGCTTATCTTCTTTCCCTCTGCATGGGTTCGCGGATCATATGAAATGGGAATTTCGATTATTTTTTCGCCGCGCTTGAGCAGTTTTGCGGTTATTTCCGGCTCCATGTCAAATCTCCGGGCTTTGAGTCTCAGATTTTTGATGAGCGGCGCACGGATGAGTTTGTAGCCGGTTTCCATGTCGGTGACTTTCGCGCCGTACAGGAGCGTCGTCGCCAAAGAGAGAGCCATATTGCCAAACAAATGGTGCTTCATGGGAGTGTTCTTGTCAAACAAGGAAAGTTTGCTGGACTTGAATCTCGACCCAAACACCACATTCGTTCGTCCTTGGATGAATGGTTCAAGCAATTTCTTCAAGTCCTGAGGATCGTATTCCAGGTCCGCATCTTGTCCGGTGATGATGTCTCCTGTGGCGTGCTGGACTCCGGTCCAATACGCCGCGCCTTTTCCGCCGTTCTTGAGGTGGGTGATTATTTTGATGTCCTTGTGCTTGATTGTTTTGAGTATTTCCGCGGTGCGGTCGGTCGAGCAATCGTTTACGATGACTATTTCTTTTTTCACTGGGGCCAAATCAACGCTGCGCACGGCATCGATGAGTTTTTTTATGGTTGCCTCTTCATTATAGACCGGAATGACTATCGAGAGCATCATATGGGTGAGACGCTACCAGACCCTATTTAAATTTTAGGTAATTCTGGTCAGAAAAACGCCGAAAAGACCTTGAGCCCGTCGAATCCGGGAAGAGGCAACAAATTGAACACGAACAGTAATCCGTTGATTCTGCGCGTGAACATCCAAAGAAGCTGCGCTCGTCGCGATAACTGCTGCGTCCGCATGAGCACGCCCGTCGCGATGAGGTAGATGATTCCATTGACTCCCGGTCCGGCTAGCGCAATCAGCGCCAATGGGCCTGTCGCAAGCGTAGCTGGGATGCTGACGTATCCTGGAACGAAGAACACGATCGGGCTGCGGATGACTTTGAGAAAAATGCCTATTGCCAAAAACACGTATGCCGCGTGAAATGTCGCATCGGCTCCGAAACCGATTGCGACGAATTTGTGCCCGAGTTCATGGAGGATGACTGCCGGCGCCGTGACAAGGCACGCCCATCCGAGCGCGCGCCAGTCGAACGAAACGACTCGGGGTACTTTGAACGAATCCATGAAGATGAACCCAACTCCAAGGGTCATGAGAATGACGTCAAGCAGCTCGTTCAATGAGAATAACATGGTTATTCATCGATGTTGCCGTTTAAAAGCGTTTCTTTCAATAAGATTTTTAAATACGCATGATGGAAAACGAGAAAACGTTTGGAGATGATATGATGACAACTGCAAATAAAGCTGCTGCCGCGAAGACAGGCGATACCGTCAAGATCGATTACACGGGCACGTTGGACGACGGCACGCAATTCGACACGTCGAACGGAAAGGAGCCCATCACGTTCAAGCTCGGCGAAGGCGAAGTCATCCCTGGCTTTGAAAAAGGCGTCGAGGGCATGAAGGTCGGCGAAACCAAGAAGCTCGTGATTCACGCGGACCAAGCCTACGGCCCACACCATGATAAGCTCGTTCAAAAGGTTCCGAAGGACAAGTTTCCGAAAGACGTCGAACTGAAAACCGGCATGATGCTCACCATGCGCGCGCCGACAGGGCAGCAGCTTATGGCCCGCATCGGCGACCTCTCAGGGGACATCGTCACGCTCGACCTCAACCATCCGTTGGCCGGCAAGACGCTGCATTTCGAGATCAAGCTCGTCGCGATTAACTGAGAAAGTGCTGTTTAAGCACGCGGTCAAGCGAGGCGAGCACATCGTCCCAATGCTCCGCGGAAATCGGCTGGTTTAGTATTCCGCCGCTGGCGAATTTCTGCCCGCCGCCTCCGAAGAGCTTGCCGATCTGCGCCAGATCCAGATTGACTCCGTCCCGGCTTCTGAACGCGATTTTTCCGGTTTTGTATAGCGCGACGGAAATGTCCACTCCGACATGCTTGTCGAGGATATATTGGCACGCGTCCGCTGTGCTCAACAGGGAAGGGGCGAGCGCGAACCCGAACCGGTGGTTAAGATATGATTTTATCGTGAGCCGTTTCAGCAAATCTTCGTACGCCTTCGTTTTCTTGACGAGGTACTCGTTTCTCGCGCGCTCGAACTGGTCGTCCCAAACGACCCCTTTGGATAATGCTTCGACGATGTTCCGCTTTTCGAAGCCCGATGCGAGCAAGTCAGCCAATTTCGTCGCGCGCTCGTCTTGCCTGAGCCAGAATTTGACGTCCTGCGCGACGGAAATGAGCTGTTTGCCGACCATGTCCCCGGGGATGAACCGGAACGCCGCCAGTTCCGTCGAGCACAATTTGTCTTTCGGGAAGCTTCCGGCCCGCGTTTCCGCGTAATCGACGTGCTTGACGATGCTGCTCAACAGCGCCAACGTTTCTGGCGCGACCGTTTGCGTGAAACTCCAATACATGATTGAACAGCCGCTCGACAGTCGGTGCAGCCACCGGGAAAAATCCGGAATGATTTCAGGCTGGAAATCCGCGATGAACAGCGCGACATTGGCCTGTTCGGCCAGTTGCTGCAAATCTTCTTCGCGCGAATCTGCAGAAATTGTCCCGCCGAACCGCGCCGAAATTCCTTTCAGCCGGAGGCCGCGCATAACGCACGCGGCGGCGCAAACGCCATCAACGCTGTCCGAAGAGAAAACCACCGCCAACATGTCCGTTTTCACGTCGTTATGGCATATAAATCTAATTGTCCTAAAGGGCGAAATCTTTTAAAGTGACGGCTTATTCAATCGCTCCGGGGGCTGAAAAACCGGGTTATGGCGAAAATAAAGGCTATTTTGTACGACATGGATGGGGTGCTCATTGAGGCCAAAGATTGGCATTACGAGGCGCTCAATCGCGCGTTGCACCTTTTCGGCATGGAAATCAATAGATACGACCATCTCGTTACTTACGACGGGCTTCCGACCAAAAACAAGCTTGAGATGCTGACCCGTGAGGGAAAGCTTCCTGCCACGTTGCACGGATTCATCTCGCTTCTCAAACAGCAGTACACGAAAGAAATCGTGTATGCGAAATGCAAGCCGGTATTTTTGCATCAGTACGCGCTTTCAAGGCTGAAGCAGGAGGGGTTTCGACAGGTAGTCTGTTCGAATTCGATTCGCGACAGCATACAATTGATGCTCGACAAGGCGAAGCTTCTTGAGTATCTCGAATTTTTCCTCTCAAATCAGGATGTCACTAAGCCGAAGCCGGATCCGGAGATTTATTCCACGGCGATACGACGTTTGGGCCTGAGCCCGGACGAATGTCTCATCTTGGAAGACAATGACCACGGGATTAAGGCCGCGATCGCGAGCGGAGCCCATGTGATGAAGATCAATTCAGTGAATGACGTGAATTACCACAACATCAAGGCGTTTATCGACCATGCTTAACATACTGATACCGTTAGGTGGAAAATCTCAATTTTTCGGGGACTCATCTTATCAGTTCTCCAAGCATCTTGCCGAAGTTCGCGGAAAGCCCATGATCCAGCTCGTGCTGGAGCCGTTCCTCGCGATCCCTGAGCCGAAGAAATTCATTTTCGTCATTGACCCTGAGGACAGCGCGAAATTCCATCTGGGAAACATCCTTCGCCTCGCGACCGACGGAAATTGCCAAATTCTCGTGTTGCACAACCACACGCAGGGCGCGGCGTGCAGTTGCCTGCTCGCGATGGACCACATCAACAATGAGGATGAGCTCATCATCGCGAACGGCGACCAGATCCTTGACGAGCCAATAAAGACCGTCCTTGATTCATTTCGCGCGAGAAGCCTGGATTGCGGCGTGATAAGCTTCGAATCGCTCCACCCGAAATGGTCCTATGTGCGGCTTGACGAGCAGCAGCGCATCGTGGAGACCGCGGAGAAACGTCCGATTAGCAAGAACGCCATCGCAGGATTTTATTATTTCAAGCGAGGAAGCAGCTTCGTGAAGGCCGCCATGAAATCCATCGAGAAAGACGCGAACGTGAACGGCGCGTACTATGTCGCGCCCGTGATTAATGAGCTCGTGCTTGAAAATCTCAACCTCGGAGTCTACCCGATAGCAACGTCAAAATACCACAGCTTTTACAGCCCTGAAAAGATCAAGCAGTACGAATCGCTGTTCCATTTTCCAGGAGTTTCTAAAAATACGGGCGAACCGCATGCAGATTAAACGCATAGAAAGCTTCACGAAAGGTTGGGTCATCGGCGATTTTGAGCCCACGCTGCACAAAACCAAGGAGTTTGAGGTCGCGACGCAAACGTTCGAGAAAGGCGAGCATGCGTCAAGGCACATGCACAAAATCGCAAAGGAATTCACCATCATCGTGAGCGGAAAAGCAACCATGGAAGGGAAACTCGTCAAGACCGGGGACGTTATTGTCATCGAGCCCGGCGAAGCGACTGACTTCCACGCGTTGGAGCCAACGACGACCCTCGTGGTGAAGATTCCCAGCGTCAAAGGTGATAAATATGAGTGCCCCTAAAACCCATCCGATGGATCACAAAAAGCCGTCAGACAATTCGACGCGAATGCTGATTTTCGTTCCGGGATATAATGTCGCGAAGACGATTGGCCTCGCCATCACGAACCTCGTGAAGCTGCACGAAACGATGGATTTTGACGTCATCTACGTCGATAACTGCAGCGCAGACGCGTCGGTCGACATCGTGAAGGAGATCATTGCGAAGAATAATCTCGCCTACGTCCAGATTCAGCGCAACGAAAAAAATCTCGGCTATGGCGGGTCGCAGAAAGTGGCGTTCGCCTATGCGTTCGCTCACGGCTATGGATTCCTCATGGAATACGATGGAGATGTGCAATACCCGTATGAGGCTATTCCTGAGATACACAAAAAAATCGTAGACTCTGGTTCAAGCATAGTGTTCGGTTCTCGTATGACTGACACCTCGCACTCGGCTGAGATGGGCATCATTAAACGGTTCGGTAACAATTTCCTCAACTCAATCAACAATTGGGCGTTCAATTTCGGCGTGAGCGAGATACACACTGGATTTCGCATATACAATCTGGCGCTGATCAAAAACGTGAACTTCTCGAAATCATTCAACGACTACCGTTGGTCAATGGATAGCGTTGTCTCAATTTACAAAATCAACCGTAAATTCTCCGAGATATCTATTAAGGGATATTACCATGCGGACAAGTCTTCGCCGTCATTTTGGAATCTCGTGAAATACTCGGTTCACATCGTGAGACGGGCGTTAGAATACAAAGTTCTTGGCAGATAAGTCTAGCAGCGCGCCAAGCTGTCGATGACTCTGACTTCATAGGCGTTGTTTGCGTAGACGGTGTGCGAGTCGATGCACGCGCGTAACGTGTCTTTGCCCGACTCAAGTAGCGCGTAATCGGCGCGATAATTCAGTGCGCCGGAATAGCCCTGAAGAACTGCCTCCGCACGTGCCGAATATTGTGTATTGGCGCTGTCCCGCTCGGCCGTTATCGCCGGCGAATACGCGTGGGTGGTGAGATACACTTTCCAATTCACCGGTTTGTTGGCGAGCTTGACGTACGGCGTGGCGCCCGCGAAGGAGGTTTCGTCGCCGAAAGCCCATTCGGCGTCAAGGTAACGGATGGCGTTCTCCTCGAATCCGACGGTCGTTTGGTAATACTGGCAAAGGTACGATTTCTTGAGTGCGTAGGTGGTCACCAGCGGGCTGAGCTTGGGAGACGCAAGCACGACGGCGTCTGCCGGAATCGTGTTCTTCATCCAGCTAAAAACATCGTGCGTGTCGGAAGTGAAATACGAGTCCTGTCCCCCTTGCGCGTAGACTGCCAACCCCTGCGCGGCAAGCAGCAATGCGACAGACACCAGAACTGTGTTCAATGCGAGCTTTGACCAGTTCGCGTCTTTGAACCATTGGAATAGTCCGGACAGCATGAGCGCGGCCAAAATGGTGTAGGCCATCTGCCACCAATTGTTCACGACGGGATTGCTTCCGAGAATGACTTGGAGATTTGTTCCGATCAATGACGCGATGAGCAGGCCGCAGGCCAAAAACTTGATCGCGCGGTTTTTCTGCGTGAACCAAATTATGCAGACAAACGCCAGCATGGCGATGAATCCGAGGAGCGGAGGGAAGGCAAATTGCCGTCCGAAATACACGTCAAACGCCCAATACAGGACATCGGCGAACTGGGGAACGCTCGATACTTTTTTGATGAAGAGTAAGTAGGGCAAAGCGAATACGCCGAATGTCATTCCAAAAATCGCGATATGTCCCAAGCTCACTTCGCGACGCAGGAACAGGAAGCCGAAAACGAGGAAGAGGGCCATGCTCATGATGAGCCCTCCGTGGATTTGCACGGCAAGGCTTATTGCCAGCACAACGGCGAGCAGAATCAGCGAGCGCTTCTTTTTGCTCGCGACATAAGCGACGAAAAGGTATATCGAGAAGATGATGCAGAGCACAATGGGCGTGCGGGAAATGATAAGGTTCGAGCTCATGAGCAGCTGGCCCGCGAACGAACTCAATCCGAACGTGCCGTGAGAAATGTCGGTGAACGCGCGCAGCGCGAACAGGGGAAGCTTAACGAGGATGTTGTGCGGGTCCCAATTGAAGAACATCGCCGCGCCGAGGATGAGCCCGGGCGCCATCATGTCATAGATGAGTCTTGACGCAAAGACAGCGACCAGAATGCTGAGCCCGACAAACAGGAAATTGCCGAGGGCATGCGTCCAAAACGGATCCTGAACCACCCGTTGGATAAGGCCGTAAAACAGAAAGCTCAGATGAAAGCGGGGACGGATGTCTTCTTGGTGCTCGGCATAGCAATAGTCCTGCGTCAGTGAATCGGTCATGACGTATCCCGAGACTGATTGGGCGTAAAGCAGAAAATGGCTGTTGGCTTGGCCGCTTATTTTCGGCGTAGCGCCCTCGCCGAGCACGGGCACAAGCACGAAATAAAAGTTTGCCAGCAACGTCAGGAGAATGATGAGCGGTAGCGCGAGCTTGAGCTGCGTGAATGTCGATTGCCCCATGATGTGGTTTTCAGACGGATTGCTTAAAAAAGTATTGGTTAGTGCCACTTATTAATGGCACTAACCGAAAAATTCATATATTGCTCGAATGCAGAACAATATGGGGTTGATTGAGAGTATGGACATAAATATCGTGATTCCTATGGCTGGAGCAGGAATGCGCTTTTCGCAGGCAGGTTATCCTGAGCCGAAGCCGTTCATTCCTCTTCTTGGAAAGCCGATGATTCTGCATGTGGTGGACAACATAGGCATTCCCGGGGCGACCTATATTTTCATCTGCCAGAAGAAACACCTGGAAAAATATGGCACGAATTTCCAGGAAGAGTTGCGTAAACGAAATTTCATCAAGGATTTCAGGATTATCGAGATTGACGGAATTACGGAGGGAGCCGCGTGCACGGTCCTGAAATCGGAGCCGTACATCAACTCGGAAAAGCCATTGTACATCATCAACAGCGATCAGCTCGTGGGCGAGCAGGATTTGAGGGAATCCGTCAGCCACTTTATCGAAAAGAAAAGCGACGGGGGGATTATGTGTTTTTTTGCGCGGCATCCGAAATGGAGCTATGCCGGGCTGACTCCGGAAGGCCTGATCGACAAGGTCATCGAAAAGCAGGTCATAAGCGACCACGCCACAGTCGGGATGTATTACTTCGGCAAGGGCGCGGACTTTGTCGCGGCCGCGAAAACGATGATTGACAAAAATGACCGCGTGAATAACGAGTTTTATGTCGCGCCGACGTACAATTACCTCATCAAAAACGGCAAGAGCGTGCACCCTTATTTCATAAATAAGATGACTGGTCTCGGCACGCCGGAAGACCTCGATAAGCATTTACTTCGAAAGAACAATGAGCTGCTGCTGATTTCGCATCGGGGAAATCTCGCTGGTCCGAGGCCTGAACTGGAGAACCGGCCCGAGTACGTGCTAAACGCAATTCACGAGGGGTTCGATTGCGAAGTCGATGTCTGGTTCGACCGGGACGCCTGGTGGCTCGGACATGATGCGCCGCAATATCCCGTGACCGAGGAATTCCTGCTCCACCCTAAGCTCTGGCGTCATGCGAAGAACCCTGCGGCGTTTGAGCTCATGAAGCGGAAAGGGATGCATTGTTTCTGGCACCAGAATGACTTTTGCACGATAACATCAAGGGGGATTTCCTGGTATTACCCTTCGAAGACCGTGTTCCCGGCGGGAATTAACGTTCTCCCGGAGCAGAATCAGCTCGCTCCCGAACAGTTCGCAGGTTGCCTCGGGGTCTGTTCTGATTACGTGCAGCAATTCAGGAAAAAGTAGGAATTTTATTATATTGGACGCTGACGGAATAAACAATGACATCGCTGGTTGCGTGCCTCGGCGCGGGAAAAGGTTCGTGGATTCCCGTCATGAAGGTTGTTGAAAGTCCGTCTTGGGATCACGTCTTTCTCATCATGCCGCTGTTTTTCGCCGAAAAATTCGAGAATATGAAGCAAAACACGACTGTCATCAAGATTGACGACAACAAGCCGTTGCCCGAGCTCATCGAAGACATCAAGAAAGAGCTTGACGGCAAGCTGTTCGCCGACGTCGCAGTGAATCTCATCTCAGGAAACGGCAAGGAGCATATGGCAGTCATTTCTGCGTTATTGAAAATCGGCTGCGGAATACGGCTGGTCGCGTTCACGGGAAATGAATTGAAAGAACTCTAGATCGTTTTCTTCGACCGATAAACGCGGAATCCTGATTCGCGCGCGATGGTCTCGACGTTTCCGAACACGTCTTCCATCTTCTTCTCGAACATCTTGCCGCCGATTTGGTGCCTCGCCACAAGCCAGAAAAAGCCGTCGGTTTCCAGATGGTCGAACGCTTGTTCGATCATGGAATTGCAGAGCTCGCGTCCGGCCGTTTGGGGCGGGTTCAGGAAGATAACGTCGAATACTCGTCCTTTGACCGAGTCGTACCGGTCTCCCGAAAGCACTTCGACATCAACGAGATTGAGCTTCGCGTTCTCTTGCGCAAGCTTCACGGCGCGCTCGTTGATGTCAGTGAGCGTGACGACGCATTGCGAACACGTTTTTTTAATCGCGATTCCCAAAACGCCATACCCGCAGCCAAGATCCAGGATTTTTTGTCCGGGAAGCATCTGCGCCTCGTTGACCAACAGCGTCGTCCCGTTGTCGACTTTTGTTTTTGAGAATGTCCCTGAGCCCGTATCGAAAATGAACTCTCTTCCGCGTAACTTTGCGCTGATGCGCTCCTTATTCAACGGGCTCGTCTGAGTTTTGCTAAAATAGTGGCTCATTGCAGGGTCGCGATTCCGTAGAACGCGTACAGGACACGGTCCGTAGCACGGAGTAACTCTTCTTTTTCGCCCGTAAGCGTCATGCACGTGTCTTGCAAGTACAACGTCGCAGTACCGTTCGACGCCTGGGAAAGGATGATGACGCTCGTGTTCGGGGTTTTGCAGCTCACAATCGGGCGGTCAGGAAAATCGCCAGTGCTATTTTTGGTGTATCCTGTTGACACATTAACACCAAGCGCGGAAAGCTTGAACGCAATTTCTGTTGCGGCAAGTTGAGTGTAGGTTTGGTCATCTACGGAAGGGTCGAAAGCAATGATTATTTTGTCGCGATCGAACGCAGTTGCGTTCCAGGAGTTTTGCGCATGAACGGTTGTGTTCATGCTCTCCTGCGGAAGATAATGGAAGTTCAGGATGAGTTGAACATCATCTTGTTGCCAGATGGTCTGCCACAGCCCGAATACTTTCTCAAACTCCCATCCGTGATAGGTTTGTATCTCGCCACGGAGAGGGGCAGGATGATAAAACGCGCGTATAAGGAATATGCCGACGATCAATAGAATGATGATGCCGACTGCCCAAAAAAGAATCGTTGATTTCGGTTCGCTTTCGGGCGAGATTTCGGGCGCTTTCATTGATGGTTTCGGCACGTGAAGCACCCCGTCAATGGATGGATCAAGGCTCATTGGTTCATCACGCCCAAACGCAAATACACCAGCTTGTCCGCGATGCGGAGAACGTCCTCATTGAACGCCGCGGTTGCCGTGATGCATGACCCCTCCAAAGTGACTGACGTAAAATTTGATTCCGCGAGCAGGATTGTCGGCTCGGCAGCCGTCGCATTTGCGCAAGTGACGATAGGGAACGGAAAACTCGCGTTTTGGGAGACCCCTAACGAAACATACGTGTTGAAACGGCCGGTGAAAATGTCTGAGAGGTAGTACTGTACTTGTGCCATGGACTGGCTATAGTTTGATGCAGGGTCATAGGTCACGAAAAGCAATGGGCTGCTCAGAAGCGAAACCACCGAGGGATCGACCGCTATGCCCTCGACTTGCGCTGGCAGAAAATTGAACAGGTACCGTTCGCCATCAATCTTTGCCGAAACTCCCTGCGACGTGGGAGTGAACGTGATTCCGTTGTACTTCACCTTGGTAGTGTCCGAGCTTCCAAAGTAGAATCCCGCGACGCTGGACACCATGAGGAACACAATAACCCAGCTCAGAATGCGCTTGTTGCGTTCGCGAGCACGTTCTTCCCGTTCATCGATCATGGTCATGTTCCGTGGAGGTTGGTTTAAAAAGATTGCGCACCGAATTGTTTTTATAAGCAAAAGCATCTGAATACGCGTGAAACCCGCAAAAAATGTGCTCATCTCTCTCCAGGACGTCTGGAAGGTCTATAAGATGGGAAAAGTGCAGGTTGCGGCGTTGCGTGGGCTGAAGCTGAACATCCACAAAGGGGAGTTCGTCAGTATCATGGGGGCCTCTGGCTCGGGAAAAAGCACGAGCATGAACATGATTGGCTGCTTGGACGTTCCGACAAAAGGGCACATCTATCTTTACGGTCAGGACATCGCGCACTTGCACGAAAGCGACCTCGCCCAAATCCGCGGGAAACGCATCGGGTTTGTCTTCCAACGGTTCAATCTCATCGGAACGCTCACGGCGCTCGAAAACGTCACGCTGCCGTTGATGTTTCAAGATACGCCGCAGGATGTTGCCGACGCCCGAGGAAAGGAGCTGTTGACGAAAGTCGGGCTCGCTGACCGAATGCATCACCGCCCGAGCGAATTGTCCGGCGGCCAGCAGCAGCGTGTGAGCATCGCGCGGGCATTGGCGAACAACCCCGAAATTATTCTCGCGGACGAACCGACCGGAAACCTGGACACCGCTTCGGGCGAACTCGTGTTAAAATTGCTGGAACAGCTCCATAAAGAAGAGGGAAAAACGCTCATCATCGTCACGCACGACCCCGCTCTCGCGAAGCACGCCGACCGGATGTGCGTTTTGCGTGATGGGCAGATTATTAAAGAAGAACGTTCCAAAAGGTGACTGATGAAATACCCGATCCTGCTATTATTGCTCATCCTCGCACCCGCAGTATACGCGCAAGAATACTCATCCAGCCAAGTGTCAGGGACAAACCCTGCGCTCTATGTTGTTGAAGTGAATTCTGACCCTTCGCCGGCGACGCCGGGCGACTATGTCGATCTCTGGTTGCGCGTTGAAAACCGAGGAACGAGCGATGCGACAAATGTGTTTGTCACGATTCCTCAACAAGACATCTTCAGTGTCGCTGAAGCAACGAAATCATTGGGCAAATTAGGTCCGAGCCAGTCTGCCGTCGCCTATTTCCGCGTCCGAGTCGCTTCTGATGCTCCGAGTGGTCCGGCGCAATTGCGGATTGAGCTGCAACGATACGCGGCTGACACGCCCGAAATTGCGGAAGTCACGTTGCAGGTGAAGAGCATCGATGCCGTGCTCGCGATTGATTCTGTCCTGACCGTTCCCGAGACTGTCGCTCCGGGCGAGACCATGCGCATCGATGTGGTGTTGCGCAACAAGGCCGACACGACCTTGCGGTCAATACGGGCGCAATTGCGATTGTTGACGCAGGTAACGACAACGACGGGCATTAGCACGTTAGAATTGCCGTTCACTCCCCTCGGATCAGGAACAGAAAAGACCCTTGATTCGCTTGCGCCGGGCGCATCGGAAACGCTGTCGTTCACGCTCATCACGAATCCGGACGCCGAGAACCGTCCGTACAAGATTCCGTTGAGCATTCTTTATTATGATCCTACGGGCGCAAATAGGACACGGGATGAAATCGTTGGAGTAATTGTCGGAAGCGACCCTGAACTTAGCGTTTATGTCGACAGCACCGAGCTCACGTCGGACGTTTCGACGGGCGAAGTCATCATTCGATTCGTGAATCGCGGCGTCAGCGATGTCAAATTCCTAACGGCTCGCCTGAATCCGACGGAAGAGTACGTGATTGTCAGTGCGCCCGAAGCCTATGTCGGAAAAATTGATTCTGACGATTATGAGACGGCCGAATTCAAGTTGGCGTTAACCCGCAAGGCGGATGACTCCATTGAGCTCCCGTTGGTTATGGAGTACCGCGACGGAAACAACAAGAAGTACAGTAATGGGTTGACCTTGTCGATTACGCGCTACACCCCGGCGCAATTAGGAACCTCCGGCGGTAGTTTCGGCATTCTCGTGGTGGTCTTGCTTGTAGTCAGCGTTGGCTCCTGGTGGGCCTACCGCAGGTTCCGCAAGAAACGATAACGATGTTGCTCAATTCTGCAAAATACGCGATGCGCAGCTTGGTGCATCGCAAACTCCGTTCTTGGCTGACAATGATAGGGATTTTTGTCGGTATTGCTGCAGTCGTGGCGTTGGTTAGTTTAAGCGAAGGCTTGCAGGTCGCGATCCAGGAACAGTTCAGCAAGATTGGAGCCGACAAGATTTTCGTTCAGCCGAAAGGGACGTTCGGCGGGTTTGAATCGAATGCTGCGCAATTGACGGTGAGCGACAAGGACCGTCTTGCGCGCGTAACAGGCGTTGACGAAGCCACAACCTATGTGTTCAAGCCGGGTTTGATTTCGTTGGACGACGAAAACGTGCCCGTGTATGTTTCAGGCATCCCCGAAGACACGAAAGAACGCAATTTGGCGATCGAAATCGGCACATGGGAATTGGAGCAAGGTAAATGGTTCGATGGCGGCGAGCATGGCAAAATCATCATCGGAAATGATTTTGCGCGAACCGAAATTCTGGATAGAAAAGTACGGTTAGGGGATACGGTCATCGTGAACGACCGCGAGTTTGAAGTGGTTGGCATTCTCAAGCGCATCGGCGACCCGGGAACGGATGGCGGCGTGTTGATTGATGAGGAAATCATGCGCGAGATATTCGAGTTAGATAACGAGGAGACGAGCTTTATCGGCGTGCGCATCGAGCAAGGCCAGGATATCTCCGTCGTGCAGGAACGTATGGAACGTGAGCTGCGAAAAGCCCACGATGTCGATGAGGGCAAGGAAGATTTCGAGGTGCAATCTCCGGAAGAGCTCCTTGCCGTGTTCACATCCATCTTTGGAATCATTCAAACGGTGCTGATCGGAATCGCATCCATCTCATTATTGGTTGGCGCCATCGGAATCATGAACACGATGTACACCGCGGTGTTGGAGAGGACAAGCGAAATTGGCGTGATGAAAGCCGTCGGCGCCCGCAACAAGAATGTCTTGCTTCTGTTCGTGTTTGAATCAGGTTTATTAGGACTTGTCGGGGGATTGATTGGCATCGTTATCGGCATGGGGTTGAGCAAGCTCGTTGAAGTCATTGCTTCGAGCGCGTTTGGCAGCCCGCTTATCCGCGCGATATTCCCGGCGTATCTGCTCATTGGGGCTCTCGTGTTCGCGTTCGTCGTTGGTGTGTTGTCAGGTGTCCTTCCCGCGTATCAGGCTGCCCGTCTTCCGCCCGTTGAGGCGTTGAGGTACGAATGATTCGGTTCTACGTCAAGTCAGCCATAGCGACGTTCAGCAAGCGGCGCTTGCGGGCCTGGCTCACGATTCTCGGCATTTTTATCGGCATCGCGGCTATTGTTTCTCTGATTAGTTTAGGGCAGGGATTGAAGACGGCCGTTGGCGCGCAGTTTTCCGCGTTGGGAACTGATCGCATCATCATTCAGGCGAAATCGTTGTCGTTCGGGCCGCCCGGGCAAGGAACCGTTGCGAAGCTCACGACCGACGACTTTGACCGGGTTGAACGGGTTGCGGGAGTTGAAACTGCCGCCCAACGGTTACTGAAATCTGCCGAGGTCGAGTTCAACGATTTGACTGATTTCACGTTTGTTGGCAGCATGCCTGCGAATCAGGACGGGCAAAAACTGATTGAGGAGATGTTCCGGCTGCGCGCGGCGCACGGACGGTTGCTGCAGCAAGGGGATCAAGCCCGTATTGTTGTCGGGAGCAATTACGCGGAAGGCGACCAGTTCGAGCAGGCGTTGCGGGTGGGAGATCGTTTGACCATCAACAACCGCGCATTCGAGCTCGTGGGCATCCTCGAAAAGTCCGGCCAGCCGCAGGTGGACAACACAGTGTTGATGCCCGAGGAGTCAATGCGTGATTTGTATGATGCCGAAGATGAAGTGAGCGCGATCATAGTGCAAAGCCTGCCGGGACAGGAGCCCGAGGATGTCGGAGAACGCATTTCGCGCGCGTTGCGCCAGTTCCGGGATGTTGAGAAGAACCGCGAGGACTTCACCGTGCAAACATCAGGCCAATTGTTGGAAACGCTCGGGACCGTGCTGAACATCGTGACTGCGGTGCTTGCGGGCATTGCGGGAATAGCTTTGCTTGTTGGCGGGATTGGCATCATGAACACGATGTATACTTCGGTATTGGAGCGAACGAGCGAGATTGGGTTGATGAAGGCCGTCGGAGCAAGCAACAAGAATATCCTGTTCCTGTTCGTAATCGAGTCAGGATTCCTGGGGCTTGTCGGCGGAGCGATTGGCATCGTGTTGGGGGCCGCGCTCAGTCTCGGCGTGCAGATTATTGCGACCCAAGTGCTCGGTCCTGGCTTGATTCAAGCGGCGTTTCCTTGGTACTTGATTGTCGGCGCGCTCGTGTTTTCGTTCGTCATCGGCAGTTTGGCCGGAACGCTGCCGGCCGTCCAAGCATCACGTTTAAATCCTGTGGATGCGATGAGGCGCTGATGAAGCTTCGAACGCTGATAAGCTGGTCGTTAACGTCCATATTGGTGGTTCTTGCTTGCATCGCCGGCGCGCAAAAAGAATACCTCCACGCGCTGCTTGCGGTGACGACCATTCTCATTTCGTTCGTTCCTGCGATGATAAAAAGAAACGCTCACGAGCACCTACCTTGGACAATGGAATTGTTCCTTGTTTCCGTGATGACCCTGCACATCGTCGGTGGGACGCTCGGGTTTTATGACCGGTTCGCCTGGTGGGACATCCTGCTTCATTTCCTTGGCTCGGCGATGATCGCGCTTTTGGGATTCTTGGCGACGTTCGCATTGTACCGCGGCGGAAAGATTCATGTGACGGTCAACCTGATTGGCGTGTTCGTTTTTTTCACCGCGATCGCGGTCGGCGCAATCTGGGAAATGGCTGAGTTCGCCAGCGACCGGTTCCTCGGCACGAACAATCAGCCCGATAATGCGGATACGAATTTTGACCTCATCACCGACGCGCTTGCTGCGTTGGTCGTTGCGACACTAGGTGTTAAATACATGAAAAACCTCCCTGAGCCTATGATTGAGAAAAACTTGGAGAAACTCCTCGCATGAACCTTCGAAATAGCATCACCTGGATATTGCAAACGTTGTTGATGACGTTGTTGCCCATCTCGATTTGGCAAGGAGCCTATCTTCAAGCGATCGCCGTGTTTGTCGCGATTGTGTTGGCGTTCCTCCCAGCAATCGCGAAACGAAACTACCGCATAACGTTGCCTTGGGGATTCCAGGTGTTGCTCATTGTCGCGGTTTTCCTACATGTCGCCGGGCTTGTGTTCGGCTGGTATTCGGATTACTCCTGGTGGGATGTCATGACCCATCTGATTGGTTCAGCGACGGTTGCGATTCTCGCGTTCCTGGGAGTTTATTCGCTCTATGTCGCGGGCAAGATCCACGTGACGATCAAGATGATTGGCGTCTTCATTTTCGTGACGACGATGGCCGTTGGGGCCTACTGGGAGATTGCTGAGTTCGCGTTTGATGAGTTGGCGGGTACTCGAGCACAACGCGACAATTACGACACGATGAAAGATTTGATTAACGATGGGATTGCCGGACTTTTAGTGACGATCATTGGCATCGAATACATCAAACGCAACCCTGAAGCGCGCATCGAGAAAAACGCGGAAAAGCTGATGGTGCGATTGAGAAAGTTGACGCAGAGAAAGAAAAAGTAAGCCTCAGTCCTGAGTAAGCACCCTTTTCGTAAGCATTAACGCTTTATTCTTGTTGGTGCAAGAATCTATTTTTAGAAATAGTGTACTTGTATTTATGCTTTATTATTTGATGTTCATATTGTGTTTTCCTGCATGAGATGGTCGAAAGTTATTTAAATCACCTATTTGCTACGTCTATTCAGGGATAACAATGGGCAGTAATTATTATGAACCTCCTCGACGAGCGGCGGACGCAGATTTAGCAGAACTTGCTGCAGCAGTCTTTAAGACAAAGTCAGCCGAAAAACAACAAACCGCTTTGCTTAGCGCGTATCGGGAAGCAGAACGGGTTGATAAGTCACTTCATTGGTATTTACTTAAAACGCAGAATTTTAGTAAACCATCAATGCCGCAACTGCAAGGTATTGAAATCGAGATGAAGCTCGAACCGGAAAATGATATTAGTAATCTTGTCGCAGCAGTCAAAGAATTCTCTATTCCAACGAAAGATTTTCTCGTTTCATCTTGCCCACAAGGAGGCAAAAGTGAACAACACGTATATGGAACGCCTGAAGAAGAAAGGTTCATCATCATCACAAACGAGCAAGGTGGACATTTGAAGACCAAAGGTCAAAACGACCCGTATAGTTTCGGAATTGTCGGGGAAGAGTATGTGCTTCGCAGATCAGAAGCGCTGAAACAAATATTAAAATTGGATAAACACAGTCAGGAGAACTCATTATTAGAATTCACGCATACATTGATTGATGTTTGTACGCCGACCCCTGTGAAGTACCGCGGGGTGTTCGTTAAAGAAAAATTGACGCAATTCTGTATTGAGCGCGAAAACGGTCGCGTATACTCTATTGTTCTTGGCAGATGCACAGCAGACCGCCATGACCCTCTTGTGCAACTCGAGATAGAATACGCAGGATACATTCCAGGAATAATCAATGCGGGGAAAGTTGAAGACGAACGCGCAATCGTTCAAGATATTCTTTCACTCTCCAAAAAGTATGCTCCGTGGGCACCTTCAACGCGAACCAAATTTGAATGGCTTATTGATAAGAAAATTAAAACGCCCCAAAAGAAAGAAACTAAGAAAGAAGAACCCGAGAAAAAAAAGAAATTACTTATCGGCGGTCAATCATTTTTTGATGATAAAGTCGACTGAATTTTCGTAATTTTGTTATCAATCCAAGCAAGGACTTGTTCTTTCCGTTTTTGAGGTTCAGTCGCTTCGAGATGCAATACGTTGCCTTCATAGGCACTGCATGCTTCTTTACACCCCTTGCGTACTGCGGCAAGATATTCAAAATCGTCTTCTCTCCATTTCTTAATCCCTGTTTCTTTCCAGCGTTTATGAATATTGGCAATGATAAACTCAAGTGGAGGATCAACGAAAACGATGTTTCTTGGAACATGGTTTGGAATAAACAAAGTTGCGAATAACGTTCTGAAGGCTGAACTTTGAGTATCAGTCATCCAGCCAAGCGCATGGAATCCACGGGTATATCCATCGTTATCTAGGATTGAACGATCACGAAGCAATATCTTTTCAGGATGTGCCAGGGCATAACTTTCATCTTCCATTCTTTGCTGATAATGTCGAACCGCACGTAGCATGTTGCGTTCGTGCGTATCGTCATGTTTTAAGATGTCTTGTTTCTGGCGTAGCTCAAGAGAAGGATTGTACTCAAGTATGCTATTGATGAGTGTTGATTTACCCGTGCCATGCACACCAGTAAAATAAATAATGTTAGAGTCCACTCGCGTGCCTCATGTATGCTTGTTTCGTAAGATCAATCATTAAATTATTGAGATCTGCGCTTTTATTGACGGTGTAAGTTTGTACGCCCCAGTTTTCCGCATCTTTTTTTGTCTGGCTTGTTCCTTTTATTTGGATGAATGAAAGTTGATGCTTTGAGGTAACGCTCCTGAACTGGTCTCTGATTACGGACCAATTGTTTATTTCTCCATCACTGAGCATGAGAATTACTGCCGAAGGAACGTGGAGTTCATGGGACAACTTATCCATATTTATTTCAGTGCCGCCGAATTCAGGTGTCCAGAATTTGTCAAGCGCATCTTCAAGTTGACCATATGCCTTCCAACCACTCGGACGCGTGGTGTTGGAGAATGGTACGACATTTATTTTTAGGTATGGTGCAAGTCGTGTCGAACGGAGCCATTTGATGGCGCCGAATGCACCAAGTAAAGTGTAATGATATTTACTGTCTTCACTCCAAGGAACCGCACCCTTGAACATTTCGCCAGGACTATCATTCATAGAACCTGAACAGTCAAAAAGAAACATTATGTCAGGCAATCGCTCGTGCTTCTTCGTGTAGGGGATTTCGACGTCATAATGGTCATTCGGAACTTGGAAATTCATACGGTTGGGAAATATGCTTTCAGGATCAAAAATGATTTTTGTGAAATCAATCTCTTGAACATCATGTTCATGCAAGGTGAATGGTTCGTGTCGGATGGGGGCAATGGGCATTTTGAAACCAGGGTCTGATGTTTTGGCTTGGATCACCACATTATGCGCAAAATGTTCATATGCTAGTTTCATAACTTTTTTGATGGGCATGAAACTCGGAGGACCCATGCCCTCGCCGTAAAACGCCTGGACAATTTTACGTTCTCCTTCAGGGCCAATTTCGCCATCGAGTGATTCTGCTATCTGTGGGGCGAGATGTTGGCCTTTACCTGAGTCTTCCACATCATCTTCTTGTTTATCCCCAGGACTAGATTTTCCATTTTTGTTTCCGTGTCCACCCATTGATGGAATGCCTAATCCTTTTGCAGCATCTTCAGGGTCATCAATGAGATCGGCGAGGTGTTTTGTTAGCTCATAGGCCATATTAGGCCACTGTGGTGGGTCTCGGAATTTTAAAATTATTTCTGGTAATTTTTGTTTTGCAATTAGCATGTCTTCTAAAGCGGCGTTCACGACAGTCGTTATTTTCTTCTCTTGTTCCGCGTTCTTGGTGTAGAACCGTTGGAGCAATTCACAATCATTAGGCGATCCCCAGATTTTCATTTGAAGACGGAAGAACCCCTCCGCTAATGGGCTGCCGTATTGTTTTTTATCCATTCCAGCATCATAATAAACTATGGCGAGTCCATCGGACTCCTGAGTGAACGAAAGATTAGTGTTAACGACTACATCCTCAAACAAATTACGCATTTCAGAAGCAAGTCCTTTCCTTTGGTTTTCGTCTTTTAATTTTTTGAAAATTCCCTTATCTTCCAAGGCACGATAAGTTGCGTCAAGAATTTTACCTGCATGAATGATATCCATTGGGCAACCGATATCTCCCACTATATCATCGTTCTTCCAATGCCATATTTCATGCAGCATGACTTTTTTGCAGACATCAATGACGACATCCGTCAATCCTGTTTCACGCGCATAGTTTTTGATATTAGCTTCTTTTCCCCAGATCGTGTCAAGATTAGGATCTAAACCAAATTCAATGTTAAAGTGTTTCAAAGAAATATATGCTTCAATACGTTCTCCTTTCTTTTCGCGTGCAGTCACATGTAACTGCCCACCGATAAGACCCTGTTCTCTACGTATTCTGTTCAGTTTCCGCTCTAAAGATTCGATATGAATCATTCATACTTCCCTTCTTGACGCCACCAATCATTCAAGTCCTCAAGATCAACAAGACATTCTTGATTTGGATCACGTGGTATTTCTGGGGCATCCCCTGGAGGAAGCACAAGGAGACCTTGACCCACGAGAGTCATTCGGTCATTGAACACTTTACAAATGTCGTATCGTCCTTGGCACAACGCCCAAATAGGTTCCTTGTCAATAAGACAATCTTCATGTGTTGTCTTATTTGCACCGTCCAATCGCAGATAACGACAGAGTAACGGCATGCCAATCTCGGCAAGACGTTTATAGAATAATGTTGAGCTTGCAGGACCCAAGAAGATTTCACCGCATTCCAACCGTTCATAGACTATGCGACCGACATACTCCATTTTCTGCACGAGCGTTGGAATAGAATTAAATGATTGGTTGATAAGTCGGAAATCAGACAATTCTGTAAGTTTTTTTAATGTTTCGGATATTTTATCCGTTCCCTCAATAGGCATCGCAATAATTCTATTGACAAATTCCGCATGCGCCTTTTCAACACCGGTGAGCTTTTTTTCGGCGTCAATTCGAAGGCCGCGTTCGATGCGTAAATCTGCAGCAGCCTGTAGCTCCTCAGCAGTCTTCGCGGCGATACGTTGTTCTGTTTCGAGACGTGCCTGTTCGGCTGCTTTCAAGGCTTCCGCTTCTCGTTTACGAACGAGGTCTGCTAAATCGTCACCGAAGAATTCCTGTTCGGGCATTACTCAAGCCACCGCAGGATTGGGAATTTTTCCTGTAATTGTGTCCGTTCTTCCAAAGTGAGCTTCATAAGATTCTTGTCTGCTTTTTTTGCTGCAGTGTTGAATGCTGCAAGTACATCGCCGAACCAACCCCAACGATTGGTGAACGAGTCTTTTGTATCTTTAGTAAGTTCGCCCTTCTGGGCGTCCGTAAATGCTTTTTTCATTCGCGGGCTGAGGCTTTTCATGTCCTTTGCGATGGTTTCAGAAATTTTCTTAATGGCATATTGGTCATTGCCGAAGAATTCCTTATCAACCCATTGGGAGTCCAACATGCCTGCATAGGGTGCCACTAATGTGAATGCCTCAAGTACGTCTTGGTGACGGACGCGGAGCGTTTGAATCTCGTCAGACTTTGAGTCTGCGACGACTTTAAGTCCTCGTGCCAAGAGTGCAGTCGCTTTCATTGTTCGCACTGATGCTGGAAAAGTATATCCGCATCCTTTTCCCAATTCATTGCATCCTTCACAAAATGCGGGCATCACTTTTAGGATGCTTTCTTTTGAATGCGATGGATTATCTTTATGGAGACAATGGCTGAGTCCTTTTTTAACGTATACTAAAGCGAGCATTGCATCCAACGATAATTTCACTCCGTTGACTCCACGATGGATTTCAATTATGTCTGCGGTGTGGTCGCTGTTTTGGTATTCGATGACTTTTGGTGAAGTCGCTTCTGCCAAAATGAGGGAGTGGTCGATTGCGGTTGGACTAAACTGATCCACATTAAGGATAAGGTGTGAACGGTCAAGCAACGCGGGGTCAATTGGACTTGTGCCTGTGTACCTTGCTGCGCCGATGTTAGCAGACGCGACGACTGCGTGGAAATAATTCTTGCCTTCTATTGGCACACCAAGCTGGATTTTTTCCGGACCGTTCGGGCCATCAAAAATGATGTAACCATCGCAAATGTCAAAGACTTGGTTTTGAACTTTTTCGTGCGCGCGGTTAATTTCATCAATAAGTGTCATCGGGTTACTGATAGCACGCGTCTTTTCTTTCGCTTCAAGGACGGTTCCTTTTCCTTCTAGCAATTTACCAATATTATAAACTTCAAATAGGTCTTTGACGCGTAAACTATCTCTCATTCGAATATATGTGACTTTACCACCAAAATAAGAGTTTTTAAGGTCATTTTGGAGTTGCGTTTTGCCTTCTCCTCGTTCGCCAAGAAGCAGGGTGTTTAAGTTACTGATGACTGCTGCAGTAAGAACATCCCACACAGTCAGATCAACACCATTCATGTTTAGAACTGGTGTTGCGTTGTGATATACTCTTGGTTGTGGTAACGCACGAACGCGTTCAAGAAGGCGTTCATAGGATTTAACGGAACTTGCAATATCACTCATAGTACATTCCCCCGAATCTGTTACTACGGGGGAGTTTATAAGGTTTATCCTCAAAAGCGATACGAAAAAATAGCTCGTCAGGAAGAACAAAACCCGAACTATTTTACACTAGACACTAGATAAGTATCACCGTAACATTAATAAACTTCGTTCTCGTGTATTTAAACATGACTCCATCTGATCGTGGTGTTCCCGCTACCACATTCAGTCTAAAATCAACTTTTGAGATTGACCTAACACCTGAAGAACGCATTTACATAACGGGCATTTTAAGTACAATAAAAGCAAAATTTCCCGAGGTTTGCAAATCAGCAACGAAGTTGCAAAAAATTGTTGTCTATGTTGTTAAGAGTCTTGAATTACCTAATGTGCTGACCTTCAATTTTCGGTATGGAGAAATCGTTGCGGGATATGCCGACAATCTTGAATTCATTCCAAACACACAAAACATAATCCAGCAGGCCATCGGATTAAAAATAAATTTTCCGGAAAAAGAAATTAATGAAAAAATAGCAGAAGCAGCAAAGATATTTCTAACTGCACATGGTCTCGAAGTTCGTAAACTTCAATATAATTTGTATAAAAATAAACTTTATCTCGTAATGCTTTCTTTAGGTGAGTGCTCTCAGATTTCCGAACAACTCGTTCAAGAATTAAAAGAGTTAAATGCATTACTCCCGAAAAAAGAAGAGTATTTGATAGCAAGCAGGTTCATTCTCAGTTTTATTGAATTCGCTCAAACACAACTTGAACTTGCTAAACTAGGTAAACCGATTAATCGAGGGGTACAATGGATCGGAGACATATTACACCATATTGAAAACTGCAATCCACTATATTTGCACAATAATGTTTCTCCGGAACGTCTTAAAACACGTTTAGCGAGTGAGATTGCTTTGTCAAAAAATAAATTAGAAGATATGTTGGCAGCACTAAAGGAAGAACACGAAAAACTACCTCATTTCACTCAACAAAAAAAAGTAAGGATTGACAATAAAGAAAAAGCAGAACTTCGACGTTTGATTATATCAAATTGACTCATTATGCAACACTTTTTTTGGGATACGGGCGTTGCCATCGGTTACATTTTTAGTTTTGATGAACTGCCTTATGGCATCGAGGCAACAGAAATTGATCATTGGGCAGAGCACGCATCCTCTTTTGTTTCAAGATTTTCTGATCAAACTCATGTACTGAGCGGTTTAACGGCAAATCGCGAGATACCAAATGTTAGCAAAAATATTTGCAATCGTCTTGAAAAGTGTCAATTATTATTGCTTGAATATTCACCCGATGATGTCTTAAAAGAATGCACTCCAGAAGACAAAAAATATATTTATAACATTATTCAACGTAAAAGTAAATGGAATGCTGATGACCTATTGAATTTTTTAACTGATGTTAAAATAATGATACATGAAAACAAGAAAAATTTACTCAAAAGTAGAATTTCCCAAGTGTATGATGAGCATCACCAAGATATTAAGCTAGAGCTTGGTAACTTCATACAAAACATAAACGATTCACACAATTTTGCCTGCGCAACTCATTACATGGACATCTATAGTCACCCCACCAAATTTATCACAACAGACTACAAAGATTTACGTAACCCGAAAGTAAACAAATTTTTGAAAGAGAAGTTTCTGAACCGAAAATTTCCCGAAATTCAGGGATTAGGAGAAGTATCAGGGCATCAACCTAAAATAAAGTAGTCTTGCACATCAAGGTTCTCGTCAAGTTTTGTTCTGACTATTTTTCGTTTTTTCTTGTCGTGCGTGTTTATATGCCTTGCATGGTAAGAATTTGGTGTTTTGTGGTCGGTGTGGCTCGGCTTGTATCGTCGTTAAAGTGTTCCATTATGTCCATGGCTTTCTCGGCTTGGTGGGGGTTATTTTGGTTGTATTATAGGGGGAGGGGGATGGACGGGGGAAGTTCTCCTCTATCCATGCGTGGATGGTGTTACGGGTGAGTGTCATGGCGTAGCGGGTGAAGGAGCGCTGGTAGGCTGAGGATGTGGTAAGGAAGCAGTGCAGTCCGTAGCGGGACATGCGTTGGGCGGTGGTGTGGAGGTATTCTATGCGTGTGTGGTCATTAGGCGTAACGACGCATAGGGCATACTTGGTGTTGTTGTGGATGATACGCAGGGTGCTGTCGGAGGCTACTTGTGCAATGACGCCGCGGTCTTGCAGTAGTTGAAGTAAGGAGTAGAGAACGAATGTGTGTTCGAGTGCGTAGCCTTTTTGTTTTTTGATGAAAAATTTGTCTCTGCGTGTTTTGCCGAAATAAACAAATTCTTTTTCTTCGTATCCTTTTTCGCGGAGAAAATAACGGTCGTGGTCATTCATGTCCTCAAAATAGTAGATTGGAAACTGTAATAGTTTTCTTTGTTCTTGTTCTCGAAGGATGCGTTCTTTCTTTAACGTTTCTTGGAGTTCGAGTGCTTCTTTTTCTCGCTGGTTTATGAGTTCTTTTTGTTCTTTAGTAAGTTCTTGAGGAACTCGTTTTGGTCGGTAAGGGTCTTCAGGTTGTATGAAATCATCCTCTCCTTGACAATCGGCGACTTCTTGGATGGTAACATCAGCAGAAAAAGGTTTATCCCTTAATGTCCACCACAGTTTTTTAGCGGCAATAACAAAAAAGAATGTGCTCAGTAACGTAGAGCCTCCGAGCGCGAAAACTTGCCAGAATTCTAAAAAGAAAAGCCAAGTAACAGTCGCGAGCCGAGATACAATTGCTGCAACGCACACTATGATGCCTGCCCAAAATAATCCGTCGCCTACAGGGTCAGGCGTTGATGCGTTGTTTGAACTCATGACCTTTCCTCTTGAGTAATTCTTTCAGTTCTGGATCGGCTTGCATCCATTCCGCGAAAGGACTCTTGATGCGTTCCGATTTACCTAAGTCCTCCATTTTCGTCTTCAAAGCCAAACTTGAATCAACAATTTCGGCACAACGGCAACAGTACAGCGCGTTCGGCGCATTAATCTCCTTACAACGTGGACAGGCGCGTGCTTGTGGCTTGAACGGCAATGGTTGTTCTCCTGGTTTCATGCCGTTAATTCTGAGAATATCCTCATCGAGGTCTTTGCCGCTGATATGCACGTAGCAGCTCGGCATTCTGCTGCCTTGAATCCAGCCAAAATAGCTGTTCATTTGAAATTCGGTCAAATGTCGAGCTAGTTGCGACGCTCTGCTGTGTCTGAAGATGTAAGGGTGGCATCGTTTTTTGATTCCCGCTTTGTTGAACGTCTCAATCAAGACCTTTCTGATGGCTTCGTAGGTCATGATATGATGGTAATTACGCGTTCCGATGTTTATCCAGACTGGTGATGACGGGTTTTCTTTGTCTGGATGGATGTCGAGCCATTTGACCAAGTAGGCGGTTGATGAAATGATGCGCAAGCGTCGGCGTCCAGTCTTTCCTGAGACATTTAAGACGGTGCCGCTTGCGTCAATCTTAATCTGCCCAATGGTCAGGTTTCCTATCTCGCCAATACGAGCACCGCTCTCGCCTAAAATAGCAATGATGGCTTTGTTGCGCGGATGGTCTGCCGTTGCAATTAGTTTATTGATTTCTTCTTCGGAAAGTAATGCATTTTCCTGAATCATCGGCATTTCTTTATGTGGAATGGTGGTGCAAATCCATTTTACGATTTTCGGATAGTCTTCGCCGTCAATCCAACGATAAAACTGCTTCAAAATGACCTTGACATCATGTCGTGTCCAGACTGAATAGTCTCCTGCTTCGTAGTGATGCACGATTCGGCGCATGTCTTCCGAAGTGGCTTCTTTGAATGGTTTGCCAAGCAGTTCGCCTAAGATAGCAAGGTTTCGGACGAGTTTTGTGAGGCGTGAATTGCCTGTTCCCATCGTTTTTACGTCACGAGCGAACCTTTCAACGAGTTCTTTGTCTTCTGTGGGCATTCGTGCCTTCCAGAGCCTCGTAACGGCTGCCTGATACTGCTTGCCAAATCGGTGGTAGTCTGTTTCCATGCTTGGTCTCCAGACTCCTGCACCGTTATCGCGCATTGCCACGTCAATCATTGTAAAGCCTCACCACCCCTTCAATCCTTGTCCCAAAATTATCCGTTTTGGAAATTTAAATCCGGGCACAAGAACATGCTAAAAACGCACGTCCTTGTTAATTTAGCAATCATTTGTCGTTTATGAATTCGGGTTTTGTTTTTGCAATAAACTTGCAATTTTTGGGACTTTTAAGTATTGTAGCGCAAAAAGCGGACTTTAAACATTCGGGCCCAGTCCGGGCCTTGTGTTCATAACCGATTTTTGGCTTTATCAGTCTTGTAGCACTTTTGTGCGTACATAAGCTTTGTAGGACGACGCGCGGATTCATAAATTTTGTAAAGCGCTTGTCTTACAGAAGGTGGTGTTCTTTTGCTGATTAATTTTCAGTACCATTTTGATACCAAAAACTTAAGGACAAAAGAAATCTCCCGTTCTTTCGCCCTTTTTGTGTGGGCTTACGAACGGGGTGCTAAAGCCTCTGGAGGGATTTGCACCCGCGACTTCCTGCTTACGAAGCAGGCGCTCTGCTACTGAGCTACAGAGGCATATTGATTTGGGAAACCTTGTGTTTCCCAACGTCTCGAGCTTGGGGTTCTAGCACTTCGCAAGGGCTAGCTACCTGAGCTACAGAGGCACTAGCCAATTGTTCTTGAGGACGCCTTTTAAACCTTTCTTTGCGTCAACGTCTTTTCCCTAAGCATTCTTTTTACCGGCATTTCCGCGCCCAGGTCGTTTTTGTTTCGTTGGCCCTTAGTAAACACGATTATGGCCGTAACGCGTCTAAACGGGGCGGTAAAAAGTAAACGGCTCAGAATCACTTTATCTGCTTAAGTAGTTCTTCTTTCGTCAAAAACTTCTTCTGGCACGAAAAGCAGACCAGGTGGTTCTTGCCTTTCGCGTCCTTGACGTACGCCCCAACGGGCTTCTTGAGGAACGTCTCCGCCACGGCAGTGGAACAAATAGCGCACTTCATAAGAGAAGACGACCGAGATATCTTTATAAAGCTTGATGCCGAGAAAACGCTCATGCCAAGAATCGCGGTCGTCAGAAAAGAACGGTGCAACCCCATCGGGTGCGGGAACTATCTCTGCATCCGCGTCTGCCCCGTCAATCGGGAAGGCAAGGACTGCATCACGAAGGACACGAACACTAAGGTGAAGGTCGACCCGTACCTGTGCATCGGGTGCCAGATCTGCGTCGTCAAATGCCCGTTCGACGTCTTCTACATCACGAACTTGCCGGACGACCTGTGCAAGACCCCCATTCATCAGTACGGAATCAATGGGTTCAAGCTCTACAGCCTCCCGACGCCCGTGTTCGGCAAGGTCGTTGGGATATTGGGCCAGAACGGCATCGGTAAATCGACCGCATTGAAAATATTGTCCAACATGCTCAAGCCGAACCTCGGCACGGACAAGGAAGTCGAGTTCACCGAAGTCCTCAAATTCTTCAAGGGCTCCGAAGCTCAAAGATTTTTCGAGCAGATTCGCGCCGGCACCGTAAAAGTGTCGTACAAGCCGCAACAAGTTGAGTTAATCGCGAAGACGCAAGGAAAAGTCAAAGACTTGCTGCAGAAGGTCGATGAAAAGAACGAGTTCGCGAAAATCGTTGACTTGTTAGATTTGCGCCAAGTGCTCGAAAACGATGTCTCGACGCTGTCAGGCGGAGAATTGCAGCGCGTTGCCCTCGCCGCAACGGTGTTGAAGAAAGCGAACCTCTACATCTTTGACGAACCTACATCGTATCTGGACATCAAGCAACGTTTCCGTGTCGCGACGTTCATCAAGTCATTGGCAACGCCTGATGTCGCCGTGTTAGTCGTCGAGCACGACCTCATCATCCTAGACGCGATGACCGACCTCATCCACATCATGTTCGGTAAAGAAGGAGCATACGGCATCGTGAGCCAGCCAAAGGCCACGCGCACCGGAATCAACTCGTACCTAACGGGCATGCTGAAGGACGAGAACATGCGCTTCCGCGAGCATCCCATCAAGTTCTTCGTCCGTCCGCCAGAAAGAGAAAGCAAAGAGCCTATCATCACATCGTGGAAAGGCATACACAAGGTGCAGGGCAAGTTCAAGCTCGAAGCGAAAGAAGGAAGCATCCGCGCGAACCAAGTAATCGGCATTCTCGGTGAAAACGGTATCGGAAAAACCACATTTGCAAAGATTCTCGCGCACGCGCTCAAGCCGGACACCGGAGTGTTGGACGAAAAGATTGTCGTCGCGTACAAGCCGCAGTATCTTGATTCTCAGTCAATGGAGTTGGTCATGACCGTCCTCGGGAATGCCGTGACGCAATATGATGTCCAGCTTGTGCAAGCATTAGACCTCAAGCCGTTGTTCACGAAGCAATTGAACCAGTTGTCCGGCGGAGAATTGCAGCGTGTCGCAATTGCAGCTACATTAGCGAAGGAAGCTGACTTGTACCTCTTGGACGAGCCGTCCGCGTATCTGGACGTCGAACAAAGAATGCTTGTCTCAAAGACGATTAAGGAATTGACGGAGCAGCGTGGAAAACCAGTCTTGGTCATCGACCACGACTTAATGTTCATGGATTATTTGTCCGACCAGCTCATCGTGTTCACCGGCACGCCCGCTGTTCACGGCGACGCCGTCGGTCCGTTCCCGATGGAGAAAGGAATGAACGTGTTTTTGGAAGGCATCGACTTAACGTTCCGCAGAGATGAAGAATCCCACCGTCCGCGATTGAACAAGCCTGGAAGCGTGGCTGATCGAGAACAGAAGGCAGAAGGAAAAAGATATTACGGTTAGATAATTTTCTTAAAATCGCCGTTGATAACAATAGGGGCCATCGCTTCAATTTCTGTTTTGTAATAGGGCATATCAGGCACCGGATTAAGTAAGAATATCTTTTGGTTGAGTACGTGAGCGAAACCTAACTCGAGAAAGGTATTACCACCGATATAGTTTTTGACGCCATGCTTATCATAATTTACGCAAAGAACTGCATCCGCGCCCTGCATTAAACGCCAAAATTCCCGTATCGCATCCATATTATTTTTTTGATGAATCTTGATTCGTTCTTTTTCCTCATCAGATTTACCGACAAAGGGTGTGCTCAAGGTTGTAACGAAGGCGTCGTGTCCAGAGCGTATCAACGAATCTCGTACCTCAAGCATCTTTTCAGTGAACTGCATACTTCCGATAACGCCAATTTTCATGGTACGAGTTTCTTAATCATCAGCGCCGGTTCTATCTTTTCAAAGTTCGCCGCAAGGCTTTCAGAACCAGGGCTCATCAAGGCAAGAAGTTCTTTGCCGACGGTTTTGTTTGCCCACCACTCAACACCATGCTCATTTTCAAAGCGAGCGTGTAATTGAGAAACTTGCATCTCCGCGAGCATGTAGCTCGGGACGTACATCAAGCTGTCCGGCAGGATGTGGTGCAACAACCAATATTCGCCCGGAATAGTGAGCCCCATGCAGTCCTTGACGTGCTTGGCGTACAGCGGCGCGAGCTCGTCGAACGGCACGTTCTTTTCCCAGGAATCTATTTTGAATAAACTATTCGCGCAGTAGAACGCCGCGCCGTACAATTCCTTGTAGCGCGTGAGCTCCGTGATTCGCGCGGCTTCTTTGGCGTCGAAACCGATGTGCACCAAGAATTTCGGGTCCATCAGGAGTTTGTCAAAGAATATCGAAAACGTTTCGGCCAGTCCTTCGGAGATGCAGTTGCGTGTCCAGAACGGCAAGTTTGCCTTGATTGATTTGTAGTGCAGCGCGTGTCCGTATTCATGGTAGATTGAATTCAAATCATTGAATGGGTTTTCCGGCTTGTAGCTCACGCGCACATCAGTCGGAACTTGAATTGAGGTCATGAACGGGGAAGCGTACTTGCCGGGACGGTCTTCCTTGTCGAGCAAGATTCCTTCGGGGCTCATTCCCAATCCGCGGATAGTCTCAAAGACGCTCTTCAGCGGGTCGAGCTTCGGCATCTTCACGTCATCGTACAATTTGTTTCGTATGACATAGAAATCATCATAATACTCGGGCTTGCGGCCGAATAGCTTCTGCGAATGCTTGGTGTTGAGCTTGATGAACTCGTCTTTGACGCCGTCGCGCAGCTGCGTGATGACCTTACGAAGATGCTTGACCGTCATGCGATGGCTTCGGACGTACGCGTCCAACGGCGTCGTGCCGTAGTCGGCGTAGATCTTGCCGGCGACTTCGAACTTCTTTTTAACGATGGGCGCGATCTTCTTTGAGAGCGTGATGAATTCGTCGTAGACATGCTTTCGATCGGCGTCGTTTGCGCCTGCCGCAAACTGTCGCCAGGTTTGCCACGTGACGGGTTTGCCTTTGAGTTTGTGCTTCGAGGAAACGATTTTGGATTTGCGCGCTTCCTGAAGCGCAAGCCCTTCTTTGTACGTTGCAGATCCAGCGACTGAACCGATGCAGTCGTCGACCAAATCTTGCGGCTGTTTGAATTCTTTCAAGAATAATGCGGTGTGCTTTCCGCTTTTGGTTTCGAGCTCTCCGATCTTCTTTTCGCTGAACGGCAAGCCAACGCTCATGTTCCAGTATTCAAGACGGAGTTCTTTCGCTAATGCTTCGGCTTGCGCGCACCAGTCATTGAGGTTCATAAGAGAATTTTCCTCACGAACGCGAGGAACGCCGTATGTCCGATGCCGGAGTTGTCCGGTCGGCTTCGATGTTCGTCGACGACCCAGGGCCGTTCGATGATTTCGACGGTCTTGACGTGCTGGAGTCGCGGGTCTTTGCGGACTTCTTCGAGGAATTTGGAGATTTGCGAGATGTGCGGCGAATAACCGACCAGCGAGCCGTTGACGGCAAGCGCATCGGCTGCGGTCTTAACCGCGTGCCAAGGTTCGGGAAGGTCCAGCGTGACGAGGTCGACGTCTTTCTCGGAGATTCCTTTCGTGACGTCCTGGTTCTTGAGCGTGATGTTCTTGATGCCGAGCATGGCAATGTTTTCCTTAATGTTCTCGAGATAGTCAGGATTGATTTCGTACGTGATGACTTTCTTGACCAAATGCGCCAAAAAACACGCAAGTCCTCCCGAACCCGCGCCCGCATCGATGCAGACGGATTCTTTTCCGACGCCGGTTTCGGCCAGGATGTGCCCGATATCCTTCGGGATAATACTTTGGGGCAATCGTCGCAATCGGTAGAACAGGTCCGCGAACGTCGGCGTGAGCAGGATGAACTCCTTTCCTTGAGATGATTTGACGATGGTGCCGTCTTTCGCCTTCAAGTCCTTCGCTTTGAGCGTGCCGTGCGGGGTCGAAAAATCCTTGGACGTGTCGACGATGAAGTATTCCTTTCCTTCGATGAGCGTCACCGTGCGGTCAAGGTCGGGAATGTACTGCTTTTTTTCTCGCTGGATAAGGAGTCGTGGCATAGGTTACGTCCATTTTAAACGCTTTAAATATCTTATGTTCGGGCACCAGCATCTTTTTATAGGATTGTGAGCACAAACGACCTGAAGGTGTCCTATGAACAAACTGCTTGCGTTGATTCTGGTAATATTCTTGGCCGCGTGCTCCGCGCCGGTTGTTGAAAAAGCTCCGGGTGTGCTGGAATCCGCGGATCAGATTGTCACGATTAACAATTTCAAGTTCTCTCCGGACACCGCGACGATTAAGGTCGGCGACACCGTCACCTGGAAGAACCAGGAAAAAGCATCACACACGATTGCGGTGGACGGCGCGGAAAGCCCCGAGCTGTTCATGGGCGACACGTGGAGCCACACGTTCACCGTTGCAGGAACGTTCGAATACCCCTGCGGAATCCATCCGAGCATGAAGGGCGCCGTTATTGTTGAATAATATGAACAAGCTCTTCAAGGCGCTCATTTTCGCGTTCATTGTCACCTTGGCGATGAACGCGTTGGATATGCTGTTCCACGTCGCGACGGAAACCGCAGTCCATCTAAACTACGTCGCGGTCAAGTTCACGATTGTGTTTTTGTCGACGTTCCTGATTGCTTCTGTAATTGGGATTGGCCGCACGCCCGGCATCGTCACGTCATTTCTTGGTCCGGTTGCGTTCTACATCTATTACCGCGTCGCGACGCCGACGCTGGACCGAAGCCTGTTCAAGATTGATGACGCGCTCGGCTACGTTTTTGTGCACGCGGTTGCGCTGATGCTCGCGTATTGGCTTGCGACGAAAGTGATGGAAAAGAAGTCAGGCAATCTTTCGTTCGCGTTATTGACTGGGTTAGCCACGTTGCCGTTGCACTGGGGCTGGATCATGTTCGTCATCAAATGGACGGGCGGAATGGACGGCGACACGACGAAGGCGCTGACGTTCTCGGCAGCCATCATTGCGCTTGTCGTACTTTGGGTCTTGATTTATGGAAGCAGTTGGATTACCAGCGTTCTCGGCGGAGCGACGCTCGCGAGTATGCTGTTCGCCATCACGAGCGTGTTCCTCGGAGCAACGTTGATTGGCGGCGTCGCGCGCATATTCATCGTTGCTGTGCCGTACTGCCTGACCGCCTGGTTCTTGCGAGGGGAACGCGCATGAGCAAGACAATCGGGAGCTTATTGATTGCGTTTTTCACCGGAATCCCTGGCGCGTTCTTCACGTTTGTCGATCCGCGAACAGTCGTTTCAATGGGGCTTGGATTTGCGCGCCACAACGACCGCGTTTTGATCGGCGTGCTTTTGTTGATCATCTCGTTCGTTTCAGTCTACAAGTTCTTGACGCTGATTCTGAACAAGACTGAGAAGAAAAAGAAAAGTTCTAAATCAGCGAAGAGACGGAAGAAATAAACGATTCTTCACAAGCTTTTTAAACCCTCACTATCGAAAAGTGGTGATGATAACGCTCACGCATGTCGGCACGGGAGAAGCTATTGATCCGAACCGAGTAAACACTTCTTACCTTATCGAACACAATGATAAGATGCTCTTGGTCGATTGCGGATATGATGTTTACAAGTCCGTGATGCGATTACTCGAGAAACGGAAGCGAATGCTCGATGACGTGCCGCATGGCGTGCTGTTGACGCACGGTCACGGCGACCATATGGGCTCCATAGGCGCGTTGCTCCTAGGGATGTGGGAGGAATCAAACGGTGTCGTTGGAACCTCGAAAAAGGGAATTGAACGTGAAGTTGAGATATTCAGCGCAAACCCAGAATTGTTCCCTTTTATCGAAACCCGCATGCAGAATGACTATCCTGGATTTTTCGCACGGTTTGGCAAAGAAGGCCCTCGCATCTCATATACTGAAGTCAAGCCAGGAAGCAACATTTACGGCATGAGAATTGACTGTGCTGTAACCCAGCACAGCGTCAAGAACTTCGCATACCGGTTCAAGACCGAAACGGCTGATTTCGCGATAAGCGGCGATGGCGCATTGACTGATGCATCGCGCAAACTGTTCGAAAAAGTCCCATTGCTCATCCACGAAGGGTTTACGATCATAGATGATCCTGGGAAAAATCATGCGTCAGTCAAGCAAGTGCTCGACTACGCGAATGATGCGCAAATACCGAACGTGCGTATCGTGCACGTGAACCGCGAACAGCGCGGAAAAGAAAACGAAATAAATGAAATGCGAAAGTACGCACGTGCGAGAAACATAGAATTATCATTTCCTGTTGACCACGAAGTCTTAGAATTATAACTCGCGCGCGAAAGCGCGGCATTTCTCTGGGTAATCGGTGCAAATCGCATCAGGTTTGAGCGAAATAATTTCTTTCATCCTCGCAAAAAGTTTTTCTTCCGACGCCGCGTCCGCATGCGCTTCGCCGCCGTAAAGTCCGGGAGACGTGGCGTGCAATTCAGGAGTCACCAAGCTAATCTTGAGGCCGTGCTTGCGGCACTCGGCGAATATTTCTTTGGTGTAGAGCTTTTTATTGCCTGATGCATTGATGAGATCCCATTCATCGAGCCACACCCAGTCATAAACAGTCCGATGTTGGATAGCGGTCGTTAACGGGTACAAAGTCTCCTTCACGCAGGAATTATACCTCAAAATGTCATGCTCGTGCGCAATGGATGGCGCGAGATGGATTCCGGGATATTTGTTGCGGAACTGCTTCGCGATCTCGAGTTTAACATCGAACACGAGCAATTTGGGGACAATCTCAGGATGCGCGTCCAGGGCCGCGAAAAGACGCTGCACGCAGGCATCGGTTTGGTTGATGCCTTTCAGGTGGAGCGCGTGGATGGTTGCTGAATGCTTTATGAGCGCGAAGAATTCGGCAAGCGTCGTTATCCTGTCTGCGTTTCCAAAACGAATGTTCTTCACGTCGGCATAGGATTTCTCGGACAATGGCGTTGTGTCGCCGGTAAGACGCTTCAATGTCGCGTCATGCCAGATTATTATTTCATCTTTGATGAAGTTGGGATCAAATTCTAGGCCATAACCGCGCGAAACCTGGTCTTTGAATGCAGCATACCCGCTTTCGCTATGGCCCAACGCCGGCTTTTCAATGCCACGATGCGTGAAAATAATCATCAAGCGGAGGCTGGGACTCGAACCCAGGAAAACTCGCTCTGCAGGCGAGCCCGTTAACCGCTTCGGTACCTCCGCACTAATGGAATCTGCAGAACTGGAGTCTGCATCCTCCACAACGGAAGGCACGAGGAGGAGTATAAAAAGCTAATCGTTGAAAAGGTTTAAAAGGGCAGTTTCGAGAGATGATGTTCTGGTCCTGTAACTCAGCCTGGAAGAGTGCCTGCCTTCTAAGCAGGAGGTCGGGGGTTCAAATCCTCCCAGGGCCGTATGGATATCCCTCAAAGTTTAGAAGCGCTTGGCGTTGTCACGCTCATTAGGGATGAACGCTATCACGTGACAATCGCGCACGATGGCTGGCGTCAACACTATCGATTTCCGATTGCATTAAGCCAAACTCCGCTTGCCGTCCACCAAAAAGTGAGTTGCCATCTCGTGCTTGCGCAAAACGGATACAAAGTGCGACTGCAGCCGACGAACGAAATGAACATTCATGACATCAGCGATCTTGTGCGCGCAAATTTGAGAAAATTCTTCTAATCCAGCCAATCCTTATTCTTGATCTTCTCAGGCAAATATTTGTCTGAAATAAACGTGATTCCTCGACCACTAAGTGCCTGGATTTCTGCTTTCGAGCCGTACTGCTTCATGAGTTTGAACTGGCGCTGCCAGGCTTTGTTATTCTTGAACCAGTCGTACTCGGACATCTGCTTCAGTCGCGCGAAGTCCACGTCCTTCATCTTGATAAAGTTCTTGGATAGTCCGTACTTCTCAATGTCATCTGCAGTAATTCCTAAAAACTTCGCGGACGGGATGGCTTGTGTTTCCGAGATGTGCGCCAAATTAATCGAGCCGAACTTCAGCACGGAGAAGATGTAGAATCCATACGGGTCGAAGTCTGCCAAAACGTAAACGGGAAGCTTGTGCTCCTGGTTCAATCGTTGCAGGAGTCGTCGGATTCCTCGCGTTGTCTGACCTTGCGAGGACATGATGATGCACTTGTGCTTGTCCCAGTACTTGTCTTCGTGCAGTCGTTCCCAAACGGCTGCCTTTTCCATGTAGATGACGTATTCTGCGTCGACTTTTTTGAACTTGATTTCCTCGACGTTGGACGGGATAGACCAGCCGCCTGAACCCAATCGCGACCAATCAATGGTGTCGCCCTTGTCCTCGATGATGACCTTTCCGGCAACGGAGCCGTTCTTGTTCGCGTTGATGTTCAATTGTTCTCGCGAGAATCCTGAGATAAGTTCAAGGTCTTCGATGGCCTTGTCGCTTTCGGGCTGGTCGTCGACGATGTTGATGTTCGAGTGAGGAATGGTTCGCTTCGCCATGTAGAACACGTCTCGCAATGAGGCGTGCTTTCCCAAATCTAACAACGCTTTCGCGTGCTTCGCGACCTCGAGCGTTTGCAAGAACTTCTTGACGTGGCCGACGTTGAAGAAGAACCGTTCGGTCGACTTTTCGCCGAGCTCGAGCGTCTTCGTCTTCTCGTTGTATTGGACGTTGGATAATGCTCTGATGGGAACGTCAAGCGCGGGCTGTTTCCCTTTCTCGATATCGTTGGCGAGCTTCTGCCCGATTTCGACGAGCTTCTTTTTGGCGTCAGTCATTCTTCGTCCTCTTTCACGCGCATCTTGATCTTGCTTTCCGGCTCGGATTCGTCGAGCTCTTCGACTTTCGCGGTGTTGCTGATGATGAATTCCTTGTTCTTGGCGAGCATCTTTTCAAGTTCCGTCTGGATTTTGCCTTTGGTGGTGCCCGCGAGGATTGCGATGGAGTCCGCGACTTCGGGGATGTACTTCTCGAAAATGTTGACTCGTTCTCGCTCAAGTCCGACGCGTCGTTTTTTGTTGACGTAGGCGCCGAGCTTGCGCCCGACTTCCTGGATGGCGAGCTTTATTTCTTTGATGATTTCGGGATAGTGCGCGATGGCTTCTTTGGCTTCGGAGGTGAACGGCGGCCAGACGCTCGCGAGATGGATAGCTACAGTTAAAGGTCCGTTTGGGAGCGACCCGCCGGACTGCTGCAGGCCGTACGGTTTCCAATTGGTTTGCAAAACGCTCTTTGTTGCGGCGCAAGCCGACTGTTGATAGAGGAGCGGAACTCGGTTGGCGAATCGCATCAATCGTACTTGCTCGTCGCCGGGCTGCTGTCCGCCATAGGCGAGCGCGACTTCCACGACGAACGGAATTCCTCGATAAATATCAGGGGAGCGCGTGATTGAGGTGTAGAACTCGGCAGCAACTTCCTTCTTCAGTCCTTTCTCGAGCAATTCTTCGCCGATCGGGACGATGCAGTCCGTGGGCGGCGAAATAATCTTGGTGTCTTTGATCGCCTGCATTAATTTTTCGATGTGGGCAAGTTGGAGATTGACTGGTTTTTCTGTGGTCTCGATGCCTGCCTTTTCGCAGATTTCCTTGGCCGTTCCGGGACCGACGCGCGAGAACTCGTTTGTCAAGAAGCTCTGCATCGTTCGGCTTTCGGACGCCTTGAGCATCTTGAGCATCATGCCCAGCTCGACGCCATACGGGTGCGGCTTGATTTCGGTCGGTTCTTTCGGGAGCTTGTCGACCGCTCGGGCGAATATGAGCTGTTCGGCTTTGGGAGTGGTATAGATGAATGTCGCGTGCGGGTTAACAATGGCCGTTCCTTTCACGTACGCGTCGACGCTTTGGTCGCCTTTCTGGTAGGTGGCTTCAATGTCCATTTCGATGCGCGTGCCGTGCTCTTTTTTCCAGGTGATTTCTTCGTCTTTGATGATTTCTGGCTCGTTCTTCTGCGTGTTCAGCATCAATTCAAAATAATGAGCGGGATGCTTTTCGTCGATGCGCGACTTGATGCGTGCCGGTCGGCCGGTCGTCATCTGGGCGTACAACACGGCGGCAGAAATACCGATACCCTGTTGACCTCGTGCCTGTTTCATTGAGTGGAACTTTGAACCGTAGAGGAGTTTGGCGAAGATGTTCGGGATTTGTTTGCGGACGATGCCGGGTCCGTTGTCCTCAACGATGACGCGGAACCGGTCGTTCCCCATTTCGACGATTTCAATCGCGATTTCCGGAAGGATTCGGGCTTCTTCGCAGGCGTCGAGGGCGTTGTCGACGGCTTCCTTGACGACGGTCAACAATGCTTTTCGCTTGTTGTCGAATCCGAGCAAGTGTCGGTTACGCTCGAAGAATTCTGCTACAGAAACGTCACGCTGTTTTTCCGCTAATTTGATTGCGACTGGGTCTACCATGCATCACCTAATTGGGATTTTCTGAGTTCTTTTTTGCGTTGTTCGAGCCATTTGTACACGCTTGCGTGCGGCTGTCCGGATAATAAACTTTCAACGGCCTTTCGTGCCATGGGCAGCCATTCCAGTTCGCCGATGAGTCCGACCGTGTTGCCGTACACCGCGACGTGGGTGCCGGTCAATTCTTCGATGGTGCGGCGCGACTTTCCGGATTCGCCGATGACGCGGCCCTTGATTCTGACGGCGTCATTGTCGGACTTCGCGAAATCCTTGACGCTCATGAGCTCGATACCGAAATCCGGCTTCAAGAGCAGTTTCGCGATTTCGGGGCTGAATCCCCGGCCGATCGCGAGCACCATTTCTCGGCAGACGTACAGGTTGAGCGCGTCTGCGCCGGCGATCGTGACGACTCCTTCCTTGGAATCGATGTTGAGCTTGACTTTGGATGCGATTTCGAGGTCGCGCTTGCCTTCGCCTTTTGTTCCGATGAGCACGGCGATGCGGTCTTTAGGTATGCGAATCTCGTACGCGAATTCTGACATCCGTGGTGCTCGTTGGGTAATCATTTTTAAGCCTTTAGTTTTTGCATCAATTCTTCGACGGTGAGCTCAACGCCGAGCTTCTTGGCGTAGACAACGATGTTCTTGAGGTCGCGCGTCAAATATTCTTTCGCGTTCGGGTCGTCCGGCGTCGTGCTCTGGCTCATGTCGATGAAGACCGGGGTTTCCTGGTCGTTGAGGATGTTGAACGGGCTCAAGTCACCATGGATGAGCCCTCCCTTATACAGCTTGCGCATCTGGTTGAATATTTCGTTGATGAACTCTTTCGGTTTTGCCGGATACTTGTCCTTGGCTTTCGGCGCGGCTTCGGTGCCGCTGCCGACAAGGTCCATGACCAAAATGTTGAACAGGTTGGTGATGGGGGTCGGAACCCGCACCCCGATTTCGCGGGCTTTCATCAAATTTCGGAATTCGCGCTGCGCCCAAGCAAAGACAATTTTTCTTCGCTGCTTGTTGAGCTTCGGAAACCGCGGGTCAGTGCGGATGAAACTGTACATCCGGTTGAAGTCGCAGGTGCTTAAACGATAGATTTTGACGATGACGGTCTTGTCCTTGGACTGCGCCAGGAAGACGGTCGCTTCTTTCCCCATGCTTAACGGGCCAATTAAGCCGTCAATGATGCCCTTCTGGATGAGGGTCGCGACATGCTTTTCGGTGAACGAGTCGAAGACCGCGTTGAAGGTTTTCCAGTCTTCCCGGTTCGTGGTGGCCATGCGGGGCATAGATGAACGGGTTTAACCCCCTTTTTAAAGGTTATGTGACGTTGTCCTCGAGAAATAGCACAAGATTTATATACTCTAGACTATACATTTTGGGTAAATAGGGTACGCATGCACGCACCTCGGAGCTTCGGCGGTGACGGGGGTCACTCTGCATGCATATCACAGCCTATCACCAAGGTACTCACGGGAGCATACGATGAAATCCAGCCGTGAACGTGGGAGTTAGTGTCGTAGGCACCAAGCACGTAAGTGCTAGAGTAGAACATTAGAGTAGCACATCACATTCAATACAGTATCACACCGCTTTGCGGAACAAGTCATCCAGCTCATCAGTTCACTGATGTATCGGCATATGCCAAGAGGGCCTTTTCAAAGGCTGTTGGGCAGCTTGTTCTGGGCGAGAGGAATAAGGTTGGTTATCACGTTCATCCCATCACACATTTGGATTCGAATGAGATAGACCGCTTTATTTCTCAGATTTGGAGGAACCATGGGAAAAATTAGTCCAGTCGCATCGAAGTACATCGTAAACTCTACTATTGAAATCGAAGGCGTCGTTGACCGACCCGACGTCATCGGAGCCATCTTCGGCCAGACCGAAGGGCTTCTTGGCGAAGACCTCGAATTGCGAGAATTGCAGCGCTCCGGCCGAATCGGCCGAATCGAAGTCAATCTCGACACGCGGGGCGGAAAGTGCGCGGGAACCATCATCATCCCGAGCTCGTTGGACAAGGCAGAAACTGCCGTCATCGCGGCCGCATTGGAAATCATCCAGCGTATCGGCCCATGCAACGCGAAAGTCAAAGTTATCAATATCGAAGACGTGCGCATCAGCAAACGTCAATTCGTCATCGAACGCGCCAAGGAACTCTTGCGCGTCATGATGGACTCTGGAAGCCCAGACAGCACCGAGTTGACGGAAGAAGTCATCAACTCCGTGCGAGTCCAGGAAGTCACCGAATACGGCCGTGACCGATTGCCGGCCGGTCCGGGCATCGAGGATTCTGAAGAAGTCATCGTCGTGGAAGGCCGCGCGGACGTCGTGAACCTGTTGAAATACGGATTCAAGAACGTCATCGCGATGAACGGAACGCAAGTTCCTCCGACCATCGGCGAATTGAGCCAGAAGAAGGACATCATCGTGTTCGTCGACGGCGACCGTGGCGGAAACCTGATCTTGAAGGAAGTGCTTGCAGTCGCGGAAGTCGATTTCGTGACCAAGGCCCCTGACGGAAAGGAAGTCGAGGAATTGACCAAGAAGGAAATCCACAAGGCGTTGCGAAGCCGAATCACGGCCGAACAAGCCAAGTTGGAATTGGCCTCAATCGACACGTCGCAGTCCATCCGAAAGCCGATGATCGGCGCGATCCGACCGCAGGGTCGACAGTTGCCCTCGCAGGCTCCGATAACGATGGCCCCGCGACCTGGTGCGCCGATGGCGCCCCGACCGATGGCCCGCCCGGCTGCTGCTCCGGCTCCTGTCGCGAACGGCAAACGAGTGCCGTCTCCCGCTGAGAAGGAAAAGTTCGAGTCCGTCTTGACGGACTTGATTGGAACGCGAGGCGCGTGCTTGCTTGATGAGAAGCTCAACGTCCTGGGCAAGGTGCCTTTGGCTGAACTGACGAGCACGCTCTCAAGCGTCACGTCCGGCATCTACGCGGTTGTCCTCGATGAGAGCATCGACGGCGACATCGTGATGGCGGCCGAACGCGCGAACGTCAAGCATTTGATCGGCATGGACTCAAAGGTCAAGCCGGCCGATGCAAGAATCAATATTATCACGAGCGCGGAACTGTAAGATGGAAAAACCGCTCGAAATGCGTCTGGGTAGAAAAGAAGTTTTTGCTCTTGTTGGCACTTCAATCGGACTTATGTTTTTGACGAGCGCAGTTGCTGCATGGAGCGGCTACATGCTTGGTCGCGCAGAAGAAACATATCAAACCCAAAAAGCACTTCCGCAAGCGCAAGAATACCAATACGACTCGATGAACCGTCAGCGAGGGAAGTAAATGCTTTCTTTTTTCTTTTCTTTTCTTCAGTTATGGGGTTTAGGCATGACACTCACGAATCTCGGCAAAGAACTCAAAAAGGAAAAATGCACAGATGACATCGCAATCATCGTGACTGAAGCCGTTCCAACGCCCATAACGAATCTGAAAGGAGAACTTCCTTTGTTCCAATTGAGTGTTCATTTTTCTGATAAGCGCGTTCAATTCTGTCAATACGAAAAACTGGAAGACGTCAAAACTGACGCAGAAGTTGTCCAAACACGATTGCAAGAGCAGTACGGTTGCAAAGCAACTATTCTTTATCGTATATGAAACCCATTCTCATCGGGATCGATAGAGACGGCACGATTATTGAAAATTCTGGCGATTTCCCGGGGCACAACTGGCCGAATGAAACTGTGCGATTAATTCCTGATGTTGTTCAAGGATTGAAGCTTCTGAAGAGCATCAAGAATGTCACGCTCATTATGGTCACCAATCAAGCCGGCCCGGCGCGCGGAAAGGTCACGGTGGAGCAGACGAAGCAGTTCAATCTGCAGGTCAATGACGTCCTGAAGGCAAAAGGGGCCGGATTGAACGGAATCTATTCTTGCGAACACGTCTCTCCCGCGTATGCGGAACGCTGTCGGGCTGAAGGCAAGCATATTGATAATCGATTCGTTAAATCATGTCCAGACTGGAAGCCCGGCATCGGCATGTTCAAAAAAGCCGCGAAATCCATCGGCAAAAAGCTCTCGGAATGCACGGTGTTCATGATCGGCGACCGCCACGGGGACCCGGAAGCGGGAGTGAATGCAGGCGGAACCGGTATTTTTATTGAAACTGCGTTTGAGGAAAAGCACTTTCCGTTGGTGCGAAAACTGCAGGAAAAACATCCGAATCAAGTCCATACGGTGAAGAGTTTCTTGGAAGCGGCGAAGTTAATCGTTAAGCTTGTTCCTTAACGTTGCTGTCCTGCGCAGATTTTGAGTCGTTAGCTCAATCAAGAATAAAATCAATGCTTTAACTCTACGTCCAATCGGGGCAGTAAAAAGTAACGTAACAACGTACTAGCAGTATCCTTTTATAGTAAATCTTCACTCACTGCTTGAAGAGGTATGACGTACGACATCATTCTGGGCAGGGACGAGAAGGACCGGCAGCAGTTCGGCACTACGGGAACCGTCCTCTTGGGCAAGCATTACGTCAAGATGGGCCCCGTTACTGCGTTAAGCCAACCCATCTATCTTGATTTGAACAAGGCGCACGTCGTGTTCGTCGCAGGCAAACGAGGCTCGGGAAAATCGTATTCACTCGGCGTCATCGCGGAAGGCATCGCAAATCTGCCCACTGAATTGCGAAAGAAGCTTTCAGTCATCCTGCTGGACACGATGGGCATCTATTGGACGATGAAGTACCCGAACCACAAGGACGAGGCGTTGCTCAAGGAGTGGGGCTTCGAGGGAAAGGGAATTGATGTCAAGATTTACACGCCGATTGGCTATTTCGAACGCGCGAAAGCGCAGGGTATTCCGACCGACCATCCGTTCGCGATTCGGCCTTCCGAACTTGCGCCGGAAGACTGGTTCTTGAGTTTCGACATCACCGAAAATGATCCGCTGGCAGTGTTTATCGAACGACTTGTCCTCACGTTGAAGCACCAAAGCGATTACGACATCGATGACATCATTGACGCAATCAGAAAAGATACAAAAGAGGAAGTGCACGTTCGTAACGCCGCAGAAAACAGATTCCTTGCCGCAAAAGAGTGGGGTTTGTTCAGCCGTGACGCGACGCCGATGAAAGACTTGGCCGCGCCGGGACAGATCACGGTGTTGGATATGAGCGCGTATGCCGTCATGCCCGACGGCTGGAAGATCAAAAATCTTGCGATTGGATTGGTTGCGCAAAAATTGTTCATCGAACGCATGATCGCGCGCAAGGAAGAGGAGTTCCACAACATTTCCGGTGCCGTGCACTATTTGCGCGAAGACGTCCACGTCGAGAGCGAGATGCCGATGGTGTGGATGCTATTGGACGAAGCGCACGAATTCCTGCCGTTTGAAGGAAAGACGGCTGCAACAGGGGCATTGATCACTCTTCTACGTGAAGGCCGTCAGCCCGGCATCGCGCTTGTCATGGCGACGCAACAGCCGGGCAAGATTCATACTGACGCGATGACGCAGTCGGACATCATTCTTGCGCACCGATTGACCGCGAAAATAGACACTGATGCGTTAGGCTCACTGTTGCAAAGCTATCTCAGAAGCGGGTTGGACAAGGAATTGGACAACCTGCCGCGCGTCGTCGGAGCCGCAATCGCGTTGGACGACGTCAACGAACGCATGTACCCGATGCGCATCCGCCCCCGATTCTCGTGGCACGGCGGTTCCGCTCCGGGCATCGTTGAAGTAAAGAAGAGTATTTATCAGTTCTAACGTCGCGACATCAGCTGCTCGTCCGGCGTGGCTCGCGTCATGCTGATGAAGCTCGCGGTGAGCATGCAACCAGCTAACAAACCGACCGTGAACGCCCAGCTTGCCGAGTACTGCGGGAGATAGAACACGCTGAAGATGATGCCGAGAATCGCCATCAACATGAATGTGCTGTTTAACGGAGCTGCCTTGAATCCCATATCGTTCACCTCTTTCTTGAAATATAGTACGCGAATGAGTTTAAAAACGTTTAGCAATGATGCCGTCAACGAGCGTTTTCGCGTGCTCGCGCTTCTTCTGGTGTTCGGCGAGGAACGCGTTGATCTTCTCGATAAGGATTTGCTTCAACTCGCCGGAGAGTATCTTGCCTGACTTGTAGCCGTCGTGGATGCTTGCAAGTTTTCTATCATCCGGCTCAAACATGACGGAAAGCCATTGGAACGCGACGTCGATGTCAGGATTGCCGCCGTGCTTGCGGTGCTCTTCAATCGTGTCTTTGCCGCCCGAGAACGCGTACTTCTTGATTTTGCGCTCGACATCCTTCGGGCCGTCCGTGAGCCAGATGGCTTGTTCTGCGGAAGAACTCATCTTGCCGTCCGCAGAAAGCGCCGGAAGGAACTTGGAAAGGATGGTGGCCGGTTTCGGAAAGCCAAGCTTTTCCGCAACGTCACGAGTCAAACGGAAGTGCACATCTTGGTCGATACCGCACGGGATCAAGACTTGTGTCGGCTTCTTTTCCCAAACTGAAGGAAGGAACGCCGGCACGGTCTGCATGCAGGTGTAGAAGTATTTGCCAACATTATCCTCGTTCTGCAGTCCGAACAGTCCTCGCACCGTGCTGGCGGTCGTCTTTTTCGCGACCTGGCAAGCGAGCGAGTACATCTCGCTCGTGTCTCGCGTGTCAATGAGGAATTTCGTCTTGTTCAGGTCAAAGCCGAGCGCGATGATGTCAATGAGGTTCTCGCGCGTCCACATCGCGGTGTCTTTGAGCGTTAAGTCATCTTTGAACAGGAATTTTTCTTCATCTGGGATTTGGAACACCAAGTGCCAGCCGAACGTGTCTTGGAGCCATTTGACGAACAGCCAGCATGAAAGATGACCGAGATGAATCGGGCCGGACGGTGCGCGTCCGGTGTAGAGCCAAACGTGTTCTTTCTTTTCTGCTGCCGTGAGTATTTTGTCGAGATTCGTGTGCGCGAAGAAGAATTGTCGCCGAAGCATGAAATGGTCGCCGCCTAATTTGCGCAATCGGTCAAGCGTCGCAGTATCTATTCTTTTTACGCCGAACTGGAGTATCAGCTTGTCGTAATCGACATTCCCGGTGACGTCGTACGGAGTAACACTAAATTCCTCTTTCATGGACAGTCACTTCCTAGACTGGTTTAAAAACGTTTGTGGCGACTTCAAGCGCGATATCCCGCTTCTTGGGGAACGCCGCGACCGTGCATTTGATGTGGTAACAGCTTCCGGAATCCGTGAGCTGCAGGATGCCATCGTTCACCCACAACGCTTTGTCAATGCGCAGAAAGAACATGAGATCGGAATCGAGTCGTGTGTCGGCTTCATTCACTAATTGGATCCGTTGCTGCTTGCTGAGCTTTTCCAGTAGGAAGTCAACGAACGCGTTGACGTGTCGGTCTTTCTGCAGCGTGATGGTGTAAATGTGGATGGTGCGCTGGTTGAAGCCTTGCGCAGTCTGGTCGTCCACGGCAATCTTTTCGTTTTCCAAATCGAACGGAATAAGCTTGATTAATCCGGTTTCCAGCTTTTTCGCGTCGTCTTCCGGCTTTGCGAAGACAGAGATGGCGATGCTCGTGAATGATTTCATGCTGATTTGTCACAAAGGCAGGTTTAAATAGCTTGTGCGCCGTAATGAGGGTATGAAGCACAACCCGCGGATTCTTGCGATCATGATTGTGTTGTTCTTGGCGACGCAGTATGTTGGATTGTGGGTCGTGAATTCATATATCGATTACTCGGCTTCTGCAACGACCGGAAACTTCACCGCGACGCCGTTGCCGATGGTGGTCGGACAAGAGATTGAGCGTCCGCAGATTGACGTTGCGTTTTCGCCGATCTATCTTATTCTTGCCGTGCTGATTGGCACGGTTGTCCTATTCCTTGTGATGCGCATGAAGCCCATCGTTTGGAAGCTGTGGTTTTTCCTTTCGGTGTCATTGTGTGTTTACTTTTCACTTTTCGCGTTTTTGAAGAACGCTCCTTCAGGGGCGTTGATCGCAGGAATTTCTGCGGCCATTCTCGCTGCGTTGAAGACGTGGAAGCCGTCGCTGATTGCGCAAAATGTAACTGAGCTGTTGTTGTACGGCGGGCTTGTTTCTGTGCTGTTCAGTATTGTAAACATCTGGACGATGGTCGTGCTGTTGATTCTCATTTCGTTGTATGATGCGTACGCCGTATGGAAGAGCAAGCATATGGTGACGCTTGCTAAGGCGCAGACAAAAACCGGGTTGTTCGCCGGACTGATGATTCCGTATCAAAACGGGAAAATTGTCAACGCAAAACCGAATCTGAACGCGAAGAAAGGGGCGGTTCAGCTCGCCGTCTTAGGCGGCGGGGATATGGGCTTTCCGCTGTTGTTTGCCGCGAGCGTGTTGAAGGAGTTCGCGCTGACGGGACAAGGGTGGCTTGCGCTGTTGATTCCGCCATTTGCGGCGATTGCGTTGCTGGGTTTGCTGATCTACGGTCAGAAAGGAAAGTTCTATCCGGCAATGCCATTCATTTCTGCCGGTTGTTTTGTCGGGCTCGGCGTCGTGTTCTTGGTCAAATTCTTGGTTTAAACCAAACGGTGCTGGGGAGAAATCGCGCTGTAGGCTGCTAAGTCAACAATGGTTGATTCATCCGTTGCTATTGTCTGGACGCCGGTCTTCTTTTGTCGTTCTCTTGCCCAGTCCAACGTGCCGTTGTGCATGATTGTGAGTTGTGGTTTGATGGTCTTGATCAAACGGTCTGCCGCGATGCCTTCGTGGATAATGAGCACGTTGCACGCGTGTTCTGTTAGTTTCTTCGGCGGAGCATGGAGGTATTCTAACGTCGCGTCGGGAAGAATGAGTCTGACGCCGAAGGCGTGGCGCGTGACGATGATGTTGCCGAACTGAAGCTTTTCTTCAGGTCCTTGAATGGGGAGAATCTCTTGCGGGATGAGTTCTACGGGTCCTTCTCCTAAGAGCACGTTGATCGTGCTTTGGATAAGCACCCCATTTTTAGCGAAGTGGAGGATGGTCACAATGGTACTAAGTGCTGCTGCTTAATAACGATTTATTGACTCTAGAGGAAACGTTTAAAAAGGCCCAGAACAGTGTTTTAAACGGCAGGCTAGGTCGGAAGGTTAGCCCTCTTCTGTAACCGTGAACGGGCTTCACGCGGGACCGAAGCTTGGGAAGAGGCATTTATTCGCTTACACGTCTTGTGCAGAACGTTGACGTTCTGTCCTGTAGAATGGACGTGTTGGGAACCGCGCCAGGGTCGGAAGACAGCAACGCTAACCGTCATGTTCCCTGTTTACGGGGTCGCGGAATCGAGGACTGCAGAAGGTCAACGTGTATGCGTTTGAATGTACCATTCCTGGGCGTGCCTGCTACTTTTTTCTAAGAAAAATTATCCTATCAACATCGCCGGCTTGCCGGGTGTCGCGAACTTCGCCTTCGGCTCAGCCGAGTTCTGTTCCAACAACAATTCGATAGGGCAGTTGAATTCTTTCGAGAGTTGAGCTGAAAACTGTTTCAACAGTTCGGCTTCTTTCTTCTGACCCAGGATAAATGTAGGAATACGTCCGGGCTCGGCAACGAGTTTCGGAACCGTCTTTGCGACGAATTCCGCGTGCTTTCTAAAATCGCCCTTCATCAACGAATCCATGATTTCCTTGAAGTTCTTCGTTTTCTCGAAGTGTTTCTTCACGGAAGAATACAGGTCGAATTTCCATTGCTCCGCGGAAAACAACGTGATCTTCTTCGGCGTCATCTTCTTCATCGTTAACACGCCGCGGATGTCGCTCGTCAGCAACGTGATGAACTGTTCGTGATAGTCATACTCTAAGTCAATTTTCTTCTCATCGTATTCAGGCCAAGACTGAGTACACACAAACGGTTTCTTGCCCAAGGTTTCCCACAATTCTTCCGCGACGTGCGGCACGAAAGGAGAAATCATCAGCGTAACAAGCTCAAGCGTCGAGGTACTCACCGTTTCGCGCGACGCCAAGAACTCAACACAATCAGCAATCGCAAGGATTGCTTTATTCAGCTCGAGTCCTTCAAGCGCCTGCGTAACCGATTTCAACGAGGAGTGTACTTTGCTTTCAGCGGCCTTGTCAACGACAGTTCCTTTCTTCGCAAACAGTCCTTCGAGTTTCTGCAAGAATCGGTAACTTCCTTGCGCCCCTTCATCCGACCATTCGATGTCCTTGCCGGGAGAAGCAACAAAGAGCATGAACAGTCGCGCCGTATCAATGCCAAAGTTCTGTTCGGCATCCTCTTGCGAGACGACATTGCCTTTGCTCTTGCTCATCTTCTGGCCGTCCTTGTTGACCATCCCTTGGTTGAACAGCGCGGGGAACGGTTCGTCAATCGTAACGAATCCTAAATCTCTGAGTGCTTTGCAGAAAAATCGTGCATACAGGAGATGAAGAATCGCGTGTTCGGCTCCGCCGATGTACTGGTCGACGGGCATCCAGTAGGAGACTTTCTTTGGATCGAACGGTCGGGTCTTCTCGCCCGGAGAAGTATACCGCAAGTAATACCAGGAGCTGTCGACGAACGTGTCCATCGTGTCCGTCTCGCGCTTTGCGGGACTTTTGCATTTCGGACATTTCGTATCGACGAACGAAGCAGTATTAGCAAGCGGGTTTCCTTGTCCCGTAAACGCGACGTGCTCGGGCAATTTGACGGGCAATTCGGATTCCGGCACGGGGACAAGCCCGCATTTCGCGCAATGCACTATGGGGATCGGCGTGCCCCAGTAGCGCTGTCGCGAAACAAGCCAATCGCGCATCTTATAGTTCGTCGTGGCTTTGCCAATCTTCTGCTTCTCAAGAGTCTTAGTAATGTCAACGCGCGCTTTCTCCGAGTGCACGCCCGTAAACGCGCCGGAATTCACCAGCTCGCCTTCGGAAGTGTACGGCAGGTCGCCGCCAGTAATCACACACGTAATGGGAAGCTTGTATTTCGTTGCAAACGCGAAGTCGCGTTCGTCATGCCCCGGAACACACATGACCATGCCCGTGCCGTAGTCCATCAACACGAAGTTAGCAACGTAGATAGGGACTTCTTTCTTGGTGAACGGGTGAATCGCATATTGCCCAATGAAGACTCCTTCTTTCTCCTTGTTCGCGTCAGAACGACTAAATTTTTCCTCAAGCACAACTTTGCTCGCGAACGCGCGCACTTCGGCTTCATGCTTGGTGCCGTGCACGAGCGTGTGCACGATCGGATGCTCGGGCGCCAACACAATACAGGAAACGCCGAAAATCGTGTCCGGTCGGGTCGTGAACACCTGCAATTTCTTGTCCGACCCTTTGACGCTCCAGTCAATCAACGTTCCCGTTGATTTTCCGATCCAGTTCTGCTGCATCGTGATGATGCGCTCGGGCCAGTGCAGCGACGGCAACGACTCAAGCAATTCATCAGCATATTCAGTAATCTTGAAGAACCATTGTTCCAAATCTTTTATTTCGACTTTGTTGTCGCAGCGCCAGCAGCGACCGTCAACAACCTGTTCGTTCGCCAAGACGGTGCCGCAGGAGTTGCACCAGTTGATCGGCGCCTTCTTGCGATACGCAAGTCCTTTCTCGAAGAATTTGATGAAGAACAATTGGTTCCATTTGTAATAGTCCGGGTTGCAGGTAGCAAGCGTCTTCGACCAGTCATAGCTCACGCCTAATCGTTTCAAGCTCGCCGTGAGACTTGCAATCGCGTTTTCGGTGTATTCGCGCGGGTGCGTCTTCGTTTTAATCGCCGCGTTCTCGGCTGGTAACCCAAAGGCATCGAAGCCCATGGGGTAGAGCACGTTGAAGCCGCGCATTCGTTTGTAGCGTGCGACCGTGTCTCCGATGGTGTAGTTGCGCACGTGGCCCATGTGCAAACCAGAACCAGAAGGATACGGGAACATCTCGAGATTGTAGAACTTGGGCTTCTTGCTCGACTCGTCCGAGTCGAACACCTTCTTGTCCGCCCACTTTTTTTGCCACTTCGGCACAATCTCGCGTTGGTCCATAGATGAACCTCACGGAGAACGACTTAAAAACCTTTCTGGAAGCAAATAGTAAGCCGCTTCCTTCACGTTGGTTCGTCCTTGCAGATTTTGAGTCGTTCGTTTAATTGTTGTTAGAATTTAGAACGTAACGCTACTTCCAATCGGGGCGGTAAAAAGTTAGGTAAGGAAGAGAAACTAAACTACAAAGGTAAAAAAGAATCTTAAGCTTTCTTAAACTGTCCAGCCGTCTCGATCATGTCGATGTGTCCCATCAGCATGGATCGGCAGCAGTACCGGTCGGTTCCCAAGTCGTCGAGGATCTTCTTCTTGTCCTCGCCTTTCGCGACGCGGGTCTTGAACTCTTCCCACATCTGGCCGATCGGTTTTCCGCAGCTCCAGCATCGTATAGGGATTATCATAGTAGCCTCATCTGTAGGACTTTTGTCGCTTCGCTCGTGCCTTTCCGTGGCAGTTGGGCTTGTGCGTTTCCTTTTGTCGGACGTCCGCGACGAGCAATTGTCTATCATAGGATAAGAATTCCTTGTGCAATTTTTTGTCGAACTGCGCCAAAGCTTTGGCAATCGCAAGTCGCACCGCTTCAGCTTGGCTGTTTGAGCCGCCACCACTGACAATAACGTCAATGTTGACTTGGCTCGACACGTCGCCGGCGAGGATCAACGGTTCTCGCATCTTGAGCTGGTGAAATTCAGGCTTGATGGTCGCGATAAGCGCCCTATTAATTCTGACAACGCCGGCTCCCGGGTACAAGCATGCTCGAGCAACGGCTGTCTTTCTTTTCCCGCTTTCGATGATGTTTTTCATAGCTTGGCTCCGAGGTGCTTGCACAATTGTCCGATGGTGATGTAGTTAAGATTGGTAAGCTTTGTTACATGAGCTCGCGGCACGGCTTCTGCTTTTTGGTTCTTGAAGGGCGCAGGGGTTCCGGTGTAGCACATGATGCGTCGCCAGGCGTTCTGTCCTCGGGTCTTGTCCCAGGGCAACATGCCTCGGATAGTGCGTCGGACAAACTTGTCCGGGCCGCGGTGCATGTACGGGCCGTGTCGAATCTGTCCTCGTTCGTCTCGGATTCTCGAAAAGTGCGGAAGGATCCAGATTTTCTTGCCCGTGATGATTGCCTGTTCGCAGTTGATGATGTTGACGTGAACGCCCGCGAGCGCTTGCTTGGCGACGTAGCTACCAAGTCTACCAACGACGGTGTGCGCCGCGTCGACCAAGATAGTTTTCGGTTCCGTTTTTTTCGTGTCTGCCATGTTTAGCCTATGATTCTGACGTTCTTTCCGTTCGGGTGCTGCTTGACTAATTCCATGATCGTGATGACTTTTCCTTTCGCGTCAATAATTCTTTGTCGCGCGCCCGCAGATATCGCGAATGCCGCGACGGTGACGCTGTGGTCGACTGCGCCGGCGCCCAAGACTTTGCCCGGAACAACGATGACTTCGTTTGCGCTGGTGGATCGGTTGATCGTGCTGAGGTTGACTTCGCGTCGAGTTCGAGTTGACTTGCTCAAGTCTTCCGCAATGCGATCCCAGATGTCAGCCTTGTTCGTAGTCGATGACTTCTTCAGCTCTTGGATGAGCTGAACAAGGTATTCATTGCTGGGTCCTGTTCGTTTTCCCATTGTTATTTCCTTTGATTTCCTAATGTATGCGGCTGGCAGGATTCGAACCTGCGAAAGCCTAAGCTACACGAACCTCAATCGTGCCCGTTTGACCACTTCGGTACAGCCGCAGTGATTGATGTCGAGGTCTTATGCTTCACTGAATTTCTTCTCGAATTCGGTGAATCGTTCCGCGAGCATGTCGAGCGCTTTCGTGACGATTGCACGCGCGCTCAATTGGCCCCACGGTTCGACGTGGAATATGATGTTGTTCGGATTTCGTTCGACCTTAACCGCGTCACATGCGCCGTCGCACGCGTCGGCAAGTTGGCCCACAATGAGCTTCTTGTCAATCTTTCCGCTCTTGTCGAAGATTTGCGGCGGAAGCTTGTTCTTGCACGCCGCGACTTTGTCGTTGTTGATGGTGATGATGGGTTCGTATTCGTGCCACGCGAGTCCGGGTGACCACTTCATGTGGTCCTTGCCGCGGCCCAAGGCTGCGACGCACTCGAGCTCGAGTTCCTGTCCCTTGAGCAACTGAACAATCGGAGTTTCGCCGAAGACCGGCTTGACGGCCGGGTCCTTGCTCTTGAGTTCGCTGGCCAAGACAACGCAAGGCCCTTTTGCTTTGAGTGTTAACTGAACGGTGCACTTCGCGCAGCCTGCGTTTGAGCAGGTGCATTCGTCTCGGGGAGTATAGCCCTTCAAGTCCGTGGTGAGCGCGATCAAGCCAAGTCGGTGCGCGACCATTTCGTCGTACAACGCTGAGCTGTTCTTGATGACTTCGACATCGTCGATCGCGATGGTCGGGACGCCTTCGATGACCGTGCGTCGGAGTGCGTTAACAAACGCCGGCGTGACTTCCTTGATCAACATGGAGACACGGCCCGTTTTCTTGTCCTCGCTCAAATAGGTCAGGTTCAAACTCGTCGACCTCGCTTGCCGCCCTTCTTTCGGCAGCCGCCATGCGGAATAGGAGTAACGTCTTCGATAATTCCGATGCGCAATCCCATGCGAGACAATGCTCGGATTGCTGCTTGTGCACCGGGTCCAGGAGTGGTCGGGCCGTTGTGGCCGCCGGGTCCTCGAACGCGGATGTGCACGCCGGTGAGTCCCTTTTCAAGCGCGCCTTCGGCTGCCTTCTTGGCCGCCATCATGGCTGCGGTCGGGGAACCTTCCATGCGGTCGCTCTTGACGACCATTCCGCCGGATGCGACGGAAAGCGTTTCGGTTCCGGTGATATCGGTGATGTGGATGATGGTGTCGTTATAGGATGCGTAGATGTGTGCAAGTCCCCATCGCTGTGCGTCCTTGCTCATCGTCGGCCTCGCTTATCGCCGAATCGTCTTCGTTCCGGGCGCTTCTTCGATTTCTTCGGCGGCAATGCGACGCGCTCGGGGTGGTCTGCCTTGGAAAGTGAGCTGTGCACAATCAGGCTGACGCTCGGCTCGTCCGCAATCGGAACGACGTAGTTAGGAGAGGAAACAATTTTTTGGCCAACCAAAATGTGTTGGTGCGTGATGAACTGTCGCGCCTGCTTCATGCTTCGTGCGAGGCCCTTTTTGCAGACGATGGTCTGCAATCGGCGATCGAGCATGTTTCGAAGGGTGAGTGAGAGGATGTCGTCCAGCTTTGCGCCGGGCTTGATGAGTCCGATTCTTTGCAATCGTTGGAACAACTGTTCCTTTTCTCGCTCGGCTTGCGTGCCGGTGGCTGCGATGAGCGTCTTTGCCTGTTGCGTGAACGCCTTGACCTTGCTCGAGATTCGCCAGACTTCTGACTTGTTTTTGAGACCATAATCATGGAGGACTGACTTTTCTTCTTCAATGCGCTCCTTCTGCCAAGGGTGCGCTGGCCCCTTGAAGTGCGGTGTGAATCGGCGTGGGTCTCCCATTGTGTACCTTTACGTTGTGGAACTCTTGGTCGCGACTCGCACGCCCATGACGTTTCCTTTTCCTTTTCGTGAGTTGCTTCGGGTCTTCTGTCCGCGCACGGGCTGGCCGAGCGTGTGACGGAATCCTTTCCAGCACTTCATTTTCTTCATCATTTTGATGTCGTTTTCTTGCACGAACACCAAATCGTTAGTGAGTAGATGCTTGTCGACGCCGGTTTCAGGATCCTTGCGTCGGTTGATGAGCCATTCGGGGATGCCGAACTTGACCGGGTTCTTGGCGATTTCGTCCAATCGGCGAGCTTCTTCGTCCGTCAAAGAACCGAGCTTTCGGTTGCATTCGATGCCTGCGACAGAACACACTGCGTGCGCGAGCATGATTCCGATGCCTTTGACATCAGCGAGGCCAGAAAGCATAGGCTTCGTGCCTTTCAAGTCGGTGTTCGCGATGCGAACGATGTGTTTCATTTCTGCCATAGTGGATAAAAGCCGAGAGAATCAAACGATATAATCGTTCAACCCTCACTCGCCACTGACGTTGTCGTCAGAGACTCGGGCTCGTATCAGAATGGGCTGAAGGGTGGTTTATAAAGCTTTCTCTCAAATGACGTGCACCATTTGGAGGTGCACGAGACTTGGCCAGCACAAGGCTGGCCAAATCAACTCCGCGTCACTCCCCCGCACGTTGGTGAGTCCTTGCAGATTTTGAGTCGTTAGCTCAATTATAGTTAGAATTTATGCTCTAAATAATTACATCACTCGTGCATTGCGCATGTTCCGTTGCCATTTCAAGAGGAAGTGTGGCAAACTGAATCCGCACACGTACATGATGCTCACAATCCACGGGTTGTGCGTCGGTAATTGCACTAATTCAGCAACGTTGTTCGTGAGCGTCGTGATGATGTAGATATTGATGAGCGCGATTGCGGGAATGAACAGCTCGGGAATGATGAGCTTGTTTCGCCGGAAATGCTCGACTTCCCGAATGATGACGTCCAGCAGCGTGCCAAAGGCAACGGCAATGATCGCGACGGCAATCACTAAAGATAAATCATCAAATGCCAGTAATATGGGAATGACGACAATGCTGAGGATGAAGTTACCGACGATCGCCAACAGCAAGATTCCCCAGTAGACGAACATATCCAAGAATTTGATGGCGTCAGACTTGACTTCCTGCGCCGCTCCGATAATGCCAGTCGCCCGCGTTATCTGATGCGGCTGCCACCCTTTCTGGCGCAGCAATTGCATTTGCTCGTACGTGAGTGCCATCAGCCCACCAATTGGATCGCGAGTTTGCGCACCGCGACGCTCGCAATACTATCAGGATGGCTATACGTGAAAGGATGCTTGACGGCTTGAGCCTCACTCACGTTTGCGTCATGCGGGATGACCGCGATGACTTCCGTCTCGAGCAGCGCCTGGATGTTGCCGACGGCCAATTCGTGGCCGTGTCGTCCGGTTTGGTTGATGACGATGCCGCGCACGCGCGTTCCTAATTCACGAGCGCGCTTCACGAGTTTCAACGTATTGATAACCGAAGGTAATTCGGGCGTCGTGACGGCGATAAGTTCGTCCGCAATCGCGATTCCAGCGAGCGTTTCGTGGTGCATGCCGGACGCGCAATCGAGCAATACCATCGTCGATAATTGAGGCGTGAGCGGGTGGAGTTTCAACAGCTCAGGCTGTTTTGCCTTCGCGTGCGTTAACGAAATTTTTCCCGGGATGACTTTCAATCCGCTGGGCGCATGGTGATAGACTGCATCGTTCAACATCGTTGCGTCGTGCAGCAGTTCATGGATTCCTTTAGAAATACTCGCAGTCCCAAGATATAGTCCGACATTAGGATTCGTCAAGCTCGCGTCGACAAGCGTCGTGTCCACGCCGTGCTCGACTAAGCTCGCGCCCAACGCAATCGCTAAAGAAGTAACCCCTACTCCGCCTTTGCCCGAGGCGAGCGCGATGATCATGGCTACTGCTCCACGACCAGGGTCTCGGTGACTATTTTCTCGGTAAGCGTTGTAAACTCGGTTATGCGCTCGAAATAGTCCGTGATGATGTCGATGTTGACCTCGACGTCCTGCCCTTCGAGGTTGGCCGTCATCGTGACATGACGTCGAAACTCCTGGCTTCGCTTGTATTTTGCCTTGTCGACTTTCTTCAAGAATACATAGAGCTCAAAATAGGCTGAGAGGTCGGTCGGCGCGGTCTTGTACAATGCGCGCGCCTGTTCCAAACTGAGTCGCGGCAGCGTCGGAACCGCAGTTATCTTCTTCTTTTCCTTCGCGTACTTGAGCAGGGCTTCCATGCTGTAGTCCATCGACGCGAGCAGTCGTTGAATAATATGCTTGATGACATCGACGGTACGCGTGTACTTGAGACTCACGCTAATCAGATGGTCGGCTCTTTTGAGTTCGGCCTTTGCATTATACAGCGATTCTTGCATCTTCACTCACGACTGAATCAACGAATTTGCGGACGGAACTTAATGACTGTTTGAGCGAGTCAACGGTGACGGTGGTGAGCTGGTAATCCTTGTCGCAGATCACGAAACGGTCTGGCTTCGTGAATTCGACGGGGGCTTTTTCGTGGAGCGTGACGATGTTGTGCAGGGTGCTGATGGTCTTGTGGAACGACTTGTCGAAGCCGTGCGCATCCAGCGATTCGTCCAGCAGTTCGAGCCGGCTTTGGATGTTGTTGACCAGCACCGGGATTCGTTTCGTTGCCTTGTCGTGCTCGAGCAACGCCGTCATTCCTGACAATGACGCGGCGTGCAGCTCTTTCGCGACCGCGAGCAGTATGCGCGAGTCGTTCACCATCGGATACGTCCGGGTGAGCAAATGGTTCGCGATGCCGAGTCGCTGCTGGGCATCGGAAAGGGCGGCGCGCATAGAGGAAGGAAACCGTATGGACTATATAAATTTAGGTCAGTTTTAGCCACTGTCTAGTCAGTTTTGGAGCTCGAGAATTGTCGCTGCGAGGTCGCCGTTGTTTCTGACAATGGCAGCCTCAACTTCTTCCTTGCTTTTGCCCGTTTGCGCCATGACGGTCTGGATGTCGTCCTCGCTAATGGTCGGAGCGTTGTCCAAGCTACGTTCTTCGATTTCTCCCGAAACTTGGAACGTCTCCTGGCCCATCATGTTGACCTTCGCGACGCTCGGGTTGCGGATGACGAGCTCCTTGTCGACGAGCTTGATGATGACTTCAGTCGCATCAAGGTCTTGTTGCTGGATGCCCAGCCGCTTCATGGCCTTTTGCATGTCCCGCGGGTTCATTCCAGGAATCATATATTAGAAACCAAAGAGCGCTTTGCCGTAAATGTTGAGCAGAATGACCGCGAGCGCGATGACGACGGAAAGCACGATGATCTGGCCCGGGCTGAATGAGATCTTGCTCTTGAAATCGTCAAAAAAGCGAGTTAATCCGGCTCCGCTCGACGGCATGGTTACTTTGTTTTGCGCCATAGTATTCAGAGTTCGGAGGGTTTATTTAAAGGCTTCTAATGGGAATGTGCTGTCAGTTCTCCGTTTTTGCTTTCCTTGTCGCTGCACTTCCCCGGCAGATTTTGAGTTCGTTTAGCGATTGTTTTAGACGAACGTCCAATCGGGGCGGTAAAAAGCAAGGGCGGTAAAAAGTTATTGACGGAGAAAAACTAGTATTAAAAAAGTGGTTGGGTGCGAATACGCTACCTTCTGTCGGTCCCGCATCGATTGTGACGATGATGCCCGAATTGAACGGGCGTGACGGACCGTGTCTGCATTCAACTAAGCGGCACGAAGCCTTGCACCGGCCGGGGCTGTCCGTTTCACCGGTTCCTGAACACTGGTCGGCTGGGTCTAAGTTCCCTCGCGGAAACCCTCGCAAGCCTCATCCTCGTAACGTGCTCAGGCCGTGTCGTTTCTGTGACGTTGCCATCCATTGCTGAATCTCGCGCCAAGCTTGCGTGGCGTAAGCGGCCTTTCTTGGTGGGTAGACGTTCCTCAGCGACCGAAGTCACCGACGGCAGACTACACACCCAACCGAGAATACGGGCATTAAAGTGTTTAAAAGACTTTCGCTTTTAGGCACTAGAATGGTTAATTATTTACTATATGTAAAATATATCAAGAATTACTTCGGATTTATTTATTCCTAAAAATCAAAACCGTCAATTCAGACTGTCCTTGCCAGACTTTGCGTTCGTGTTCCAGCACGAATCCGAACCCGTGCGCGGATTTTTTCATGTGTTCTGCGCCGGATTGCGTGATCATCACGCACGTTCCTTTGTTCATCAGCACAAACTCAGCTTGATAAAAAATATCTTTCAGCAACGCGTCCAATTTTGCCTGCGGAATGTTCGAGCTCGGCTGCGGCGGCATCGTCACGATGGTTTCAACCGCCTTCTTGCCGAACTTGGCATCCAAAAACTCAAGGTCCGTGCGCGAAAACGTGATGTCCCGCACAACGCCCGCGATCTTCGCGTTCTTTTTCGTCGCGCTGATGTTTCTGAATTCTGGATCCATTGCGATGATCGGGCTGGTCTCTTTGACTTTGTCGAGTTTTTCGTAAAATGCGTCCCAGTCCGTCGCTTTCAGCCACGGCAATCGACGGAACAGAAACTGTTCTTTCTTGAAATAGTGCGGCGACTTTTCCGTCGCCATCATCACGGCTTCGATAGGAATGACGCCGTTGCGGCAAAACGGATCGAGAAACGGTTTCTTGAAGTCGTGATGCGCCAATCGCACGAGCGACGCTGCAACATCTCCTTTCAGCGCGGCCGGACCCAAGAACACGCGGTAATCGCGCTTGCCTAATTCTTCGCCGCAGAGGTCGATGCCAAACCAGCAATGTCCTTGGAAAATAATAACGTAAAACGTGATGTCCGGTCGAGAAAAGTTGACTTTCGCTCCCGTTGTCGCGATAATCTCGCCAACGCCGGCTTCGATTTCCCGTCGGTCGAATTGCTCGTCATCGGTTGAAGCTCGAACGACGAACGTCGCGTCCTTCGGCATCAAATCCAACTTAATGTGTTTTTTGATATCCTCAAGCACATCATCTTTGATCTTGAAATCAAACAGGTGCTGCAGCACTTTGCTCGGCGTTCGTGCGCGGTAGATGAACGAGCACAGCTCAAGCATATCTTTGACAGAAAACGTGACAATCCCATCAACGACTTTCGAAGCTCCGGAAAGCTCTTTCGCTTCGTCCGCGCAAACGTCAGAAAATCCAGGAACCGGAACGGCTATCGCGGGAATCTTCATGCCGGCGGGGTTTCCTCAGTCTCGTCAGAATCCGCGACTAACGCCGCGCTCATGACTTCATCGCCGTCGTCCAATCTCATGACGCGGACGCCCTGCGTGTTTCTGCCGATTTCAGAAATCTGTCCGACTTTCGTTCGGATGATAATTCCGTTCTTGCTGATCAGCATGAGTCCGTCATCCGGAACGACTTCTTTGACGGCAACGACTTTGCCAGTTTTATCAGTAATATTGAAGTTGATGACTCCGACGCCGCCGCGGCCGATCAATCGGTATTCTGAAATCGGCGTGCGCTTGCCGTAGCCTTTTTCGGTGATGCTCAACAGCGTTTTCGTCTCGTCCGCGACGACGGCTCCGACGACATTCGTGTCCTTCAGCTTGATGCCGATGACGCCGTACGCCGTGCGCCCCATGACGCGGACGTCGTCTTCGTTGAACCGGATGGCCATGCCTTCCTCGGTCGCGATGATGATGTCCTTCTTGCCGTCCGTGAGCAGTACGCTGATGAGCGAGTCGCCTTCGTCGATGCCGAGCGCGATGATGCCGCCTTTGCGCGGGTTCGAGAATTCTTCCAGCGAGGTTTTCTTGACTGTACCGTTCTTCGTCACGAAGAACAGGTATTTCTTCGGGTCAAACTCCACAATCGGAATGAACGTCTGGACTTTTTCTCCTTCTTCGAGCTGCAATAAATTCACAATCGCGGTTCCTTTTGCGATTCTGCTTGCTTCAGGGATTTGGTAGACTTTGACCCAGTGCACTTTTCCTTTGTTGGTGAAGAACAAGAGACTTGAGCGCGTGTTTGCGATGAACAGGTCTTCAACAAAATCTTCTTCCTTCGTTCCCGTGGCGATGATGCCTTTGCCGCCGCGCTTCTGTTCCTTGTACGTCTCGGCCGGCAATCGCTTGACGTAGCCTGCGTGCGTGACCGTAACGACAACGTCTTCCGGCTTAATCAACGCCTCTTCGTCAACGTCAGAAACAGCCCCATCGATGATTTGCGTGCGTCGGGCATCGCCGTATTTCTTCTTGAGATCGGTAAGCTCCTGCGTGATCAACCCAAGGATACGCGATTCTTTCGCGAGGATGTCCTTGAAGTCCGCGATCATGCGCGTCAATTCCTTCAATTCTTCGCGGATCTTGTTCTGCTCCAAACTGGTGAGCTTTTGCAACTTCATGTCGAGAATCGCTTGTGCCTGGATTTCAGACAACTTATACGCGCTCATCAATCCCTGGCGGGCGATTTCGGTCGACTTCGACTGCTTAATCAACGCGATGGCTCGATCGATGTCGTCGAGCGCGATAATGAGCCCAGCAAGCACGTGGTGCTTTGCTTCAGCTTCGCGCAAATCGAATTCGGTTCGCTTGCGCACGACGGCCTTGCGGTGCAGGATGAAGTGCTGGATGATTTCTTTGAGTGTGAGGACCTTGGGCTCATTGTTCACGAGCGCGAGCTGGATGATGCCGAACGTGACCTGCATGCGCGTGTGCGCGAACAACTGGTTAACGACGACGTCGGAGTTTGCCCCCATCTTCAATTCGATGACGATGCGCGTACCGTCGCGGTCGGATTCGTCTCTTAAATCAGAAATGCCTTGGATCTTTTTGTCCCGGACGAGGTCGGCGATTTCTTCCACCAATTCAGACTTGTTGACTTGGTACGGGATTTCGTTGACGATGATACGGGTTCGGTTCTTGGTCTCTTCCAACACCGTCTTGGCGCGGATGACGACCTTTCCTCGGCCGGTCGCGTACGCGTCGCGGATGCCCGCGCGACCCAGGATGATTCCGCCGGTCGGAAAGTCCGGGCCTTGGACGAACTGCAATAATGACAGCGCGTCTGCTTCGGGCGTGTTGATCAAATGGATAACGGCATCGGCGATTTCTCCTAGGTTGTGCGGCGGAATGTTGGTCGCCATGCCGACCGCGATGCCCGTGCTGCCGTTCATCAACAGGTTTGGAATCTTTGAGGGGAAGAGATTTGGCTCTTTTCGCGAGCCGTCGTAGTTCGGAACGAACGGCACGGTTTCTTTTTCGATGTCCGCGATGAGTTCTTCGGCAATAGATGTGAGTCGTGCTTCCGTATATCGCATCGCTGCCGCGCCGTCGCCGTCCACGGAGCCGAAATTACCCTGGCCGTTGACCAATGGGTATCTGAGCGAGAAGTCTTGCGCCATACGCACTAATGTGTTGTAGATGGCCGAGTCGCCGTGCGGGTGGTAGTTACCCATGACCTCTCCCACGATTTTGGCGGACTTTCGGAACGCCTTGTTGTGGGTGAGCCCAAGCTCGTGCATTGAAAAAAGAACGCGTCGGTGCACCGGCTTCAGCCCGTCGCGCACGTCCGGCAGCGCTCGGCCGACAATGACGCTCATCGAATACGCGAGGTAGGATTGCTTCATCTCGTGCTCGATGATGCGCGGGATGATCCGCGGATTCGGTACACTGGAGTCTTTGGTGTCTGCCATGAAATCGTCGGGTTAGAAACCCACCCTTCACCGAGAATAAACCGCGGTCCGTTTATAAGGTTTTCTGTCGTAAAATACGTTTATACGGTCCATAAGTGCGTTTAAATGCACTTTTGGGCCGACGAAGATTACAGCTGCTTGATCAAATTCGGCCGAACGGAGAAGCTCGACGGACAATACACGCACTTCTTGCGCTTTTCAGAAAGCACCGTGCTCGTGGTGTGATACTTCATCGTATTCTTGCACTTTGGACAGCGTAAAAGAAGCATCATTCGGTTTTCTCTTTCTGGCCGTGCACGAGCTCTTCCACGCGGTCATCGATGCGTTTCTGGACCGCTTCGGTGATGCCTTGCGAGAACATGCCCTTGCCCTTGAATTCGCGCGAGGTTTCCTTGCCTTCCGCGATGTTTTTCGCGATTTCTTCAATTTGCTCTTCGGTGATCGCGGGCGTTTCAGGCTCGGCTTCTGCCGCGGCTTCTTGCTTTGCCTCTTCGCGGGCTTGCTGGATTGCAGCATCTTCAGGTTCTTCACCGGGCGCGACAGGAGTTTGAGCAAGTTCAACCGCCGGCGTAACGTCAACCGGCTTTTGCTTTTTCTGCTTCTTGACTTTTTGATCCGGCATCGGCGCGGGCTCGACTTCCTCTTCGCCGTACGTTTCCAGTCCGTTTTTGGTGATGACTTCGATTTGCGGCCCTAGTTCGGGTTTGCCTTCCGGGAACGGCGTGGTCGGATACGTCTCAAGTGATTTTTCGGCGCCTTCGTCGTCGACAAGCGCGACGTCCGGCATTTGCGCAAGCTCCTCGTCGAGCCGCTTGTGCTCCGCCTCGACGTGCTTCTTGTGCGCGTCATCGACTTCCTTTGTCTTTTCCTGATGCTCGATGACGGCCTTATTTTTGAGTTCGATGTCGGATTCTTTTTCCTCAATCGCCTTTTCGAGCGCAAGCACGTTAGAAAATTTCTGCTTGAGCTGGTCTTCGGGAATGTCGAAGTATTGGAAGAATTTCGGGGCGAGTCGGATGAGTTTCGTTCTTCCTTTTTTCACGCGCGTCAAAAAGCCGTCTTGCTCCAATACGGCGAGATGGTCGTACGCTTTGTTCGTGCGCACTTTGATGATGTGACTTTGTAACACGGGATTCTTGTACGCGATCACGGCAAGCGTTTCCATGACGCTCTTGGGCAGCTCGGTTTGCGTGACGACCTTGCGCACGGTCGACATGTAGGCTTCTCGGACAGCCAGTTTCCAGCACGTGCCGTCCTGCACGACCATCAGCGAGCCGCCGCGGGACTCGTAGTCGCCGCGCAATTCTTCGAGCGATTTCAAGACGGCATCTAGGTCTTTCTCCTTGACGAGTTTCGCGAGCTCTAACAGCTCGATCTTCCTGCCCACGCTGAACAGGATGCTTTCTACCTGCTTTTTTAGGTCGTCCATGCTATGCGCTGTACTGCTTGCCGTTCTTTGTTACACGCTTTGACTCAATTAATCTGTCCATAAATGCTATCACTTTCTCGACCTGCAATCCGGTGACGACGGACAATTCTTCCGCGGTCTTCGGCCCTTGTTTGAGCGTATACACGACAAAGTTATTGAGCACGTTCATCGCATTTGAGTCCAACACCTGTATGGTCGCACGAGCCTCTTTCAGTGCGAGGTCCACCGTGTGAAGCTTCGCCTGCAAATCATTGACGAGCCCTTCGAATTCTTTGCTGTGCATCGTGATGTGCTCAGGCGCGAGGATTTCGACGCTGCTGGGCATCGCGTCGAAGCAGAACGCCAAAAGATGGTCGGCATCCTTGAACCACATTTCGAGCTCAACAAACATAGAAAAAAGTCCGTCGCGCGGCTCGGGGTCTGCGTAGTCTTCCTTGACGACCTGGAGGGTCTTCTCCTCCTTCAATTTTCCGATATAGTCCTTGAGCGTCTTGACGACATGCTCTTTCGGGCCGCCAAGCATCTCAATGATGACACGCGCGTGGACTCGTGAAAGCAACGTTTGTTCCATAGGATTTCAAGACAGAACACCCTATAAAAATCTTTGGCATGGCTGTCTTGTGGTTACCGACGCCAGACAAGCACAATGATAAGAATGACTGCGATGCCGAGAAGCACCCCAAGCGCAACAGAATACCTGCCGGATTCGGGAGAAACCGCTGCCATTCCGATGATGGGAATGGGTTGCGGCGTTTCATGGGATTGATTGGCCGCGGCGACTCGTTCATCGTTGACCGCAATCGGCCTTATTTCTGACTGCGATTCCTCAACCGATTCCACGACCAGCGTTAACGGAATCGTCTGGGCGATCGTCATTGGCGCGAGGAACAATAACGATGCTAGCAAAAGGAATGTCGTTCGCATAACGATTCAAGCCTAATTCTTTTTTTATGCGTTGCCCGAAAAAAACCGGAAACTTTGCGGAATTTCCGGAAGAATTCCGGGAATCACTACCCGGGAATGCGGAACAATCTTTTTAAGGGCTTGATAATACGAGAAGACGGGGTAACCGCGAACATGGGACTTTTCTCATTCAAAAAGAAGCAGACTGAGTCATTGGACTTGCCGCCGCCTCCGATTCCGGACGAATTCGAGCTCCCGCCGATGCCAGAGCCATCGATGGAAGTCCCTGAGGCTCCTGAGCCAATGGAAGAGCACATTCCGTCCGCCGAACACGAAGAGCATGACGAGCCGGAACAGCAGCCGTTGCACTTGCCTGCGCGCGCCGGACCATTATTTGTCAGCGTCCAGGACTATCAGGCAATTCTCAACAGCGTCAACGGAATCCGCGCGCGATTGAACGACGCGGATGAATCATTCAAGAAGCTCAACGAAATCAAAGCGTCCCAAGATAAGCAATTGGACGACTGGCGTGGTTATCTGGAAAACGTCCAGAAAAAGCTCACGTATGTTGATGAAGTATTGTTCGAGAGGTGACTATCATGGATGACCGCCGAGAAACCCCCGTATTTGTCAAGCTCACGGAGTACCGCGACCTGACTGACATCGTCAATCTCGCCCGCGAACAGATTCAGAAAGCCAAAGCGGTGTTGAACCGAGTGCACGACCTCAAGGCGCAAGAAGACGCCATCTTGGAATCCTGGCAGAACGAGATGTCCGACATGGAAACCAAGGTTGAGGACATCGACAAGCGATTGTTGGAACCGGAATTATAATCATGAAAGAAGATCATGCATTCTATGCAGGCATCCACGACCCGCGCGAGCTGCGACGGGATTTGTTGAACTGCCAGAAAACGATTCTTGATAGCCTGAAGAAGCACGAGCAGTTGCGTTCCGTGCGTGCCGAAAAGGAAATGCGCATGGCCGAATTCCGAAAGATGCTTTCGGGCGTGAAGTTAGTCATGGGCCGATTGAAGTCGACCTTACCCGCGAACATGATCAAGGCGAAGCCGCGAGAGCCTGAAGCCCGTCCGATAAGCGCCCCTGCGAAAAAGGAAGCTCAGCAAAGAAAAACCAAACTGCAAGTGTTGGAAGACGAGCTTTCGCGCATCGAGTCGAAGTTGAGCTCATTGGAATAATTCTGAGCAGTTGATTCGCGGAACCTTGTGTTCCGCAACGTCTCGTTCGCCTCCAGATGGCGAGTCACAAACAGAACCAGAGGTTCTGTTGTGCCAAGAGGACCGAGTCCTCTGGCACCAGAGAACTGCGTTCTCTTGGTGCATCCGAACCTACTGGATTCGGATTGCATCTGAACGCAAGCTTTTTAATCGCTCGACTGTGCGCAGAGCTATGTCTCTTTCATTGTGCATGATTGTTAAGAATGAGGAGCGCTGGCTCGAGGAAACGCTCGCCTCCGTGAAGCCGTTCGTTGATGAGGTCATCATCGTTGATACAGGAAGCACGGACAATAGCCTCGAGATCGCGAAAGGATTCGACGCAAAGCTCGTGCAAGTCCCCTGGGAGCATGATTTCGCGAAAGCGAAAAACGTTGCGTTAGAAAACGCGACAAAGGACTGGATTCTCGTATTGGACGCGGACGAGCGCATCCTGCCGGAAGACTTCGAGAAATTGCTGAAGCTCATCGAAACCACGCAGGCAGACGCGTTCAAGCTTGAATTAAGGAACTACGTGAAGGAAGCCGCGCCCGGCTGCATTGCTTGCCCGCCAAGCGGCATCACGCTGAACTCGCCGGCATATCGCCCGATTCATCTCGCAAGATTATTCCGCAACAACAAGGCGTTCCGTTATGCCTACCGCGTGCACGAGATGATTGAGCCGTCCATCGAAGCCGCGAAAGGAAAAATTCTTGACGCCGCGATTCCCGTGCACCATTATGGCATATTATTCGCCACCAATTTGAAGCACAAGATGCGCTATTACGCCTGGCTCGTGTTCAAAGAATTGGAGGAGCACCCGAACAATGTGCGCGCGTTGTTCTTGGCCGGTCAGTTCGTGCAGGAGCGCGGCGAACTCGTGCGCGCGTTGGAATATTTCACGAAAGCGTCGAAGATCGACCCGAAATACAAGAACGTCTGGTTCAGCATCGCGAACGTGTTCCTTGAGCAACGAAAAAACGAGCAGGCGATGCACGCGTACGAGCAGAGCTTGATTCACAATCCCGACTCGCCGAACGCCCCGCAGGCAGTCAATAACCTCGCAGTACTCTACGCCAACGCAGGACGCAATGATGATTCACGAAAGATTCTTTCCGCCGGGCTCAAGAGATTCCCGACGAACCAGGTGCTGAAGAAGAACGCCGAAAGGTTCGGGATTGTTTAGTCGTTAAAGGCACTCCTGAGTTCCGTGCATACTTAAGCAATTTATTCATAATTAATTTAAATGCGCACGTCAAACAAAATCAATGGTTCGCATAAATCTTATTCATCCAAAATATTTAGCTGATCAGCATCTAATTGCAGAATATAATGAACTGCTGATGTTAGTAGGTCACGTACGTAAATATCCTGACAGTTCACATATGCCGAATCGTTATGTGTTAGGCCCGGGGCATATCACGTTCTTCAAAAATAAATTAGCATACTTGAAAAAACGTCATGAAACTCTCAAAAAAGAAATGCGACGCCGCAATTTTTCCCCTCGGAAAACTATTCATCTGACGTCATTTCCCCGGAAATTGGTCAATGATTGGAAACCCAAAGAGATTGACAAGAACATTATTCGATCTCGGTTAATCATTAAATTAAAGGCAAAACCGAGATATTATCGATATGCTGGTTCGCATCGTTCCCTCTCATTCTTTTTAGCATTAATAAAGAAAAGTAATTGAAATCCGCGCGTTAATCGTTCTCGACGCGCGGGGCAAGGATGAAGCTCAATGCAAGCTTGTCGATGACCTTGTAGTCCAATCGCAACGGGTAGTCTTGGTTGAAGTGCACTTCGACCTTGTCCGCCAATTTAGAAGCCTGAATCATCTTCTTGAGGTATTCAATGGAATATTTCGCCTTGACTTTCGCTTTCGTATCCGATCGGATGTGCGTCTCGTCGTCCGCTTTCATCTCGATCAACGCTTTGCTCAAGTCGCCTTCGGCCATGATGGAAAAATGTTCCGGCTCGGCCGCGAAGCTGACGCTTTCCGCAATGATGTCCACGTCGGAAATCGCGTCGTTGAGCGTGCTGCTCATCATTGATACAGTCACAGGGAATGTCAAGCTCGGGATGCGGTGCTCTTTCTCTTCGATGTCGATGATGGGCAACGAAAACGTTCGCGTTGTACTTCCTTTCAACGTGATGACCAATTTGTTTTCGGTCGAGACTTCCAACGTGAGAACGTCACTCGGGCTCGCTCGCTTCAGCACTTGCTTGAAGTTCTGCAAGTTGACCGCGATATCCTGTTCTTTCGGGACATCGTATTCGGTGAAGCAGCTCGAGAGTAATTTGAAGATGACCATCGCGACGTTTGCCGGGTCCATCGCGATGACCTCGATCGAGTCTCGCGTAATCTTGAATCGCGCTTCGTTGACGAGTTCAGAAAGGACTGAGATGCTGTCTTTGAGATAGGTCGCGTCCGCAAGGACCAATTTCACCATACTGATACCCCCATAGTCTAGATAAAACCGCGCGCGTTCCTATTTAAGTATTGTTATGCTGGAGTTACTACAGTTTAGACGAGCTTCAATCGCTGGCCCGCTTTCATGATGTGCGCGTTCTTCGGCGGGTTCTGCATCTCGATCCAGAGCTGCAGGAAGCTGTTGACCTTCGGGGCTTCGCTGTGCGTCGGGATGACGTGCGTCGGTCGCGTGAGCTTCAGGAATTCGCGGATGTCCTCGCGCGCCGCGTGGCCTGAGACGTGAATATCCGTGTACAATCGGACACCTTGCGATTGCAATTTCTTGTCGAGCTCCCTTCGGTAGGTGATGTTCGGCTCGACCGGAATAACGTTCGAAGAAAAAATGACGTGGTCTTGGCTGTTAAAGACAAAATCGTACGTCCCGTTGACCATCTTCGCGAGCATGCTCTTCGGTTCCCCTTGGTTTCCCGTGACGACCAGCAAATACTTGTCCTTGCCCGTCTTCATTATGTCCTTGAATTTGCGCTTGACCTGGCTGCCGTACTTCACGACTTCGACGCCGCTCTTGGAGAAATTGCACAAATCGATATCTTCCGCGGCTTGAACGTATTTTGCCAAGCTGCGTCCGAGGAACACGATTTTTCGTTTCGTTTGCTTGCCGAATTCGAGGATGCTCTTCAATCGTGCGATGTGGCTGCTGTATGTGGTGATGACGACGGCTTTTCCGCGGTTGTCCACGCCGAGCATGGCGTCGCGCAGCATCTCGCGCGCGACGGCTTCGGACGGCATCTTGCCCTGCTTTGTGACGTAAAGCGTGTCGACAATCGTCAACAGCACGCCCTTGTCGCCGAGTTTCTTGAGCGCGTCGTAGTTCGGCGCCTTGCCGAGGATCGGATTGTTGTCAAACTTGAAGTCGGTCGAGTAAAGGATGATTCCGTACTTCGTGTGCAGTGCGATCATGACGCTTTGCGGAATGCTGTGCGTGACGTGAATGAATTCAACCGTAACGTTCTTCGTTATCTTCATGATGCCGTTCGGGTTCAGCGGCGTGAGCTTATTGCGAAGCTGGATCTTCTCATCGCGCAGCATGTTCTTCAGCAGCGCGATGCTGTACGGGCTCGAGACAATCGGGCAATTGTAGTTTTTCGCCAAGAACGGAACGGCTCCGATGTGGTCCAGGTGCGCGTGTCCGATGAAGATACCCTTGACGTTCTTGCGCCAATGCTTGATCGCGTCGTCATCCGGGATTGCGCCGGCCTTTCGCAATGCGTCGACGTTGAGCTTGCTCAAGTCTCCCGAATCGTCTTCGGTGAATTTGATGTAGTTGGGCATGTGGAGCCCGATGTCAAAGATGAAGACTTCGTCGTCGACCCTGACGGCCGTCATGTTCTTGCCGACTTCGCCCGTGCCGCCGACGGAGATGATTTCGACGCCGTCGGGCAATGCAACTCGGTGTTGTCCTTGATTCTGTGCTGATTTATTTGCTTCTTGTATTTTATTCATAGTATTCATTTTCTGTATCACTCTTTTGCGAGTGATTTCTTTCATTGCTTTATTTATCTATTCTTTTCGTGATCTTCTTTCTAAACTCTAGAAAAAGACGTTGTTACCCATCAGTATGGGGTACTTCTATATTAATTATTTGATGCGGGGAGCAGGATTCGAACCTGCGAAGGCCTAAGCCATTCGCTCTTGAGGCGAACTCGTTTGACCACTTCGATATCCCCGCGAATTATATTCCTGATTTGGCCAGCTTTAGGCTGGCCGAGTCTGCCGTGCTCCAGATGCACGAGCATCTGCGGACGACCACTTCGATATCCCCGCGTAGCGCGGGGGTGTCCGCAGAACGCTTTCTGCGCGCATCCCCGCGAGGATACCTTCCCGTCCTACGGATGGCTTTTAAATGTTATGCTCAGTAAAGAAAAAAGAAAGAATGCCAGCAAGCTCCTTTTGGGACCGGGATCACTTGTGGCCGAAATAGAACATCTTGTCGATCGCGACGTCGCCCGGCTGGTAGTTGCCCTGGCGCGGGTGCGAGGCTTTCTCCTCTTTGATCGTTTTCTGCGTTTCCTGCACGACCTGGACGACTTTTTGCTTTGAGTCCTGGAACTTCTTGAGCTCGAACTTCATCTTCTCAAGCTCCATCGCCAATACTGAAATCGTGTCCTTCATGGTCTGGAACTGGGTTTCGATTTTCTTGTTGTTCATGTCGAGCAAAAGGTTTACCCTGCTTTCGATGATTGCGCTTCCTTGCACTTGCACAGATTCCACGTCAATTCCTCCTTTTGGATTTTCGGTTAATGTTACGACTTTCTTTTCTCCATCGCCCATGATCTGCTGGGCTTGATGGTAGGCTTCCGGCGCCGTGCTTACGATGCCATGCTTCTGCAGTTCCTTCATCATCGCGTTGAGCTTCGCGACTTCGTTGATGTTCATTGTCGCACCGACGTGAAATCAAAATAACCATCCTTGTCCATACGAGGCGCGGAACGTCGTTCAACCGGAGCTTCCATCTTCTTGGTGACGACTTCCACCTTAGGGATGGTGCGTCGTGCCGGGCCAAGCTGCTGGGCGCAGACTTCGCAATAGATCTTGGCGCCTTCCTTGCGCGCGATGCAGATTTCGCAGAGTCTCTTTCCGCACCACATGCAGCCGCCCTGCAGGTCCTTGTTGTGCTTATGGCATTTTTCCATATTACTGTCGGAAGTTCTCTTTGATGAACTGTGCCATCACGGTGTTGCCTGAGCTTGCGTACGCCTGGAGCGCGGTGCTGAGCAGTCCCTGTCGCAGGCACGTGTCGCCCAGGACGTTGAGCTTGTCCTTGTCGCCCGAAAGCTCGTACGCTTTCGCGGCATAGCCGATCTGGTTGTCCTGCAACGCCTTGTCGCCGACGGCCGCGAGCTTGACCTTGTTGCCGATTGCTGAGAAGACTTCGATCGCGTAGTCCCACTTGCCCTTGTCGAGGCAGTCCTCGCCGACCTTGACGAGCTTGTCGACGTTTCCGACGAGTCGGAACGCCTTGATGGCGTCCGCGATGCGGCCGTCTTCGAGGCACTTGTTTCCGAGCTTGAGGAGCTTGTCGGTCGCGTCGGCCAATCGGTACGCGTCGATCGCGTTGCCGAACAGTCCGACTCGTTCATAGTCGAGTCCGATGTCGACGAGCTTGGATTTGTTGCCGCCGAGAATGAACGCCTTGATGGCTTCGGGCAGCTTGCCCTTGCGCGCGTATTCATCGCCCATCGCGTTGAGGAGCCCGATGCGCATGTCCTCTGAGAACATATTGAGATTGATGTTGTCTAAGCCCTTGTCGATGAGGCTCGGCACGATGCGTTTGAAATTGTCAACGCTGTCCGTTTGCTTCAACTGGTCCGCGCTGCTCTGCGCGAGCGCGTTGACCATTTTCTTCATAACCATTTCTCCGTCGGCAACCATTACTCTCACCTTTTTATTTTAATATCGCGGGCTGTCATTCTATGAGCGGGACGCAATATATAAATGTTACGCTTTAGTATACTGGTTGGGTAAAAGAGAAAAGCTTATTAATCGCGAGACTGGTGAAAAATCACGGAGAAAACCGCATGACGCCTCGCGACACATTGACGGACTGGACAGAACAGTACGTCAAAAACAAGGACCTCATCCTGAGGAACATCGTCAACATTGTCAAGGATGATGGCGGCTGGACATTCGCAGTGATACGGAAAGACGGCACGCAGCACGTGCTGGTCACACCCGAATTCACGTCGGAATTCCTCCAAAAGATGAAGCCCGAGCTCAACGCGATGCTCGTGATGCACAACACTATGAAAAATGTGGAAAAAATCGTGGAGCATTGGCAGGAGCTCATCAAATTCCCGAAGCTCGCGCTCGTGTTCGCGAATCCTGACGCGTCCGGCGACAAGCGCTGGATTATTTTCCCACATACGCATGACAAAATCATCGAGCGAAAAGCCCTGCGTCGCGGACTCGAATCGCTATATACCACGGTGGACCCCCTATGAGCTTCAACCCGAAACTGACTGATTACGTGAACGCCGGCATCAGCCGCGGATTCAGCGAAAGCCACATCGCCGACGTCTTGAGAAAGCACGGCCACAAGGAAATTGACATCCGCGAGGCATTTAGTCGCGTCCGGCCGGAGCCGAAAGCCAAGCCTTGGTTCGCGATCTCGATGGTTGCGCTCACATTGACTCTCCTGTTCGTATTATTGCTCAGCGGTCCAAAAACACAAAGCATGCCGACGGCCGCCGTCGTTGGCGTGAACGATTTGCAGGCGTCAATCGACAAGATTGCGGCGTTGCAATCGAAAGTGGATTTGCAGCAGCAAGATTTGGACGACGCGCTCGCGAAGGCGAACGAAGCAGAATTGTCCGCATCGGAAAAAGAAAAGCTGCTCGCGGATTTGCAGGACTATTACGCCGGCGTCAAACAGGAACGCGAAGAAACGAAGTCTGCGTTGTTTGATCTGTGGACGTTCTTGTTCGCGAAAACAAATTAGCCTAGATAGACTGCCAAATCTGGACGATATTTTTTGCATTCTTCGGCTAAAATACGGCGATGACAGAAGTTAGTTGTCTCTTCATAACACAAAAAGGTGACATTTCTCGTGATTGCCCTATCCGACCAGTATTGCAGTTGTTCGCGAGCGTCGAGGTTTGTCGCGAGATGCGTGCGATACGCGTCTGCGAGTGTGTTAAAAAGTGCCGTCTGATCCGCATCCGGTTTTTTCAACTGCGCATAATACGCTCCCACAACAGGTCCCGGAACCGAAAGAAAACGTACCCAGGCGTCAACCCCGATGCCTTTTGCAAGAGAAAGAATGGGCGTCTCGCCATCATGCTCGGTGTTGCGGTTCATCACGACGACACGAATGCCGTCTTCTTTGGTCCGTTTGCTGAACACGCATCCAGTTCGTAACATATGCACCGCCCGGGAATCGAACCCGGATCTCAAGCTTGGGAAGCTCACATCCTACCACTGGACTAGCAGTGCGCAATCGATTTAGTTACGTCACATAATAAAAAGATAATGTAGAAAAAAAAGTTGAAAAAAAGAATTACGCTTCTTCGCCGTCTTCGGGCGCGTAAGCAGGAACTGCCGTCTTGGAGATGACCATGATGTCACCGACTGCCTTGACGAGCTGGTGCGGAACGACAACGCCCTTCGCGCTGCCGAGCACCTTGCTCAAAAACGAGTTCTTGGTGGCTCGAACGCGCCAGCCGTACACTTTCGTGGACGTGAGCATGGCTTCTTCGATGTCGCCAAAATAGTCACCGGAATCAGTGAAGACCTTCATATCGTAGGTCTCGGTCAATTTCTTCATCTTCAACATAGGCTACCTCCTTGCGGGCTGAGTTCTCGTCCGGAGGTAAGTATTTAAAGATTTTGCGTCTTGAAAGGGAGTATGCTCACCATTCTCGGGACTTCCCATATCGCGAAGCAAAGCATGAACGAGGTCCGGAAGGAGATTGATGAGAAAAAGCCCGATATCATCGCGGTTGAGCTCGATAGAGGCCGTTTGGAAGGCCTGCTGAACCCGAAAAAGCAGAAGTTGAGGCTGAGCGACATCCGCAAAGTAGGCGTCAAGGGCTGGGTGTTCGCGCTCATCGGCGCCTGGGGGGAGAAAAAGCTCGGCCAGCACGTCGGCGTCTCGCCCGGGCAAGATATGCTGACGGCAGTCAAGCTCGCGCGTGAACGAAAAATTCCATTAGCCCTGATCGACCAAGAAATAAGCATCACGCTCAAGCGGTTCTCGAAAACCCTCACCTGGCGAGAAAAATTCCGTTTTGTCGGCGATTTGATTCAGGGCGCGGTCTCGCGCAAGAAACCTGACTTCGACTTGCGCACCGTGCCGTCAAAGGAAGTCATCGGCAAGCTCATCGGGCACGTGAAAGTTCGGTATCCGAACGTCTACAAGGTGCTTGTCACCGAACGAAACCATGTGATGGCGAGAAACCTCGCAACCCTCATCAGACTCAACCCAGAGAAGCACATTCTTGCCATTGTTGGAGCCGGCCACGAGGACGAGCTTGATGACCTCGTGACGAGATACTTGACGAGCACGACCAAAACTATATAAACCGTAATAAGCAGAGACCGTCATGCCCGCAAGCAACTTTCTGGATAAGCTCCAGCGTTATGCTCCGTTTTCCGCGATTGAGCGCCGCGAGTTCTGGCTCGCGATTTTCATCCTTGGTTTCGTGACGTCATGGAACAAATGGGGAAGCGTTGAGTTCGACTTCTGGGTCGGGCTGGGAAATCTTGTCATCTCGTTCCTGTTCGCCACAGTCATCCTTTCGACGCACCACTTCGCCCAGCGCTGGTGGGGGCTGTCGCAAGGACTGAAGGTCGAACACAAAATTTGGTGGTACGGCGCAGGCATCGCATTAGTCACGTCAATACTTTCGCAAGGAAGTTTCGTCATCTTGGCTTTGTCCGGCACGTACATTTCCGCATTGACCGCTCACCGGCTGGGTAGATACCGGTACGGCGCTCAAATCAAGGATTTCGCGATGATCGCGCTCATCGGCCCGGTCGCCGTCATTGTGATCGCAGGCATCGTCAAGTCGTTGCAAATCTACACGAATCTTCCGTTGCCGGAATTGTGGGTCAACCAGTTCTTTGTCACGAGCATCGCATTCGCAGCGTGGAACTTGCTGCCGATTCCGCCGCTGGACGGGAGCAGAATCATTTTCTCGTCAAGACTGTTGTATGCGTTCGTCATCGGCGGCGTATTGGGCTATGCGTTCCTCCTAAGCGCCGGGATTTATTCCTGGCTTTGGGCGATGGTCATCGGGCTCGCGACGATGTGCCTCTTCTATTTTTCATTGGAGAACGGATGGGTCTAGCGCTCAACACGTCCGAGCGCTGGGTCGAGTATTGGGCGCTGATTCTCCTGCTCATCGGGTTCATGTTCGCGCTGAAGATCGAATACGCGGGCATAGCCTACGCATCAGCCATCGTGTTCGGAATTATTTTCGGCAGGCTCATTTGGCACGACCGGAAGCTCATCCGCCCGTTACGGCTTGTCGTGACGCTCGGGTTCATGGCTGGGTTCGTGTTCGGCAGTCCCGAGGATAACCGCAAACTTATTATCCTCTTGTTCGCGGCGGGAATGTTGGTCAGTTTCTATGTCCACAAACGAAAGCTCATTGGCAGTGCGTCATATTAGCCCGCACGTGTGGAAGCTTCCTGGCGAAGGCAACTGCTATTTTGTTGACGGCGACAAGAAGATCATCATTGACACCGGCGCGCGGGGCAACCGCCCGAAGCTCGAGATGTTTCTTTCGAAGATAATTGATTTTTCTAAAGTTGAGCTCGTTATTTTCACGCACGCCCACCTCGACCATGTCGGCAACTTCGATGCGTTTCCGAACGCGCAGCTTACGATGTCGCGCAAGGAGCTCGAAGACTTGAAACAAAATCCGTACGGCGCAGTCTTGGACGAACGCCTCGCAAAAAACCTGCTGCAAAAAACAATCATTCCTATTGAAGAGCTGGATTTGCCAGACTTCGAAATCATCGACACGCCCGGTCACACCGCGGGCAGCATCAGCCTCTGGTTCGCGAAGGACAAGGTCCTTTTTTCCGGCGACACGCTGTTTCCAAAAGGAATCGGCCGCACGGATTTGCCGACCAGCGTCCCGGACAAGATGCAGGATTCACTGAACAAGCTCACCCAGTATAATTTCAAGGTGCTCGCTGCCGGGCATGATTACGGTTTGAATCAACAAGAATAAAAACTCTAAAGCGTTACCCTTGCCATGCCGCTTGAAATGACCGTTGCAGAGCTCAAAGAAAAGGTCAAAACGCTCCAAGTAACGGCTCCGGGACAACCTGAAGAATTCTATGCATTTGCTGCGAGCATCGCGGACAGAATGACGGACAAGGTAACTGCAGAAACCTTTAGTCAGGCAGCAAGAAAAGTATTGGACGAATGTGTTGATGACTCGTTCAACCGTCCTCAATACATAGTCGCGTATTTTTTCAATCGTGCCCAAATGGCATGCGCTGCGCTGGATTTGATGGTGCCGCAGCTTGCAGAAAAACTCTGTCCTGCAGAACTGGCTGCAGAGATAAAGAAAGGCCACCAACCAAGTCCAATGAGCACGGTCCTGAGTGGAATGATGCGTATGGCACGCTAGCACTCCCACTGGACATTCTCGCTATAGCTATTTAAATAAAATCGTCATCAAGAATATCATGTTGCGCGACTTCACGCCCCGCCTGTACCAAGAGACTATTCTCAACACTTGCGTGGAAAAGAACGCCCTCGTTGTGCTCCCCACTGGCATGGGAAAGACCGCGATCGCGATGATGCTCGCCGCCCAGCGGTTGCAGATGCATCCTGGTTCAAAAATTCTATTCCTCGCGCCGACGAAGCCGTTGGCCGAGCAGCATTTGCAGTCGTTTAAGAAAAGTTTTCAGATTGACGAATCAAAATTATCCTTGTTCACGGGCGACACAGCTCCCGCAGAACGCGCCGAATTGTGGAAAACCGTTCAAATCGTGTTCGCCACGCCGCAAGGCATCGAAAACGATGTCATCAGCAACAAGATTTCGTTGGAAAACGTCTCGCTCGTCATTTTCGACGAGGCCCACCGCGCGACGGGAGATTACAGCTACGTGTTTCTCGCGATGCAATATCAAAGGAGAGCAAAGTTTCCGAAAATTCTCGCATTAACCGCTTCGCCAGGCGCCGAAATGCTGAAGGTTGAAGACATCTGCAAGAGCTTGTTCATCGACGCCGTAGAAGTGCGCACCGACCAGGACGAAGACGTCAAGCCTTACATTCAGGATGTCAAGGTCGAGTGGGTGAAGCTCGAGCTTCCGGACGGGTTCAAGAAAATCCAGCAACATCTCACGACCTGCATCAAGTCAAAGCTCGTCGACATCAAGAAATTCGGATTGACGAAGAGCGTCCAATTCGTAAGCAAGCGCGAGCTGCTCGCGCTGCAAATGGAGTTGCATGCGAAGATGGCCGCGGGCGAGCGAGATTATGAGACGATGAAGGCGATGTCGCTCACGGCGGAAACGATCAAAGCGCAGCACGCGCTGGAATTATTGGAAACGCAGTGTGTCGGCTCGCTCGCGGCGTACTTCAAGAAAGTGTCCGACGAGGCGCGCGCCGGAAAATCGAAAGCCGTCCGAAATCTTTCCGAAGATCCGGCGTTCAAAAGTGCCGCGTACCTCGCGAACCAATTGGTCGAACAGCATATCGAACATCCGAAAATAAACGCGATAAAAACAATCGTCGAGCGCGAGCTTGCGGAAAATAAGTTCGCGAAGATGATCATTTTCACCCAGTACCGCGACACGGCCGTCCAAATCAAGGACGTGCTCAAGGACGCGAAAGGAGCGTTGAGTGAGATCTTCGTCGGACAGGCGAAGAAGAAGACGACGGGATTGTCGCAGAAACAGCAAATCGAAATGTTGCAGCAGTTCCGCGACGGATTGTTCAACGTGCTTGTCGCGACCTCAGTCGCAGAAGAAGGATTGGACATCCCGAATGTCGACAGCGTTATTTTCTACGAGCCGATTCCGAGCGCAATCAGAAGCATTCAGCGTCGAGGGCGCACCGGCCGCCAAGAAAAGGGAAAAGTCATCATGCTGATGGCCAAGGGAACGAGAGACGAGGCGTTCTCCTGGAGCGCGAAGCACAAGGAGCGCCAGATGCACACCGTCCTCAAGACGATGAAGACTGATTTCGTGACGAATTCACCGCAGAAAACGTTGACGCAGATGATTCCGGAGACCGTCGTCAAGATTTACGCGGACTACCGCGAAAAAGCCTCTGGAGTCGTGAAAGAATTAGTTGAGTTAGGCGCAGACAACAAATTGGAAATGCTCAAGTGCGCCGATTATGTTCTTTCAAACCGTGTCGCAGTGGAATTCAAGACTTGCGCCGATTTCGTGCAGAGCATTATCGACGGGCGTTTGCTCGAACAATTGAAGGATTTGAAGGCCAACTATGAGCGACCCATCATCATGATCGAAGGGAACGAAGATATCTACACGCTCAGAAGCATCCATCCGAACGCGATTCGGGGCATGCTGGGCACGATTGCGGTCAGCTACGGCATTCCCATCTTGCGCACGAAAGACGCGAAGGACTCGGCCGCCATGCTGTACCAGCTCGCCAAGCGCGAGCAATCGGAAGACAAGCGCGACTTCTCCCCGCACGGCGACAAGAAGCCGATGACGCTCAACGAGTCGCAGGAATACATTATTTCTTGTTTTCCTAACATTGGGTTGAATTTGGCGAAAGAGTTGCTGAAGCACTTCGGCTCGGTCAAGAACGTCATCAACGCCTCGCCGGAAGACTTGCAAAAAGTAGCGGGTGTTGGGGATAAAAAAGGGAACGGAATTACGGATGTGAGCAATGCACAATATCAGTCTGAGCTCAAATAACTTCCCGCATCGTCGCAACTTGATTCCGCACGAACGTCGCCAGTCCTTCGATGTGTTTCACGGGCGTGTTTCTCAGAAGAAATTTTCGAAAACTGTCGTCAACAAGAACGCCGTGCCGTCGCAGCCCGTCTGAAAGCACGCCGTACAATTCTTTGCCTTTGGAATCCAAGTCAGTGAGTATCACAACCGCGTTCGTTATCGCCGCGACATCCTCAACGACCGAAAACAGCGGTTTCGTCAGCCGCATGATCCGCTTAAACCCCAGTTCGCGCAGCGCCGCCTCGTCGCGAAGCCCTTCGACAATCACCAAGGGCTGCGCCGCAAGGAGCTTGTTCAGCGCTTTGACAAGCTCACTAGGAGAATGCTGGTTCGCGGGCATGCACTGGACAGTCGCGCAACAAATATATAAGGATTAGGAGCGCACGAAGCCTAGGGGGAGTGAATAAGTCAGAGTTCGTTGCAAGTCAGCAGTGTGCTCTCCTTCCCTCAAGTCGCGCCGGCAGATTTTGAGTCGTCAGGATATTGGCAACAAACATTGAACGAACTCAATAACGGCCGGTGCGAACCAGCGTAAAGGAAAAAGTACCAACAAACTCCTAACTATGACCATCCACCTGAGCACCTTACTCAATTACTACAAGCGCCCGGACGTCCAGCAGGCGCTCGTCGACAACGCGTTAGACAAAGAAATCGCGGTCAGTTTCGGCGGCCAAGGATACGGCAAGCGTCCGGACACGTTACAATACGGTCGAGACATTCTTGAACATGTTAAAAATGGTGCCACCAGCTTCCATTGTTCCGAAGAGCTCTGGCTCAACCCGATGCAGATCACGACGGGCGCTCCGAGACACGAGCTTGACGCGTTGCGAAAAGGCTGGGATTTATTGCTCGACATCGACTGTCCGGAACTTATCTACAGCCAAATCGCAGGAGATCTCTTAATCCAAGCCCTCAAGCACCACGGCATCAACTATATCACGGTCAAGTTCTCGGGCAATCACGGATTCCATATTGGCGTCCCCTTCGAGGCGTTCCCGGACAACGTCGACGGAAAACAAATCAAAGACATGTTTCCCGACGGGCCGAGAAAAATCGCGGCCTATCTGACGAACATGATTCGCGACGAGCTTGGAAAACAGCTGCTCAAACTGCACGACATCGGAACCATCGTCACGCGCTCAAAAAAGACGCGCGAAGAAGTCGTGAAAAACGGCGCGTTCGACCCGTTCGCCGTGCTCACCATCGACACCGTGCTCATCGCGCCGAGACATCTGTACCGCATGCCGTATTCGTTCAACGAGAAATCCGGGCTCATCAGCGTCCCCATTGATCCGTCGAGAATCCTCTCGTTCAGCAAGGCCGAAGCCCAACCGGAAATAGTGAAAACGGAAATGAGCTACATGGAACGCCACCGCGCCACGCCGGGAGAGGCAACGAAACTGTTGAGAAACGCGCTGGATTTCGGCATCGACAAGCGACAGCGCAGCGACTACCAGGATCTTGTCGCGAACTCAAAGAAGACCAGCGGCGTGACCTTCGGCGGGACGAAAGAGTTCGACATCCCGCAACAGGCGTTATCGGAAACGCTGTTCCCACCGTGCATAAAACTCATCCGCGAGGGATTGAAGGACGGAAAGAAGCGCGCGCTGTTCACGCTGGTGAATTTCTACCGCAGCGTGGGCTGGGACTACGACAAAATCCTCGAAGAATTGAAAACGTGGAACGCAAAAAACCCCGAACCCTTGAGAGATACGCTTATTGAAGGTCACGTCAGATACCACAAGCAGGCAAAGAAACAAGTCCTCCCCTCAAACTGCAAGGAATTCTATGAGGAAATCGGCGTCTGCAAGCCTGATTCGTTGTGCAACCGCATCAAGAACCCCGTTACCTACGCAACGCGACGAGCCTGGATGCTGAATCGCGATGCGGAAGACAATCGCGACAAGCGAAAGAAATCCCCCTCCGATGTTAAAGAGACTAACGAAAAGAAAGTATACGAAGTAGAATATTAAATAGACTAACAATTACGAAGACTTTCTCCACAGGAAACGCAACAGGAACATTTATAAAGAACCCCCTGTGAACTTGGCATACGCGCGTTTACCGACGGTAAATGCGGTGACAAGCCTGAAAAGACCGCTTTTCAGTACAGTCGTTGTAGAAATACATGACTTCTCCGAAAACGGGCTTGGATTGCAGACACATAATATAGAGGACGAGTTAAGGTCATATGCCACGAACGAGAAACCCGAGACGAGGAAGTATGCAGTTTTGGCCGCGTCAGCGAGCCAGTTCTCTTGCTGCACGAGTCCGAACCTGGGCGCAAATCAAGGATGTCAAGCCCATCGGCTTCGCGGGCTACAAGGCAGGCATGACCCACGTCGTCATCGCCGACGACAGACCCAACTCAATCACCAAGGGCGAAGAAATTCCGTTCCCGGTCACAGTCATTGAATGTCCGCCGATGAAGGTCATTGGGGTCAATTTTTACGCCAATAATTATGACGGCAAACAATTGGCCACCTCCATTCTCGCTCCTTCTCTCGACAATAACGTTTCGCGCGCATTCCCGCTTCCCAAGGTCGCAAAATCGATCGACAGCGTCAAGCTCGACAACATCAGCGACATCAGGCTTCTTACGGCGACTCAACCGCACTTAATCAACTTCAAGAAAACTCCGGAAATCATCGAGCTCGCTATCGGCGGCGCGAAGATGGAAGAGAAGCTCGCGTACGCGAAGGGCGTGCTCGGTAAGGACATCAATCTCAGCGACGTGTTTGTCGAGGGTAACCAGGCCGATGTGCACAGCGTCACAACCGGCCGCGGAAACCAAGGACCCGTTCCGAGATTCGGCGTCGACATCAGAAGCCACAAGTCGCAAAAGACCATCCGAGGACCGGGAAGCTTGGGCGGCTGGGGCTCAAACCGTTCGTGGAGCGTCGCTCACTCCGGTCAGCACGGACTTCATCTCCGAACAGAAATCAACAAGTGGCTCCTCAAGATCGGCACGAACCCCGCCGAAATCAACGTCAAGGGCGGCTTCAAGCGCTACGGCGTCATCAACGCAAACTATGCATTATTTAAGGGCAGCATCGGCGGCCCGTCTAAGCGACTCATCACGCTCACGCACCCGGTGCGAGCGAACTACAAGTTGCCGAAGAAGGCTCCCGCAATCACGTACATCAGCTTGACGAGCAAACAATAACATGGAACTCACCATCTTAAACACGAAGAATGAAAGCGTCGGCAAGAGAAAGATGCCGATGGCGTTTTCTGAACCCGTGAGAAACGACATCATCCAGCGAGCCGTCGAAGTCGTGCAGGCAAACGCGCGACAGCCGTACGGCGCAGACCCGAGAGCCGGCAAGAAAGCCGCTGCAAAGCTTTCTCGAAGACGACGAGAATACAAGGGCTCCTACGGCCATGGTATCTCGCGAGTTCCTCGAAAGACGATGAGCCGTAACGGTACCCGAATGCAGTGGGTCGGCGCGTTCGCTCCCGGCATGGTTGGTGGAAGACGCGCGTTCCCGCCCGGACAAGAAAAAGTCTGGACAAAGTACATCAACACCAAGGAACGAAGAAAAGCAATCCGCAGCGCGATCGCAGCAACCGTCGACAAGAAACTTGTCACGTTGCACGGTCACCGAGTTCCCGATCACTATCCGTTTGTCATCGACAGCAGCTTCGAGGCGTTGGACAGCACGAAGCAAGTCCATGACGCGTTCGACAAGATCAAGCTCACGACCGAACTCGAGCGAGCGGCACAGAAGAGCGTCCGAGCCGGCATCGGAAAGATGCGAGGACGACGCTACCAAAAGAAAGTCGGCCCGTTGATTGTCGTCAGCGGCCCGTGCAAGCTCGTCAACAGCGTGCGCAACATCGCGGGCGTCGACGTCATCGCAATCAACAAGCTCAACGCGGAACTGTTGGCTCCGGGAACCGTTCCGGGACGACTGACTTTGTTCACCGCAGCCGCAATTGATAAGATGGAGAAGGAGAAGTTGTACGCATGAATAACGTGATCAAGCACCCATTGGCGACGGAAAAGAGCATCCGCCTGATGGAATCCTCGAACACGTTGGTCTTCGTCGTCGAAGTCAAGGCAACCAAGCTCGACATCAAGGAAGCAATTGAAAAATTGTTCACCGCGAAAGTCGACGCCGTCCGAACTCACAATCGCAATGGGGAGAAGCGCGCATTTGTCCGCTTCGCGAAGGAAACTCCCGCCATTGACATCGCAACGAACTTGGGGCTGATGTAAATGGGTAAGCAGCTCATCCAGCAAGCGAGAGGAAAGGGCGGACCCGGTTACCGAGCGCGAAGCTTCGCGTACGCAGGCGACGCCCGACACGCGCGACTCAACCAGGCAATCAAAATGGGAAAAATCATAGACTTTGTCAAATGTCCGGGACACTTCGCCCCGTTGGCGAAAGTGCAGTACCCGAACGAAGAAGTCCTCGTCCAAGCCGCCGAAGGATTGAAGGTCGGCGACATCGTCACGACCGGACCGGGCGGCGAAGCGAACAACGGAAACACTCTCTCACTCAACGAAATTCCTGACGGCGCATTGATCTTCAATGTCGAAAGCCGACCGGGCGACGGCGGAAAGTTCTGCCGAACCTCCGGCACGTACGCGCGCGTCATCACCAAGACCGACCAGCACGTCATTGTCATGCTGCCGAGCAAGAAGCAGCGAACCTTTAGTCCCGCCTGCCGCGCCGTCATCGGTGTCGTCGCAGGCTCCGGCCGAACGGAGAAGCCGTTCATCAAGGCCGGAACAATGCATTTCCACCACCGAAGTCGAAACAAGCGATGGCCGAACCCGTCGGGCGCAGCCCAGAACGCGGTCGACCACCCCTTCGGTAACAAGCGAACCTCCCGAAAGGGCAAGAACAAGGTTCAGTCCAAGCACGCTCCGCCGGGAAGAAAGGTCGGTAAGATCTCCGCGCGACGAACGGGAAGGAAGAGCTGATACTCATGGCAAAAGACTTCACATTTTACGGCAGAACCTGGGAACAGGTGCAGAAGCTCAGCATGGACGAGTTCATGAAGCTCATCCCCTCGCGACAGCGACGCACCTTGAAGCATGGCTACACCGACGCGCAGAAGATTTTCATGAAGAACCTGACCAAGGGCCAGGCAAACTTGGAGACGCACTGCCGAGACATCATCATCCTTCCGTCATTCGTCGGAAAGACCATCAAGATCCACAACGGAAAGGAGTTCCTCCCGGTGATCATCGAGAAAGACATGCTCGGCCACCGATTGGGCGAATTCGCTTTCAGCACCAAGAAGGTTGAGCACAGCGCGCCGGGTATCGGAGCAACGCGTTCGAGCTCAGCCTTGAGCGTGAGATAAATGGTCGGCTACGCGTATTCAACGAAGCTCGGGGAAAATATGGCCAAGGCAGTCAGCCACAGCCTCAACATTTCCACCAAGATCACGACGCAAGTCTGCCGATTCATTTATGGAATGCCGCTCGCGAAGGCAAAGTGGGAATTGAATGAAGTGTTGAAGATGAACCGAGCGATCCCGATGTTTACGCACTACAAGGAAACCGCGCACAAGCCGGGCATGGCCGTCGGCAGATATCCGGTCAAGGCCGTCACGAATGTGCTCAAAGTCCTCGCAAGCGCGGAAGCCAACGCCCAGTTCAAGGGAATGAACAGCGCAGACCTCGTCGTTCACCACGCCGTCGCCCAGCAGGGTCCGACCGCCCGCGGCCAGGGTCGCACCGGTGGACAGATGCGACAGACGCATGTCGAGATCGTCCTTGCCGCAAAGCCTAACACTCCTAAAGCTCCGAAGACAAAGAAAGTCGAGGCGAAGAAATGATTGAACGCAAATTCGTCGCCGAGCGAGTGAAGGAACGACGCATCTTGGAGTTCGTCACTTTGACGTTGAAGAACGTCGGGCACAGCAGCACCAAGATGGTCCGCACCCCGTTGGGCGAGAAGATCATCATCTTCGCAAGTCGCCCAGGATTGGTCGTCGGACGAAAGGGCGAAAACATCAAGAAGCTCACGAACGCGCTCAAGAAGACGTTCAACCTTGAAAATCCTCAGATCGAAATCAGCGAAATCGAGAAGCCTGATGTAGACCCGCAGATTATTGCGGAGCGCATCGCCTCAACATTGGAACGATTCGGCAGCCAGAAATTCAAGGCCGTTGGATTCAAGGTGTTGCAGGACGCGATGAACGCGGGCGCGCTCGGTATCGAAATCATGATGACCGGCAAGCTCCCGAGCGCTCGCGCAAAACGATGGCGATTCGCGAAGGGCTACATGAAGAAGTCCGGTCAGATCGCGATCACCGGCGTGCGAAAGGCGTACGCGAATGCCCAGCTAAAGACCGGCACCATCGGCATCCAAGTCCGAATCATGCCGGCAGACCTCAAGCTCCCCGACGATGTTGAAGTGCGAAAGGAACCGCTCGCGGCTCCCGAGCCCGTCCAGGAAAAGAAAGCAGAGAAGAGAAAATCTCCGCGCAGACGAGCGGAAGATGTGAAACCCGATGAAAGCCAAGGAACTCCGAGCACTGAGTGAAACTGAGCTAGCTGCCAAGGAGCAGGAGCTGAGAAAGAACCTATTGAAGCTCTACGGCCAAGTCTCAACGGGCACCCCGCCGAAGAACCCGGGCGAAATCCGACGCAGCAAGCGAACATTGGCACAAATCCTCACGATCCGAAACGAAAAGACGCAACCGAAAGTGGTTGTGCAAAAGAACAGCGCGACCCAAAAGCCGGCCGCCAAGCCCGCGCAATCACAATCACAGAAGCAACCACGAACTGAGGCGCGACCCAAGCAATGACTGACATTTGCGACACGTGCGGTCTGCCAAAAGACTTGTGCGTGTGCGAAAGTATTGCAAAGGAATCGCAGACCATCGAGGTCCGCTTAGAGAAGAAGAAGTTCAACAAGAACTACACTGTTGTCGATGGGATCGACACCAAGGAAATCGACATCAAGGATGTCGGCTCAAAACTGAAGGCGAAACTCGCCTGCGGCGGCACCGTCAAGGACGGAAAGGTCGAACTGCAGGGGGACCACCGCAATCGGGTCAGGGAAATCCTGGTCGAACTCGGGTTTGCTCCCGAGCTGATTGTGGTCAAGTAACATTCAAAGGAAAACAAAATGGCAACAACAAACTGCACGGACGCGCACTGCGCGAAACACGGTAGTGTCAAGACTCACGGACGAACGTTCGTCGGCACCGTCATCGACAGCAAGATGCAGCGCACCGCGACCATCGAATGGCCCCGAACCATGTTCATCCACAAGTACGAACGAACGGCTACGTTGCGTTCGCGAATCAAGGCTCACAATCCCGACTGCATCAGCGCGAAGAAGGGCGACATCGTCCGAATCCAGGAATGCCGACCGCTGAGCAAGACCAAGACCTTCGTTATCCTCGAAGTCACCGGACAAAACCAATCATTCATGGCACGCGAAGAATTGCTCATGGAAGCGAAGCAGCGACCGGTTGAAAAGAAAGAGGTCGTCGAGCAATGAAGCCCGTCAAGGCCCGAATGACGCGCGCCCTCCCCCACGGAACGTGGGTTGACGTGTGCGACAACTCCGGCGCGAAGATTTTGAAAATCACCACCGTCCTCCGTCACAAAACGGTCAAGGGACGATTCCCGGAAGCGGCCATCGGCGACATCATCGTCGGTTCGGTCAAATCCGGAAAGCCCGAAATGAGAAAACAAGTCGTGTACGCCGTCATTGTCCGTCAGAAAAAAGAATTCCGACGACTGGACGGCACGCACGTGAAGTTCGAGGACAACGCCGCGGTCGTTTTGAAGGACCGTGACGGAAACCCGAAGGGAACAATGATCAAGGGTCCGATTGCGCGAGAAGTCGCGGAACGATGGCCGTTGGTTTCAAAATTAGCGAGCGTGATATTGTAACATGGCATCCTGGTCAACGCATTGGAAAGGAAGCGTCAAGCCGCGCAAGCAGCGAAGCTACATCAGAGAGGCCCCGTTGCACGTCAAGCGACAGTTCCTCGGCACGCACTTGAGCGAGGCCTTGCGTGCAAAGCACAAGACGCGAAGCGTCACTGTCCGAGTCGGCGACAAAGTCACCGTCCTCCGCGGCCAGTTCAAGAAAAAGTCCGGCAAAGTGGAAAGCGTCGACGTCATCAAGAGCCGAGTGTACATCACCGGCGTTGAGCTGCTCAAGAAAGACGGCAGCAAGTCAGCCTATCCTATTCATCCCAGCAACATCGTCATCACTGAACTCGAAGCTGACAAGCGACGATTCACGGAGAAAAAAGCATGAGCAACAGCGAATACCTCAAGCGCCATGCGGCGCCGCGATCCTGGTTGATTGACCGTAAGGAACGCGCGTTTATCAGCAAGCCGAACCCGGGCGCCCACCCTATCGAACGTGCGCTTCCGCTCGGACTCATCCTCCAATCGCTCGGCGTCGGAAAGACGAGCCGAGAAGTCAAGAAGGCCATGTTGGCGAACGAGATCATCGTCGACGGGCGCCGAGTCAAGGACCACCGACTTCCGGTTGGATTGTTTGACACGGTTGAAGTCCCGACGCTCAAGCTCGCGCAGCGCATGGGCATCGACCTCAAGGGCCGACTCGCGCTCCAGCCGATCGCGAAGGATGTGCACCACAAGCCCTGCCGCATCGTCGGAAAGACCATCGTCAAGGGCAACAAGGTCCAGCTCAACCTCATCGACAGCCGAAACTTGCTCGTCCCGAAGGACAGCTTCAAGGTCGGCGACACGCTCATCATCGACGTTCCGAAGCAGACCATCCTCAAGCATTTGAAGTTGGAAGCCGGCGCGAAGATTTTGATCACCTCAGGACGATATGTCGGCCAGACCGCGAAGGTTTCCGGCGTTGAAGGCGACACGGTCACCTTCACCATCAACGAAACGACGTCGCAAACGAACAAAGAACATGTTTACGTGATTCCATGAACCCTATGCAACAGCCTCGGATTGAGAAGCTCACGCTAAATATAGGTGCGGGCAAGGAGCAAACAAAGCTTGATAAAGCGCTCCTCGTGCTCAAGTCCCTCACCGGCATCGAGCCCGTCAAGACCGTCACGCAGAAGCGAATCCCGACCTGGGGATTGCGACCGGGTTTGCCGATTGGCTGCATGCTCACGCTGAGAAAGGAAGCCGCAAACATCATGCTCAAACGATTGCTCAAGGCAAAAGAATTCACGCTCCGAGACGGAAACTTCGATACCGGCGGCTCCGTGTCGTTCGGCATCCCAGAACACATCGACGTCGAGGGCGCAATCTACGACCCGAAGATCGGAGTCATGGGTTTGCAGGCCTGCGTCACGCTCGAGAAGCCGGGCTACCGAGTCAAGCGACGAAGCTTGCACCGAGCGAGCATCGGCAAAGCCCACCGCGTCACCAAGGATGAGGCCATCAAATTCATGAAGCACGCATTTGGAATCAAGCTTACGGGTGAATCATGACAACGAGCGACTGGCAAAAGGCATTCCGGCAATTGAAGGCCAAGCCTATTGCTATGAAGAAGTACATCAAGCACAACAAGCCGAAGGTGCGAAGCACCGGCCAGACCACTGTCAAGTGCCAGCGATGCGGACAGCACCGGGGCCACAACAACAAATATGGTTTGAACTTGTGCCGACAGTGCTTCCGACAGATCGCGCAACAGATCGGATTCAAAAAATACGGATGAAACCATGCTAAACGACACACTCGCCACAGCGCTTTCGAAGATCCAGAACTTCGAGAACATCGGACGCAATGAATGCGTCATCATGCCTATCAGCAAAACGATCAAGAGCGTGCTCGAGATTTTCAACGCGCACGGCTACATCGGCACGACCGAACTCACGACGGCTTCCCGTGGTGGCGTCCTCAAAGTCCATCTCCTTGGCAAGATCAACAAGTGCGGCGTCATCAAGCCCCGATTCGCGGTGACGACGCCCGAATACGAAAAGTTCGAGAAGCGATACTTGCCGGCGAAGAACGTCGGTGTCTTGATCGTCAGCACCCCGAAAGGGATGATGACCCACGAAGACGCGAAAAAGCACAACCACGGCGGGCGACTCATCGCCTACTGCTACTAACATGAAACTCGACCTATCCGAAACATTGGAATTGCCGGCCGGCGTCACCGCGAGCTTGGCGAACTTTGTCGTCTCAGTTAAGGGACCGAAGGGCGAGCTCAAGCGAAAGCTCACCTCGACGTTTGTCAAGGTCGCAATCCAGGGAAACCAAGTCACGCTCAGCGCAATCAAGGGAACCAAGCGAGAGAAGACCGCGTTGAACACGCTCATCGCCCACCTCCGCAACATGGTCAAGGGAGTCCAGCAGCCGTGGGTCTACAAGCTCAAGGTCTGCTCGAGCCACTTCCCGATGAACGTGTCGATCACCGGAAAGGATTTCAACATCAAGAACTTGTTCGGTGAGAAAGTTCCCCGAACTATCCGAATCAAAGATAATGTCACCGTCAAAATTGCAGGCCAGGATATCACGGTCGAAAGCATCGACCTCGAATTGGCCGGCCAGATGGCGAGCGACATCGAACAGCTCGCGCGCATCTGTCATGTCGACCGTCGGGTATTCCAGGACGGCATCCACATGGTTGAAAAGTGCGGCGTGAAGGTTGAATAAAATGGCGGACATAAAGAAACTCCTCGAACTCAGAAAGGCGCAGAAAGCCAAGAAGCCGCACTTCAAGCGGCAGGACTGGCACAAGAAAGCGCGTCTCGACCCGGTCTGGCGAAAGCCTAAGGGAATGGACAGCAAGTTGCGCCGACACATGCACGCGCACGGACACTTGCCGACCACCGGCTACCGAGGCCCGTTGCTCGTTCGAGGGATGCACAAATCAGGACTCGTTCCGGTTCTCGTGCACACCGTCAGCCAGCTCGAGCACATCAGCGGCAAGACGCACGGAATCATCATCGCCGCGACTGTCGGCAACCGCAGGCGAGTCGAGCTCATCACCAAGGCACAATCAAAGACCATCCGCGTCCTGAACATCAAGGACGCGTCGAAGTTCGCGCAGGACGTCAAGGCAGATCTCGCGGCGCGCAAGCACGCGAAGACGGCGCACAAGCAGCCTGAAAAGGTCGCGACAAAGCCGAGCAAGCCCGAAGCTTCCAGCACGCAGGAAGAAAAGAAAGAACAGGAGAAACGGGAGGCCGAGAAGGTCCTCACCGGCAAACAATGATGCTTCAAAAACGACTTGGTGGACAGATCCTGAAGTGCTCGCCTCAGCGCGTCTGGTTGAACCCGGACAAGCTTGACGAAATCAAGGCAGCAATCACGTCATTTGATGTCCGCAGACTTATCGCTCAAGGAATTATCACCAAGGCCTCGCTCTATGGCGGAAGCAAAGTTCGCGCCCGTGTGCGACAGGCCCAGCGCGCCCGCGGCCGAAGACGAGGAGTCGGTAGCCGAAAGGGAAAAGCAGGCGCCCGAACCCCGACAAAGGACAAGTGGATGGCGCACATCCGAACCCAGCGGGACCTCATCAAGCGACTCCGAGACAACGAGCTCGTCACCGATGACACATTCAAGAATTTGTACCGAAAGACGAAGGGAGGCTTCTTCAGAAGCACCCGTCACATCAAGATTTATTTGGAGGAACAGAACCTGTTCCTGAAGAAATAACATGGCAACCGGACTCAACTACAACGTTCAATTTCGCAGAAAGCGCGAAGGCCGCACCAACTACCGTACGCGATTGTTGATGCTCAAGTCGCGCTTGCCGCGAGTGGTCGTGCGAAAATCCTTGCACCACATTTCATTGCAGCTCATCGACTACGCGCCTGAAGGCGACAAGGTCCTCGTGAGCGCGCACACGCGCGAGCTCGCGAAGCAGGGCTGGAAAGCAGGCTCGGACAACCTCAGCGCGGCCTACTTGTGCGGCATCATGCTCTCGAAGAAAGCGAAAGCCAAGAAGATCTCGAACGCGATTGCCGATATCGGCATCTATCCGAGCATCAAGGGCAACAAAGTCTACGCCGCAATCAAGGGCGTCATCGACGGCGGTCTCGCGGTTCCGATGGACCAGAGCATCGCTCCCGACGCGAAGCGATTGCGCGGCGAGCACATCGCGGCCTGGGCTTTGCACGTCAAGAAGGATGCGAAGAAGCACCCTCACCAATTCACCCAGTACACGAAGCACGGGCTTGCGCCGGAACAGTTGCCGCAGCACGTTGACGAAATCAAGAAGAAATTGCTTGCGAGTTGATCCTCATGCCAAAAGAAAAAAAATCCGAACCCAAGGCTGAAGTTGTGCCTGCTGTCGCGGTAGTCGAAAAGCTCGACGTCGAAAAAGATGTCATCGAAGCCGTTCCGGCAGAAGAGGAAGTCGCAAAGCCGGTCGCGGGCTCGTTCGATATCGCCGCTTGGACTCCCAAGACGGCGCTCGGATTGAAAGTGAAGAACGGCGAAATCAAGGACCTCGGTCCGGTCTTCGACGAAGGCACCCCGATCCTTGAAGCTCCCATTGTTGATGTCATCCTTCCGAATCTCGAAACGGATTTGTTGTTCATCGGTCAATCCAAGGGTAAGTTCGGCGGCGGTCAGAAGCGAATCTTCCGACAGACGCAAAAGAAATCCCCTGAAGGAAACAAGCCGAGCTTCGGCGTCATGGCTGTTGTCGGAAACCGAGATGGTTTCGTCGGCCTTGGCTACGGAAAAGGAAAGGACACCGTTCCGGCGCGAGAGAAATCCGTCCGAAACGCGAAGTTGCACTTAATCAAGGTCAAGCGCGGCTGCGGAAGTTGGCAGTGCAACTGCAAGACGTCGCACAGCGTTCCGTTCGAAGTCGAAGGCAAGTGCGGCTCGGCAGTCATTCGATTGATCCCTGCGCCGAAAGGTAAAGGGCTCATCATCGAGCCGAACTGCGCAAAGATCCTCGCGCTCGCCGGATTCAAGGATGTCTGGAGCAAGACTTTCGGACAGACGAAGAACACGAACAACCTCGCGACCGCGTGCTTCTCGGCGTTGAAGAAGCTTTCAACGACGAAGATCTCGCACGAGACGTCGGACAAGCTCGGTATCTGCGACGGCATGCTCAAGAAGAACTGATTCCCATGGTAACCAAAACGACTACTCCGAAAGCGGAAACGAAGAAGCACGAATCGAAGGGCCTGTTGGCGCTCGTCCGTGTTCGCGGCGCGCCGAAGATGAGCACTGAAATCCGATTGACGCTCGATTTGATGCACTTGCCGACGCGACATTCCTGTGTTATCGTGACCGACAGCCAGGGCATGCGCGGTATGATCCGAAAAGTCAACTCATTCATCACCTGGGGCGAAGCCGACGATGAGCTCATCAAGCAGCTCGAAGCGAAGGCAAAGTCGCCGAAAAAGCACCAGTTCCTATTGCAGTCCCCGAAGAAGGGATTTGAAACCAAGGGAATCAAGCTGCCGAACAGCGCAAAGGGCGCGCTCGGCTACCGCGGTAAATCTATAAGCAAGCTCATCACGAGGATGATCTAATGGCATTCCACAAGCGCAAACGAATCTCCCGATTCCGAGGCTCACGAACGCATGGTTGGGGACGACTCCACCGCGGTTCAGGAAACAAGGGCGGAGCAGGCAACGCAGGCTCCGGCAAAAAGGCAGACGGAAAGAAGCCGTCGTACGCGGACAGAGTGTTCGGCAAGCACGGATTCATCGCGCACAACAGCGAAGCCACCTCGGTTCCGATCAACTTGAAGATTGTTGTTCAAAACTTGGACCGCTGGGTCTCAGAAAAGCACGCGACGCACGCGGGCGGCCTGTTCTCGGTCGACCTCGGCAAGCTCGGCTACACCAAGCTTTTGAGCGTCGGCACCGTCTCCAAGAAAGTGAACCTCACCATCGCATCAGCATCCAAAAAAGCGGTTGAAAAGGTGAAGGCAGCTGGTGGAACCGTTGCCGTTGAAGCATGAGTTTGCTCGACAAAATAGTTGAATTTGTTCCCGAAGTCGCTGCTCCGACCCAGAAAAAGCTCTCCTTCAAGGAAAAATTGAAGTGGACGACGATCACGTTAGTGTTATTCTTTGCACTTTCACTCGTTCCGTTGTTCGGACTCGGCGCGAACGCGTTGCAGCGTTTTGAATTCATCTCCATCATTCTCGGCGCAAGCTTCGGAAGCATCTTGAGCTTAGGTATCGGTCCGCTCGTGACAGCAAGCATCGTCCTCCAATTGTTGAACGGCGCAGGCATCCTGAAGTTTGACCTTTCTACGCACGAAGGTAAAAAGAAATTCCAAGGAATCCAACAGCTCGGCTCGATCGCGTTCATCATTTTCGAAGCCGCAATCTATGTGTTTATGGGCGGTCTCGCTCCAGCGCCTGAGCTCGCGGGAACTGCGCTCTATCTCCAACTCCAACTGTTATTGATTTTGCAGCTCTTCCTCGGCGGATTCTTGGTCATGATGATGGACCAAGTCGTCAGCAAATGGGGATTCGGCTCGGGCATTTCATTGTTTATCGCCGCTGGCGTTTCACAAAGCATCTTCATCCGTGCGCTCTCGCCGTTGCCGTCTCCTACGACGCCGGGCATCGCAACGGGAGCAATCCCTGCATTGGTGCAAAGTCTTATCGCAGGCGACCCGCAGGGCGCAGGCCTGATGCTCGCAGGGGTCATTTCAACCATTGTCGTGTTCGTTATCGCTGTCTATCTTCAAGCCATGAAAGTGGAAATCCCGCTCTCATTCGGCCGCGTGCGCGGCTACGGCATCCGATGGCCATTGCATTTCGTTTACACCAGCAACATGCCCGTCATTCTTGTTTCCGCCTTGCTTGCGAACTTGCAGCTCTGGGGTAACCTGTTGCAAAACTGGGGCGCCCCGATTTTCGGCACGTTCGTTAACGGTCAAGCAACCTCAGGTCTTGTGCTTTGGCTCACGCCGCAAAACATCGTTGGCGCAATGATTAAGGGAAGCTTGCGATTTATTGACGTCGCTCATGCGGCAACCTATCTTCTGTTCCTCATTGTCGGTTCGGTCGTCTTCTCATTGTTCTGGGTGCAAACCTCAGGCATGGACGCGCGCTCGCAGGCTCGCCAGATGATGGCGTCCGGATTGCAGATTCCAGGATTCCGACGCGACGAACGCGTACTGGAACGCGTCCTTGACCGTTACATTTACCCGCTCACCGTGATGGGCGCAATCTCCGTTGGCGTGCTCGCGGGCGTCGCTGACGTCTCAGGGGCATTAACGCACGGAACAGGACTCTTGCTTACGGTCATGATTATTTACCGACTCTATGAAGACATCGCGCGTCAGCACATGATGGATATGAATCCGATGATGAGAAAGTTCATGGGCGGCGAATAGTGGGATTTTTCTCGTTTCTTGACCCGGCGCTCAATTTCGCGCTCGACTGGATGCTGCGTTTTGACCCGCTTATCAGCATTTTGATTCTTTCGCTCGTCCTTTCCGTGCTCATCACGTTAGCGTACAAGTACACGACCAATCAGGACTTGATGAAATCCTTGAAGGATGAATTAAAGTCGCTCCAAGTCCAGATGCGCGAGCTCAAGCACGATCCAAGCAAGATGATGGAAGTCAACAAGCGCGCGATGGAAGCGAACATGAAGTACATGACGCACAGCTTCCGGCCGATGCTGTTCACGTTCTTGCCAATCATTCTTGTCTTCGGCTGGCTGAATGGACATTTCGCGTTCGAATCGATTCATCCGGGTCAAGAATTCACGATGACCATTGTGTTTGACGCTGCGGCTGCTGGAAATATCACCGCGCACGTTCCGGATGGAATGACGCTCGTCAGCGACGCCACGCGCACGATCTCAGAAGGCAGCACGATTTTCACGTTTAAAGGGGTTGCAGGGATTCATGCCATCACGTTTGATTTTGGTGACCGTTCCTATGTCAAAGAAGTCGAAATCACCGAAGCAAGGCATTACATTGAGCCTACGCTCACGGTGAACGATGGTTCCGTAAAAAGCATCACCACCGCGCATGAAAAGACCAAGGTCATCCATATCGGAAGTTTTGGGATCACCTGGCTCTGGAGCTACATCATTTTCTCAATCGTATTCTCGATGTTGCTCAGAAAATGGCTGAAAGTATACTGATTTTCCGTTCCAAATGAAGCGAAAATGACGTTCCGTCGACAGAGCAATTCCATCGGGAAAACCGCCTCCGTCGAGACGAATTCCATGCGCTCCAGTGGAAGCGATGGGGGTTGAGACGCTCATTTTTGCAGAATACCTCATTAATAGCCATTAAAAGCATTAAATGCGAAGTTCCATCTGCAACGTTCGGGTGCCTAGTGCCCAAACAGTCATATTTAAACACAAAAGTATTTAAATACCTCCCCTTATAAAGAGCTTAAATACAACACGAGAGGGCCAGGTGGGAACCGGGGGGTTTTCAGGTCAACTGTTGTTCATTTGGAGGAATCCATGGCAAAGAAAGTAGTCAAATCGGGCAAAGAGATCAAAGTCGTCAATATAGTCGTCTCCGCAAAGCTCGGCCAAGACATTCCTTTGGAAAAAATGGCCGCCACGTTGAGCAACACAGAATACAACCCCGAACAGTTCCCCGGCCTCGTTATCAGAATCAAAGAGCCGAAGACAAGCGCGTTGATTTTCTCATCCGGAAACATTGTCTGTACTGGCGCGCGAACCATGCCTGACGTGCACGAAAGCATCCGCAAGATCATTAAGAGCCTCGAAAAAATCAACGTGAAAATTAAGGCATTTCCCGAAGTCAAGATTCAGAACATCGTTGCTTCTGGCAGCGTCGGCATGGACCTCAACTTGAACGTCCTCGCGATGAAGCTCGAGAACACCGAATACGAACCGGAACAGTTCCCCGGCCTCGTTTACAAGCTCCCGGACAAGAAAGCGACGTTCCTGTTGTTCAGCAACGGAAAGGTCGTTTGCACTGGCACGAAGAGCGAAGACGAAGTCCACAAAGTGCTTGATATCCTCATCGAGAACTTGAAGAAAGTCAAGAAGTAGGAATTTCAAGAATTTTTAGCACTCGCGAACACATAGCGTCAGCTCTGAAAAAACCACTGGACATTCGTGCGTGAAGAATATAAAAAAGAAAAGGTAAGAAAAAGAGATGGAAGCCCAAGCAAGGACGATTGACGCTCCCGAGATGATTCGGACGCTCACGGAATTTCTCGAACGCAGTTACTACGCCGATCTTGTGGAGCACGCGCGTAAGGGCCTCAAATTCATTACGGTGGACTTTCAGGATTTGGCGAAGTTCGAGCCTGCCTTGGCGGATTTGCTGCTTGAACAGCCTGAGGAAGTCCTTAAAGCAAGCCAGCTCGCGATTGAGCAATTCGACTTGCCCGGCGGCAACAACAAAGGGTTCACCGTACGGTACAAGAATCTCCCCGCAAGCAGCCTCATGTTCGTGCGCAACCTGCGACACGAGCATCTCAACAAGCTCCTCGCCATCGAAGGCGTCGTCAGAAACAAGACTGAGGTCAGACCCCAAGTCACGAGCGCGCGCTTCGAGTGTCCGAGCTGCGGAAATGTCCTCAATGTGCTGCAGCTCGAAGAATCGTTCAAAGAACCATCGCGATGTTCTTGCGGGCGCAAAGGAAAATTCAGGCTTGTCAGCAAAGAGCTTGTTGACGCCCAAGGCATTGTGATTGAGGAAGGATCAGACCAGTTGGAAGGCGGCGAGCAGCCAAAACGCTTGAATGTGATGCTCAAAAATGATTTGGTGAGCCCGATGTCCGAAAAGCGGACAAACCCGGGCGGCAAAATTTTACTGGTTGGGATTCTCAAAGAATTGCCCGTCACATTGCGTTCCGGCGCAAAAAGCATCAAGTCCGACATCATGTTTGAGACGAATTATCTTGAGCCGCGCGAAGAGGATTATTTCGACATCAAGCTCAGCCCCGAAGATGAATCAAAAATCAAAGAGCTCGCGGCCGATCCGCAGTTCGAGCGCAAATTCTTCTCAAGCATCGCTCCCAGCATCTACGGGCATGACAAGATTAAGGAAGCCCTCGTGCTGCAGCTGATGGGCGGCGTGCGAAAGATGCGCGACGACGGCGTCTCGACGCGAGGAGACATACACATCTTGCTTATTGGAGACCCGGGTTCGGGTAAATCGCAGATGCTCAAGCGTATCCACAAAGTTTCGCCGAAAGGGAGATTCATTTCCGGCAAGGGAGTTTCCGGCGCTGGACTGACGGCCAGCGTCGTCAAAGATGAGTTTATCGGCGGCTGGAGCCTCGAGGCCGGAGCGCTTGTGCTCGCGAACAAGGGCATCTGTTGCATCGACGAAATGGATAAGATGGATCCGGATGATACTGCTGCGATGCACGAAGCGCTGGAAGGACAGACCATCACCATCAGCAAGGCTAACATTCAAGCCACGTTGCGCGCGGAAACGACCGTGCTCGCCGCCGCAAACCCGAAGTTCGGCCGATTCGACCCGTATGAAACCGTCGCAAAACAAATCGAGCTTCCGCCGACGCTCATCAACCGATTTGACTTAATCTTCCCAATTAAGGACTTGCCCGACCCGGTCAAGGATGAAAAGATGGCAAAGTTCGTGCTCGGACTGCACCACACCCTCAAGACGGAAGCCGAACTCGATACCAATCTCTTACGCAAGTACATCGCCTACGCAAAGCAGCGCATATTCCCCGTGCTCACCGAAGGGGCAATCGAAGAAATCAAGAATTATTATTTGCAAATGCGTTCTTCGGGCGGAAAGGAAGGAGTCATCAAGTCCGTTCCCATTTCCGCGCGACAATTGGAGGCCCTTATCCGTCTGTCCGAAGCTCACGCGCGCATGCATTTGTCCGACAAGGTCACGCGCAAGAACGCGAAAAAAGCCGTCGAGCTCGTCCACCACTACCTCAGCCTGGTCGCGATGGACGAAGAGACCGGAACGTTCGACATCGACCGCGTCGCAACGGATACGACGGCAAGCGCGCGAAACAAGATCATCATGCTCAAGGAATTGCTCACGGAATTAGAGAGCAAAACGAAGCCCGTCCCGATCCAGGACCTCGTCAGCGCGGCGACCGAGAAAGGAATTTCGGAAGCGGAAGTCGACGAGATTATCCAAAAGCTCCGCCGTGGCGGGGACTTGTACGAGCCGAAGCCGGGATTTGTGCAGAAACTATAATTGGGTTTTCAGAAGTATTACGCCGGAGTCTGGCTCGCCTGCAGCTCAGCCAGGTTCTTGAACGAATAACAAGACGATTGCAAATTCGGGTTCGCGATGCTGGTGCAGACGTCGAATTCTTTTTTGTTGATGGCGAAATACAAGTAACAACTGTCGCGCGGCTTGTCATCCGCGATGCTGCTGCAAATCGTTGACAACCCTGCATCCCTCGCGACAAAATCGTAACACTGGTCAGCATCTGTCTTCTGCGCCAGCGTGCCGCACAGCAGCGCCGCCCGTTGCGAGTCCGTCGGCGCAAGCTGTTGGGCTTCAGTGATAATCTCAACCGTGCTTTTGGTCTCTAACGGCGTGGCACAGTCGCGCGAACACGTGGAGGTCGTCTCCCCTTTGTCGGAATCGCAGACGTAGTCGCCGCAGCAGACCGCCATGAGCTCGAACACGCACGCGCCGTCAACCGTCTTGTCATTTGTGCATGGATCGAAATCATTGCATTCTTGCACGACAACCGGCGGAACATATGTTTCTTGAATGACGGGAGCTTGCGCCGAAACGGCGGCCGCAACGGGTAACACAATGGGTTTGCCCGCGATGACCTTGAACGAAAAGCTCGATTCTGCCGTATGCCCTTCCGCGTCTGCCGTCGTTTTAATCACGTAGCGGCCGGGAGGAAGAGTCTCCGGAATTTTTATTTTTGAGCTCGCCTGCGGAAGAGCGTCAACAATCTGTTCGCTGGATAAGATTGAGTTCCCCGTGGCCGGTGCGACTAATTCATGGCGCAAGGATATCTCTTGCCCGACGTCGCGCTCGAACACAAATTGGTCTGAAAAGGAAAGGCTCCCGCCAGGCTTGACCTCGACTGACGCAGGCAACGTCTTGAGCGTGAATGCGGGCCCAATGTTTGAAATAATGATAATGGCGACAATCAACACCGCCACGCAAGAGATTCCGCTGATGATAACGAGGTTCTTGCGCGAAGAAATCGCTGAATCCGCATCAATAGGCGAAACGCCGGACGTGATTAACTGAGCGCGAATCTGTTGTGAAGAATATCCTTGTGAGCGTAAACGCTGCACATACGAAATCACCTCAGGCGCGGGCATGAGAACAAATGCTGATTTCCGTTATTTAAAGGTATCGACGGCTGGCGTAGCTAAATTCTTATAAACTCCCAGCGAACGAATTCGACGGGATGGCGGAGAGACAAAAACCTTTAATCGCGTGCAAGGTCCGAGTGGCTGATCTTATTAACGGACGCTGGATCGAGCGTATGCAGGAACCGAGTGCGATTTCGCTTGCTGATGGACGTGAAGTTTCTCGAGCCAACGTGATTGGTATTGTGGTGGACAAATCCGAGAGCGAGCCGCCAGGCCTTGTTATCGATGACGGCAGCGAGCGTATTCCGATTCGTGCGTTCGAGCACGTTCCTGGAATTGATGAAGTCGAACTCGGAATGCCTGTGCTTATCGTTGGTCGTCCGCGACAGTTTGGCGGCGAGCGCTTTCTCGTTCCTGAATGCGTGCGTCAGCTGGAGAGCGCGCAATGGATTGACCTGAGGAAACGTGAATTGGGTGAAGGCTCCGTGCCGATGCAAGATGACGCGCACCAGTTAGTTATTGAAGATGAGCCGCAGAAAAAACCGCTTATTGACGCGATTCGCGCGCTTGACTCCGGGCCCGGAGCGGATATTGATGAGGCGCTCGCAAATGCGCAATGCGACCAATCCGAAATGGAGCGTTTGCTCGCGACGGGAGAAATATTTCAAGTCAGTCCCGGAAGAATAAAAATTCTGGAATGATTGTTTGAACGAGCAATTCAGAACAGTGCCGGCGTGATGTAGACTTCGATGATTGCGGCGATGAACAACAGCCCGATCGCCAGAAGAAGTAAGTCCGAGGCATCAAGAATGATTTTCTCAAAATTTTTCGTGTAAAAATCTTTTTTGATGAGCGCGACGGAAATAATCCCCCCAGCGAGTCCCGCAACGAAATATCCGAGAATTTCAGGAATGCCGTGAATGAAATAGCGAAGAAAGCTCAGCGCAGAAACATAAAAATACGCCGAAAACCTCGCGAAACCTAAGGTATTCGCGTATGTGGCCATATGCGTACGGATAAAATTCCCTGCGGCGACTCCTATGACGCTTGCGTTCCAGGTGAGAATGAACAATGATCCCATGCCGTAAACAAACGAAAAGAGTATGCAAAATACCATGACTTTTACGTTGTTCAGGAATATTTTACTGAAAAGACTCGCGCGCACAAAATTTCCAGTGACATGCTGATTGAGCCCCGAAATCGTTTGGCTCTGCACGTTGAATAGGTTGCTCGAAGTCCCTGAGGGAAGCACGACATACCAGAACGTGAACGCGAAAACCATCCCCAAGAAAAGAAACAGCAAAAAGGTCAGCGCTCGGCTGTGCTCTTTCAGGAGTGTTCTTTCTGATGTTGATGTGAGGTCTTTCGCTTCTTCCTCCTGCATTGTCGCGTAAAATAGCGGAACGGCAGCGAGCACTGTGAGGAAGACCATCACCAAGCTGGCGTATTCGGCGAATATCCAAATGCTGAGAAATATTGCGACCGAGGCATACACAATCCCAAGGAAGAACAGCGGCCAAGGTCTCGCTTCCGCACGGAACGGGTTCGTGAGCGCCTCGAGGACCATACGCTCCCCTTGCAAGGACTGTTTATATAGTTTGCGGGGATAAAGATTTATAAACCATCTCTCGTTCTCTCGACGGTATGGATTATGACTCATTATTGGCTCGAGCGCGAAAGCAGATGCCGGAAAGCGTGCTCGTAAAGGAACGCTTTGAGCTGCCGAAAGTAATCGGACGGTTAGAAGGTGTCAAGACCGTTATCAGCAACCTGGTGCAGATTGCCGCGTTGTTACGACGCCCGGTCGACCAGCTCGTGAAATATCTGTTGAAGGAGCTCGCAACCCCTGGCGCGATGCGCGGACCGCTGTTCGTCATCGGCGCGAAGATGCCCGCCTCGAGAATCAACGACAAGATAAGGCAATACGCGGATGAGTTCGTGTTCTGCCAGAAGTGCGGCAAGCCCGACACCGACATTAAGAAGGAAGGCGGATTCAACATGCTGGTCTGCAGCGTTTGCGGCACGCGCCGACCCGTAAAGGGGAAAATCTGAGCAACTGATGGTTCTCGTCAAACTCCACAAAAAGGAAGGCAAGATTCTCGCCGCGATTTGCGACAGCGATTTGTTAGGAAAGCGCTTCGAGGAAGGGAACCTGCAGCTGGATCTCACAGGCGATTTCTACGCAGGAGATGAGCGTTCTGACACGGAAGCCGGCGACCTCATCCGAAATGCGGACTATGTCAATCTTATAGGGAAAAAAAGCATAAAGCTCGGGATTGAGGAAGGAGTCATTGACCAGCAGAATGTCAAGCTCGTCAAAGGAGTCCCGCATGCGCAAGCGATCATCTTGCACAGCTAAAAGAATAAAACGGGCGTTAGCCGAACCAGGCCCCAAGCCCGGTCTGTTTCTCTTTATCTTTGCCGAACACGCCTTCCACGCGGCGTTGAACAATCTCAATCGTCTGTCGAAGGTAGGGTGAAAGATTATATTTCTCGCAAAGACTAATGGTGGGCCCGAGATATTTCACGACGCTGCCTTCGGAAATCGTGAACAGGAGCTTACCATTGCAGGCCGTGCATTTGCCGATCAACGGGGGACGACGGAACTTTTCATTGCAGTTAACGCACCGGAACTCTTGCATGGAGAACTTTCGCAGGTTGCCCTTCAGGTCGCGGATGAAGTGCTTTTCGATGACGAGTCGAGCGACGTCAGCCGTATCCACGGCGCGGATCTTCTCCGCAAGGATCATCTGGCCGCGCAGCTTGTCTTCCATGCTTGGAAGGGTTTTGTACGCGCTGCAGAGCACGCCCGAGTTTATGTCTGCTGTATCGTGCGTGAATCCCATGCCCTCGTATTGCGCGGGCGTATTCAATGTGTGCTTTATTTGGGGGATCTTCACTTCGCTTGGCGGTTTGTACAGCAATGCCGCCTCGTAGAGCTCGCGCGGATAGCTCCACGCGATGTCGACGTCGAACGCCATGTCGTCGACCTCCGTAGGGGTGAGCGTGCTCGTCAACACAAGCGGCGCGTCCATTGTGCTTCCACGAGACCTCGGCAAGAAGTCTTTCGAGAAGTTGAGGAACGCGTCCATCATCATCAGGTAGCCGAGCTCGTCCCCGTCGCAGTCTCTACGACACGCTGAGTGATAATACGGGTGCGCGAGGAACCCTTGCGTCTTCGAAAATCCGATGATTCTGCCGAGCATTCCTGCGCTGGTGTGCGGCGCAAGTCCAACAATGCAGTGTCCTACAAGGTCAGCCGGGCTTTTGAGTTTGTAGAATGCCGGCAGTCCGTATAATTGCACGAGCAAATCGTCAATATACTGCGCAACGCGGAACATGATTGCGTCGGACGGCTCGTCCTCTTCGGGCGAGACCGGGCAGCTCGGCAAGACGACGTCCTGCGGCTTAAGCTCGAGGATTTGATGGTCATCAACAAGCTCTTTCCCTTTGATGTCATGAGTATAGCCAAGCTCGACCAGCTTCGCCACAGGAGTCCCGATTTCCATCGGTCTGAAATGGGTCAACGCGAGTTCGCTGCAGTCGTATCGGATAGTGCCGTCTTTGTTCACGTAGAGGTCGTGCTTCGCGCGCAAAATTGTCTTCGCGAGATGCTCGGTGAAGTGGCTGTCGTTCATCGTTCCGCGGACCCCTTTGATGAGGTCAGGATAGGTTTCCATCCCTAATTTTTTGAGCGCGGAAACAAATATGCGCTTGAGGTCGATTTCCTGTCGTTTCGCCAATCGCGCCGGGCCGTGCATTGCGCACGCCTCGGTTGAGATAATCTTGTCGCAGACGCGGCAAAAGTATTCCTTGATAGTTGGGGCGTCACAGAGCTCGCAGCGCTTGAACACTGTGCGCGTCTGGCACGCGACGCAACGGTACAGCGGAAATTCCGCGTTGACTTTCCCTTCCTTGAGCGCGGACTGGAATGAGCGTAATCGCCCGCCTTCATCCCCTATGGGAAAGAGCCCGTGCGGCCCGCCCGTCATTTTTCGTTGCTTTGCTTTTTCCGGACGGCCCATGCGCGAGCCGATGTAGGTTCCGCTCTTGTCCCGCAACGGATGCTTGCTCAGGTGCTGGATGACTTGCAGTGAGGTTTCTTCGGGAAAGTCCCCGAGCGTGTGCTTGAGCGCGTCGATGTTGACTGTCTCGGTGAATCCTAATGAGGAGGCGAACGCGGCCGCGTGCGGAGACTCGATCACGGCGAATTCATTCGTGACAACGAGGTGCGGCACGCCAAGGTATTCGAGCGCCCGCTTTCCAGGATTGGGCAATGGAAGCACGATTTTCTGCACGACTCCGTTTTCGTGGTGCACGGTTGCCTTGCCGAGCCAGTCGAAAAGCGAGGTGAGCATCGGACGGTCAAGGTCGGCCCAATGGTGCGTGTACTCGGGATGTTGCGGCACGCCCAGGGCGGCTGAAATCGCGAATGACTCCTGGACGGTCGGTCGGGTGGTGAATGGGTTTTCAATCCACTGAGCGAGTTTTTCCGCGGGAATGGTCGTACTCGTTGCCGCCTGAGCGACATCAACCGTGCCGAACTTGGTGCGGATGGCATGCTCGAGCTCCTTCGCCCACCATTCTGGGCAATAGCCTGCTGGGGCAAGCACGTGGTTTCGGTTCGCGAAATCGCCGTAGTTAACGAGCACGTCGCCCAAGAAAAGGATTTCCACAACTCGTTTGTTCAGCAGTTTCGCTTGCGCTTCCGTTTCGAGCTGCACGACGCTGCCGTCGTCCAGCTTCACGATTGCGCCGTCGATCGTGTCGCAGGGCGTGAATGCCGCACCTTTACCGGGGCGTTCCACTTTCAGTTGCGTGCCGGTCGCGATATAGTTTTCGAGCACGTGCATGGTCGCCGGGTTGATTCCTTGTCCAGAAAGCCCTGACGCGCGCGATCGTCCGTACCGAAGCCGGAACGCGCCTGGCCGTAACGGATGGCCGAGAATCGGTCTGCCCGCGACGAGGTCGGTGATATACGTGTAGTCGGGCGATATCTTCGCATGGCTCTCTTTTTTGGTGTCGCTGGATGACTTCGCCTTGTTCTTTTTTTGGATCTTGATGAACTCTTCAAGAAAATTCCATTGGTCCATATCGAAGTCTTTGCCCCAGACGCCTAATGGCTTCCAGAGCTTCGGGGCTTTAAGTGGAATGCACGAGCTCAGCACCAGGCAGAACCCGCTTCGGATGAAGTTTGTCGGGACGCGCGGCAAATCTTTGCTGTTGCTGACTTCGAATTTTTCGGACGGCTCGCCTGCGACTTCGACCGGCAAATGCCGCATCAAGAACTCAACTTCTTCATTGCTGGGAAAATATTGCAGGTTGGTGACGCGGTCGTGATAGTCTTGGATTTCGGTTATCGCGCGCTTGACTTCTTGGTCGGTTGCGTCGTAGACGTCGAACCCGAGTTTCTTCCGGACGTAGTCCGCGATTAATACGCTCACGGCCGCGGCCGTTCCGCCGGCGTTTCTGATCGGTCCGGCGAAGCTGATGCTGATGTATTTGCCGCGCTTGTCCATGCGGTCCTTGAATTCGACCGTGACAATGCCGTCCAACGGCGAGGAGACTACGCCGACGGTCACGTAGGCGAACCCGGCGCGGATTCCTATGTCGACCGCTTCGTGTTGGTCTTTGAACGCGCAGTATTTCTGCATCGCGATTTCTTCCGCGATCTTGAACGCGACCCGCCAGTCAAGCGCGCCGTATTGCGCCTCGAGCTCGATGATGCGCTCCACGACGCCCGAATTCACGATTTGCGGCGCGAGCACGCTGATCAACCCGACCACGCGTTCAGCCATATTTTTTGCCAGTCGAACTTCCACTTGGTCGACCGCGTCGTAATTCTTCTTTCTTGCTTCGGACGCTACTACATAGGCTTCCTGCACTTGAGCGTCAAGCTTGTCGAAATACTTCTGCATGGCGGGGCTCGCAGAAATCATCCTTCCGCTCCGAAATCAAGCATCGTCACTTTGCGCGTCTGCAAATTAAGCACAGGCACCTTGCCCGGGTCGGGCACGTGTCCCATGCGGTCCTGGAAATCAGTTTTTGATTGGAATGTGCTGCAGCAGATGATGCTGACCCCGCGGTAATTGTCCGTGCCTGACTTATGGATATGTCCCGCGGCGAACACGTCAGGCACGGTCTCGAGCACGAGCGGGTCAGCTCGCGGGTCAGGGACGTACAATGTGCTGTCATGGACTGGCGCGAGGTGCCGTCGCTGCAGCAGGAACCGCATGATGAGCGGCGTCCGCTCAGAGCAGTTTTTGCCGGAGTTCTTGATGCTCGGCACGATTTCGCTGTAGTCATCGAAGGAATAGCCGTGGTACGTGAGCACGTTAAATCCCGGAAAGCCCTCTTTTGCGTGGATGTTGACGATGCACGGATTGCAGGTCATGATCAGATTCGGAATTTCCCACAACGGTTTCGCGTAATCTTTGTACAGTTTTGGCTGGGGCTCGGACAATCGTTGCGCATCGTGGTTTCCGGGCGAAAGGATGATGTTCATATGATTCGGAATTTGGCTCAAGAGCCGCGCGGCCTCGGCATACTGCTGGTAGATGTCTTTCAGCTCAAGCTCGACCGCTTGCGCGGGGTAGATGCCGATGCCATCAACAGTGTCTCCGATGAAAAACACGTAACCGACTTTTGCGGCCATCGCGCGCTGCTCGGGCGTGCCGTTCTCACCCCGCAGCCAGCCCAAGAATTTCTGGAACGCTTCCTTGAGAAACAACTTGCTTCCGATATGGACGCAGGACAAAAACACGGCGTACGCCTCATCCGGGGCTTTCTTGAGCTCCTGGTGCGGGATGTCAGGGTAGTGGATGCTGTTCGCGAAGATGAATCCGTTGCCGCTGCTCGTGCCCGCGATGCCGAGAATCTCGTCGTGCACGATGTCCTGGCCCGCCGTGAAGAGGTCTTCTTTGGATTTATTGATAAGGACTTTGATGCGCCCGGTCGGGTCTTCGAGCGTGAGCATGATGTTCTCGTTTTTCGTCACTTCCTTTTCGGCGACGATGCCGATGACGACGGCCGGCTGGCGGTCTTTCGATGAGTTGATTCTGCTGATGCTCGTCGCGTTCTGGAGCTCTTGGCGGGTCTTGAGAATTTTTGAGATTCGGTTGTAGCGCGAGTTGAAATAGCCGACAAAGTCCTGCATGGTGCGCTTGCCGGGCTTGTCATCATAATCCCAAACGATTTTGACGGGATAATCCGAAGGTAACGCGGGCACCTGCACCATCGGTTTTGAAAGTGTTTCTACAACCAATGACGCGGCAAGATCGGGATTTTCGACAATCCGCTGGAAAAGCGCATCCACAATTGTCTGATCCTGAAGTTGCTGAATCGTGTCTTTTGTCAGCAATACGCGATGTTTGAGGCAGAACTCGATAATCTTTTTGCGCTTATCGAGGACCGTAGGCGAATCGAGCATCATGCGAGTGAAAGCCCTTCCTCAAGGAGTTGTTTCATCCGCACGTGGTTCTGGTTCGGAACGGCGAGGTTGATCTCTCGCGTTCGACCGTAGCGCCCTTTGCTGATGACTTTTGCGCTGATGAGCCCAAGCATGTCAAACTCGGCGATGATGTCGCTCACACGACGTTGCGTGAGTGGCTTGAGCTTGGTCTGGTCGCAGATCTTTTGGTACGAGTTGTAGATTTCACCTGTAAACACCGCGCTCGACTTGTTCGCGCAAACATCAAGGATTGCATACAGTGTCGCTTGGTGCTGTTTTGGCTGAGTTCGTACAAGCTCGAGGACCCGGTCTTTCTCGATGGACTCGTCTGCCGCGTCAAGATGGCTGAGTTGGACTTTTTCGTTGCCTTGGCGTTCCGCTAACTCACCGGCAACGCGCAAAATTTCAAGGGCTTTGCGGGCGTCGCCGTTGTCGCTGGCTGCGCGAGCTGCGCACTTTTCAATGACGCCTGATTCGATGGCGTCCGGTCGGAATGCCAAGCTCACTCGATCGCGGAGGATCTCTTGTAATTGCATCGCGTCATACGGCGGAAACACCAGCTCTTCTTCGCTTAATGAGCTTTTGACGCGCGGATCGAATGAGTCCGTGAACGTCAGGTCGTTGCTGATGCCAACGATGCTCATTTGCGCTTGAGTGAGGTCTTGGTTGATACGCACAAGGTTGTATAAGAGTTCGTCGCCCGCGCGTCCAACGAGCTGGTCGATTTCATCAAGAACTAACAAAACGACTTGCTTATGTTTGTCCAGCGCGGAATAGAAAATGCGGTAAACTTCATCAGTTGGCAATCCGGTTGGTGGGACTTCTTTGCCGAACTCTTTGGAAAGCTGTGCGACCAAACGATATTCCGTGTCCGCGACCTTCTTGAGTTTGCAATTGATGTAAACGACTTTGACGGGAAGGTTTCGTTGCTGCGCGACTTGGGAAATTTGTTCGGTGGTGTACTTGACAACAAGCGTTTTGCCCGTTCCAGTCTTTCCATAGATAAAGAGATTGCTTGGTTTTTCTCCTTTCAGGCATGGCGCAAGGATATTTGCCACTTGGTTAATTTGCTGATCACGGTGTTTGATCGTATCAGGAGAATATTGGGATTGCAGCGCGTTTTTGTTCAAGAAAAATGAACGTTTTGTTATAAATTGCTCTAAGAAATTCACCAGTTTGTTCTCTTCCATGATATTCCCCCTTTTATCCCGAGTTTCCAAATGCAAAAGAGGTATTTATGGTTTCGTATTTTGCAACCTAGATGGTTGAAAAAAATATTTGTTGAAAATCTACTCCCACACCCCTCCGCTGCATTTGGAACTATGGAATTAAAATTAAAATTGATTTATTTTTATTGATGAATGAGATGAATTAATATTTTCTATTATATCTTTTCTAACCTATTCTTTTAAATCTATTCATTCTACTACTTCTTTTTCTTGTTTTTTATTTATTTCTTTATATATTATCTATTTATTTACAATATAAAAAATATATATAAAAGAAAAAGAAAGAAAAAAGTAAAGTTGAAAAGAGAGATTTAAAAGAACATATTGTAAACTATAGTTTAAAAACAAACTAATTGGTTAACAATTCCATGAGCAACAATATTCCAAACGAACCGTTCATTCAATAATCAAATAAGTTCAACCAAAACACAACACTCCATCTGCAATTTAGGAGGGTGAGGGGGAATGAAAACAATAAATGACCAAAAAGGATCAAAATTCAAACAAATGAGCGAAATAAATCAACCCCCTTTAACCCCTAATCTGTTGCTATTATAGAGTAACAAAAACCCAAAGCTTTATATAGGGGTTCGTCGTAAATAAGGGAAAAGGGCATTTGAAAGGGGTGCTCCGATACGCAACACAGAGGAACACCCCATGATAATCCAAAAGGAATTTTTAGGCAAACTGAAGGACTTCGGTCTTAACAGCTACGAAGCCAAGCTTTGGACTGCGCTGCTTTCTCGAGGAGTCTCGACGGCAGGCGAGCTTTCTGACATCGCGAACGTTCCTCGATCGCGAAGCTACGACGTTCTCGAATCATTGGAAAAGAAAGGATTCATCATCATGAAGTTGGGCAAGCCCATCAAGTACATCGCCGTTACGCCCAGCGAAGTCATCGACCGCATCAAGAAACGAACCGCGGAAGAAGCCGACCTCCAAGGCAAAGTCCTTGAAAGCCTCAAGGGCTCAAAGGTCCTCGACGAACTTAACCTGTTGCACAAGCAGGGCATCGAGCTTATCGAACCCGCTGACTTAACGGGCGCTATCAAGGGCCGCAGCAACTTGTACGACCACATTCACAGCATTGTCAAGAACGCCGAAAAGAGCGTCTTGTTCGTCACGACTGATTCTGGTTTGATCCAAAAGTCCGAAAACCTCCGCAATGCAATGCAGAAGGCAAAGGACAAGGGCGCGCGCATCCGAATCGTCGCGCAATTGACCAAGGACAACGCCGCTGCCGCAAAGCAGTTGAGCGCATTCGGCCAAGTCCGTCACATTGACGGCATCCGAACCCGATTCTGCGTCATCGACGGCAAGCAAGTCATCATGATGCCGTTGGACGACAAAGAAACGCACGCGAACTACGACTTCGGCGTCTGGCTCTCCACTCCGTTCTTCGCGAAGGGCATGGAAAGCATGTTCGAAATGATCTGGGACAAGGCGAAGTAAGATGGTTCAACCAATCGACATGCCCACAAAAATTTATGCTTTTATTGGCTCGAGTTCGCTTCTTGTTGGATTTGGAACGCTCATTTACGGAATAGCTAAACGAGATTACTTCAATGTCGCGAGTGGGGTTGGCTTAATTTATGCGGGTCGTACAATTACGAAAGATATTGGCGAGGCACAACAGCGACAGATTTCCTTAGATTCGAATAAGAAACTTGACGAAATCAAGAAAACGCTTGAAAATCGTTTGAGCAAGTAAGTAGTCTTAGCACAACCTTTTTAAACTCCTTCCAACATAATCTCGCTCAAGAGAGGTGACTGTATGGTTGAAGATGTTATTCTTAGGATCACATTGGCGATTATTGTAGGTACGCTTGCCGCTATTGTCTATTCGCTCCGCATCCTTGTTCTCATGGAGCGCAGAGTCGCACGAATTGAAGACCACATCGAGCGCATGGCGCAGCGCATTGTCAAGGAAGAGCTCAAGATTGAACGCTCTATCCGCAAGCGCTAAGCATGGCCCTTACGGTTCTGGACGCGCTTGACGCGGCCGTGCATCGCGCAGACGAATCGAAGCTTCACGTTGCGTTGCAGACGGTCGTAAAGCGTTCCAGCATTCCGTACAATCCTGCAGTCCATAACGTCTGCAACTCAGTGCTCGCCGTTTCAAAAGGGACGAAAGAATCGATTCTGGAGCGTATCCAGCGCTGCAAAGGTTCCTATCGATCCGCTCAGCTTCATGCGATAGAGACCGCCCGTTTGCGGTTAAAATCACGAACTCAAGTAGGCACCATCATTGCGCCAGAAATCGTGCAAATGCTTCCGAAGGGGGTCACGGTGCACGTGCTTGGGCACCACACGCTCTCATTACCCTCCGTTCAATACGACCCGCTTGCCGCCCGCCAATTAATCAAACACGTTGACGTTGTTATCTTGCCAGTCACAGTCATAACCTCGCAAGGCATTGTTGGTCAGATGGGGGTTGAACTGCTCGCCGAGTTGGCGCACAGCCGCGGAATTCCCGTCTACGCGTTCGCCACAGGGTTTCAGTATGATAAGCACCCGAGCATCGCATTGTTGAAAGGCCACGAAGACAACTTGCTGAAAGCAAGAGGAAAATCGACGCACCACTTCACTGCGTCATTCGAGTCGATTGCCCCGGAAAAAATAACCGGCATCATTTCCGAATTAGGAATACTTTCACACGAGCGATTCATTGCAGAAGTCTCGCACCATTATCCGTGGCTATTCTAGAATGAAAAACAAGATTACTTTGATTTCTTTTTCTTCGCCTTCAGCTCTTTCTCGAGCTGCAGCAATTCCTTCTTGATTTCGAGAATCTTCTTCGCGTTGTCTTCTTGGTTGAGCAGCTTGCCGCACTCGGGACATTTGTACTCAAAGTCTGTCGCCTGCTCAAAGCTCAATCGGATGCAGCCCGTTTCGCAGGAGAAGAATTGCGTCGTCTGTTCGCGCTGCAGTCGTTCGGTGAGCTTCTCGAATCGTTTTTTCTTCAAGTCCTCGGCAAGGTACTTAATTCGCTTCAGGTTGAACGTCCAGTAGTAGATGTACCAGCCCTTCTTCTTGTCCTTCTTGCGGCCGAAGCTGACGAGATTGTGATCGTACAGACGATAGAGCATGTTCCGCGTGAGGTTGATTTCGCGGCGGATGGTGCTCGCGAGCTTGAATTCGGAGACGTTCTTCTTGTTCTTGAGCGCTTTGACCAGCGGCAGCACGTCGTCACCGATGAGCTGGCTGACTACGTTTTCGATTATTTTACCAGATGCAGGCACGTCTTCAACTCCGAAGAAAATCCGTTTTCGCCGATTTATAAATCTTCCGTCTTGAACCTTCCGGTGAGCTCCTCGAAGGTGAGCCCCTTGGACTCGGTGTGGCTGTGGTTCGCAGAAAAGCCGAGCGGGGTCTCTTTCAGATCTTCGAGGCTGATGAACTTCCAGCCCAGGTTGTTGTACCGCACGCCGATCCAAGCTTCCGCCCCGAACTTGGTCGCGAACTCGCGCAGTCCATCCACTTGATCCTTATCGAGATGCTGCTGCTTGCTTTTGGTGCTCTTGCACTCGATGGCGAGTTTGCGCAGATTGTTCGCCGCAAGGACATCAGGTACCGGATATTTGATTGCGCCCGATCCGGCCACACGAATGGCTGCCCAGCTGCCTGTGCCCCAGAACAGATGGATAAGTTCCCGTTCGGCAGAAATCCCCTTGCTTTTGCGGCTCATGGCGAAATCGCATGAATCTTGCTTTAAGTGGTTTTCGTTGGGCACTGTCCAGTGAGCTTTAGGCTTCCTTCACGTTGGTTCGCCCAGGTCGTTTGGTTCATTCGTTTAGTTAGGCTCATTTTTTCTTAGAAACCATTAAAAAGAATCCCGGCAGCAAAACCTCATGGCAGACAGACTTCTTCCCTTGGCAACGATGGAAGCTTTGCTCAAGAAAGCGGGCGCCGAGCGTGTGTCAGAAGACGCGAAAGTCGCGCTGAAAGAGATTCTCGAAACGCATGCTGAGAGTATCGCAAAAAAGGCCGTGAGCGCCGCGATGGTCTCAGGCAGAAAAACAGTGCAAGCATCAGATATTAAACAGTAATCTTCATCAAGTCTTTCGCCGCGATGACGTTGTCGAACACGTCGCGCGCGTCCTGCTCGACTTCGTGCGTGCTCTTGTACCGCGCCGAAAAATGGGTCAAGACGAGTTTCTTTGCATTTGCTCGACTTGCGATCATTCCCGCGTCATGAGCGGAAAGGTGCCGGTGCTCTCGCGCCTTTTCCTGCAAATCCTGCGCATAGGAGCTTTCGCAGATGACGATATCCGCGTTCTTCGAAATAGTGATCGCGTTTTCGCACAGTCGCGTATCCGTAACATATGCTACTTTCTTTCCCGTGACCAGGGATGTGACTTCGCGCGCAAGGATGCGTTTCCCATTGTACTCGATGTTCTCGCCTTCCTGTAACGTCTTGAGGTGCGGGCCTTCGGGCACGCCGAGCTTCTTGAGCGCGACCATGTTGATGCGGTGCCGATCTTTCTCGACGAACGCGAATGCGAGGCAGGGAATCTTGTGGTCGAGCGGCAATGCCTCGAGATAAAAGTCCTCGTTGTCGTGGATGATGCCGCCGGACGTCTCGTGCACTTCGATGTCGATGCGGTGGTCGAAAACAAATGCTTCGAACATGCGTTCCATGTGGTACTTTGTTTTTGGCGGGCCGTAGAGGTGCAGTTTCCCGGAGTATTCCATCGCGCCAAGGCTTTGCAGCAGCCCCGGAAGCCCGAGGCAGTGGTCGCCGTGCCAGTGCGTGAGCAGCAGGTGCGTGACTTTGGTCATCGGAATGCCTGCCATCTTGAACTGGCGCTGCGTGCCTTCGCCGCAGTCGAACAGGATGCCTTGCGCTTTGTACTCGAGAAACACCGCGGCGTGGTTTCGTTCCTTGGTGGGCACCATCGCGCTTGTTCCCAGCATGGTGATTTGCATGAGGGTTCGTTCACGACGGGCTTTAAAAAGATAATCTTTTTAAAGCATTAAAAGGGTGGTTGCGCATGGTCAAGGCATTCGTCGAGCAGCGTCGAGTCATCACGGAGAATTCTGCGACCGCGCGGATATTGCAGAAAAAGGAGTTCGGTAACCCACTTGCGAATGGTTCCGTTAGTCTTTCGCTCATCGAAGCGCTGTATTTGCTCGAAACAAAGAAACTTTCGGTCGTGGATGTTCGCAACAAGCCGGTTTCATTCAAATCATTGCTCGCGCTCGCAAAAAAAGGCACGCGCGATTTCTGGACGAGCTATGTCGTTTACCGTGATTTGCGCAACCAAGGCTACATCGTGAAGACGGGCTTGAAGTTCGGCGCGGACTTCAGGGTGTACACACCCTCCAATAACACGCACGCGAAGTGGACGGTCTACCCGGTGCATGAGCGCCAACAGTTGAACTGGCGCGAATTCGCGGCAAAGAATCGTGTCGCGCACAGCGTGAAGAAGCACTTGCTCCTCGCTGTCGTTGACGACGATGAGGACGTGAGCTACTGGGACGTCGCCTGGCTTCCTCCGCGCCAGTAACCCTATCACAATAATCTTTAAATAGCGTTTCTCGTCGCAAAACTCCAATGGTTCTTGACTATCGGGATAAGGTGCTTGCGTTCATCCGCAGCAAGGGCCCGGTGCTTCCCGTCCACATCTCAAAAGAGGTCGGAACCAACATTCTGATGGCGAGCGCGATGCTCAGCGAGCTCGTGAGCAAGGGTAGCCTGAAAGTGTCGGGTCTCAAGGTCGGCGGGTCTCCACTGTATTTTATCCCGGGTCAGGAGCCGATGCTGATGAATTTTCTCGCGAGTCTGAACGAAAAGGACCGCCGCACGCTTGAATTACTTCAGCAGCAGAAAATAATTAGAGATACATCCCAAGAAGCGATCACTAGGGTTTCGTTGCGCCAGCTCAAGGATTTTGCGTACCCGCTGAACGTCACGCACGATGGCATAACCGAGATATTCTGGAAGTGGCATCAACTAACGGACGCGGACGCGTCAAACATCATCCGTTCAATTCTTGAACCGCAGGCTCCTGTTCAGCAAGCTCCGCTCCAATCCACTCATTTGGCGCAACCCGCTCCGGTCAAGCGTCCTCGCGTGAAAAAAGTGAAGCCCGAAGTTGCGCAGGTTGCCGCGCCGCCCGTTTCAATTCCACAGGCGTCTTTTGCCCAGGCGCAGCCCGTCCGTGACGTTCCGCGTCAGACTTCTTCTGTGCAGGTTCCACAGTCAGTTCCTGTTGCGCAGCAGGTGCTTGAAGACCCGGCGCTCACTGATGCGTTTTTCCAGCAGCTTCAGGGATTTTGCTCTAAGAGCAACATTAAAATACTCGAATACGTGATGGTGAAGAAGAAGCAGGACTACGATCTCGTGCTCGAGATCCCGAGTCCGGTGGGGAGTTTGATTTATTACGCTAAAGCGCGCAATAAGTCGAAGCTCACTGATGCTGATTTGAACGCGGCATTTATTCAAGGTCAGCTCAAGAAGCTGCCCGCCGCGCTGTTCGCGCCGGGGGAATTGAACAAGAAAGGCCAAGAATTGTTGGCGAAGGATTTGCGCGGACTGATATTCGCGCGTGTGGCATAGGAGGGGAAAACATGAAGAAACTCGCGATTCTGACATTATTGCTGATGGTGCTCGCTGCGTGCAGCCAGCCCGCGCTGCAGACGCTTCCGGATGCGCCGATGGATTCTGCGCCTGAAGTCGCGTCAGCAGACATAACCCCTGCGCCCAGTGTCCCCGCGGATGACTACTCAATGCCAAGCGAAACAAAGACGAAGCTTGACAAGGGGCTCACCAGTGTCACCAAATACTTTTTAACCGAAAATTTTGCGAAATTATCTCCTGGGCAGTTCAAAGTGTTTGGGTTGGGTTTCACTAACCGATTGATTGACTCGGACAATTTCCTTCCGGTGCTGACGTTCAAGCGTGCGTATGACAAAGGCACGAACACGATTGATTCAGCAAACGCTCAGCAGGTCGCGGGCTGGATAAGCCAGAATGAGTTTTTTGTCACGCGTCTTAGCCCGGGTGAACAGGAAAAAGTGCCTGTTGTCATTAAGGTGATGGACTTTGCGGACGGGACCCCTGCGCCGAAAGGAACATACGAGTTCGAGCTGAATGTGTTCCACCAAGGGGAATATTTTCAGGTTGACCAGGACTACAGTGGGGATCTGACGATTTCCATCCAAGTCGTCTAAACCGGGTCGCGAATGGGCGTCAAGATATTTGAGCTTGTCCCGAAAACCGAAATCGACCTAGTTCAGCTGAAAGGCAAACGCGTTGCCATTGACACCAGTCTTTTTTTGTATCAATTTCTCGCGACGATTCGCGGTCCTGATGGGGCGTCGTTGACTGACCGGAAAGGACAGGTTACGAGCCATCTCATAGGACTGTTCTCGCGCACGACCAAGCTTATGCAGTTGGGCATTAAGCCGTGTTTTGTGTTTGACGGCAAGCCACCTATCCTCAAGAAAGCGGAGCAACAGCGTCGCTCGGATCTCAAAGCCGCAGCCGAGGCGAAATACAGCATCGCGATGAAGGAAGAGGACGTTGACGGCATGAAAAAGTACGCCGCACGGTCAATTCATCTCACGAAGGAAATGATTGCTGAAGCGAGAAAGCTTGTGCAGGCATTAGGGTTGCCTGTTGTGCAAGGCACGGGCGAAGGAGAAGCGCAAGCTGCGCATCTTGCAAAGCAAGGGGAAGTCTGGGCTTGCGCGAGCCAGGATGCCGACAGCCTCGTGTTTGGCGCACCACGATTGGTAAGGAACCTCGCAATCACAGGCAAACGCAAGAAGCCAGGCCAGCTTGCGTACATCACGGTGCGACCTGAGATTATCGAGCTCAAGGACGTGCTTTCGACATTAAAGCTCTCCCAAGACCAGCTTATCGCGTTGGCGATGCTTGTCGGCACGGACTACAATGTGGGCGGCATCAAGGGCATCGGGCCGAAGAAGGCGCTCAAGCTCGTGACGGAGCACAAAGATCCCGCGGCCGTGTTTCGCGAGGTCAAATGGGAAGACCACTTTGACACGGATTGGAACGAGATTTTTGCTCTGTTCAAGACCCCTGCAGTCGCGACGGAGTACGACCTCGCATCACAATCCCCGAACATTGATGCGGTGACAAAATTATTGGTGGAAGAGCATGATTTCAGTGCCGAACGAGTGGAAAACACACTTAATGAATTGATGAAAGTGAAGGAGCAACGACAACAGCAGGGATTGTCAAAGTTTTTCTGACCATGGACTTCAAACAATCGCTCAAAGGGAAGCTTTCTCAGAACGAGTTTGAGCTGCTTGGCAGAAGTTTCGATTCGGTTGGGGATATTGCGATTCTTGAAATTCCTCGCGAGCTGAAGAAGTGCGAAAAGCTTATCGCGAACGCATTCCTGTCAGCAAATCCTTCGTTTAAAGTCGTCGCGACCAAGGCCGGAGGCCACGGTGGAAAGTTTCGTGTGCAAAAGGTGCGTTTGCTCGCAGGCGAAAAAAGGACGCTAACGGTCCACAAGGAAAGCGGATTAAGTATGCTCGTCGACGTTGACAAAGTGTATTTCTCGCCTAGATTGAGCTCAGAACGCTTGCGCATCACGAAGCTCATTAAGCCAGGAGAGCGCGTGCTTGTCCTATTCTCAGGTGTTGCCCCGTACGCATTGGTCATCGCAAAGCATTCGAAGGCGAAGCACGTTACGGCAATCGAGCTCAACCCTGTCGGGCACAAATTGGCGCTGAAAAACATTGCGCTGAACAAGCTTGACAACAAAGTGACTGCAATTAAAGCAAACGCAAAATCCTGGTGCGCGAAAACAAAGGAACGGTTCGACCGAGTGATTATGCCATTGCCGTTGACGGGCATGGAGTTCTTGCCGGGCGCGTTAAGAGTCTGCGCAAAAGGAGCTACGCTACATTTCTACACGTTCGCGCATCAGGACGCGTTCGAGCCTGCCGCCGAGCTCGTCAAGCAAGCGTGCAAAGATGCGAAGAGAACATGCAAGATTATTGACATCATGCGCGTCGGGCAGCAAAGCCCGCATGTCTATCGCGTTTCTGTCGACGCAAAGATCAATTAGAGTTAGCCGAACATCTTCTTGAAATCGGTGTTGCCGGTGTTGTTCGACGCGATCTTCGCGACGGCTTCGAGGAAGTCGTCCATCAGCACTTTCGTTCTGTCCTTGCGGATTGCGCAGTAGCCTGCCTCGGTGCAGACTGACTTCAAGTCCGCGCCTGAGAAGTTTTCCGTGAGCTTGACGATTTCATTGAGGTCTACTTTCTTGTCGAGCGTCATTTCCTTAGCATGGATGTTCAATATCTCCTTGCGTCCTTCGGCAGTCGGAAGAGGAACGTAGATGAGTCGGTCAAGTCGTCCCGGTCGGACGATTGCCGGGTCGAGGATGTCCTTGCGGTTGGTGCAGCCGATGATTTTGACATTGCCCAACGGTTCGAATCCGTCGATTTCGCTGAGAAGTTGCATGAAGGTGCGTTGGACTTCGCGTTCGCCGGACGTGCCGACATCAACGCGAGTGGCGGCAATGGCATCGATTTCGTCGATGAACACGATCGTTGGAGCCTTTTCGCGCGCGAGCTGGAACATCTCCTTGACCAACTTCGCGCCTTCGCCGATGAACTTTTGCACGAGCTCAGAGCCGACGACTTCGATGAACGTGCTGTTCGTGCTCGCGGCAACGGCTTTCGCAAGCAACGTCTTTCCCGTTCCCGGCGGGCCATAGAGGAGGATTCCTTTCGGCGGCGAGATGCCGATCTTGCGGAACAATTCGGGTTTCTTGAGCGGGAGTTCGATGACTTCCTTGATGTCGCGTTCCTGTTCTTTCAGTCCGCCGACTTTGCCCCAAGAAAGCGTTGGCTTTTCGACCACGACAAAGCGTTCGACGTCGAACTTTTTGTTGGTAAGAAGTTTTCGTACAATGGTGAGATTCTTCTGCTCGGCAACGACGCCGTCGCCCGCCTTGACCGGGTCGCAGTCTGCGCTGATTTCGACAAGAAATTCGTTTCCGTTCGGTAGTCGCACGAGTGCCTTGTCGCCGACAAGATCCTTGATGTCGCAGACGATGAGCGGGGAGCGCTTGAACTTTTCGATTTCGCGCTCAAGCTGGGCGGTGTGCTCTTTGAGCGACTTGTTTTCTTCCTCGAGCCCGGAGACGCTGTTGACGTACGCGAATAGCGCGGAGTCCATTTTGTCCTTCGGCTGCTCCTTGGTAGTTGCCCCCATGGATAAAATAAGGTCAGAAAGGGTATTTAAATGTTAGGATAGGCTTCGGAGATGAGCTTCTGCTGGTTTGCCATCTTTTTTCGGATGGGCGCGAGCAGTCCGTTAATCTTGGCGGCAACTGCGTTTTTCAGGTCCAACGGGTGCAGTTTCTTCGCGATGAAGTCAGCTTCGAGCTCAGCATAGGAAGAATAGCTCAGATTTCCGCCAAATTTTTCAGGTCGGGTGATCACGAATTTATTTCCGAGTGGTTCGTCATGTGCGAAAATGACGTAACGAAGGAACGCAAGCACGCCGTTTCCTTCAATTTCTCCTGCGGGGCAGTAGGCTTTGTCGAGCTTGTCTTTCACAGTCTTTTCGTCATCAAGTAAATCAATTTTTGAGTGCGCTATCGAGGCGGACATCTTGGCTCCTGCACCCTGCAATCCAGGAATTAACGGCGTCATCATTTCAATGCGCGGCTTGTAATTGATTTTTGGCAAGTTTTCGCGTGCAAAAACGAGTATTTTGCGTTGGTCTGCGCCGCCGTACTGCATATCAACGTGCAAATATTCCTCGTCAACCGCTTGCATGAGCGGGTACAGCAGCCCCGCGAGCTTCGGGCTGTCGCCGAGTTTCACGACTTCAGACGCGGCTTTTGTGGCATCGTGAACGGTGACGAATGTTGCGAGCTTGAGCACGTCAAGCAAATAGTCTTTGCCTAATTGAAACGAGCTGCCTTTCACAAAGGTGAGCTTGGTCATATCTGCTCCCAGCGTCTCGAATAGCCCGCTAATCACGTTTTCATAGTAGAGGTATCTTTTTTCAAGAAGGCTCCAAGGGGTGTTATCCAATGCGCCGTGCACATCCGCTAAGAGCACTTTGACATCGAATCCCGCTTGAATCATGTCAACCAGTTTCACTGCCCAGACAAAGTAGCCTATGTGGGGCTTGCCGGTTATGGCCGTTCCAAGATAGACTGAAGGGGCTTTTGTCCCCTTTAAGAGCGCAAGCAACTCATCTTCTCCGATCAACTCCTGAATATTGCGCTTGACTAAGGCCATGCGTTGCTCAACCGTTAACTTTGAGGAGTTTTTGGGCATGGGCTGGTCATTTTCCCGAGGGTTTATTAACCTTTTCTGGTGAAGCAAAAAGCTTAAATACGAAGTCAAGTATCGTTCTTCCACAATAGCAACAAGGATGGTGGCACATGGCTGAAGATGACCGCAAGTTCTCAAAAGCAGTAATGGGGAAGACCGTTGTCAGCAAAACTGGCAAAAGGTTCGGCGAAGTAGGAGATATTGTATTCGAGACGAAATCAGGCGAATTGATTCATCTCGTCCTCAAGAATCCGACTCCGTATGTAGACAAGCTTGAGTTGGAGAAGGACAAGGAAGGGCACATTTTGATTCCGTTCAGCGCTGTAATCTCCTCGGGCGACTTCGTTGTCGTGGCCGAAGAAGACATCGTTTAATTTTTCTGTTTATTTTCTCTTTTTTTATTTGATTAACTCCATCAGACAAATCTTTTTATAGCGAGTCTCTCGAGTTGGGTTTGGGGAACATGAACGAAGAACATCCGTCTATCTGGACAGAGAAATACCGACCGAAGACGTTCGCTGACATCCGTGGCCAAGCCGAAATCGTTCGCAAGGTAAAGGCATTTGTCGAACAGAAGAACATGCCGCATGTCTTGTTTACCGGTCCGGCAGGCGTCGGAAAGACGTCCTTAAGTCTTGTTATCGCGCGAACCCTGTTCGGCGAGCACTGGCGCGAGAACTTTCTCGAACTGAACGCCTCTGATGAGCGCGGCATCGACGTCGTGCGAGTCAAGGTAAAGGACTTCGCCCGCACAAGGGCCATCGGTGACGTCCCGTTCAAAATTATCTACCTTGACGAGTGCGACGCGCTCACGAAGGACGCTCAGCAGGCATTGCGTCGCACGATGGAGAACTATACGCAAACGACGAGATTCATTCTCAGCTGCAACTATTCCAGCAAAATCATCGATCCGATCCAGTCGCGATGCGCCGTCTTCCGGTTCCAGCCGTTGCCGAAGGACGAGGTGTTTGCGATTATTGACAGCATCGCAAAGACAGAAGGAGTTTCTGTCGATGCGGAAGCCAAAGCTGCATTGTACGAAGTCTCGGGCGGTGACTGCCGACGATTAGAGAACATCTTCCAGAGCTGCTCCGCCATCGCGGAAGGCGCTATAACTGGCCCAATCGTGTATTCGATGGCGTCAGTCGCGCATCCGAAGGAAGTCAAGGAAATCCTCGACCTTGCGATGGGGAACAAGTTCATCGAATCACGAGCTAAACTCCTTGACACGATGCTTAAGTATGGGCTTTCCGGATTGGACATCATCAAGCAGTTCCAGCGCGAGATCTGGAACTTGAACGTCCCGAACCGCTCGAAGGTCAACTTGATCGACAAGTGCGGCGAGATCGAGTTCCGCATGGTCGAAGGCTCAGACGAATACGTCCAGTTGGAAGCGTTGCTCGCGCATGTTTCAGCTGTGGAACAAAAGTAAACAAAAGAATTCTTTATTCGCCCGCATGCTTTATCGTCACGGTCGTTTGCGCGCGTTCTTCGTAGTCGTAGCCGATGTTGATGGTCACCGGAACAACCGCGTCGATCTTGTTCGCGAACGTTTGCGTACATGTTACTGTTGTCGTCGGTCCGAACATTTTGATAGAACCGCCGACATTTCCTTCGCCCGTGCTATCCAGTCGTGAGCAGGACAATCCAGGAACCTTCGTCTCGACGTCAACATAGACGGCGTCTTCATACTTGCGCTCGGATTTGTCGCACGTGCTTTCTTGCTCGTAGACTCGTCCTTGTCCGGCGTGCGTGATGTCAAATGAGAAGGTGATGCTGGTCGCGCTTCGGCCTGCCTGCTTGACATTCGCGATCTGGATGGGTCCGCCGGAGTTGGCGACTGGTTTGTCGCCCGCGACTTCGCAGATGCCGCCTGCTTCAGGGTTCAAGATGTTCGCGCGTGAGCAGAGCAATGTGCCCGCTCGTGTTGCGTATTTGTAGCAGACGTCCGCCCTTAGCGGGAAATCAAGCGCATTACCGGTTACTGTGCTGACATGGTTGAAATTCTTGAATTCGACGAAAACGGGATTACCTGAGAGTATTTTGCCCGTGGAATCTTTGCGAACTGCGGTAAGCTCTTCCTTCACTTTTTGGGTGAGATCGCCTGATTTGAGATTGAATTCCGGTTCAAGGATGCCGGTGATGCGCACGGTCGTGTCGCTTTCTTTGATAGTCTCTTCTCCCTTGTTCTCCAATCGGACGATGACATCAAAGGGAGCAAATCCGCCGTCGAACGCTTCTGCCGGCGGGGTGTTCGTTTCAAACGTGACCGCAAGTCCTTGTGTGCCGCCGATGAACTGTTGCAGCTCAGCCGTGGTTCCGTTTGACGTGCACGCAGATAAAAGGATGAGAATGCCGAGAATGGTGAGTTGCTTCATGTCATCGCCTCTTTATGCGTCGATTTCGGGTAATGCGTTATTTAAAGGTTTCGTGCAGGGTTACGAAACGCGAAGGATAGTCAAGTCTCGGGTGAGTGTTTGTCGATAGCCGTACGCGAGCTTCACGGTCAATGGAGTGGTGTATGCGGCAGAGCCTTGGGCATTCGCGTATTCGCAATAGATTGTTCCGCGGCCATTCGTGAGTCTTAGGAATCCGTTGTCCAATGGTTTGCAGGATGAGCGTATGTTGACGCCGGCAACGCTGACATCCGTGACTTGGACGGAAGATATGTCGGTGTACTGCAGTCCATCATCCGAGTATGGGCTGCATTTCTGGAGGTTTGTCGCGCCTGGCTTGAAGACTTCGCCGGCGGCTGTGTTCGTTACGGTGATGGTGAATCGGGTTCGTCCCGGGCTCGCTTCGACTTCGACCGGTCCGATGCTCACGGGCGCTCCTTGGCTGCCGCCCATGCTGACGCTTGACGGAGTGCATACTTTGTTTGTCGTCGCGCTGGTGAACGGGTCAGGGTCGATGCAGACATTGTCCGAGCCGAGCGTTTCATAATTATAGCAGGTCGTGACGAGGAGTCGCGGCGTGTACTTGTCGACATTTCTTGTCGCAAGCGATCGGATGGTTCCTTTGAATGAGACCGTTCCAACGCTTCCCGGGCCGTACTGCGTTTTTCCTTCCATGAGCGGGATGACTTCGCCGTTGATGGGAACGCCAGTGATGATATTCGGGTCGAATCCAGAGAGATAGATTCTGTCGCTTGAGCCGCCGACTTCGCTTGCGCCCCGATTTTCTAGGTCGAGAACGACTTCAACCGGCTGGTCGTCGTATAACCTTGCGGGCGGAAGATTCGGAAGCATAGTAACATAAAGCCCTTCTGACCCAACGCGCCAGTTTTCACGCGGTTGGTTTGATGTTCCAGACGAGGTGCAGGCAGAGATGAGAATCAAACAAAGGATGCCGATCACCGCTCTTTTCATAGTACGCTTGTGCCTCCGTTCGTATTTAAGCTTTACTCAGGACTTTATCGTTTGATTTGTGCTGTTTTGGTGAGCGTCACGGAGTAGCCGTAGTCGATGTCCGCCGTGAGCGTCGTGGTGTACGTGCCTGCTGTCTTTGAGATGCCGCCCGGCATTTCGCAACGCACCGTTGCTTCATTGTTCACTAAGGTCAATTGTGATTGCGCACAGGTGAGCTGGACATCGCCGAGGATGACGTTGATGGTGATCTTGTTCCAGTCGATTTTCTCGGAAGGTTGCGGCGTGCATGCTTCGAGGCTCTTGTCACGCGGATAGATTTGTCCGGTTCCTTGATTGCGTACGGTCAGCAAGTATTCTGCCCGCACTTTTGAGGCGTCGTCGTGAGGGGAATAGAACGGCTCTATTTTTGTTACGGAAACCGGCCCGCCTTGCCCGCCGCTCAGGCTTTGCGCTTTTGCCGTGCAGGCCTTGTTCTTCGCGCGCTGGAACACATCCGTGTCGATGCAGGTTGTTAGTTCAGCATGAGTTTGGTATGGGTAACAAACGGTGGCGCCGAGTCGCGTTGTTAACACCTCGGTCTGCGGCGGCAGCGCGCGTGTTCGGAGTTGAATAGTTTCGAGGAATTTGTCTCCGACGATGTTTTCGGGCCTGCGGCCTTCGACGGTGAAGAGCCTGACGCGGTCGCCTTGCACGGTGACAAGGTCTTCTTCTGAATTGATGCTGATGACGCCGTCATCGACGGGCGCAGCACCTTCATTTGCAATATCCAAAGTCATCGAGAACGGGCTGTCCTGGAACAGCGTCGGCGGCGGGCTTTGCTCGAGGAATTTAATGGTGAGTCCTTTCGTTCCGGAGTGTAAATTAAGGTCGTTTATTCCGCCAGTTTTCGTAAGTCCGCACCCTGAAAGGAGAATAATTAGACAAATTCCGAAAATGATAGCGTTTTTCATGGAGTGGTAAATGTGCTTTCCTCAAGAGGGATTTTTGTTCCGCAGATGCTGCTTATTTTGTAGGCGTAAAGCGTGTTGGGAGAGAGTCCTGTTATGTTAATTGAATGCTCTTTGTTTGCGGTTGGGTAATTGATGGTCGCAGCTGAGCAAGCAACTGTACTCGGACCCACACAGTAACGGATTTCGGTCGCGGTTGATTTGTCGGTTTTGAAAACGAATTTTGTGTATTCTGGAATTATCTCGCGCGCAATCGTTCCGTCAAGTTTTGCCCCGCCACAGGTTGAGCTTCCCGTGCCGGTGGCATCCAATTTATTTATCGTCGCCGTTGCCGATTTCTCGAGTACATAGGTGTAATTAACCGCGGTTTTGAAGTAACGCGTGCTTATTGGCGAACTTCCGAGCAGCATCGCATAGTCTCCTTGTTGCGCTTTGAGCTGTGCACGTAAGGTGAGCGCCTTGCCCGCCAGGATTCCGCCTTCGGGCGTGATGGGAATGATTTCGTACGCCGTCGCGACGCCGTCGTCGCACCAGTCTTTCAACGGTGAAAGGTCAAGGCAAGAAATAGGCTTGATCGTCCCGCCGCCCGTAAGTTCGGAGACGTGGAATCCGCGCGGGATGATGATGATTGCCTTGTCTAACTTCTTGATAGTTCCTGTCCAGGCGTTCGTGATGGTGATGCCGAGCGTGCTGCTGAACTCATTGTCGTTCTGCCCGATGCCGACAGGGGGAGTTCCAAAGCTCATTCCTATATTAACAGGTCCTGAGGTGTACACCGTTACAGGCGCGCGGTCAGTAATTCCGTATTGTTGGAATGGATCAATCTTCGCCGCGCGATTTTCGCGCAGCCTGTCTTTGTCCATCAAATAAGTCTTGAGATAGGCGAGCGTTTGCGTGTTGAACTCAGCCCCTACGGTAATGGTTGCTTTTCCTGCGGTGAACACTTTCGGCGCGAACGTGCAGTCGACGTCAGCGCTTTCCAGCGCGCCCAAATCAAGAGCAGTAACGGAAGTATCAGGAGATATTTTAGGCAGGGTAACAAGACTATTCGCATTATCTTTTCCCGTGCAGGAAATCTTCACGGCTAACGGCGTGTCGATAGCTTCTCCGCTAATGAGTGAGTAAACCCCAACGGAGTCTTCTGTGCTGAATGAGGGTTGCGTCAATTTGAGATCTGCGAGTGTAATGCCCAATTTCGTTTTTGCCTGGCTGTCGACTTTGCCGGTGTACGTGTCCCCTTTCGCGAACGCGATTTGTTTGTCCGCCTCCGTCTTGGTGTTGTTCACCAAGTTAAGGAATGCGACTTTGACATTTGTGCCAAAGGTTTTGAGCGCTTCCCAGGGGCTCGTTTCGAGCACGATGGATTCGCCAAGCGAAAACGCGTTTTGCGTTTTCTGGATGTTCGGAAGGGTCAAAATGAGGATGCAGACCATCCAAAGGGTGAAATAGACCCAGAACACCGTGCCGACTTTTCCGAGCCGGTCGCCGAACCGCAGTCCGAGATAGAAGGTCCATGTCGGGCCGAACGCAAGCACGAGCGTGAGGGTCAGCGCGCTGATGAGGTTGTTGCTTTTGCTCAGCCACCCCGTAAGATAAGGAAGTCCGTACGCGATGACGGTGACGATAGCGATTTCTCCCCAGACGCTTTTCTCATCTCTAAAAACAAGCAGGATCGCGCCGAGACCGAGAATTGCATAGACAACGAGGAATATTCCGTCGCTGCCCGCATTACCGGAATAGCGTCCGAGCCAGACATCAATGATGTGAAGAAATAAGGTGATGAAAAAGAATCCAACGAGCGAAGATTTCGCGCCTGGCGGGGCAGTCATCGTTCTACTCGATCACTACCTCGAGTTTCGCGATGTTCAATGTTGACTTCGGAGTTAGCTCGAGATAGTTGTTGCCTTCGACGGCGTAGCTGCCGAGGTCGCGTTCGTAGGTCGCTTTCGTCTGGTCGATGAAGTCGAGCTTGCCGTTCACATTGAGTTCAGCCCGCTTGTCTTCCTTGTCGTCGACGAACGTGATGCGCAGCATGAGCGTGTCGTCTTCCGCGACAACGCGGTCAAACAGAGTGCTGTTGAGCTCGAAGTAATCGATGAACGTCGGAGAGTCCTCAAGTTCGGTCTTGACTTTGATCTGTTCGAGTCGGTAGGCTCCTTCCGTGATGCTGAAGAAGACGGTATTGCGTCCGGTTGAGAGGGTTGTCGGCTCAAGTTCGATTCGGTTGACGCTTTCACAGTCGGGCGTGCTCGCCGAAACGCGCTGGTTGTTTACTGACACTTCGAGGCTGCCGACACTTGCTTGGTCACAGACAGGGTAAAAGGTCAACGTTGCCTTCTTGAGATTGTGGGCTTCGGTTGATTCGAGCGTGATGACGTTCGCGCTTTCCTGCTTGGCCGCGTCCGTGATGTCCGCGATGACTTGGACATTTGACAGGTCGAATTCGTTGGTGCGCCAGAATGCCAATCCGACTCCGGATGCTTTGAATGTGAGTTCATTGGTGGCTTGTAGTTCGTTCGCTTTCAAGTCAATGGGCGGAACGTTAACGGAATCAGGACGTCCCTCGTACACGACGCGTCCATTCAACAACACGGTCAAGATTCCTTTTCTGACAGGAGCATCCGCAACGATTTTGATGTTGCTTGTCAAATCAGGTTGTGCGACGGTAAATGTGACGGTCTTTTCCTCATTGGAAAACCAGCCATTGGTGATGATGAATGGGTTGTACTTCTCAACCACTTGGGCGTTCTTCGTTTCAACAAGGTAGACGTTCGGAATCGTGTGGTCGAACGAAGTATCTTTTTGGTAGTCAAGTCGTCCGATGTTTGCCAACAGCAGCGTCTTGTCGACATCATTATTGTCGTTGTCATCGAGCGAGGTGTCGTTGTCGCCGTAGAGCAGTTCACGGCGGTCAGCGGGCGGGATGAAGATAATATAGAACACAATCAGAATGGTGATGACTCCGATGAGCGCGGCAGCGGCTCCGCCAGTGGGTGGCTTTTGTCCTCGACGTGAATCCATGGGAACACCTGCTTTTTTCTTGAGAGAAAAAGTGGAACGAAGTATATATAAATGTTTGGATATCCTGTCGACGTATGAAAATCATCCGCCAGGAGCTCAAAAACAACCTGATGGAGGTCGTTCCGGAGCACGCGGACGACTTATGGACTCTGAGCCAAGTGATAGATCCGGGCGATGAGGTTTCGGGCAAGACGATTCGCAAGATTAAGCTTGAAGGCGACCGGCGCAGCGAAATCATCAAGAAAACTATCTTTCTCAAGCTCACGGTCGAGAAGGTCGAGCTTGAAGGAGCAGAACTCCGAGTCAACGGGAAAATAGTGGAAGGCCCCGAAGACATCGCGCGCGGCAGTTTTCACACGTTCGGAGTAGAATCGGGGTTTGCAATCACCATCGTGAAGCACTGGCTGTCGTTTCAGCTGCAGAGAATCAAGGAGGCGGCCGAGACTCCGCCGCCGCAAGTCATCGTTTGCGTGTTCGACCGCGAGGATGCGGTCATCGCAAAGCTTTCCAAAACCGGCCACGATGTGCTGAGTCGTTTGCACGGTGATGTCGCGAGCAAGCGCATGGAGACGAAGACGCCGAAGAATTTTTTCGCAGACATTGTCGCGCAATTGCAGGCATATTTGCTGCGTTTTCCCGTCGAGAAAATAATTCTTGCAAGCCCAGCATTCTGGAAGGACGAATTATTGAAAGAAATGAAAGATCCCCAGCTCAAGCGAAAAATAATTCTTGCAACCGTCGCGAGCGCGGATGAAAACGGCATCGTTGAAGCACTGAAACGCCCGGAAACCCAGGAAGCGTTGCGACAAGACCGGGCAGCGCATGAGCTCAAACTCGTCGAGGAAGTGCTGACGGGAATTTCAAAAGGCAGCGCGGTTGCATACGGGCTTGCGGAAGTCACGCTCGCGGCCGACGCTGGCGCAATAGCAACTCTGTTAGTTTCCGACGGACTCATAAGCCGCACGCGTTCCGATGGCACGTTTCGCGCCGTAGAAACCGTGCTCCGTACGGTGGACTCTGCCGGCGGCGCGGTCATCATCGTGAGCAGCACGCATGATGGCGGGAAAAAGCTCGACGGACTTGGCGGCATCGCCGCGATTCTCAGATATCGTTTGTGATGTTACTCATGAGTATGCACTAGCGGTTGTCACTCCGTTTTGAGCCTGGGTAACGCTGGAATCGTAACATTTAATAATGCGAAGATTTCACCCCCAGATAATCACGAAGTCGTGTTAGCAAAAGGGGGATGGCACAATGATCGTTAAAGAGGAATTTCTCAGTAAATTACGAAGATCTTTCGCGTTGAACCTCTATGAGGTCAAGATTTGGACTGCGTTGCTTTCTCGAGGAGTCTCGACGGCAGGCGAGCTTTCTGACATCGCGAACGTTCCTCGATCGCGAAGCTATGACGTTCTTGAATCCTTGGAGAAGAAGGGATTCGTCATCATGAAGTTGGGCAAGCCCATCAAGTACATCGCTGTTGCCCCGACCGAAGTCGTCGAGCGTGTGAAGAAGAACATGCAGGACGAAGCCGTCGATCGCGTCAACCGACTTGAGGACCTTAAGACGACCGATGTGCTCAACGAATTGAACGTGCTGCACACGCAGGGCGTCGAGCTCGTCGAGCCGGCGGACCTGTCAGGCAGCTTGAGAGGAAGACACAACTTATATTCGCACCTTGAATTGACCATCCGAAACGCCCAACAGAGCGTCACCATCATGACGACGCCTGAGGGATTGATGCGAAAGGTTGAAGGATTGAAACCGACCTTCGAAAAGTTGAGCAAGAAGGGCGTCAAGATCCGAATCGCGGCTCCGTTGACCAAGGAAACCAAGGATGCGGTCAAGGATATCTCGACCGTCGCGGAAGTCAGGCACACCGACAGCAAGGCACGATTCTGCATTGTTGATGGAAAGGAGCTGGTCTTCATGGTGCTTAACGACACCGAAGTCCATCCGACCTATGATATTGGCATCTGGGTGAGCACACCCTTCTTTGCCAATGCATTGGAAGGGCTATTCAACACCGCCTGGAAAACGATGAAGCCTGCGCCGTTCAAGTAAGGCGCACATCTTTTTTTATGGATGCCAAAAAGATAGCTGCCAGTTTGCACCCGCTTGAGCGGAAGGTGCTTCCTGCGTTAGCAAAGCATTCCACGGTCGACGCGCTGATGACCGCCACCGGTCTCAAGGATATTGAGGTCGTGCGCGGATTGCAATGGCTTGAAAACAGGAAGTTCTTGACGATCGCCGTCGAGCCGCGGGAAATGATTTCGCTCGACGCTAACGGCCGGGCGTATCAGAAAAAAGGGCTGCCCGAACGGCAGTTTCTTCGCTCGCTGGACAAGGAGCTTTCGCTTGAGCAGTTGGCAAAAAAATCAGGCTTGTCCCGCGAGGAATTGAACGCGTGCATCGGTGTCCTGCGTTCGAAGGGATTGATTTTGATGCGCAAGGAAAAGGACTTGCTGATAAAACAGACTCCGCAAGCTGCCGCTGCGTTCGCGAAAGAATGGCCCGAAGAATCATTTTTGAAAAAATCGTTTCCGGTTTCCGTGGCTTCGTTGAGCAAAGATGAGAAATTAATTCTTGACAATCTGAAGCGCAGAAAAGAGTTTGTCACGATCGAGCTTCGAAAGGATAAGGTTGCCAAGCTCACTCCTGAGGGAGAAAAGCTTATCTCCGCAGGTGTCGGCGAAGTGAACGTCATCGAGTCGTTGTCCCCCGAACTGTTGCGTTCGGGCCAATGGCGAGGCAAGGAGTTCCGACGGTATGATGTTACGGTTCAAGTTCCTAAGATTTCCGGCGGCCGTGCGCATTTCGTGAACGAGGCGATCGACTACATCAGAAAAATCTGGCTTGAGCTTGGATTTACCGAGATGGAAGGTCCGATGATGCAGACGAGCTTCTGGAACCTCGACGCGTTGTTCGTTCCGCAGGACCATCCGGCGCGCGATTTGCAGGACACGTTTTACATCAAGAATCCCGCGAATGGCAAATTACCTGTTCAGTCGATTGTCAAAAAAGTAAAGGCCTCGCACGAGAACGGCGGCGCGTCCGGAAGTGTGGGCTGGCAGAGCGCGTGGGACGAGCGCATCGCCGGAAGAAACCTGTTGCGGACGCATACGACGGTGTTGAGCGCCCAGATGCTCGCGACGTTGAAGGAATCTGACTTGCCCGTCAAATATTTTTCCGTCGGCAGAGTCTTCAGGAACGAGACGCTTGATTGGAAGCATCTGTTCGAGTTCAACCAGGTCGAAGGCATCGTCGTCGATCCGAACGCGAACCTACGTCATCTTTTCGGCTATCTAAAGGAATTCTACACCAAGATGGGATTCACCGATATCAAGATGGTGCCGTCGTATTTCCCGTACACCGAGCCGAGCATGGAAGTGCATGGCTTCAACCCGTCGAAGAACCAGTGGGTTGAGATTGGCGGTGCGGGAATTTTCCGTTCGGAAGTCAGTATGGCGCTGTTCGGAAAGGACATTCCGGTGCTTGCGTGGGGCCAGGGAATGGAGCGCGTCATCGCGCAATATTACAAGATCACCGACATACGAGACTTATATCGCAATGACGTGAAACAGCTTCGTGAAATTAAAGCGTGGACGAGAAACTAATGGCAGGCGTAACGTTTAGCAAAAAAATATTGGAATCCCTTGTCGGGAAAAAACTCTCGATCGAGCAGTGGGAAGAAAAGCTCATGCTGCTCGGGTTCGGATTTGAAGGGGCATTAGGGGACAGCATCACCGTCGAAGTATTCCCGAACCGTCCTGATTGTTTGAGCGAGCAAGGCCTTGCCCGCGCGATGCGCGGTTTCCTCGGCATCGGCGTAAAAAAGCTTCCCGTCGCAAGTCCATCAATATACGAATTGCACATTGACAAGAGCGTCGAGAAGGTGCGTCCGTTCACGTCCTGCGCAGTCGTCACTGGATTGAAGTTCGATGATGCGATGATCAAGAACATCATCCAATTCCAGGAAAAACTGCACATGACGTTCTGCCGAAACCGGAAGAAGGCGGCCATCGGCATCTACCCGTTGGAGCATATCGTCTGGCCGATCAAGTATCTCGCGCGCAAGCCCGGAGACATCAAATTCCAGCCGTTGGAATCCGGAAAAATAATGTCGGCGCGGGAAATCCTTGAGCACCATCCTACGGGCAAGGCCTTCGCTTCATTGCTTGAGGGCAAGGAAAAATATCCCTTGTTTGTCGACGCAAAAGAGGACATCTTGAGTTTGCCGCCCATCATCAACTCGGAAAAGGTCGGCCGTGTAACAACTCAAACAAAGGATGTTTTTGTCGAATGTTCTGGATTTGACCAGCGCACATTGAACCAGTTGCTTGCAATCATTGTCACAGCGCTAGCGGACGCAGGCGGAAAAGTGCATCAAGTCACGTTGCGATACGGCGCGAAAAAGGTCGTCACGCCGTCGCTCGCATCCACCGTCATTTCGTTCGACGTGCAGGAGGCAAACCGAATTCTTGGCAGCAAATTCACCGATGCGGACTGCAAGCGGCTCCTGCCTCGCATGGGTTACGAGCTCAAGGGCAAGCAGGTGCTTGTTCCGGCATACCGGAGCGATGTGCTCCACTCTCGAGATGTTATCGAGGATATTGCAATAGCCGCGGGTTATGACAGTATCGTGCCCGAAATTCCGCGTGTGGCGACGGTCGCGAGCGAAGCCCCGTTGTTTGTGTTTCAGCGGAAGATTGCCGGACTTCTCATCGGTCTCGGACTGTTAGAAACGAACACGTTCCATCTCACGAGCAAGGAAGGGCAAACCGTTTCAATGCTGCATGAGTTAAAGGTCGTCGAGCTGTTCAACTCGCTTAACAAGGAATACGATTCATTGCGCTCCTGGATGCTTCCGTCATTGATGGAAGTGCTGCGCAACAACCGCAACCATGAATACCCGCAGAAGTTGTTCGGCATCGGCACGGTCATCAATCTTGATGCGTCGACGGAAACCGGCGCACGGGAAACGAGAAAGCTCTGCGTTGTCGCGAGCCATTCCAAGGCAGATTACACGGAGATGCGCCAGATTGTCGAATATCTGCTCGACAAAGTCGGCGTGGCATATAGCGTCAGCGAAGAAAATCACGGATCATTCATTCCGGGAAGAACCGCCGCAATCATTGTCGACAAAAAGCCAATCGCGTTGGTCGGCGAAGTCCATCCGCAAGTGTTGCGCAACTGGGAGCTTGAGATGCCCGTCGTAGCGCTCGAGCTGGATCTAGAATTGCTTTTCTCGTTCGTGAAGAATTAAGCTTTCTTTGCCGCGGGCTTCGCGGCAGGCTTGACCGAAACCGGCTTGACTGCGGCTTTCTTGATGGGCATGCCGGGCTTCGACGTTTTCTGCGTCTTGGTCTTGCGTTCGACGACTTCGATGCCGAGCGATTTCAACGCGGAAACGATAGTGCCATGCGCGGCTCCTTTCGCGATGTCGACCATCTTGGAGGTCGGCTCGAGGTGGAGGACGCTGCACTTTCGTCGGCGAGTCTGGCCGTCGATAAGGACTTGTTTGTGATCGAGAATGTCAACAATAACAGCAAGCTGTCCGGCGTCTCGGCCGGCAGTTTTCACACAGATTCTTCCGATTTGTAGCATTTGGGTTCTCCGCTCCAGAGGGCGTCGTCGCCGAGCGTCCGGGAGGCTTCTCTCTAAATAGTTCTTGCGAGCGTCTTGAACTTAGCTCGGGCGCACCGCGAACACAAAACGCCGCCATAGGGGCGTTCCGGTCGCTTTGCCGATTTGGGCAAGTTCTGCAGTTCCGTCGGTCGCGCGCGAGGGACGGCCTGAAGCTTTCCGCCGCAGACGCCGCATTGTGCCTGCGCCGGCTTGCGTCGAGTATAGTGAACGACATGCTTGCCGCCCGGGGTTCGGGTCAGGCGTCTTCGGAATGTTCGTGATCTGAGTCTTGGTGCGACCATACGACGAGAGGACAGGGAAGGGTTTATAAAGCTTATCATAGGAAAATGGGTTACGAGGACAACCGCCCTATGATGCAGCGAATCCAGAAAATCATCGCCCAAGCCGGGATAACTTCCCGCCGGAAGGCTGAGGAGCTCATCGAACGAGGGTTGGTTTCAGTGAACGGCCGGATCGCCCAGATCGGGGAAAGCGCCGATCTCGACAAGGATCATATTGAAGTCGAGGGCGAACGCATCACCAAGCAGCAGTTTGTCTACGTGGTCATGAACAAGCCGTTGAATGTCGTCACGACACTTTCGGACGAGCAAGGCCGGCCGACCGTGGCGGATATGGTTGTGCTCGACGAGCGTGTTTTTCCCGTCGGACGACTGGACCGCAACGCAACGGGACTTGTGTTCTTGACGAACGACGGCGAATTAGCGAATAGGATGATGCATCCAAGGTATGAGACGCTCAAAACTTACCGCGTCACGCTCTCAAGTCCAGTTGATCCGTTTCTTATCAAGCGGTTGAAGAAGGGAGTGATGGTGGAAGATAGGCTTGTCAAGATTCACGAGCCCGCTCAAGTTGGCACCCACTCCATCGAAGTCTCGATTCACGAGGGAAGAAAGCACATCATCAAGAAATTGTTTGTCAAGCTGGGCACACACGTCGATTCTTTGACGAGAACAAAGCTCGGTCCGTTGGAATTGGGAAAGATGAAGCCGGGCGAGTGGCGCGCGCTCAACCCAAAGGAAGTGTTGCGCCTCAAGCAAGCCCTGAAAATGCCATGACGACCGACATCGTGTTTCCGGACAAGAACGAGGACGCGTTCATCACGCGAGCGAAGCTGCTCGGCATTGAACGTCTTATCTTTGTGTATCCGTCCACTCCCGAAAAAACAATCACCTCAAAAGACGTGAAAATGGTTTCTGCGATTTTGGGCCAACCAGGGAAAATCGCAGCAGTGAAATCAAAATCAAAGCTCGTTATCGTAAGAAGTTCCGAACGCGACCTGCATGTCATCGAGCACGAATCTCCGTCGATGCTGTTCGATTTGGAGCAGAGCAGCCGCTCTGATTCATTGCACCAGCGTGCGTCCGGGCTGAACCATATCCTTGCGAGAGCGTGTGCAAAATCACAGACAGCGGTCGCGTTTTCGTTCCAGTCATTGCTCTTGGGTTCCGGCGTCCGCCGGGCAGAATTGTTGGGTCGCATGATGCAAAATATTATGCTTTGCCGAAAATGCAAGGTTTCGATGAAAATCGCGAGTTTTGCCAAAACTCCTGAAGGAATGCGCAATCCGGCTGACCTGAAGGCCGTGTTCACCTTGCTCGGAATGCACCCCGCTGAAGCCGCACGCGCGCTTGCGTGACTATATATAGCTCACCACAACCTTTTTAAACATCCGTTCTTAAAGCGCAGCTATGGAAAAGAGGGTGTTGGTTTTGCTATCACTTAGTGTCCTTCTCATGCTTCCTTCGGTTCATGCGGCCTTCACGGTTCCGCTTGATGTGATGGAAATCGAGTTCAAAGGGGATTATAGCGAAGGCGGCACAAGCACAATTCTGTTAGAAGCCCCCCAATTCATCGCCCGCACATATCTCGATTTTCAAGGAGGGGATGGCATCGTTACCTTCTATAACGGCAGCACGGTGGTGAAGACGGTGAACAGCAAGACCGCGGGCAGCGGTTGGCACGAGGTAAAGTTCTTCGTGAACAAAGTTGTGGTCACAAATACTGATGCCGACACCATAGAGTACAGCTTCTTCGCGACAGTCGCGAACAAGACCGTTGTGAATCGAAATGAGTTGACTGATCTCGGTCCGCTTGCAGCTTATTTTCCAACGACTGCGTTCGATTCGGACCTTGACGACCAAGTCATTCGTACGTTCCATTCCGACATTGATATGCCCGTTTCAAAAGTGCTGTTGTATCTCGGCAACGCGCCGGATGATTTGAATGATGAGATGAGTTTTGTCGACGGTGGTGCCTCAGGCACCGCAACGCACATTTATGGCTGTGTTGATGCTGATGGCAGCGGTGACTGTGATTTTTGGGATGGGTATGCGGAAGACTGTCTTGCTGGCGGCGGCGATCCTTATGTCGGGCCTGAGGCAAGCCGATGCTGCGGCGGCACATCGTCCGACACCAGTTGCGGATATTATGCGGATGTGAATGCTTGGTGCGGTGAAACTGCCAGTGGTTCGGAGTGGGCCATTCCTGAGGACGCGGGCGAAATTCACACGTTCACTTCCTGTCCGAGCACAACTAAATTGATTGGCAGTGGGACCGCGCTCCATTACTGCGGCGCATCTGTTTCGTCCGGTGCGACGGCGTTCCCCTCGAGTTCGGGCTCAATCGCGTATGGGCTTTCGAATCCGACTCAGATCGTCTTGGATGTGAACACGAGGGACATCCCGGGAATAACGACCGAATTCTTCAACATCACCGTGCTGTGCAATGACTGCTTCGGGCTGTCCGTTGGGAAGGACATTGCGGTTTCCGACAACTCATTTTTCATCCGACAATGGGATGGTTCCTATCTGACGGGACCGAGTCCCATCGCGTCGAGCTATCCTGGAACGCACGAGGTCATCGTCGATGTGAGCGACGTGTTCAAGTTCTACTCAACGAGCTCGAGCCCGACAGAATTTGAGTATGTTTCTGACACGGGCTCATTGATTCAGGCGTTTGCGTTGACGAGCGCAAACAACTCGCTTGCCTATTTGTTCCCTGCGCACGGAAAGTTGCGCTTCCAGAAGTCAAAAGGGGCCTCCGCAAACATTCTCCCCGTGACGCTCGGATCCCAGACTCACGATTATGCCTGCGTCGCTTCTGATATCACGGAATGCGCAGGGGCTGATACTCCGTTTGATGCCGATTTTGATTTTGATACGATGGGCGAAACAAAGATATTTTCGGGCGTGCCGTTTTATTGCACGTCCGACGGAGATTACACTTCAGATCTTGACGGCAAGAACAAGGCTTCCTGCGAGGCATTCGGGTTCAGCTGGACCGGCACAAAATGTTGCTCGGAAGCGGACGACCCCGGAGAAACGTACAACGACCCGGGAATAATCGGCGCCTGCTGGAGCAAGGCGTTCATCCCGAACGGCGGATTTGTGAGCAGCGGCGCTGCGGTCCTCGTCAATGGTTCGTTCCGCGGGTGCAAAGTAGACAATATCACGACGGACTCCCATTCTGGCGCGAAAATCCCGAGTTATTATGGCGTGTGTACTGTCTTCAAGGGAGCTTCGCCGTCCGGTCAGCTGTATTGTAGCAATGACGGCAAGTGGACAGTCGATCCGCTTAACAGCAACCGCGAGTTCAATAAGACGATTGCCTGGACGGTTACAGACAGCACGCCGAAGAGTGATTGTTGCGCAGCCACATCGTGCTGGACTGGATCTGCCTGCCAGACAGACCAGATTCCGACCGCAAGTCCGTTGAGCTACAACGGCTACCGTTGCGAAGCCGGCACGTGGGTATCACGCCCGCTAAAATATAATTGGGATAGGGGTAGTTCTGGCTATTGTCCGAGCGACAATCAATGCCTCGTCGACCCGAACGGCGCGGCCGCGAGCAACAACAACACTGCGAAATACTTCGACACGACCGCCATCCATCCCCAATGTATTGCGCCCGGCCAGTCGATACTTGATCATTATTGCGAAGGTAATGGAATCTGGAGCACCCGCACGAAACTCTTAGCTTTGGAGCTATTAGATTACGCGGACAAAGTCTCCCCGACAAACTACCGATTGTTCTGCGGCTCTGCCTCCGAAGCGCTGAACGCACCCGAGAGCGTCTCGAGCCTTGTCGGTCCGGCGAGCTGCTCAATTACCGGCACGAGCGTGCCTTGCATCAACAATTTCTGCGTCTTGACGACTTCTGAAGGAAATGCTTGGGGCGTCACGTTGAACAAACCTATTGACGACGTTAAGAGTATTCTGCCTGCAATCGGGAAAGATGAGGATTTCTGCGACGGAGCTGACGGTCCTGGTTTCGAGGAGTGCTCCTCCCCGAGCGGCATCTGGTACGATCCTGGGCTGAACGGAGTCATTAGCATTACGTCCGGCGTGCTCGGCACGATTTCATGGCCTGACCTGTTCGCCGCGTTCATCGGATCTCCGCTTGACGCGTTGAAGCTCTTTGTCTTCACTTCGCTCCACAAGCCATTGAACGACTACACGTTCTTCAACAACACGCACACATTCAACAAGATTTATTCCGCAAGACTCGAGGACAAGAAAGCGTTCGCCTTCCTTGAGGAAGGTATCTTTGAAAACAGCATTCGACGCGATTACATTGGCACAGAATACGCCGGGCTCGACTTGGGCACAAATCCCTGCCTCGACCTCGTGTTGCATTACGACAATCTCGCGTCATGCAACGCAACCTCAACGTCAATGCAGATTGTCCGTCAAAAGACAGGTTCGCCGACAAGCCCAGGTCCTTTGATCCAAGCTTGGCGTGATTTGACGGCAAAGCTGCGACTCGGGTGACGACATGGCCCGCGGTCAGCTCACGCTATTGATCATCGTCGGGCTCATCATACTCATCATGGTCGGCATCGTGATTTATGCCGCGCGATCGACAAGCATAAAAAAAGGGGAACAACGAGTGGAAACTCAGCAACGCACAAGCCAGCTGTTGAAGCCGGTGCAGGACTATGTCACGCAATGCCTTGATTTGGCTGCAAGGACAACGCTTGAGCAGATGGGCAAGCAAGGTGGCGTGATTGAGGTGCCGCTGGAGCATATCACTGTCGACGGCGCTCAAGTCGCGTACGGTTTGGTTCCCCCGCAAGGGAATGTTGGCACATTGTTCTTCTCGGAAACCCCTGACTACCCTTGGGGAACGTTCCCGGACGTCTATGACGGCGGAACATTGATTCTTCCGAATTATACGGCACAAGGCTATTTCGGAATCAACATGCTGCACCAGCTGACGGGCGACAATTCCATGCATGATATTTTGCTGAATGCGACGTTGGCAAAAACGATTTCCTGTTTGGACTGGACGGTATTTGGTGCCCAAGGGATAACCGTCGCGCCGCAGACCCCGTCGTTATCGGTGGTGTTCGGCGAGCGTGCGACGTCCTTCTTGTTGCACTATCCGGTTGATGTGACCAGCACCGTTTCGGGCGGAAGCGCAAAAATAGACGCATTTGGCGTCGAAATTCCCGTCCGTTTCAAATTGATTATTGACGCAGCGAATGCGGCAATTGACAAGGATGCGACGGATATCACGTTTGATCCGTCCTCATTATCCGTCGGCGATGTCCGTGTCGCCGTGCAGCGCGATGCCGTGCCTTCGGTTGACATCATCACGTTCACCGACCCAGCCTCCTCAATTGGCGGCCATCAATATGTTTTCCAGACTGCGCGCCAGAACCGAGCTCCGGCGTTGCGTTGGATTCCGAACAGCACGTTTGATGATGTGAAACTCTGTGATACGGCAAACGTGCATGCGGAAGGAGAGGCATTGATTGGCGACGCAACGGCTTGTGGCACGTCATCATTCGTGCAAACCGTATCAGCAATAGATCCGGATGAGGATGCGCTCATGTTCACATTCCAAGTTCGAGATGAGCCAGTCATGCCGCCTTCACCGTACACGCTCACCGAATCCGACGCGAGTTTCGGCATCTTGCCGATCAATGTGCGCGTTTCTGACGGCCAATTAGTTGACGAGCAGTTAGTCATCATTCCGACCGAGTTCAAACCGACGCCATGAAACCATTCCCGCGACTCATTTTGATCATTGTTCTTGCGGTAGCTGCGCTCGCCGCAACCGCTCTCGGCGCGACATCGGGTTGCTGCTGTAATCTTGCGGGAGCCACGGCGCAAGCGGACTCGTATCTGCCAAGCGCAAGTTGCTTGCCCGAATTTCCCGATTTCGTGATTCCAACCCCGACCGATTTAGTGTTGAACAAATCATGTTCCGCAAAGTGCGGCGAAGTTGCCGGGCTTCCGCCAGGCCCGTCTGGCCCGTGCGCATCTTCCGATTACAAGCCAGCCCCAGCAAATTTCACTGTCGCGCCATTGAAAGGGCAACGAGTGATGAAATTGAGTTGGGTCGCTCCTTGCGCCGCGGACGCGTACATTATCAGCCGTTGCACCGGTTCAGGTTGCTCGAGCTTTGCCCAGATCGCCGCTGCGGGAGCCGGAACAGGATTCATCGACGGTTCCCCTGACTTGAAATGGAACACGGATTACACGTACCGAGTTATTGCGAAGTACACCATCCAAGGCGACAGCGCGCCGACGACAAGCACCGGAAACACCGGTGATGTGGAATGCGAGTCTCAGTTCACCGATGACAGTTTTTGCCTGTCCTCATTTTATTACGGTTCCATGAAATCATATTTGCAAACGTACGGCTACTCCGGCAGCCCTGCCACGCCCGCGTCTTCATTTATGTCAGGATTTGACGCGGCCGTTGACAAGGCATTTTCCACGAAGTATAACAAGGGGGCATCCTGTGACGCGAAGAATAAATTGACGCTGTCGCTCACTTGCGGATTTGGCTCGCTCTGTGTCGCGAAAGGAACGACGCCGTCCTGCATCACGCCGACGAGTTGCGATCTCACCACGGGCATTTTTGGGCTAGGTTCGTCCGTCTCATCCTGCGAAGGAACTGAATCAGACCCGAAGTATTGCTTTTTCGACAAAAGCGCGACGAGCGTTGACGCATGCTACACGTGCAGCCAATCGCTCTCGTGTTATGATTACAAGAGCAAGTCGAGCTGCGAACGAAACAATTGTTTCGTCGGGGCGTGCGAGTGGCGTGACACCTATTCGGACATCGGCGCAGGAGTCTGTATTGATGCGAGGTACAACAGCTGCCCACTGTGCAACAAGTCAAGCAATCCGACGGCTCCTAATGCCAATGCCTACAACGCGGTGTTCGACCAGTGCTCGCCCGAGAAGTCGGCCGCCGTCAGCACGCCAAAATACCCTTGCTTTTTCAGCAACGGCCTCGCATTGGACTGCAGTAAAGCGTCGTGCAAGGATTACACGCCAGCCCAATGCGGCTCGCCCGCCGGCGGCGTGACGCTCTCGTCCGACAACAGTCTCGCGAGCGTCAGCACTGATCCGTGCGGCATCAAAGTCTGCCAGTTCGATGCAAGCCCTACCATCCAGTGTCGTAAGAACGCGGACGGAACGCCAGTGAGCGATTACTGGCCGGACTGTGCGCTCAATGACACTTCTTGCGAGCGTGACTATTTCACGCCCGCAACCACCATCATCCCGGTGGGTTCAGCGGGTAAGTATGACTATCTTAATATCCGAATTTGGGAAAAGAGCAACGGCTCCGACTTTGGCCATTTGGCGATGCCGCCAGGCGACTTCACCTTGTTCATCGGTGCGCCGAATATGACCACCGGCGACCGAAAAGAATTGCCTGGGTTCAAAACCTATTTCTGCGCCGGAAAGCCCGAAGACGCGCTGTGCACGTCATTCGTGAGCGTGAACAGCACCCAGCTGAACGTCAACGACTTGGCGCTTCAGGATGGCACCAAACTGTTGCTCAATCTTTCTCCGGGCTGGAACCGTCTACGATTCTATTCCCGAGACCCGGCGAACAATCTTGAAGTGATAAAGAACATCACGCTGTTCGCCTGTACTGCATGCCAGGGTCCGAAAGTGTTGAGCTATAATATTACTCCTGGCCGCGAAATTAACGGAACCTACTACACCAACTCGCTCATTCCAACGGCGAGCGTTTCCTACAATGAGCCCGCTGAGCAAGTGTTTGCCGGTTACGTGAAGGGAACCGAAACAATCGAAATCCCGAAGACGCCCGGTTCGGGATTCAACTATGCCTATTTGTTCGGCATCCCGACGCCGGCATTGGCCGAAGGGGCGTACCTCTTCTCGTTGAACTCCCGTGATACGAACAACGTGTTCATGGGGGCGCCGTTGAGCGTCCCATTGGTCGTTGATACCACGCCGCCGGTTGCGACATACACTCCTGCTGACGGATTCATTTCAGGCACCGGAACCGTAGTTGTCACGATCAATTTTAGCGAACCGATTGTTGTGAGCAACTTCACCATAACTGAATTCGTCGTTTACAACACGAGCGTCGGGCCCGTGCGAGCTCCGGTCACACGAGATATTACTAAGCTCTTCGTCGGCTCGAAGAACCGTACGTTCACCGCAACATTATCCTTGTCTGAAGGAAAGAAGATTATTACTCCTATCATTACTGATTACGCGGGCAACAAATTATCCACTGCGACCGCAAGTTCGTCATTTGTCATCAACGCACTCCCGCCGCTCGTGACGATTCTCGAGCCGCAGTACGGCGTCTCAAGCAAATTCACGTTCCCGTTGACGTTCGAGACTGACAGCGTTGCCGAGTGCCGGTACTGGAGCAGCCAAACCATCCCTCCTCCGAGCTCGTTCTCTTCGCTCGTGCCGTTCGATGGGTCATTCGGGTTTACGCACACAAAGAGCTCGTTCAGCGAAATAAAGACTGAAGCCACTCCGTTCAAGTTCTTTGTCAGCTGCAAGGATGAGGACACCGGCATGGGCAGCGCGAACTTCTGGCTGAGTGTTGACACGACGAAACTCAAGATCATCAAAGCGTTTGCGTCCCCGAGTATCATCGTGCAGACGCCATTGCAAACCGTGCTGAAAGTGCAAACGGATGATTTGAGCGTCTGCAAGTACAGTCCGACCGCGACTGACTACGATTCGATGGAAGGGACATTCCCCTCATTCGGAATCATGGGACTTACGAGCCATGCGGTGAACGTAACGGTTCCGACGGCCGCGTCGTACAAGTATCATGTTGCGTGCAAGAACGTCGCCGGACTTGGCCCCGTTTCCGCGGACATCCCATTCAGCGTTGATTTGACGATCCCATTGAACGTCACGAGCGTCACGCCGGTCTATTACGGCACGCTGTCAATTCCCTTGGGCATCGAGACGAACAAGGACACCTACTGTTATTATTCCGCCGGCGGCACGCTGAAACCGATCGGCAGCGTGAACTACTCCTCAATGGCGCACACGACGACGGTTGTCGTGCCGACAATCGGCTGGCACTCAATTCCCGTTTTCTGCAGCACGGGCGCTGGCACATCTTACTTCGGAATCGAAGAAAAGAACATCACGGTCTCGGTGTTTGTCGACCTCACCCCGCCGTGGATGCTGTATGCAGACGATACGAGTAACAATCCTGAGTTCCCGCAATTCTCATACTTTACGAACCGATTGCGATTGGCATTCCTCGGCGCGGACAATGAGACGAACGTCTCGCGCTACAACTACCGAATCGAGCAGCAGCTCACGGGGGTTGTCGTCAAGAACTGGACCCCGAGCGTGGTGAAGGATGGATTGCCTTGGTATGTGACTGACTTGAACCTCACGAACGGGCTTTCCTATTATGCCCGCATCACGGCGGAAAACATGGCAGGACTGCAAAGTTCGGAACTTCCGACCGATGGCGTGACCATTGACATCACGAAGATTCCGCCGCACTGCGTTAATAGTGAACTTGATGCGAACGAGACAGATATTGACTGCGGTTTGACCTGTCAGCCCTGTTCCGATTACAAGAATTGCCTGACAAATGTGGATTGCATCTCACGCATCTGCAACGCGACAAAGGTCTGTCAGCCCTCGCGCTGCGACGACTTGCTCCTGGGCGGCAATGAGACGGATGTTGACTGCGGTGGCGGTTCCTGCGACACGTGCGACATCGGTCTCGCGTGCGCGATGCACAGCGACTGCACGAGCAACTTCTGCAACGCCGGACTCTGCATTGACAATCCCTGCGGCAACGGGTACCTTGACAGCTTGGAAAGCGATGTCGACTGCGGTGGCGCTTGCCCGACGAAGTGCAAAGCGGGCCAGTCCTGCACGTTGGATGCCGACTGCGAGGAAGGCACCTGTGCTGACGGCGTCTGCCGTTCGCTCGCGGACGAGGATGAAGATGGCGTTCCTGATTCGCGGGACAACTGCCCTGGAACTCCCTTTGGCGAAACCGTGGACGAGTTCGGCTGCGGCGCGAGCCAAAGACACTCGTGCGGCGATGAAATCGACGATGCCTGGCGCATACGTTATTTCGGCGATGTGCTCTGCGAGGGCGAAGCGTCTGCTGATGCAGACCCTGACGGCGACAATCGACAGAACCTCAAGGAATACCGTGAAGGAACGGATCCGACGATTTCCAACTTCAAGTTCCCCTGGCTCTGGCTTATCATTATACTCCTGATTTCAGGTGGCGTTGGTTATGGTATTTGGTACAACAAGCAGCATCCGGGCGAGCTCAAGAAGCGCTGGAACGACCTCTTCAGTCGCATGACGCGAAAGCAAGCACAAACAACGCCGGTTCGTTCGGCCGTCGCGCAAAAACAAGGTTCACAAATTCCGGATTGGCTCACGGTCAATGAGCTCAAGAAGCTCGGTCCCGAAGATGTGAGCGCGAAGACATTCGAACAGCTTGGATCGTTCGTGAAGGGCCAGCTCCCGCTTGATGAGCATGGCAAGTTGATCAAGCGCCTTGAGAAAGAGCAGACCCCGTTGGACAAGTTGCGCGAGCTTGCGTTGGCCGGTTTGTCCGCAAAGGACAAGAAGGAACTGTTGCTCAAGCTGCAACTCTTGCGCAAGGGCAAGCTCGGGAAGGAAGATATGGAAGAATTGTTCCGCAAGCTCAGAATCACCTCTACGTATTATGAACAACACAAGTCGGACATCGAGCGTGAGCTCAAATCGTATGTGCGTGGCGAGCGTAAGAGGAAGAAATGAGGCGTGCCCAGATTCTTGGCCAGGTGTTCGTGCTGATGCTCGCTTCGATTGTATTCATCATGATTCTCGTGTATGGTTACAAGGCGATCAGCCAGTTCACGCAGCGTTCCGAACAGATTGGTCTGCTCGATTTTGAGAACGATTTAAAGAACTCTGTCAAGGCCATCAGTCTTGATTTCGGGAGCGTGAAGCGCGTCGATTTGACCTTGCCGACACGATATCTCCAACTGTGCGTGTTTTGCACGCAGGACCAGACGGGCGACTGCGATCCCTCCCCGCAATTCCTTGATGACCATCCATTGCTGGTCGAGTCCTGGCAAGGCGGCTCGCAAAACGTCTTCTTGATTCCGTTGTCCGAGACTCCGATACTCATCGATGGCGTTGAGGCGAACGATGGCGCGTTCTGCGCTCCAGTCATCGACGGCAAGGTGTCCTTACGTCTTGAGGGCAAGGGCGATCACGCGTTGGTCGGCCCGTGGCAATGAGTCGCGGCCAGTTCGAGCTTCAGTTCAATTGGGTGTTCATACTCATTGCGGGCGCCGTCATCCTCGCGTTCTTTTTCAGCATCATCATCAAGCAGCAGAACCTGAGCGAACAGCGGCTGGCGATCACGCTCGTGAACGAGCTTGATTCTATCACGACGAGCGCGAGCGTTGCCAAAGGCGCCGCGCAGCAGCTTGACCTTCCGAAGGCAGGGATTGATTTTGCGTGCACCGATGATTGTGCCTGCGCGATGAGTGTCGGGAAAGTGACGCGCGATTACAAGGACAAATTGATATTCGCGCCGAAGCGCATTGAAGGGGATAGCGTCTTGTTCTGGACGCTTGACTGGAAAGTGCCTTTCCGGGCGGTGAACTTTTTGTTCTCAACCAATGAGCGGATAAAATATTTCTTCGTTGAGGACGACTCCCAGGAATCGCAGCAGTTGCTCGCGAAAGTCAAGGCGTTGATTCCGAAGACCGTGAATGCCGAGTTTATCACGATTTCCGATGTGGATTGCAATGCGAATCCTGATTGCGTGACGAACGAGAACTATGTACAAACGAAATTTGTGTTCCTGAATATCAATCCGGAATTTGGTGGATTGCAGCTTGACGACTCCTTTTCCGACACTCAAATAGGAGCCGTCCTTATTTCACCCAATGATGTTACTTTTTTCAAGCGAAAAAACCTGCGCTCGTTCGAGTTCGACGCCGAGCGTTCGTATTATGTTGGTGATGCCGGGCTGTTCGCGGCGATATTCGCCGAGGATGAGCCGATGTTCCGGTGCAATATGCAGGAAGCGTCTAGACGTTTGAGTGCGGTTTCCGGCGTGATTGCCGCGCGCATGGAGACGTTCCGCGGCGACGCGGACTTGATCGCGCGCGGCTGCCCGTACAACCCGTCGACAATCGATTCGCTGAAGACGTTGGCATTAGTTCAGTCAAACGGGCTTACGCAGGATATCAATGGTGTAAGAGATTTGATGAGCACGCTCACGATGGAAAATGATGCCTTATTGAGACAATCATGCCCGACCCTCTACTAACTCGCGGACAAGTGAAGATGTTTGAGACGCTCGCTGTCCTAGTCGTGTTCTTCTTTTTCATTATTTTCGGCGCGAGCTTTTACTTCAAGCTGCAGGAGAATTCCTTGCAGAAAGAGTTGGACAAGAACACGCAGCTGCAGGCCGTTCAGATTGCGCAAAAATCAGTCCATCTTCCCGAGCTGGACTGCTCGTTCGTGAACGTCCAGCGCGAGAATTGCGTTGACTCACTGAAAGTCAGCGCGTTCGCGAATCTGTTGCAGGATGACACGAACGTGCTCGAGTATTTCAAGTCATTTGGCTACAGCTCGTTGAGCGTCGTGCAGGTGTATCCGAGTCAGTCAACGACGGTCGTGTACGACCATCCGAAGGACACGTCGGTTACCGTCATGCAGATTCCCGTTCTTATCTATGTCGCCGCGCAAAACCGGTATGGTTTCGGCTATCTTGAGGTAAAGACCTATGCGTAGAGGGCAGATGGAGATTCTTGGATTGGCAATTATTGTCGTGTTAATTATGCTCGGGGTGCTTTTTGCGGTGATGTTTGTTCTTCGCGCGCCGGGCTCGAACGCCGCACAGGAGTACAAAGAGTCCCAGCTGGCATCCAGTCTTGTTACGACCATGCTCGGCACGACGACCTCTTGCAACGGGGCGACTGTTACCGAACTTTTGCAGGACTGCGCCGTGCTCGGCCGTCTGGAATGCTCCTCTGGCTCGTCCTGCAACGAAGCCAGCGCAGTCATAGGCGAGATGCTTGCCGGAACATTGGACGTTTGGAAGCGAAGCTATCAGTTCTCAATCACCGGGGCGTACAATGCGGAGCAAATTGCTTTTTCTTCTGGCGATTGTTCTGGCGAGCGAGAAAGCACGATAAACCCCATCCCGACGCCCGGCGGCGCGCTGCAGGTCAGATTGGATCTTTGCCGTTAGCGCGGAATGTAAAAAATTGACGTCACGCCTCGCGCATCGCGGTGCTTGGTTCCATTTTTCACGCCGTAATCCCAGCCGCGAAGTTTTTCTTCGTCAGAAAGTGGTTCAAATTTGATTCGGTATATTTCTGTGTCATTGATGTCAATTCCGCCTGAACGGTCAATATCGTCTTTTCTAACCAGTATGAAAAAATCATCTTTTCCGGTTGCTTCTACAGCGTCAAAAACTCCTTTTCCGGTGAAGAATTTTAGCCCCGTAGCATCATAAATTCCTTTTTTGTTGTTCCAAGTTTGCCAGTTTAGCATGTTGTGCGACAAATACCAGTATCCTGTCTTGTCTCTGAACTCGCGTGCAAGGGTGATTTCTCCGCCTGCGAACTGCGTTGGCTCGCTAATGACATGCTTTGCCGCAGTTTTTTGCTCTCCTTGGTAAATCCAGAGTCCAGGGCCAATATCTCCCCCGCCAGGTCTATTGAGCACGAGTCCTTTTGAGAACCATTGGTGCGAGGTCGCATCTTTAGGATATTCTTCCGCGATGCGAGACTCTTTTCCGGGTTCGATGAATGAAAGTTCTCCCGATTCAAAAATACTTAAATAATTTCCCGACGGATGCCAATGAAGTTCTTTGCGAAGGGGTGAGAATTGTTTTGTGAGTATTTTTTCCCGGGTCAACGTTATCAGTTCAGTGTTTGGGCCGACTCGCTCATTGTTCAATACGATGGCTGCCAATCGGTCATCGGGCGCCCACTCGTACGCGAAAATGGCGTCCGCTGAAAGAACTTCTTGCTCTTTCCCGGTTTTGATATCGAGAAGTATCAATCGTTCAAGATTCTCTTTTTTCGTAGTGTACGCAAGCGTGTTCTGTTGCGCATTGAGCTGCATCGAGTTGATTGGAGTTTTTGCGTCATAAAACGGCAAATCCCCAATGAATTTTCCGTCTACGCTTCTTAATTCATCAGGATCGCTTATCGTGGTGTAAATGAGGGTGCTGCCGTCTCCCTCGACTTTTCGTATCAGCAAACTGGCTGGTTTGTAGGCGAGACAAGCCGCAAGTCCGAGAACGGCGCAGTATTGCGTCATTTCAATAACGGATTTCCACGGGCTGACCAAAGAATAGGCTTTTCTCGTGCTTATTCGTTTTTCGGGGGATTTTTGCAGGCAGCCGTTGACGAGTTTCCGGAGATCTTTCCACGTTCTTGACGGCATAGCTTTATGGCTCTTGTTCAGAATCTCTTGTTTTAGCTCGTCACGTAATAGTTTTCGTTCTTCCGGCGTTGCTTTTTCGAATCCTTTCGAGATAAACGGAAATTCTCCCGTGATGGCTCGATAAAGGATAACTCCCAACTGCCAGATGTTCGTGCCAATATGTGCAGGAGCATCAGAAATTTGTTCGGGCGATTGGTAGATGAAGGTGCTTCCGGCTTTTTCCATCATTCCGGTTTTTTGCGACTGCCCGAAATCGGTTATTTTGATGGTTTTTCCTGACAAGAGGATATTTTTGAGCGTGAGGTCGCCGTGCACGATGTTGCGTTGCTCAAGATGCTGGAGTCCGCGAATGATTTGGCGGGCGTAACGGATGATGGCGCCATTACGTTTTCGTGTCCCTAACGTGCCAAGTTCATCGATGCAGGCGTCTAACGTTTTTCCTGACACGTATTCTTCCGCAATGAAGAATGATTTTGTCTTTTCATCGATGTTCGCGTCATAAATTTCCGCGATGTTGGGATGTTTGCCGATGGACGTAAGAAGTTTTGATTCTCGCAATGCGATAGTTTCCAAATCAGGAGGGTAAAGTTGCGCTTGAGATGAGGTGAGTAATTGTTCAGGGGCAACAAGTTTGAGCGCAACGGTGCGACCTTGCACTTCGTCTTCTGCTTTCCAGACTTTTTTGGTGGCGCCGCTCCCCAATTTCTCAAGGATGCGGTACTTTCCGTGAAAGAGGGTTCCGTCAGCCAGTTCCATTCGGGGGCCCCACATCGTTCAAGAACAATTCTTGCAAGGACACCGCTTTTTTTAGGATAGGATCGATTTCGGGAAGGTTGTGCTCGCGCGCTAAATCGTACGCGCGTGAAACCGTCTGCGCTTTTTCAAGCGTTCGTTGGAAGAAGAATTGGCACGAGGCATCAAAGAGCAGAAGCGCTTGTTTCAGCGCGGGGATGTGGTTTGCCGAAAGTTTCGGAAGAGTTAACTTGAGTTCGTCCCCGAGCTGCTCGGCTTGATAGATAAATGCATAGAGCCGTGGATCGCGCATCGTTGGATTTTTGGACATGGTGCGGATGCACAAGGAGGCCAATTTATTGACTTCGAGATCGCGTTGCCATAGCTGAGCTAACTCCTCAGGACTGTTTTTCTGAATTGCCTGGATGCCTTCATCGAACATGGTTTTGATGAGCAGTAAGCAGCGTCTGAGCAGCACGGGAAGGTCCTGGTTCGGTTTCGTCAAATCTTCAACAAGAATGCTCCCTTCTTTCTGTTCGATAATGTGGTAGCCGAGCAATGATGCGAGCGCATCTTGCACTCGTTTTGCGGTTGCGGGTTTTTTTGCGATGACACGGACGCGGTCAGCCCCAGTTTGGTAGACTTGCGTAAGTGCACGTTTGACGATCGTGCCCCACGCATCGCCGTCAAGGGTTATTACGGAGTGAGTTTCATTCGTTCCGGAGGAGAGCACGAGTTTGCCCGGAAGTTCTTCGACTGAGAGTTCATCCCCTTTTTTCACGGCGTGCTTTTTGCACCAGGCCGAGGGTAAAGAAACAACTAAGGTCTGTTCCGCGAGCTTGATGACTTTGCGTTGCATGGTGGTTAACTTGTGATTGAGTATTAAATCATTTCGTTATTCTTATAAATATAAGGTAATATATAAGGTCTAAGGAGAAAGTATAAGCCATCGGCCTCTATAGATTATATTATCAATGGAGGTGTTCAGATGAACAAAAACGATTTTGTGGTATTGGCTCATTTTCGGCAAAACGCACGGTGCAGATTGACTGCGTTGAGCCGAACGACGGGCATTCCCGTGAGCACGTTGTTTGAGAAAATTAAAGCGTATGAACCGAAATTCGTGCCGAAAACGGTTTCGCTCCTGAACTTTGAGGCATTAGGCTTCGCGACGCACGCAAACATCTTGTTAAAGTCAGGAAAGGACCCTGATGCGTTGCAGCTGCACCTGATGAAGCATCCGTCGGTGAATTCGCTGTATCGCGTGCATGATGCGTTCGATTTCCTCGCCGAAGGGGTGTTCCGAACGATGCGCGAGCTCAACAACTTCGTCCAAGACCTGAAGAAAACCTATGGGGTGCGTTCCGTCGAAGTGCAGTACCTTATGGACGACCTGCGCCGGGAAGGGTTCCTGTCCGATCCTGCCTTAGTGGATGAATTAATCTCAGAACCAGTGCCGATGGTATAGTCCATAAACATTTATATATGAGCAAACCCGAGGCAGAGTAGCAAAAGAGGGATATCCATGAAAGGTCAAGGCATTTCCATCAATATGATTGTTGTCGCAGCTATCGCGCTGCTCGTGCTTGTCGTTTTGAGCGTCGTCTTCCTCGGAAGGTTCGGCGTGTTCGCGAAGCAGTCTGGTGACTGCGAGAACAAGGGCGGCACCTGCACGTCCACGGGCTGTCCGACCGGCACGTCGACGTATGCTGCTTGGAGCTGTCCTGACACGGCTTCGGGTGCGAGCCAGTCGTGTTGCATCGTTGTGAGTTGAACATGCGCGGCCAAGGCATCTCGATTAACGTCATTGTCTTGACAGCTATCGCGCTGATTGTTCTTATTGTTCTTGTTGTCATGTTAACCGGTCGCGTCCAGATTTTCGGAAAAGGTTTAGGGACGTGCAAGGGCAGCTGCGTCAGTTCCGTGAACCTCTGCACTGGCTCGGCTATTCCGACGACAAACTGCAATGACGGCAGCTCTCCGGTGCTCGATAACGGGTACTGTTGCATTTCCGCCACATGAAAGGCGAAATGTCAATCGGAGTTGTAGTTGCGCTCGCTATCGGGTTGATTATTCTCTTGCTTCTGATGTCCGTATTGGTAACAAGATTCAATCTGTTCGGGAAAGGGACGGACGAGCAGCAGACGGGGGTCGAGAGCAGACTGTGTAGCAAAGTCGGTACCTGTCATGCAGATATAATAGATCCTGTTACTAAGAAGAGCATTTCCCCCTGTCCAGGCAAAGAAGCGCAAGTTTCTGGCGGCTGGATTGACTGTGCATCGAACTGCTGCAAGCCGTAATGCTTTTATAGAGTCTTCTCCGATGAGTTATATATGAAAAGAGGAATGGCTGCGTCTCAGTTGATGATAGGGCTTGTTATTCTCGTGGCGTTCTTTTTGCTGCTTTTGGCGTTCTTATACAACGTGGTGATGCCTTCATGAAAGGAGTCGCAGAAACGGCGCTTGTCGCGATTATCATCGCGGTAGCTGCCGGGCTCGTTGTCTTCGGCGCGACAACGTATTTCGTCGTGCAAGGCAAAGGCAAGATTTCGATTGAGGCTTGCCGGTCGAATGTGCAGTTGGCTGCGAAAGATCCTACAAACACGGTGCAGGTGAATCAGTGCTATACTAAGAATGCGGGTGACGCTCCAGCCAAAATTGTAGAAAACGATAATGTTGGAAATGAACAGGTCATGCTCAAGACCGTTGCAGGATTGCTTCGCGAGTGCAAGTATCAGTTCGATGACGGTGCTGATAATGATATGCCTTGGGGTAGGAACATTCGAAGCGACCAAATTGTTTGTTTTGTCTGCTCGACATTCACGCCGAAATACGCGCTGCTCAATGACAATCTCGTCAAAGTGTTGAGTAACAACAAGATTGGTGAACAAACCTATCTCGAGTATTTGAGTCCAAGCCTGTATTTGAAAGACTCGAGAACATTGTTGATGAGCGCCAATAACGAGGCCGAAGAATTCACTGCATTGCGATATGAGTTACCGGACAAGGAATTCGCGGTTCTCGCCGTTACCAACCAGGAGTCCATCATCAACTTTGCCAGTGGTGCCACTGACCGGTTCATTGCGGAAAAAATCGGTGAAGATGTCACGATAAGAGATTACACACACATCACTATGGTGAAAACCGCGGAGCTCGGAAACTTCTGTGACATTACTTTCCTGAGGTATCCATGAGTCGCGGGATGGAGCCGTTCGTCATCGGCGTTGTGTTGATGGGCATCATCATATTTTTGTTTGTGGTCGCTGGACCCGCTCTGTATTCCAAGGGAAAGGACTATTTTCAGTCAGGCACGTGTCAGGACAGCATTGAGCGTGCAATAAAACTCGGAACAATTGCCGAAACATTTTCGAACAAAATTCGTTGTCCGACAAGAGCGATTTCGTTTGCAGCAACAACATCAGGCGTGCAAGCCCAGGTGAGATCCGAGCTTGTGGATTGTTGGAAACAGTGGCATGAAGGGACAACGGGGCTTTTCTCAATATCTCCGTTAAACGAAGAAAAGTTCTGTGATGTATGCACAAATTTTGCTGAAGGTACGACCCAGCAAGTGCCTATCGATTTGAGCGCAACGCGCGAAGGCGATAAAACAACGCAAGAGTATCTTCAATCGGTGACGGTTATTGATGGCGTGGTTGCATCGAATGTAAACACCGTGGCGCCGGCAACCATTGACACGAGTCAACCGTATGCTGTTGTTTTTTGGTATGCTCGGGCAGAGTCGCAGCAGCCGCCTAAAACAGGAATCCCTGAAGTCGACAATCCAGGAGGGGATCCGTTTATGCAGCCATCTTCACGTGAACAATGGTCCGCAGGCATCCAATTAATTCCTCATACTGAATCAGCGTTAAAGGCACTCGGTTGCACATATTATCCGGTTTCCCAAAGATAACTTTATAAGAACAGTTGATGAGTTAAACCCATGCAAAAAAAAGGTCAAAGTCAACAGTTTTTTCTGATGATTGCCGTGATGGTACTTGTACTTATCATCGTGTTGGTCCTTCTGAGCAAGTATGGTGGCGGTCTCTTCGCAGGAATAGGTGAGATTTGGCCATGAAAGGCATTGTCGAGGGCGAATTGATTAAATGGATCATCGTTATAGGCGTTCTTGTAGGCATTATTGCGGTTTTTCTTGTGAATATCAATAAGATTTCTGATCAAGTATTGCCCGCAGGGTGTCCAATAGGCCAAGTCACAGAACCGTGTCCTTGCAACGGGGTTGTTGTGCGCCCGAGTATGCCTGCGGTGTACTGCTGTCAGAACGGAATTGTCGACAAACCCTGCTAGGAAACATTAATAAACGTCGCGAAGAGAAAACATGCAAAAAAGGGATACTATGAGTCGAGGAATGGAAGCAATCGGAGTTGTCGTTACGCTCGTGATTGCGCTCGTTCTCGCCATTCTCGTTATTTCCATCATGGCAGGCAAATTCGGGACGTTCACAAAGGCAACGTCTTGCGCCGGTCAAGGCACATGCAGCACAATTACGAGTCCCTGTCCTCCGGGTGCTCTTGAACTCGCTACTGATGATTGTTCTCCACAGCGCTGTTGTGTGGTGCGCTAATGAATAATCGCGGACAGTCCATCAGTTTCATCATCAAACTATTGATTGCGCTTGGCGTTCTATTCTTGGCATACAACCTTATTTTTTCGGGAAAAAAGATCGGCGAGGATGCCGTTGCCGCAAGCAAACCGGTCGCGTTGCAAGGCCAAGTCGAGGCGTGCAAATTCGCAGGGTCGACGCACCAGAAAGGGTCTTTTGTTGATTCAGAAAACAACGGTGCTGGTGATGGTCTGCCTGACTACTGTGATCCTTGTGTAGGTGGAAATGACGCGGCTGCGGCGGAAGATGGAGATTATATGGCAACAGGCTGCGATAAAAATCCTACCGAAACAGACACGTCAGGTCTTGTTGCATGTTGCGGGAAAGATGTTGTCACAATTGATTTCCAAAAACTAACTTTTGAACAACAAAAGGCAAAATGTCCTAATCTTAAGAGCATCCAACCGTATTTCCGTTGCCAATCATCGGCCACTCCATGACATGGCTCGCGCACAAGCAGAAATCGCATTTCCGTTAACCGAGCTGATTGGAATTCTTATTGTCGCGATTGTGGTAGGCAGCGTTATTATTTTCATTGCACGAAGCATCAGTTCATCGAATTCGCAGGAAGAGACTGCTTCAATCTATTCGATGTTTTCATTGGCGCATAACATTGATCTGTTAGCCGACAACCAGGAATTGTCTGGCACGTCGGGAAGCACAATATTTGTGAGTGACGACGTGGTTCTCATTGGTTTTCCTGAGGGTCGACAGGGAGTGACATACTACAAGTCCGAAAAGGGTAAATTGTCGTATGTCGGCACTCCTGATTTGTGCGGTCAGTCGTCATGTCTTTGTTTGTTCCGTGCGGCAGAGGTAAGCGACGACAAGCGGATTGCTTGCGTCCAGCTGAAAAATGTAAATCAAGTGCTCAGTTTTTGGAACGGTGTCAAAAGACATAGCACCGACATCGGAAATGGCGAGACGTTGTATGCTGGAACGCTTGACAGCAAATCAGATGAAACGTTCAAGGGATTCTGTTATCCCTATCCTAAAGAATCGTATGAGACATTACCCCCACAGTTTACTGCAGCGGACGATGGGGTATTTGGCTGTGGAACTAACCGTGATCAAGCCCCAACACAATATGCTTCCTTGGTGGTGTTCGGCGGAAAAACTCAAGAGGTGGCCATTGAGAAGGTAGTAACAGAGCGGAACGTGCATATTCTGGTGAACTATCCCCTGAGCAAAACAATAGGAGAGAAACGAAAAGCGGATATCCAACTATTGGTTGACCGTCAACTCCGTAATGATAAGTTTCAGCAAGCGGAGATAGCCTATATGAATGCATATACCGATGAGCAGCACCAACAAGCCATTGTGCTGTATGAACAGTTCTTAGCGCTCTCTGAAGGTTCAAGCTTGGAAAAAGAACGTGTCACCGCAAGAAATCACATTCTCTGGTCATACGTTGCCATGGCGCAGAATCTCGAGGAGGTAATGTTGAAAGATGCTTCTCGGGAAAATGTGCTTGCTGCGTTACGGGCACGTTCAATATTCATGCAAAAATTTGATGGAGATCCTGATTTGCTGTTTGAGTATAATGTCGGTCAGAACGAGTTCATTCTCAATTGCAACAAGTGGAAGGACTTGATTGCGGGCGATACCGTTTGCGCGAGCGTTCCCATGCTCGCGCCGGAAACAAACCTTGAGCCGGAAGCCGACGGTGCGTGCGTGGGCACGATGACACGTTGCGGAGACACCAAGATATCGTATGCTTGCGTTAATAGTAAATGGACTGCTTCATCATGCGCAACTTCGTGCACAAACGTCTTAGCCAGTCTCACCACGAGCTGCTCATGAACCGTCGCGCCCAACAGTCAGTCTTGTTCATCATCATGGAGATTGCGCTTCTGATTGGCGCGACAGTAGGTATTTTCACGCTCATTGACCGCGCCGCGAGCAGCTACACCCCTGCGCAGGGTTATCTGGCGAAAGAGCTCGCGTTCACGAAAGACGCATTGGACATCTACGCTGGCGCGAGCGTTTATTACCAATTTTCAAGTCTTGCCGCGATTCATGCGATAGGAAACGAGCCTTTTGTGCTTGGTTTCGCAAATCAACGGGCAGTCGCAGGAACTGAAAGCGCACCGTATCATCCTGACACGAATATGAAGGAATCAATTCAGCCGCAGTCCATTCCTTTGCTCGCGCTCGAGATTGCCGGCGGCAGATTTTATGCTGATGGTCTTTACGAAAAAAGACATTTGCTCGACACTCCGTGCGGTTCCGTGACGATGCCCGCGACCATCGCGCTTTTTCCGACAACCGCGGATAGCTTTGTCATTGCTGCCCTGCTGGCAGGTCAGAATAAGCGTTTCGTTCCTGAAGCGGGCAGACTGGCAGAAATGACGAGCAGCCCAGCATTCATGCAACAAAAATTTGCCGAGGCAGATGCTGTTCTTTTCATAGAAACGGTCCAAGTTCCCACGTATAAAGCGTACGCGAGCGACAGGTTATTGGGGTGCACGTTCCTGAACGCAGTAACTCCCGAAGTCGCGTCTTCTGATGCTCTGCCTTCATTTGCGTTGCTGCCCTTGACATTCTCCAAGCCAGCAGTGCGATTAGTCATCGGCGTTCCGCAAGGAACAGAAGAGCAACGTATCACATTCTTGAAGTCAGTCGCTGACAAGCTCAGCGGAGTCGTCCAATGAACTCGCGCGGTGACACGACAACGGCATACGTGCTCACTTGGATTATTTTCACCTGCTTGATGCTTATCGTCATTTTTGGCAGCCTGTTCTTCTGGCTTGACGGCAAGCTGTATCCTCCGACGAACACCTTTGAGGCAGAAGCCGCGCTTTTATCGCAACGTCTGCTTTACTCTCCGAATGCATTGGGCTATGTTGATGCGTTAACCAATCGTGCGATGCCCGGGATTATTGATAAGCAGAAATTAATTCAGCCGAACATACAAGACGTGCTGCTTAAGGCGATTATGCCAGATAAGAAACGCGCTGCGCGTATAAGCATTGACGGAAAAGTAATCTATTATGATCAAGCAACATACAATGCACTACAGCCGCAAATAACGGGCAGCGGCCCTGGCAGCACAAAACAAGCGATCATCAAAACAGTCGTTCTTGTGCATGATGGAATAAAGGATATTTCTGTTCCAGTTGAAGTAGAAGTGTTGCGGGTGACAGGATGAGAGGCCAAATCCTTGCGCGACAGGCGATGATTTTGCTTTCCTGGGGACTATTGCTCGCGGTATTGATTATTGCGTTTCTGTTGCAAGCATGGGATAAACAAAAAGAGCAAACGCCACTTGATGCGGCGTTGACGCCGACGAAAGAAACAGTTCTCAATGCCTATCTTCGTCAGACAGTCGAGTATCGTGGCGAACAGATTCCGTTTGCTGAACTTATCGAAATCGCAATTCTTTCAAATGATGAACCAATAATTAAGAAGAAAACAGAAGAATTCATTGCCCTGCTTGATGATTCCTACAAACATAGCATAGGCATCTATCTGCCCGGGGATAACCCTTGGATGTCTGTGAGTTCGCAGGGCGAATTACAAGATAATGCTATTACGCGAACGACTCTGCTTATTCAGGATGGCAGAAAAATAGATATTGATTACCGACGTGAGAAAAATGACTAGCAAGCATAAGCGAGGATTCTTCATTTTCGAGCCAGTCATAGTTTTAGTTTTCCTCGGGGCGCTCCTGAGCGCATCATTTATCTCGCTCGCGAAGAATGATTTTCTTGATGACTCCATTTCTACACATGCCGACCGACTCGTAAGTTCTTATCTTGGCGCGGAAACCGATGTTTTCATGTTCCGTGAGCTTCGTGCACGATTTGTTGTTGAGGACGTCATTTACCAGTTTGCCGGTAGCGCCGGCGCCGGAACTGACGATTCAGGGTGCAATGTCGTTGGCATGGCGCCGCGACCATTACCTAAGTATATTGATGTGCGGACAATCAATTTCGCGGATGTACAAAAAAGATTCACTGACACGCTCGCGTTTGAGTTTGGCAAAGAACAAAACTCGCTCAAAACACAAAAGTTACAAACCGAGATTATCCCCTACGAATTCATTGTTCAGGACCCGCTCACCGTGGTGGGAATTCCATTGCAGCCAGAATTAATAGCAATTCCGCTGCCTGAAGCTCTACGCGAAAAGGGAGTGAGTGTTGCAGAATATCCTGCGCGTGTTTCGTTCACCTTGAGATATTCCTATCCGTTGCAGCTGATTTATGACCAGCTTAATTCAGGTATTGAACTATTACAAACTTGCAAAAATCAACAGACGGAAGCAGGTCGCGCCGATTGCCTTGCGCAAAAAATAAAGACGTTGGACACAAATCAATTGGCTTGGGAGCTGAAGCCAAACAGCGGTTCACCAACCTATGACATTGACGTAACGCATCAATATCAAGCCCCATTATGTACTAACAAACCATTGACATTGCTGACGATAAATTTCCCTGCTATCGTTACACCAGTAGTCCCATAAATGATTCCATAATCAACCATCCAAATCTTTATATATCATCTCGAAACAAGCAAATCAAAGGGTGGGCATATATGATTCGAATTCCTCTGAACGAAATCGTCGCTAAAATCAAGGCAAAGACCAGTCTTTCTGATGCAGAAATTCTCGCAAAGGTCGATGCGAAGTGCGCGCAACTTGCAGGATTAGTAAGCAAGGATGGTGCAGCCCACATCATCGCAAATGAATTAGGCGTTAAGCTCATCGAGCACGGCGGAAGGCAAAAAATAAAGGATGTCTTCGCCGGAATGCGCAGTGTAGAATTAGTGGGAAAAGTCACCCAAATCTACGAAGCGAAGGAGTTCGCGAGAACCACGGGCGAACCCGGCAAGGTCGGCAGCTTCATGCTGGGCGACGAGACCGGCTCGTTACGAATCGTTTGTTGGGGCGACCAAACGAACGTCTTGAAGGACCTCAAAGAGGGCTCAATCATCTTAGTCACGAACGCAATGTCAAAGGAAAATAATCGCGGCTACAAGGAATTGCATCTCAACGACCAAAGCCGAGTCATCTTGAACCCGCCGGGCGAACTCATCGGCGACGTCAAGAAGTTCGAGCGCGCCTCGGCGCCGAGAAAGTCAATCAAGGATCTTAACGAGCAGGATCAGAACGTCGAAGTCTTGGGCACGGTCATCAGCAGTCAGAACCCGAAGTTCTTCGAGGTCTGCCCGACGTGCAGCAAGAGCGCGAAGAATTCCGTTTGCGCCGTGCACGGTCCGGTCACGCCGAACTATTCCTGCGTCTTCAACCTCACGTTGGACGACGGCACCGAAAACATTCGTGTTGTCTTTTTCCGAAACCAGATGGAGCGCTTGCTCAACAAGTCCACCGAAGACATTCTCGCCTACCGACAAGTGCCGGACAGCTTCGAGCCTATCCACAGCGATTTGCTCGGGAAGATGTTCCGCATCGTCGGCAAGACCAACAAGAACGTGTTCTTCGACCGCCTTGAGTTCGTCGCGCAGCTGGTCTTTCCAGCGAAAGCGGAAGAGGAGCTTGCCCGTTTGGACGCGCAAGTCGTCTGATGCTCGGACGAACCCACATAGCTTTTGGGATTCTTTGCGCGTTATTGTTGCTTCCGTTCATTTCCGTTCCGAGTAAGATTCTATTCGTCGGACTCGTCGCGTTAGGCGCGCTGTTGCCGGATGTTGACCACGAGAAGTCAAAAATTAACAGACTCTGTCCCGTCACGAGGATTTTGCCGAAGTTATTCAAGCACCGCGGATTTTTCCACAGCCTTTTTCCCGTTATTATCCTCGGCGGGATATTCTGGTATTTCAACGAGAATTTCGTCGGGATGAGCTTGTGCTTCGGTTATCTTACCCATCTCATCTCGGACGGTTGCACGCGTATGGGCGTCAACTTCCTCCATCCGGTCAGCACCTTACACATCCGCGGCCCATTCGAGACGGGCACGTTCGCGGAAACGCTTCTGTTATTCGGGATTTTGGCCGGTATTGTGGTGAAATTGTTCTAAACGCTACATTTATATGTCAGTTTTAGGCGCGAGTAACGATGAAAAATAGCGAGTTATGGATCTCTTTGACGGAAAACCGCATTTATGGCTACCGTGAATGGTTCCGTGACGTCGCAATCATCCCAAAATCGATTTTTGAGCGGCACAAGGAACATTTTGCGCCATCTCGAAACATTCTGAATAATTACCAGAATTACCGCAGCAAGACGCTTGTGCGCCATATCCACGCGATAGATCGTGGCAACATCGTGTTGGTGCATCGGGACAACGGTAACTTAGACCGGACCATATTGCTCGGGCTACTGCATTTTGTTGCCGACGTTATCCCGTATGGCACGTGGAATTTAGCAAGAAGGAAGCAGAAGAAGAGCGTCAAGAAGAAACTAAGTGAATTAGAGCAGTTCTAGCCCACTGGACACAAGACATCCATCAGCCCGGACTATTTAAACCATTTTTCTCAACATAAAATTACCTCACATCCAACGGATGCTGAAACAAAACGCGAAAGCAAGAGGTAAGCACATGACAAACAACCAGCCGGCGATGAAGTTTTCGACCGGCGCGATTTCTGCCACGGTTTGGAAAAACCAGGGCGTCGGCAAGGACGGCCCGACCGAGTTCGCGACCGTTACCTTGGAACGAAGATACAACAAGGACGGCCAATGGCAGTCCACGAGCAGTTTGAGGGTCAATGACCTTCCGAAGGCTTCGCTGGTGCTGCAGAAAGCGTTCGAGTTTTTGGTCTTCCACGCGAAGGAGGCGGAAGCATGAATATAAACGCCGCACAAAAAAATCCGGAAATCTTCCCGAAAAAGCAGAAATCTTCCGGAATTCTGACCGCAACGCACATCAAAAACAAACCACCTGGAGAAGCACAGGTGATACACATGGCAGAAAAGAAACCAGACGCGAAGTTTCGCGCGGGCGCGGTATGCGCGACCGTGTGGATGAACGACGGCACGTCAAAGGACGGCCAACCGAGGACATTCGCCTCGGTTTCGTTCGACAAGAGCTACAAGGACAAGGACGGCACGTGGAAGTCCACGAAGACATTGAACGTGCAGGATTTGCCCAAAGCAGCGCTTGTGCTGAACAAAGCGTATGAGCACCTAGCACTTCGCGACGTCGATGATGTCGCGGCTGGAGAGGCGTAAGCCTCTTCAGTTTTTCATTCCTAAAGGAGGGAACCACAATGAGACAAGAACTTGAACTGGAAATGGAGCCGCAGAAGAGTAAGATTACCTCAGTAGCAGATCTGCCCGGCATCGGCCCGGCAACGGTCGAAAAGATGGAACAAGCCGGATTCACGGATTTGATGAGCATCGCCGTCGCGACGCCCGGAGAGATCGTCGGCGCGACCGAGATGTCGGAAGCCACGGCGAAGAAGGTTATTGCGATCGCGCGGGCCAACCTCGAGATGGACTACACCTCGGGCGACGAGATGCTTCGACGCCGGGAATGTCTTATCAAGATTTCGACCGGTTGCAAAGAGTTAGATAAACTCGTTGGTGGCGGGTTCGAGACTTCGGCCATCACGGAAGCGTATGGCCAATACGGTTCAGGAAAGTCGCAAATCGCGCACACGCTCGCCGTGCGAGCGCAGTTGCCAATCGAAAAGGGTGGCGCTGGCGGAAGCGTGGTATTCATCGACACGGAAGGCACCTTCCGTCCGGAACGCATCGTCCAAATCTCGAAAGGGTTGGGACTCGAATCGTCTGAAATCCTGAAAGGGATTCGCGTCGCGCGAGCGTTCAACAGCGACCACCAGATGTTGTTGGCCGAAAAGGTCGATGACCTGATCAAAAAGCAGAACTTGAACATCAAGCTGGTCATCGTTGACTCGTTGACCGCGCACTTCCGCGCCGAATTCATCGGTCGTGGCACGCTTGCCGACCGTCAGCAGCGCATCAACAAGCATATGCACGTGTTGATGAAGCTCGCGGAAAAGCACAACTTCGCGGTCTACGTGACCAACCAAGTGATGGTCAAGCCCGACCAGTTCTTCGGTGATCCGATCGAGGCCGTTGGCGGCCACGTTGTCGCACACAACAGCACCTACCGAATCTATCTGCGCCGCGGAAAGAAAGGGACGCGCGTCGCGAAGATGATTGACGCTCCGAACCTCGCGGAAAGCGAGGCCGTGTTCGTCATTGATGAAGCCAAGGGCGTCGTCGACGCCTGATTCATTTTTATTCTTTTTTTTCATTTTCGTGCCATAGATTTAAATAGTCTCTTTCATAAAAAGCAGTATAGCCTGAGAGAAGTCAGGCACCAAAGGTGAATTAACTATGTACGGAAATCGAGGATATGGTAACAGCAGTGGTGGCAGTAGTCGCGAAGGCGGTTACGGCGGCGGCAGCGGTGGCGGCTATGGCGCGCGACCGATGATGACGGCCCCGGTGAAGGTCGGCGAAGAGCTTGACGTCACCATTGAAGCAGTTGGAGAGAAGGGCGACGGTATTGCCAAGAAGAACGGCTTTGTCTTGTTCATCCCTGGCGTGAAGGAAGGCCAACAGGTCCGAATCCGCGTCACGAAAGTGCTCAGAAAGGTCGGATTCGCAGAAGTCGTCGGCGCGGGCTCAGCTCCTTCAAGTGAAGAAGCTCCCGCAGAAGGCTCGGGCGAAGAGACGACTGAGGAAGCTCCGGCTGACTCAGAATCTTTCGGCGAAGACCAGCAATAACTACTATTTTTGTTTTCTTCTTTTAATTCGGAGGAATGATGAGACTCTTTATCGCGATTGATTTTCCGGATGATTTGAAAAAATATCTCGTTGGCGTGGCGAGAATGCTCGAGATGCCTGCCGCGAAAATCGCGATCGCAAGAGAGTTCCATTTGACGTTGAAATTTCTCGGTGATGATTATCCTGACCGGAAGATTCCCACGGTCGAGCGCATGCTTTCAAGAATAGAGTTCAAGCCGTTCGAGGGCCGATTGTCAACAATAGGCACGTTCGGCGAAGGCAAGAGCCTGCGCGTCGTATGGGGCGGTGTCGAGCCGCTTGCCCCGTTCGCGGCATTAGCGAAACAAGTCGACAAGGCAACCCCTGATGTCACCAACGATTTCCCTGATTACGCGCCGCATATCACGTTCGCACGCGTGAAGAAAGTTATCGCGTCCGAGGCGTTCAAGGAGCGCATCGCGTCCCTCAAGCTTGAGCCGCGCGTGTTCAAGGTGCAGGAATTCAAGTTGTACTCGAGCGAAGGGCTGCCGAACGGCGGCCACAAGTACACCGTTCTCTCGACGTTTCCGTGCAAAGCTTTATAAACGCCCAACGGGCGTATCGTCTATAAAGCCAACAGCGAATTCCAGCTCGGGATTTGCGAATGTCATCTGAGGCAAGAAAAATGATGACGGAGACGTTATGACCGAAACAACCAATTTCCTTGTCCCGCAGGACCAGTATTTGAAGGCAGGCATCCATATCGGAACGAAATTCCGAACGAAGTACATGGAGCCGTTCATCTACAAGACTCGACCTGACGGGTTGAGTGTGCTGAACCTGCAGAAGATCGACGAACGCTTGCGACTCGCTGCTCGGTTTCTCGCGCAGTTCTCGCCGCAGGACGTCCTCATCACGTCCCGAAGAGAGAACGGTTGGAAAGCCGTCAAGGCCTTCGGCAAACACACGGGCTGCAAGACCTTCGCAGGAAGATATCCGCCTGGCATTCTCACGAACGCCGCGTTGGAGACCTTCATGGAAGTCAAGTGCATTCTCGTGACGGACGCTTGGCCTGACCGAAACGCGATCAAGGATGCGATGCTCATCGGCCTCCCGGTCATCGCATTGTGCGACACCAACAACCAGGCGAACCAGATCGACCTTGTCGTGCCGTGCAACAACAAGGGAAAGAAGTCGTTGGGACTGTTGTTCTACATCCTCGCGCGCGAATACTTGAGAGAGCGAGGCGCCTTGGGCAAGGACGCCGAGCCCCCGTTCACCGTCGAAGAATTCACGGAAGAATAAATTTTTTGTTTTCTTTTTTATTTAAACAAATTGAACCCTTTGCTTTCTTTCGTTTCAACAAGCCCAGTCTCAACGATTTTGAACAGCGCTTCTTTGTCCGTTCCCATGCTGCGGTGCTTGCGTAACAGCGCTCGTCGGTTGCGCGCAGGCGTTATTTGCAGTTCAATCAGGCATTTGCTGCCGTATTTCAACAGGTCTCCGCCGACCATATTCACTTTGTCGCGTTCGTCAAAAGAAGAATAGACTTGGTTTGTTATCAAGACAGGAATCTCGCGTTTGCGCGCAATCGCAGTCAGCACCGCTAATTGTTTTCCGAGCGCCTGGTTCGTGCCGGACGCATTCTCCGCCCCTAATTCCAACCGATACAGCATCGCGATGCTATCAACGACAATCAACCCAATCTTGCCGCTCATCAGCGTGTGCAATTTATCGAATGCTTCGACTTGTTCCTTGAACGTGGTCGGCCGTAAAAATAAAATGCTTTTCAAGACGTCTTGATGGTCGCGAGCTAATTGTTTCAACCGCTCAACCGAGTACCCGCCTTCCGTATCTATATAGATGACTTTCTTTCCTTTGCGCGCAACTTGTACCGCAGTTAACATCGCAAGGTTCGTTTTTCCCGCGCCTGCCGGTCCAAAAACAGTAGTAATGCAGTCCGGTTCGAGCCCACCACCAAGAATGCCATCAATCGCGCCGCACCCCGTAGAAACCCGGTCCATACCAAATCAATCATGATGTTCTTTAAATGGGTTGCGGGCAGAACCTTATTAAACCCGTCGACAACAAAGAGAGCTATGAGAAAAAGCCTCATCATCGCGTTGTTGCTTACCCTGTTGACGTTTGGAGTGAGAATGCTTCTCGTTTCTCAAGCCACCGGCTTCGCGGTCGACACATCCTACTTTCATCTTCGCCAGGCAACCGCCATTCTCCAAACAGGTTTTCCTATCTTGAATGACCCGTTGAGCTATGGGGGAAGCACAAATCTGGTTTCACCATTCATCGACTACATTATCGCTGGAATCGGGTTTTTCACGGGTGTTGAGCTCGCGGCACAAATCATCACGCAGCTTGCTGCCTCGCTACTGGTCCTTTTGGTGTTCCTCTATGCCGAATCCACAATCAAAGATTTTCGCGCGTCGCTTCTTGCGGCCTTGGCAACGGCGTTCATTCCGGCAATCTGGCACGAGCTGAACTCAATCTCAGCCGTCTTGCCGAGCATTGCATTAGGATTCCTGCTTTTCCTGTGCTTCGCAAGAATCAGCGAAAGAAAATGGCGCATCGGATTTTTCATCACGCTTGTCGCGGCCGGCCTGATGAGCCCGTTGCTCATCATCTTCGTCACCGGACTGTTGGTCTATCTTGGGCTGGCCATCATGACCCAAATTAAGCGCCCGAACGGCGAGCACGAATTGATTTTCTTCGCGACATTGTTCACGGTCTGGCTCATGCTGGTGCTGTTCAAGCGCGCGTTTGTCGAGTATGGATTCAGCGCGATTTGGCAGAACGTTCCTAGTTCGGTGGTTTCGAGCTCATTCAGCCAACTCACCGTTTTTGATTCGGTCATCGCCATAGGAATAATTCCGTTTATCGGGGGGATGTATGTTCTCTATCGTCATTTGTTCAAGGACCATCAACGGGGAGTGTACCTTATGATGGGGCTTGCGCTCGCGACGGGCGGATTGGTCTGGTCGCGGCTTGTCGCGCCTTCAATCGGGCTGTTGATTCTGGGCATTGCAATGGTGATCTTGTTTTCGTACGCATTGCGCGATCTTTTTGTTTACGTCTCGAAAACGCGTTTTGCTTGGATACGGAATGTGGTGCTTATTTCTGCCACAATTCTTGTTCTTGTTAGCGCGATTCCCGCTCGCGATGAAGGGAATGACTCGCTCAACGGGTTGGAGCCTGAGGTGCAGCGGATGTTGCGCTGGATTGCCGAGAATAGCCCGCCTGAAACAACGGTTTTGGCCCCGCTCGAAGAGGGTTTCGCGGTTTCAACATTCGCTCACCGGAAAAATGTAGCTGACGTTATGTTTTTGCTCAAACCGAGCGCTCATGTGCAAGATATAACTCGCATCTATCAGACTCCGTTCGAGTCTGAAGCCGCTCGATTGCTCAGCGAATACGACGTTTCAGTAATACTTTGGGACGTTCGCGCGCGCAAGATTGCCGGCCGTGAAACTCCTGCGTTCGCGAGCGACGAGCTTTGTTTCACCCCGCTGCATTACGAGGGCTCGGTTATTGCGTATGGCGTGGCGTGCGCGCTGGAGAAGCAATGAAGCGCGTCGTTCTTCCGATAATTGGGGTGTTTGCCGCGATTTTTCCGATTTTATTGCGCGTTATTTCTGGAAACCCGGCATTTTCAGGTACTGCGCCATACCAGCTGTTGTTGTTCTCTGAGGAATTTCTTTCAACCGGATTGGCGACGGCATTATTGATATCGTTTGGCGCGAGTTTGCTCTTTTTCACGCTGTTTTTCGCAATAAATGTGTTGCGGCTTAATCAATTCACAAAAGATTCCGTGGAAATCACGCTGGCGCTTGTTATCGCATCCCCCTTTTTTCTCGGCGCTATAGTGTCCGCCCCAATCAACGCGTTAATTTTGTTTCTCGTGTTTGGCAGCTGGTGGTGCTTCCAGCGAGGGAGGCTGTTGGTGGGTTGGTGCGGAGTCATTTTCGTGGCATCATTGATCATCCTTGAATTCGCGACGATAGGGTTTGTTCCGCAGTTTGTTGAGTTTGGCCGGTTGGGGTATGGGATGTTCACGCTTGTTGCGGCGTTGGTCGGCGCGGCTGTTCTCTGGGAAAATAAGGCGCGAAATTATTTCTTGGCGTTGGGTGTTATCACATTAATCGTTGCCTCATTCTTCATCCCTGCGCTGCTTTCGCTCGGCTCGATTGCCGTCGCTATAGTGGGCGGGATGGGGTTGTTCAGGCTTTGGAAGCGTCGTTGGGTGTACGGCAGCGTTCGCATGCTGAGTCTTGTGCTTTTTGGCTGCGGCGTGCTGTTCTCCTCAATTTCGGCGGCTGTGCTCATCCAGCACGCCGCGCCTGATGGCAGTCTCGCATCGGATCTTTCCGCGTTGAGATATGTGCTGCCCGACGGGAAGGTTGTGTCCGCGCCTGAAAACTCGGTTTGGATTGCTCATTGGGCGGCCCATGACGCGCTGGAATTCACCCCTGATGAATATGCGTTGCTTTGGAACTCGCGTAATTTCACCAGTGCAACCGTCCTTTTGAAGGGTAATGTTTCTTCAATAATAATCACGAAAGACATGCGCGAGACGCTTTGGTCTGATGATGAGGACGGTCTCTTGTTCATTCTGCAAAACAGCAAAACCTTTAAAAGGGTCGGAGACGGCAATTCAGTGGACGCGTGGGCATTACAATGATTCCAATATCGCAAATTATCCTGTGGACAACGGCGGTCATTTCGACCTACTTTGCCATTTTTTGGTTCTTGGTGCTTCTTGAGACGCCCGCGCCGTTGAAGCGAAAACATTGGGCGAGCTGGCCGTCACTTACGATTGCGATCCCGGCATACAATGAACAGGATTGCATTCAGGACACGATGGAGAGCGTGCTGAAAATCGATTATCCTAATGATAAAATGCAGCTTATCGTCATAAACGATGGCAGTAAGGACGAAACCGAAAAGATAGCATGTGCTGTGGCGGCAAAGCATCCGAATCGGAACATTCAAATTCTCACTCAGCCCAATGCGGGTAAAGGCGCCGCGCTTAACCGGGCGCTCAAGCTCGCGAAAGGGGAGTTCTTCGCCACGATGGATTCGGACAGTCGCGTTTTCAAGGACGCCCCGAAGAAATTGTTGGCGTATTTCGTAGAAGAAAACATCGCCGCAGTTGCGCCCGCGATGAAAGTTCGTGAGCCGAAAACGTTGTTACAAAAGCTCCAATGGTATGAGTACAACGTGAACATGTTCTACAAGGATTTGATGGGTCGAATCGATGCGTTGCACGTCATCCCAGGGCCGTTTCCGATTTATCGCACGCATGTCCTCCGCACAATCGAGGGTTTCGTTGAAGATGGAAACCTCACCGAGGACCTTGAGATAACGCTGCGCCTGCAGAGCAAGCAGTACAAGATCATTCAGGCAATGGACGCGGTTGTCGATACAATCTCGCCGAAGAATTTTCGCGAATATTACGCTCAGCGCAACCGTTGGTTCAAGGGGGCGCTGATGAACGCTTTTTCGTATAGAAAGCTCGCGTTCAAGCGCGAATACGGAGATTTTGGGATGATTCAGATGCCGACGCTCATCATTTCCGGCGTGCTCGCGCTCGCGCTTATCGGCACAATGGTGTACAATGTGGTAAGGCCGGCAATTCAATTTCTGCATCAGCTTGCGTTCATCAATTTTGATATTTTAACCCTGTTGAGAAATCTTTCTTGGAACACGATCCTCGTGGATTTCGATTTTCTCACCATCACGCTAACGGTTATCATGCTTGGCCTGAGCATCCTGGTGTTCTTTTTGGCGCACCGTGCGATGAACGAGCGCTCATTCGGGCAGGGGTTCATCACGGCTGGCGTGTTCATGGCGGTCTATTATTTGTTGCTCGGGATAGTCTGGGCTGGCGTGGCGATTGATTTGGCGCGTGGCAAGCGCCAGCGGTGGTAACATGCGAGATTTGAGAACCTCCCGTTATGTCGCCGCAGGCGTAATTACTGCAATCATATTTGTGCTTGGCTTGTTGCTTGGTTTTGTGATTGAGGGAAAGCGCGTATCAACCGTTCAAAATCTCTTTGACGAGCAGCGCGCGGAGTTCGCGAGTTCCCAGCTTCAGTATTCCTACGTGTCATCATTGAATACGCAGGAATCCTGTCCGGCAATCTATAGTATTTTCTTTAATAACCTGAAGAATCTCGACAAGACGGCCAGCCGGCTTGAGCAGTATGTGAAGAACAGCCAGATTAATGATGAGAGTTTCTCCGTGCTGAAACGCGAATACACCATTGAACAGCTAAGGTACTGGCTGTTGAGCAAGCAGACTCGCGAAGTGTGCAATGATGACATCGTTCGCGTGTTGTATTTCTTCTCGACCGATGAGGAATGCCCGCAATGCAACGACCAATCGTTCGTGCTTGACTACCTGAAAAAATCATTCGGTCAGAGTCTTCTCATATTCTCGATTGACGCCACATTTGACGCTGAGCCGATGGTTTCAATCTTGAAACAGCAGTATAATGTTTCTAAATATCCGACTCTGTTGGTTGAAGAGACGAAACTGGATGGATTTTCTTCCCGCGAAGACCTTCTCAAACAAATCTGCGGGCTGTATCGTGCGCCCATCGTGGCATGCGAAAACTGACCTGGCTGTTGCTGCTTGCCGGCGCAGCATTAAGAATGGTGTTTCACCTGCTGGACCGTCCTATCGTTTGGGACGCATCGGTATATGTCGGCATGGCGAAAGCCATCGCTTCGATTGGCAGCCAAGGATTGTGGGAACCGTTGCGGCCCGTCATTTGGCCGTTGATTCTCTCTCCGTTTCATTGGTTAGGGATGGATTTACTTGTCGTCGCAAACCTGCTCCAGTTCGCGATGGGCATTGGCGTGATGTTTCTCGTGTTCAGACTAACCCAGGATTCGTTCGGCGAGTTAGCTGCAGATTGGGCATTGGCGTTTGTCGCGCTTTCCCCGCTCCTTGTGTTTTACGAGCATCAGTTGCTTACGGAGCAGCCTGCGGTTTTTTTTGCGTTGCTTGCCGTCTTTTTCCTGAGGAAGCGTCCTGTTTTCGCCGGTATGTTTGCGGGGCTTTCATTCTTGACAAAATTTCCGATGGGATTAGTGTTTTTCGCAATCGTGTGCGTGACGTTAACCGATCGTCGTTTCGCAAAAACCGTTCTGGTCGGCGCCGGATTCAGCATTCCGGTCATTTGTTTTCTCGGGTTCAATGTTGTGCTTTATGGAAATCCGTTCGCCTCCATTATCGCGGCGAATGATGTGATAAAAACGTCAGGATTGTGGCTTTACCAGAGGGGTGTTATATTTTACCCGCTTGCTCTTCTTTTCGAAAACCTTTTTTTTGCGTTTGCGATTCCTGGGCTGGTGCTTGCGTTCAAGAAGAATCGTGCGGTGCTGTTCGTTGCGCTTGCGATTTTCGGATATCTTCTGTTGCTGCCGCATAAGGAAGTGCGTTTTCTTCCGCTGGTGTTGCCATTCATCTGCATTCTTGCGGGAGCGGGCTGGTCATTGCTTCATCGCGCGCATGCTTCTCGGTTTAAACACTCGTTCATGCTTGTGACACTTCTGTTGCTTGCCGTTTGGGGGGTGCAAGCGCTGCGCAGCGGGACCTATTATGAGACGTACGAGGGCGTTCGCGATTCGGGCATTGAGAGCATGTATGCGCGTCAGTCCGTAGGGGACGAAATCGTAACGAGTGACCCGCGCATGGCGCTTTTTACCGACAAGAAACTCATCCCGTTGTATTACCCGTTGTTTCCGCAGAATCTTTCGCTCGGTCTCGCGGCATTAGGAGGTCAAACGGTGCTGTTGTTCAATCCGTGCGACACGCCCTGTGCGCCCGATGACGCGTCCTGTCAATCAAATCTGCGATTGTTCGAAGAGATTGTCGAGAATAGTTGGCAGCATGACGAAACGCTGTATCGCGGCGATTGCAGAATCAGGCGATTCACTTTATCTTGATCAGGTCGCCGATGGTGGTCGGTCCGGTGGGCGTGTTCTTTGTTGTAATGGCAACCGACGTTTCCTCTTCGACAAGCTTCAGGTGCAGTGTTTTTTCGAGTTTGCGCGCCAATTCTAAGCTTGGTTCGTGCCTTCCCGTTTCGATGTGGTGCAGCACGCTTTGGTGCTCGTTGATGCTCAACGCAAAATCTTTCTGTGTGATGCCTTTCTTTTCGCGGGCTTTTCGCACAAGCTCTCCGGCATCCTCAACGATTGAATGGATGATTTCGGGTTTATGCGCGTTTGCGTTTTGAACGTTGCTTTTCGGCGGGGTGAACATCGTGCCGAACTTTCCGCAGGCCGCGCAGATGTGGAGCTCGACCCCTTCAACCCTTGCTTTTCCGACCGCTTCTTTTCCACACAGTTCGCAGTTCATGCGATGCCGGGCATTGTCGAATTTATATGCTTTATGCAGCTTCAGCATCTTAATGACCTCTCGAGAATAGTAACATCAATTTAAAAAGCGTTTTTGACTGAGTGCGCCTATGGGAGACCTTCTTCAGAGATTCGTTCAAAGCAGCCTTTCTAAAGGGCTTCCTCAGGAAGATCTTGAAACGACGCTCGTGAAGGCGGGCTGGCCGAAGGATCTCGTTCTGCAATATGTGCACAAAGGTGCCGCAACGATTGCTTTGCCGGGCAAAGTGCTTTTGCGGGTCCAAGGCATCACGAAGCGTTTTGGCGGCCAAAAGGTCCTTGAGGGTGTGAATCTGGACATCATGGAAGGCGAAGTCTTCGGCATCATCGGCCAAAGCGGCTCGGGAAAGACGACCCTCCTGCAAATTTTGGCAGGAATCCTCGAATCTGACGCGGGCAGCGTGTCGTTTCTGGAAAAAGGTCCGCAGTCCGTTGCGTCGTCGAAGTCATTTATTGGCTACGCCGCGCAAACGCCTGCAGTCTATCCTGATTTGACCGTCACCGAAAATCTTGTTCATTTCGGCCAGCTGTTCGGGCTTTCCCCGCACGCGGCTGAGCAGAAAGCGAATAGTCTCTCAAAATTAGTCGGGCTTTCAGAATTCCGCGACCGGCATGCCAATGAGCTGTCCGGCGGAATGCAAAAACGCTTGGACATCGCCTGCGCGCTTGTGCACGACCCGAAGCTGTTGTTCTTGGACGAGCCGGTTGCCGACTTGGACGTCGTGCTGAGGATGCGCTTGTGGGATGTGTTGAAAAATATCAACAAGCAAGGAACAACGATTGTCATTGCGTCGCATTTTCTCGCCGAGCTCGAAAGCGTTTGCGACCGCATAGGAATCATGCGCAACTCACGAGTGGCTGAGACGGGCACGCCTGAGGAACTTCGCGTCATTTATTCGCGAAATCAGGAGATTATTCTCGAGACGGGCTCGCGTTCCTACGACGAACTTTTTGCTCAGTTGAAGAGACAAGCGGCATTGCAGGTCACGAAGATGTTCAAGGACGGCGCGATGGCGAAGATACAGACGGCGCAGCCCGCCGCGACGCTCGATGCAGTGATCCAGCATTGCCGTCAGCGTAAAGACCAGTTGGTCCATATCGAAATGGGCCGTCCGACGGTTCGCGAACTGTTCGAGGAGCTGTTCACATGAGCTCGGTCACGCTTTTGGTCAAGCATCACCTTCGTATGTTATTCCGGTCACGCGCGACGCTTGTTGTTTCCTTGGTCATTCCATTGTTGCTCCTATTTTTGGCGGGATTCGCGTTTGATGCGACAAATGTCCAACGAGTGAAAGTTGGCGTCTGGGCATCAACAAGTACCGATCTCACCGAATCGATTATTGCGAAGTTGCAGCAAAACAGCGTAACCGTTCACCAATATGAGGATGAGGCTTCGTGCATCGCCGCCGTCAAGGAAGGCGCACAGCACGCGTGCCTCGCGTTTGTCGGAACGTTTGTCGTTGGCGCGTCGAATGTCATGCGGCTTCATGTCGACCCGTCGAGAATCACCTTGCTTTCTTCCGTGCTTGACAGCGTGAACGCGAATGTCGGCTTGCGCTCATCTGATGTTGGCAACCAGCTCGCAAAGTCGCTTGTTGACGCGCTGCAGAAGATCCGTGACACGGTTGATTTGAGGAAAGACTCAGTTGTTTCGCTCACGACGCAAGTGAATGGCGCGGGAAACACGCTTGTTCAACTGTCGGATTCCATCGCGTCCCCGAATGCGACGCTTGATCTCACGGCCGCTGAAGACGCAAATCTCGCCGGCATATCTTATGACCAGGAGACGGCCGGTTTGATGAACCGCACGCTCGTGCTCACCTCAAGCTTGTTTGACCAGCTCGAAGCTGTCGATGCCGCGATCAACGCGAGTACATTGAGCAACACGTCAAAAACCGCGTTGCGGTCGCAGGTGTTGAATGCATCACAGCTTGTCGATGATGTCGTTGATGAGGTCAATGCGTCTCGAGCTGATTTGAACACGCTGAATTTAACGACGCGTTTGAATGAGGTGCTTGCCGGACTTACGGCAACAAAGGCAAGCATCGATGAAGTTGCCACGCTGCAAGGCACTATTGAGTCAAGTTTGACCTCGGTGAAAGCGCGACTTGATGCGTCATTAATCACGATTGCCGAGATTCAGAAGGCATTCAATGCCATTCAGCTCGCGTTGGATAGCGTCACGATCACCGATCCGGAAGCGATAACGTCGCCGGTGAAAACGACGATTGTGCCCGTCACGTCAGACGCGAATTACCGAAACTATGCGTTTCCCTTGTTGATGGTCATTGTGCTCTTGTTCACAGGATTGTTGATCCCTCCGATACTCATGTTGACGGAACGCTCCTCGCCGGCCGCGTTGCGTGCGCTGCTGGCTCCCATCAGTGCAATGGTCCCGCTCCAAGCATATTTCCTTGCGTCGCTTGTCGTATTAGCCGTGCAAAGCGCGCTCATGACCCTTGTTGTCACGTTCTTCCTTGGCTCTTGGATTGGCGCGCCGTTGGCACTCATTGCATTAATCGTCGTTTCCGCCGTGTTCATCTTAATGGGGATGATTGTCGGCTTGCTGGTTCGCCGCGAGCTTACGGCAGTGTTGGTCTCAATAATTTTTGGTGTCATTCTGTTGTTCCTATCGGATTTCATTATTCCGCTTGATGTGTTGCCGCAAGGGATAGCAATCATTGCGAAGATTAACCCCGCAGTCATCGGCGGCGCTATCGTGCGCACATCGATGCTGTTTGGCAGCTGGGGAAGCAATCTTCTTGATGTGGGAGCGCTCCTGGTATGGGTTTTCGTGCTGGCTGCCGGAGTCATCGGCGCATCAAAGCATGTTAAAGACTTGACGCTTGAGGCCATCGTGTCGCGCGTCCTTCGACGTTAGGTTTTTAAACGCCTGTTCTGAGCATTATCTATGCTTTCGCTGTTCAACACGCTTTCCCGCAAGAAGGAGCTCTTCAAGCCCATTACGCCCGGATTCGTTACGCTTTACACTTGCGGTCCGACCGTGTACCATTTTGCGCACATCGGCAATTTACGAACCTACTTGTTCGAGGACATTCTGAAACGAGTTATGCTCTACACGGGTTTGCGTGTTCAGCACGTGATGAACATCACCGATGTCGGGCACCTCACGTCCGACGCGGACACTGGGGAAGAGAAAATGGAAATAGCCTCTCGCCGTGAGGGCAAGTCCGCCTGGCAGCTTGCCGAATTTTACACAACTGCGTTCAAAAAAGATCTCGAATTGTTGCACATTCTTCCGCCGAACGTCTGGTGCAAGGCAACGGATCATATTCAAGATCAGATTAACCTTGTCAAAAAGCTGGAAGAAAAGGGATTTACCTACATTATCCCCGGCGATGGCGTCTATTACGATACGAGCAAGTTCAAAGACTATGGTAAGATGGCCAAGTTGGACATCGAAGGGCTCAAAGCCGGCGCGCGAGTTGAATTGTCAGAAGGAAAACACAATCCGACGGACTTTGCGTTGTGGAAGTTTTCGCCGAAAGACCAGAAGCGTCAGATGGAATGGGCCAGTCCGTGGGGCATCGGGTTTCCGGGTTGGCACATTGAGTGCAGTGCGATGAGTATGGCGCACCTTGGTGACCATTTTGACATCCATTGCGGCGGCATCGACCATATTCAAGTGCACCACACCAACGAGATCGCGCAAACGGAAGCCGTCATCGGCAAGAAATGGGTGAATGTCTGGATGCACGGAGAATTCATCATCGATGCCAAGGGAAAGATGTCAAAAAGTGCAGGGGATTTCCTCACTTTGCAGACGCTTCTTGACAAGGGATATCATTCGCTTGACTATCGCTATTTTATGCTCGGCGCCCATTATCGGAGCAAGCTTAATTTTTCCTGGGAAGCGCTTGACGGCGCGAAGAATGCCTGGAAAAACCTCAAGGACAAGGTTCGCGAACTCCGTGCGCATCACACGACCAAATCAAGCGCGTCCTTTGACCGTCACAAGAACGAGTTCTTGGCTGCAATCAACGACGACCTCAACATGCCGATTGCGCTGAGCGTCGTCTGGGCCGTCGCGAAGGACGAAACGCTTGGCTCGCATGAGCGATTGCAGTTGCTTGAGGATTTTGACCGTGTCCTTGGTCTCGGCATCGCCGAAGTCGCAGCCGAACAATCGGTTCCGCTCGAGCCGCACCTGAAAAACCTGTTAGACGAGCGCGCAAAGGCCCGAAAGGCAAAGGATTTCGCGCGTTCGGACGAATTAAGAAAGCGTTTGCTCGAAGAAGGAATCATCGTTCAGGATTCTGCCGACGGCCAGCGGTGGCAGCGCAAATGAACGTCTTCGAGTCGCGCTATCATCAGTTGAAGCACACGATCACGCCGACGGTGTTGAAGCAGAGCATCCGCGTGAACACGTTGCGCGTTGACGAAGCCGAGTTAATCAAGAGATTGCTTGCACGAAAAGTCGTGCTGGAAAAAATTCCGTTCACGCACCATGGCTACTGGGTCGAATCTGCCCCGTTCTCCATCGGCGCATCGTTTGAGTATCTTGCGGGATTTTTGACGCCGCAGTCATCCGTCGCGCAATTGCCTGTTGAAGTGCTTGCTCCGAAGCCCGGCGAACGTGTGCTGGACATGGCGGCCGCGCCGGGCGTGAAAACCTCGCAATTGGCGCAGTACATGAACAACCAAGGCGAGCTTGTTGCCGTGGAGAAAAGCAACCTGAGAATCCGCGGGCTCAAAGCGAATCTTGAACGCTTGGGAGTTACCAACACAATCGTGTACAACACCGACGCCGTATTGACGGTGGATTGGGGCTTGTCATTTGATAAGATTTTATTGGACGCTCCCTGCATGGGCAACTATGCGCAGGATAAGGACTGGTTCGAGAAGCATTACGTTAAGGAATTTTCGCGCAACATGGCGACGCAGCAAGGGCTGATTCGCGCGGCCATTTTAATGCTCAAGAAGGGCGGTACGCTGGTGTACTCGACCTGTTCTCTTGAGCCTGAGGAGAACGAGTTCATTATCGATTGGGCGTTGAAGACGCTTCCCGTGATGTGCGTTGACACCGGGCTCACTGTTGGTGTTTCTGGCCTTACGAAGGCGTTCGGCAAGGAGCTTCACCGGGATATCGCGAAGACGCGACGATTCTGGCCTGGCGTGACCGAGGGTTTCTTTATCGCAAAGCTGGTGAAACGATGATTCTCGAATTCATTGCGCAGTTCACGCAGCAGCAGCTATTGGATGAGCATCATATTTACCAGTTGAGGACGGAATGGTTCCTCGTTCCGCCGAAACTTTTGGCGTTGGGCAAGGATTTGCCACGGAAGCCGATTTTTGTCGGCGCATATCTTGGCCGTCAGCAGAATGATTATCTTGTGCCGGGTATCGCGCTTCTTGATTTGCTTGCTAAGTCGGACGCTCCAGTAGTTGAAGTGAACGAGCGCACGGCGTGGATGTTCATCTGCGGCAAGGACGTGCTGCAGCCCGGCATCGTCAAGGCATCTCCTGGCATTGCTGCAGGGCGTTGGGTGCTCGTCAAGTGCAAGAACGATGTCATCGGCGTCGGCAAAGTTGAGGGAGATTTGAAGGACGCAAAGAGCATTGTCAAGAATTTCTTTGATGTCGGGGATTTCTTGCGCCGAGAAAGAAAGCATCCGAAAAAAGTGCGGATTGATGCGACTCCGCAACATTAGAACAGCGCGTTGATGCTCGCGTCCTGAACGCCGTCTTTCGCTTTCTCGAGCGTGACTGATTCCGCAACTACCGTCGTTTTCAAGTCTTGAATCGCCGCGTCGATAAACGTATTCGATGCCAACGGCGAGGTGATGGTGAGTTTCTTGATGGGGACTTTCATCGATATTTTCTGTTCTGACTTGACTTTGCGAACCTGCATGAGAATGTCGATGATGATGTCGCCGATGTGCTCGGCTTCGGGGTCGCGCTTCATCGCGGCCGGCCAATCAGCGAGATGGATGCTCGGGATGGCGTGCCAGCGCTTGAACTGTTGCTCAAACAGTTCTTCCGTGATAAAGGGGGTAAATATGGAAACCATGCGCAAGAATGTCCAGAGACAGGTGTAAAGTGTTGATTGCGCCGATGACTTGTCCTCAAGCGTCTTCGGGTCGTATAATCGGCTCTTGCAGAGTTCGAGATAGTTGTCGCAGAAATCATGCCAGAAGAATTGCATCAAGCTTGCGCGAGCTTGCGAATACGCGTACTCGTCCATTGACGCGGTTGATTCTTCCACGCACTTTGCGAGCTTGTCAAGGATCCATTTGTCCATCGGGAGCGTCGCGGGCTTTGCCTTTTCCGGCGTGAATGTTTCAAGATGAACGGCAAGGAACTTGACCGCATTCCATAATTTTGTGACGAATTTCTTTCCGGTGATAAGTTCCTTTTCTTGGAATGCGACGTCTTCTCCTAACTTAGCGCTGCCCGCCCAGAAGCGCATCGCGTCGCCTGAGTATTTTTCGAGCAGCACGTGCGGTTCGATCGTGTTGCCTTTGCTTTTGCTCATCTTTTCGCCTTGCGGGTCCATGACGAGTCCAGATAAGGTTGTGTCCTTCCAGGGGTTCACGCCGTAATGCAGGCGGCTTTTGACCATCGTGTTGAACAGCCAGAAGGAAATGATTTCGTGCGCTTGCGGACGCAAGGACATCGGGAACGCGCGCTTTTGCGCGGCTTCCGGAAGGAGTTGCGTCGCGATTTGCGGCGTCATGCTGCTTGTAAACCACGTGTCGAGCACGTCTTTCTCGCCAACGATGTTCTTGGATTTGCATTTCGGGCAAGCCGAGACCGGCGCGTTATCCTTCAGTGGGTCAACAGGAAGCTGTTTTTCTTCCGCCAGGATTTCGTGGTGGCAATCCGCGCAGTACCAGACCGGGAATGGAACGCCGAAGAATCGTTGTCGGGAGATGAGCCAGTCCCACTGCAAGCCTTTGACCCAGTTGTCATAGCGATGCTTCATGAACGAAGGATGCCACGTGAGCTCGTTCGCCCAATCGAGCATGGTGTCGCGCAGCTCAAGATACTTGATGAACCACTGCTTGCTGTTGACGATTTCAATCTCGGTCTGGCAGCGTTCGTGCACCTTGACCGCGTGCGTGATGGGTTTTTGTGACACAAGCAACCCTGCGGTTTTCAAGTCTTCAATGATGGCCTTTCGGGAGTCATGGATGGTTTTGCCTTCGTACGCACCCGCTAACGCGGTCATTTTTCCGTTGTGCCCGATGGCTTGTTTGAGCGGAAGGTTGTACGCGAGATACCAGGCAATGTCGTTCTGGTCGCCGAACGTGCAGCACATGACGATGCCCGTTCCCTTTGCCGGGTCGACGCGCTCGTCGGTCTTGATGGGAACCGTAATATCGAACAGCGGGACTTTTGCCGTTTTGCCGATGAGCTTCTTGTAACGATCGTCAGACGGATGCGCGAACACCGCGACGCATGCCGGAAGGAGTTCCGGCCGGGTCGTCGCGATGACGACATCCTTTCCATCAACCTTGAAGACGATGTCGTTGAACGTGCTTGCTTTTTCGGATTCTTCGCATTCCATTTGCGAGATGGCCGTTCCGCACTGCGGGCACCAGAGTGACGGAGCTTCTTTTCGGTAGGCTCGGCCTTTCTTGTGCAGATCAAGGAAGCTCCATTGCGAGACTTTTCGCGAATGGTCGTTGATCGTGCTGTACGTGTAATGGAAATCACAGCTCATCCCGATGCGCTTCCAGCTGTAAATAAAATCAGGAAGAAGTTCTTTCAGGGTTTCTTGGCAAAGCTTGATGAACGCCTGGCGTTCCATGCGGCTGCCTTTGACCCCTTTCATCTTTTCGACGAGGCGTTCCGTCGGCAGTCCGTTGTCGTCAGTTCCGAACGGGAAGAAGACGTTTTTGCCCTTCAGGCGCTGATAACGAGCGATGATATCCTGTTGGCTGTAGCTGAACGCGTGGCCGATGTGCATCTTTCCCGAGACCGTCGGCGGAGGAGTGTCGATGCTGAACACGGCCCCTTTCTTGTCAGGATTGAACGCGAATATCTTGTGCTTTTCCCAGAATGCTACCCAGCGCGGCTCCGCTTCCTTCGGGTCGTAATCATTCATGTGAGGTCCGTCGTGAGCCCTTTCACTTGGCGCTCCATGTCGTAATAGCTCAGCTTCTTCATTTTGCCGTTGCGCATCTTCTCTTTCACGCTTGCGAAGAATTTGCTCAGTCGTTCGATAAGGACTTCTTCATCCCCCTGGATGCGCACCATGGTCAATCCTTCCAATGGGCCGTCGTCAAGGCTCGCGTTGCGGTGGAGTTCCTTGACTTTCTTGCGCGTCTCCTGGAACAGCTCGTGCGCCAGTTCTTCCGCGCTGTCGATCACTTCGCTGCGCTGGATTGCCTTGTCTTTGCCGTCGTTGATGATGAGCCGGAACTCGACGCTTCCGGTCCGTGCGTCAAAATTCGTGATTTCAACGCGTTTGAGCACAACATCGACGGTTTTCATAAGGAAAGGAGGCTGTTGCCGTGTTTAAAAAGTTTGCTCCTAGAGCCCAATAAAGCATAAATAGGGCGGTCGATGAGGGAAACGTATGGGGACTCAGTGGACGGCCAAGAGCGTGGCTTCAAAGGATATTCTGCAGCCGGGGCTTGTTCAGTTGCGAGACTTCCTTTCTACGTTCAAGAAGCAGAAGAAGAAGGCGGCCTTTTTGTACGGTCCTTCAGGCACAGGAAAAACGTCGGCCGTGTACGCGCTTGCGGAGGAGCTTGGACTGGAAATCCTTGAGCTGAATGCATCGGATGTGCGCAATGCGGACGGCATCCAGAGTCGTTTAGGGGTCGCGTCGCAGCAGATGAGTCTGTTCTCGAAGAGCAAGGTCATTCTGGTTGACGAAGCTGACGGGCTTGCGGGCAACAACGACCGGGGTGGCGCGACAGCAATCGCGTCGTTGATAGCGGACACAAAGTTCCCGATTGTGCTCACCGCAAATGACCCGTGGGAATCGAAACTATCTTCCGTCCGTACGAAGTCCGTGATGATTGAGTTTCCGGCGTACGACTATCTTGCGATAACCGCGATTCTCAAAGCGATGTGCGACCGAGAAAAGATAACGTATGACGAAAGCGTGCTGAAAACGCTTGCGCGACGGTGCGGTGGCGACTTACGAGCCGCGATTACTGATTTGCAGACCATCGCGTCGTTCAACCAAATCACGAAAGAAAGTCTTTCCGTGCTGGGCGACCGTGACAAGGAAGACTCGATGACCAACGCGCTCACGAAAGTGTTTAAGAATTCGGATCCGGCCATCGCGATTGCGGCGTTCGACACTGTCGGTGAGGATCTTGACGGCGCATTTCTTTGGGTGGACGAAAACCTCCCGAAGGAGTACACACAGCCCAAGGATCTCGCTCGTGCGTATGATGCGCTGGCAAAGGCGGACGTCTATCGCGGACGAATTCGAAGACGACAGCACTGGCACTTCTTGACGTACGTCAACGCATTGCTCAGCGCGGGCGTTGCCGTTGCGAAGGACCAGAAGTATCCGGGCGTTGTCAGCTACGCCCAGACGATGCGGTTGCTGAAGATTTGGCAGGCGAACATGAAATACCAGAAGCGCAAAGCGATAGCGGAGAAACTCGCCCCGTTGATGCACAGCTCGATGAAGCGCATGATCAAAGAATTGCCATTCATTCAAGTATTGTTCAAACAGAATACGCCCGCGGCAAAAACGCTTGCGGAACAGGCAGAGCTCGACCCGGAAGAGGTCGAGTGGTTGGGGAAATGACCATGGAAATCGCATATGCTACAACGAACAAAGGGAAATTCATTTCTTTGGAACGTGCGCTGCAAGACACCAAATTCAAAGTTGTTCAGAACGCGCTTGATATTCCTGAGCCCAGATCGAGTGATGTTCGCGAAATTGCCGAAGCAAAACTCACCTACGCATATCAACAAATTAAGGCGCCGGTTGTCGTGCTGGATGCGGGATTCTATATTCATTCGAGGAATGGCTTTCCGCGTGCTTTTGTGAACTTTGCCCTGGAAACGATCGATATCGCGGGCATTTTAGATCTCGTCAAAGGCCGTGAACGCACCTGCGATTTCCGTGAGTGCCTCGGATTCACGGATGGCCAGCAGTCAGTCTACTTCATTGGGCAGGTGCATGGCACGATTGCGAACGAACCGCGCGGCGTGATGCAACCGCACTTGTGGTCGCGTCTCGGCTTGATTTTCGTGCAAGAGGGATCCACCAAGACTCACGCCGAAATGACTCCGGAAGAATACAAGGCGAGGAAATCGACGGGCATATCTTCAGGGCGTCAGTTTGCGGACTGGCTTCAGAACTATCATTCTAGCGAGATGGTGCGAAAGGAGTAAACTGCGCAGCCGCCGATCGTGAGGAGTATCGGTCCTTGCGTGTTTCTTTTAAGCAGTCCTTGGCTGAGCGTTATTGACTGCTGCTGCAGTTGGATGACGTACCCGACGACCTTGTCGCCAGGCGTATTGCTGAGGGGCTCATTCGCGCGCCCATAATAGCCGGGTAGTTGGGATGGCGGCGTGCCCGAGGAGTAGACCGCTCCGTCTTTCACGACAACTTCAATCAACTTTCGAAACGTCGCGCCATGGAGCTGCATTTCGCGTATTTTGGCGCTCGCCTTGTCCGCGTGCTGCTGCAGGGCCTCGTTCGTCACTGTTGCGATATTTTTCGTCATTAATTGCCCAAACTACGGCGTTATTAAATGGGTTCCGCAAACCTTTTTAAACCAGATTTGATGTGGTTGTCCTATGTCCATCACCATCGAGGAAATGTCCACGTTCTGCAAGCGGAAGGGGCTTGTGTTCTCGAACAGCGAAATCTACGGCGGATTGGCGGGATTCTTCGACTACGGCCCGGCTGGCGTCGAGCTCAAGAACAACATCAAGCGCTCCTGGTGGAAGTTTTTCGTTCACGACCGTGAGGATGTGGTCGGCATTGACGGCACGATCATTTCGCATCCGAAAACCTGGGAAGCGTCCGGGCATCTTGCAAACTTCGATGATTTTGTGGTCGAGTGCACGAAGTGCAAGGATCGTCAAAGAGCGGATCATTTGATCGAGGAAATACTCCACATTGACACGGCTGGCTTGAAGGCGGATGCGCTGACGGCGCTTATCAAGGAGAACAAGGTCAAGTGCCCGAAGTGCAAGAGCGAATTTTCTGACGCAAAGGCGTTCAACATGATGTTCCAGACCTACATCGGTCCGATTCCGAGCAAGGAAGCGACGGCCTACTTGCGTCCCGAGACCGCGCAGAACATTTTCCTCGATTTCAAGAACATCACCGAGACCGGAAGAGTCAAGCTGCCGTTCGGCATTGCACAAATCGGCAAGGCGTTCCGCAACGAAATCGCCCCGAGAAACTTCTTGTTCCGCTGCCGAGAATTTGAGCAGATGGAGCTTGAGTATTTCATCCATCCTAACAAGCCGAATGATTGCCCGTATCTCGATGAAGTGCTGTCGCACAAGATGCTGGTCTATTCCGCGGAAATGCAGAACAAGAAGTTGCCCGCTCACGAGATGTCCATTAAGGAATGCATCGATAAAAAAACGATCTCGACCGTCTGGCACGCGTACTGGCTCGCGAAGGCCCATCAGTGGTTCATTTCCCTCGGAGCCGAGCCAAAGAAGTTCCGCATTAGGCAGCACGTCGCGGATGAAAAGTCACATTATTCGCTTGACACGTGGGATTTGGAGTACGAATTCCCGTTCGGTTGGAAGGAGCTGCAGGGCATGGCGAACCGAACGGATTACGATCTGAAACAGCACATGAAGCACTCAGGCAAGGATTTGAGCATTTTCGACGAAGAAACGAAGCAGAAGATCATTCCGCATGTCGTGGCCGAGCCTTCGCAAGGGGTTGACCGCGCGTTTCTCGTGTTCATGTACAGCGCATATCATGATGACAAAGCGCGCGGAAACGTCGTGCTGAAGCTTCATCCGAAGCTCGCGCCGCATCATGTCGCCGTGTTCCCGTTGCTCAGCAATCGAGAAGAGATCGCGACCAAGGCCCGTGAAGTCTTCAACATGATACGAACCGAATTCCCCGTGTTTTACGACAAGTCAGGCAGTGTCGGCCGCAGATATGCCCGAATGGACGAGATCGGCACGCCGTATTGTGTGACGATTGACTTTGATTCGATGCAGAACAATGACGTCACCGTTCGTGACCGCGACAGCACGCAGCAGATTCGTGTCAAGATTACTGATCTTAAGGAAACTCTTCGCAAGCTCATTTCTGGTGAGCTTGCATTCCACAAAGCGGGCGTTCCGTACGTTCCGTCCAAGGAACCTGTGAAGTAGCATAAAGCATTAATAGAAGTATGTTCTCGTTATTTTCATGAACATCAAAGACCTGAAGCCAAAACTCGGAAAGATAGATCTTATTGCGGATGTCGTCTCGAAAGATGCCCCGCGTTCGTTTGAAAAGTTCGGAAAATCGAGCAAGGTCTGCGACGCGAAGCTCAAGGACTCCACGGGCGAAGTGAAGTTCACGTTGTGGAACGAGCAAGTAGACCAGGTGAATGTCGGCGACAAGATTCACATCACGAACGGCTATGCGGACGAGTTCAAAGGCACATTACAGCTCAGCACGGGCAAGTTCGGCGCGTTCACGATGGTTAGCAAGGCTCCCGACAAGGCAATCAACATCACAAGTAAGGATATTGAGGATGATGAAGACAAGCTCGATGAAGAATTAGGGGACGACGAAGAGGATGCGTAATGGTTGATGTGTTCATTTACTTGCTCGAGGACGTCGAAGAAGTGCTCGGCTTGGGTAAGGACAGCACAAACCTGAAAAAGCTTGGGGATGACCTCAAGCAAAGGATGCATCTGCTCGCCGACGCCGTCGCGAAGCTCGAAAAGCAAGGTTGGACCTGGACAACCGGTAGCCGCGACCTCTATCTCCGCAAGGACATCTCGGAGCTGGATGCCCGTCGCGAACTCAAGCAAACAGGTATCCCGGAAGATTGGGTTCATTTCGTGCATTGAGCAGTTTCTGCGTTTTCGGCCCGGTTTGGTTCGTTAAAACCAAAAGGGTTTTAAATGCCCCCTCGAGAAATCAATCATCCTGGGGGCGTAGCTCAGCCTGGGAGAGCACACGCCTGAAGAGCGTGGTGTCGCTGGTTCAAATCCGGCCGTCCTCATCTATTTGTGTATCGCTTGCAGAAGGTGAATGGTTATGATGGTGCAGCCAAATCCTATTCTGATGGCCCTGCCAAGCTGCACGTTCCAAGACGCATTTGGTTGTTGAATGATGCGGAGAACCCCTTCAACAACAAGAAAAATTCCTGCAGAAAAAGCAAGGATATCAATGATGATGGGATCAAGATAGCTGCAGGATGTTGTGGTTGCCGATGCCCGCATTTGCACGATATACGCAATAATGCTTGCACATAGAGAAAAAAGGACGGCAAAAATAAGTGGTTTTTTCATTTTCCCGCCAATGTCGCGCTCATGATTTTCAACGCGATGGAGTTGAAGATGATCATGACGATAAGTGAAATCGCGCAGTAGAGGATTGTGCTGCGGATGACGTTCTGTCCGACCGCATAGCGCTCGCCGAGCTTGTCGGCTCCGTTCTCAATGCTGTTCGCGATGATCGTAAGGATGGTGACGATCTGCACGACATAAATGCCGACAACAATCTGGAAATAGTACGTCGGGATAGAGTCGCCGAACAATGACGCGATGGTGCCGACGCGACCCGCGCCTTCGGCGGACAATTTCGTAACTTGCGTGCTCAACGCCCCGAGAATCGTCGTAATCATGCTGGTGATGCCGATGACGATGCCGGAAATCGCAGGCGTAAGAAACGCGATTTGCGATTTCATGTCGGAAATGATTTCTGCCATGAGGTCGCGCAGTCGTTCATTTACGGCATGAATTTCCTTGATGTATCTCGAGACGTTCGTCAACGCGTTCGCCGCGATTAAGGGTCCTTTTCGGATGCTTTCAATGAGCACTTTCATCGAGCTTTCGATGATGGCGCTCGGGTATGCTGCGACAGCCCCTGTTCGGGGGTTGAACAGCGCCTCGCGGAGCCCCATGCCGAGCTTGCGGATGTTGGTGCTGACGAGATTGAAGAATTGTCCGCTGACCGTGTCGGGCATCATGTCGGCCACGCGGCCAAACGCTGCCTCGGCAGGGATACCGTCCGCCAGTCGGTTTCCGAGCTGGAACAATGCGCTCGCGAATTCGTCTTCGAGCTTTTTTGAGTTCTCCCGAATTTTGATGATGTTCTTGCTGCGCATTCGCGCGTAGAGTCCGATGGTCAGCGCAAGTCCCAACGGAAATGCGAGCGAGATGACGCTGGAAAAGAGGCCATAGGGTCCGAGGATCAATCCAGGAGTTTCCGGATTGTTGCTCGTCCGGTAGTCAAGGAGTTTGATGCCGAACATTTCGAACTCGAAATTCGGTGCGACCTGATGCAGAATCAACGGCATAAACCCGACAACAGCGAATGCCGCCCCAATGAAGATGCAGATGAACATCGGATTGATTGCGATTTCTTTTCCGCCGATTTTGAACAGCATGTTGCGGTACTTCTTCAGTCCCGGGCTTATTTCGGAAATATCGGTGTCGCCATAGCCCGTCGGTCGCGTCGAAAGGATGTTTCTGCCGAGATAATAGACGATGACGGGAAGGATGACGTTGTAGAGCATCGCGATGTGGTACCATTTTGCCGTTCCGATGAAGCTCACAACCAGGGGAAGGATGACCAATCCGAGGACAGGAAGGATGATTCCGAGCATGTGCAGCGTCGTGATCGGGCTTTTGAGATTGTGCGCGTAATGCAACATCTTTTCATACGTTTCCTGGAGGATGACGTCAAGCGCCTTGTCCAGCAATTCGACGCGTCGCGTTTCCGCCGTTTCGAAAAGCGAGCCTTCAATGAGGTGGAACGCTTCGATGAATTCGTTGTTCCACTTGCGCCATGTGTCAAGATAGGCGTCGAGGCTGTCTTTCACCGTGTCGTACTTTTCGGTTTCGACATCCCACAATATTTTTTTGAGATCGAGGGATAATGGCGGAGCTAAATGTTCGGCCGCGAAGCCTATCGCGTTTTCGAGGTTGCTGGTGTGACGCATGTAAGTTACAACATAAAAGACGCAGAGCACCATCTGGTTGCTTGCCTTGAGGCGCCAGCTGTTTGAGAGGTATTCCGGAAGTTTTTGCAGCCCAATGATGAGTCCGAACCCGATGAACACGAAGAACATCGTGAAGAACATCGAGCCGAAGATGATGGTGCTGATGAGCGCTCCAAACAGGAGGATGAAAAGAGGCAGGGTGTAGGAGAGTGCCATGACGCCTGACGGGGTGACATTGAGGTGAGCCACGGCGAGATGCTCCTGCATGACGGCGGCTTTCGCCAGCGGCACTTTCACTTTCAGCAGCCGTTCGGCCCCGTTGCATAGGCGTTCGTAGAGCGTGACGTGCTGCGGGATGGATTCGGTGCGGAACTGCTGGTACTCGACCGACCGGACTTCGCGCGTGCCGGGGTTTCCGCCCAGTTCTTGTTCAAGCCGTTGACGGTACTTCTTGAGGATGTCTTGTTCCATTAGACGTCCTCATGTTGTCGGAGGGCTTTCTGGAACCAGTCGTTCCACGCGAAGAATATCTGTTCGCTGTCGAGCTTTCCGGTCTGTTCCCGTATTTGTTCTGAGATGAGATGGAATTGGTCGTTGCTCGCGATGATGAACGGGGCTTCAAGGATGTCCATGCGGTTGATTTTCTTTGCCGTGTCGACGAGGGCTTGTTTGATGCGCGCTCGGAGCGTAATGTTGTCCCACACCGCGTCCCAGTTTCCCGCCCATTCGCGGACGCTGCCGGCGATGGACTTGATGATTTCGCTGTCGCCGTTGAGCAGGTCGCTCGTGGGCTGCAATGTGTCCGTGATCGCGTCATACTTGAACAGGTCGACAAACCCGCCTTCCGTCATCGGGTCGTTTTCCCAGTGCTTTCGGACTTCGGTGATTTGCGTCACGCGTCTGAAACGGTGCAGTCCGTCCGGGCTGCGCACAGGGTTCGCCACAACAATGATGTCCGTTGCTTTGAAGCTCGTTCTCGGCACGCCGAGGTCGTTGACGACGCGGTCGAACACGCCGTACGGGCTGTCGCCGTGGATCGTTCCTGCGACGGTGTTCGCGAGCGCGCCGACTCTCATGGCTTCGTAGAGCGCCTTTGCTTCGACGCTACGCACTTCTCCCACGATTAAGCTGGAGTCTCCTAAACGCAAGGTCGTTCGGATCCCTTCGTCGGCGGAGACTTCGGTCGAGCCGCGCGTGAGCGCAGAGGCAACTTTCATGCTTTGAATGTTATAGTTCATATTTTTCAATGCCGTGACTGGAAGTTCGAGCGTGTCTTCGATGGTGATGATTCGGATGCGTCGCATGATTTCGACCATCATTGCGCCGAGCAATGACGTTTTTCCTGAGCTTCGTGTTCCCGCGACGAGCATGGTTCTCGCTCCGTCGATGATGAAGCTCAGCACGCCGCCGGCTAATGGTGACAGCATGCCGTTGCTGATGAAGAGCGCGAGCGTCCAGGGCTTGTCTCGGTGGCGACGGAAGCTGTACGCGAGGTTTGTCGGGTTCAGCGGAGCGGAGATGGCCGCGACTCGCGCTCGGCTTGTCGGCAACACAAGTTCCGTGTCAAGAATAGGGTTTGCTTCATCCAACGGTCTGCCTGAGATGAGTCTGAGTTTTGACGCCCAGCTTTCGGCTTCGGAAATGGTGGCAACGATGTTTGTCGTGCAGTCCCCGTAATCCTGGTGGACGATGAACATAGGGATGCGTCCCATCGGCGAGTTGATGCTGATGTCTTGGACGCGTTCGTCCGCGAGCAAGACTTCGATTAACCCAAATCCAACCGTGTATCTGACGAGAATTTGTACGAGTTCGTCGCGTTCCTTGTCGCGCAATTTCATTCCGCGGTAACTGGATAGCTCGTCAATAAGGTCCGTGCCAATCGCCGTGAAGACTTCGCGCATGCGTTCCGGATCGACGAATTCGGAGCGCTTTGGTTTGTGCTCCGCCATGATTTTTCTCGCCGCGTCAAGCAGTTCGTACTGTTCTTCGCTCAGCCTGAATTCGGGAGGGACGATGTGGTAGAGGTATTGGACGTTGCCAGGAAGACTGAAAATGGTGACTTCAGTGCCGTTCACTTCGTAACTGGTGAGTTCTTCCGCATCGGGCGGATAACTCGCTTGCAATTTTGTGAACATGAAGTCGGGCTTGATGCTCGGGCTGAAGATTTTTCGATACGGGTCGCGGTCGCCGGGCTTGAATCCGGCGATGGAGGCTTTCGCGAGCTTGATGAGCTTGGTTTGGTCGAACGCCGTGAGTAAATCCTGCAAAAACTTCACAAGCTTGCCGACCGCGAGCTTTCCTTCGGGCGGCAGAGTTCCGTCTTTCAGGAGGATGTCTTCGCGTCGCAGGATTCGGATAAGCTCGACGTACGCGCCGAGCGGGTCGCTCTTCAGGAGTCGGTGGAGCGTGTCTTGGACTTCGGCATATGAGGCATCGATGAATCGGTGGCTTGCCGCGTCGATCAATAGTCCGTAGCCGATCTTGTGCTGGTTGATTTGCTTGTACAGATTCGCGATTTCCTCAAGAATCAGCACTTGCGGCGTGTCGTATTCGTAGTCGCGTTTTTGCACGAGCACGATTTTGGTGACGTGCCCGACTTCCGCGAGCAAATCAGTCACCATCGCCATGGTGCGCGTGTTGTCTTCGATGTTCGGAAAGAATGTGCAGGCTTCGCAGTCGATGCGGAGGATGACTTCGTCGCCTTCGCGGAGGATATCGTAACTTCCGCAGGTCGCTTCTCCCGTCACCCTTTTTTCCTCGCTTGTAGTAACATAAGTTTAACTAGCTCGTAACCGCATTCTGGCATCACGGTATATAAAAATTCCGATGGCAGACACAGACCCAGTCTCAGCTGAGAAGAGAGGATTTGGCACGATGTTCGGCCAAAAACCGCTCATGGAGGCAGATACCTCAATGCAGCAGGACGTGACTATGCTCACGACGCGCCTCCGCGTCGCGGAAGAAAGGTATTCTGATCTTCGCCGCAAACTGCAATTGATAGAACAGAACATGCTTGGCCACCAGAAGAAGGCGTTAATGGACGCCAAGAACGCCCAGACGGACTTGATGGAGATGAAGAAGACGCTTCGTGTCGTTGAGGACCGCGTCGTCATGGCCATCAAGGAACTCCAGCTGACCGCCCGCAAGGAGGACGTCGACGTCCTGAAGCGCTACATCGAGATGTGGGATCCGATTAGATTCGTTTCGCACGATCAAGTGGATAAGTTGATCGATGAGAAGTTAGGCGTGCATAAGGAAGAGATGCACGAGGAGTAAGAGTTAGTCCGCTGTTGTTTAAGTTGCTCTCCCCTGCAGATTTTGAGTCGTTCGTTTTATCCTAACAAGAATTCTAAAGGTAACGACTATACCAAACGTGGCGGTAAAAAGTTTACTCTGACTAGAACTACTTCTTAACCGGTCCTTTGACGATCTTAGTTACTCGTGAGAGTTCAGCCACATTCTCAGTCAAAGTCGGCAGGACTTTCTGGAACACTTTTTCCATGGCCTTGATTTCGGTGCCGACATCGAGAAGGTTCTTGTCGTATTCGCCGATCTTGCCCAAGATTGAGCGGTGCAAGTTGTCGAGGTCGGCCTTGACGTCCGCCATTGACTGTTCCAATCGGTCGAGTCGTGAGTTGACTTGGTCCTTCCATTCGGACATCTTGGTCATTTCCTTGACGAATTCCTGCCATTTTTCGTCCACGATGTGTTCAGCGATTTCTTCGAACGCCTCGCTCTTGGCAGGCTGCTGCTCTCGTTGAGGGGGATTGTATGAGGGATGGTCTTCTGGCGCGGGCTGGAACGGTTCTACGCCTCGCTTGGCTTCCGCTTGGGATAATGCGTCCATGATGGTGCCGGTGTCATAGCCTTGGCGCTGGAGGGCTTGCACGATCTGGTTGTTCGTCAAGCCTTGCTGCTGCATCGCAAGAACCTGGTCGACGGGCGATGACAGCGCCGGAGGAACATACTGTTCCGGGGCCTTCTTTTTCAAAAAGTCAAGGAGTGCCATGGTTACTTCTCGTATTTGCTGAGATTTCGTACGGTGAACGCGGCCACCAATAGTAGGAGTATCATGCCCAAAACTTTCGGGTGCACGATGGTCTGGACGAATCCGACTGATTCTTCCCCTTTGACTTCAGGTTCAACTTCGGTTGAGTTGCTAGTGAATCCTTTCTCTTCGGAGATGACGCTCGTTAGGGAGCCGACGCCAATGACGAGCACCATCGCAATGACCCAGTAGAAGAACGTGTCGCCGTGCTCGGAACTGGTGATGACGCTTCCGATGGTCGCTTCCGATATGCCGAACACTTGGAACGCAAGCAATACGAAAATGCTGAAGATGAAAAAGAGCACGAACCAGGGTGCCATGCGGTTGACGGTTTTGATCGCAATCGGACTGAACAGGGTCATTACGCCGAGAATGAACGCGATGAACGCATAGATTCCTTTCTGGTCCTTGAACGGGGCGAGCTTGCACAACACCGCAAAGACCGTCACTGTGACGAGCAAGAACGGAAATAGGCTTGAGAAGCTCTTCAACAGTCCGAAGTCGAGAGGGGTTGCCATGGGTTACGGGGGGGTTCCGCCACCTCCGCCGCCACCATAGAATCCTTTCAGAAAATTACTTAATGATTTTCCAGGATCGGATGCTACATATCCCGTTTCACCTGGACTTTTCTTGGTCACAAAATAAACAATCAAACCAAATACGAGCAGGATGATAACTAATGCCTGGGTGTTCGGATCGTCAAGGAATGAAAGCCAGCTTGGTGATTGGTACGGGAACAACGCTCTCCAGAATACAACGAGTAAGAGAATAACTCCGAGGATTCCTGCGATTCCGACAAACCAGCTGTCGTGTGCGGCTTTTCCACCGAGTAAGCCTATGACGACCATTAACAAAACAAGAGAAATGAGGATGAGCCCTACTTGCGGAAACGTCGTGTTGATAAAATTGACAACATCGTACTCTTGATAAGTTCCCGTCGCATGAGGAATGATTGAGATGAGTGCAATTGATAATGCAAGTATTACACTAATTTTATCGTTATCAAAAAGTTTTACTTTTTTCAATACTGCCCAAACAATTGCGAAGATGATTGCAAACGGCAAGATAATATCCATAAATCCAAGATTATTAAGGTAGTTGAACACATTCGCGAGCGGTCCGATTGCCATGTTAAGGGGTTCCTCCTGCTGCCGGCTTGCTTCCGCTCGACAAATACCAGATGAACAATATCACGAGGATAATCAATATGACACTAGCAACCGCCGTGTCGCTCCAGTGTGCCGAGAGATAGTTCAACGAATAATCAAGCCAGCTTTCTCCCGAATCCGTTTTCAGTCCGTTCAAAAACACGGCAATGATACCAATCAACATGATGATGATGAACGTCCACTTGATGCCGCCGTGCAAACCTGTCTTTTCGTCCCAGAGCCCGCCTTCCTTGAAGAACGTGCCGACAAGCATCAGGAAAAACACGCCTAAGAGCAAGAGAACGACGACATTGCTGGACACGCTCGTAATCGTCGCGACGAGCTTGCTCGACGCGATGACCATGAAGCCGATCACGAACGCGATCATTGCGTTCAGGTTTCGCTTCGGGTGGTCTTCCTTGCCTATTTTTTCAGTTCCGAGAATCCTTGTTCGGTCAAAAATAGCATAGACAATCGTGAACACAAGCATGAACGGAAGGACGACATCGTAGATGCCAATCTTGGCGAAAAACTCCAGTACATTTCCTAAGACAGTAGTTGCCATCGTTCACGACTTTTTACTGAATGAATTCAACGAGATAGGATATATAAAGCTTTTGTAATGCGTTTTGGCGAGCACGCAAGTTTTTTAAACGCCGCGCTTGTCAATGAAGCTATGATTGACTTGCACCAGCGCATCCATTCCAAGGAAGTCCAGCTTCGCAAGGAAGGGGATGATGTTATTCTTGCAGGCTGGGCGTCAGATATCCGAAATCTGGGTAAAATAGCGTTCATCAAGCTTCGTGACCGTGAAGGGGAAGTCCAAGTAACTGTTCTGTCGGACTGTCCGCAGTTTAAGGAAGTCGCCGAGTTGTCAAAGGAATCCGTCATCGTTTGCCACGGCAAGGTCAAGCAGGGCAAGCAGACGTCTGGCGCGAAGGAAGTCACATTGCATGACTTTGAGGTCATCTCGCGTGCCGATCCGAACTTACCCATCGATATTTCTGGCAAAATCCCGACTGGACTTGACAAGCGATTGGATAACCGGTTCCTGGACTTAAGAAATCCGAGAAACCTCGCAATCTTCAAAGTTCGAAGTATGGTCAACTGGAGCATCCGAAACTTCCTCGCAAAGGAAGGCTTCATCGAAATGCAGACGCCGAAGATCATCTCGGCCGGCGCAGAAGGCGGCGCGACCTTGTTCCCCGTACAGTATTACGACAAGACCGTGTATCTTTCTCAATCACAGCAGTTGTACAAGCAAATGATGCTTATTGCAGGATTCGAAAAGATTTTTGAGATTGGTCCGTCCTTCCGAGCGGAAAAGTCGCACACGATGCGCCATTTGACTGAGTTCACCCATTTTGATTTTGAAATGTCGTTCATCAAGGACGAGGACGATGTCCTCAAAGTGTTGGAGCGATTGTTCGTCCAGGTCTGCAAGGACATCAACGAGCTGTGCGCAGAGTCGTTGAAGCTCATCGGCGTCACGATTGAAGTTCCGGCCCTTCCGTTCCCGAGGATAACCGTCGCAAAAGGCATCGAGCTCTTGAACGAGCACGGCGCGAACCTTCCGTCTGACTTCGACCTCGGTATCGAAGAAGAGAAGAAGCTCGGCGAGCTTGTCAAGAAGAAGTTCGGGGCAGACGCGTATTTCTTGACGAAATATCCGGCCAGCCAACGCGCGTTCTACATCATGCGTGACGGCCAGCTGTCACGAGGATTTGACTTCGAGTATTGCGGCACAGAATTGGTTTCCGGCGGGCAGCGCGAGCACCGCTACGACCAGCTCTGCGCGCAAATCAGCGACAAAGGAATGAAGCTCAAGGATTTCGACTTTTACACCACTCCGTTCAAGTTCGGCGCCCCGACCCACGGCGGATTTGGCATGGGGATGGACCGATTGGTCATGAAGTTGCTGAAGCTCGAGAACGTTCGAGACGCCGTGTTGTTCCCGCGCGACCCTGAACGCGTTGTTCCATGAGCGCCTCAGAGCTCATGGCTCCGAGGACCGCAGTACGAGATCTGCCATAGTTATGATTGTTCTTGATGAAATCAGGAAATTGCTGGACGGCAATGCTATGGATTACAAATGCTGGACGCACAAGGAGTGCTCGACTTCTGAAGAGGGTGCGGCCATCCGCGGCACGGAGGTCATGTCCGGCGCGAAGGCGCTGATTTTCCGCAGCGAGGGCAAGTTCGCGATGCTCGTCATCGCGGGCGATAAGAAGGCGGACATGAAGATGCTGAAGTTCGTACTGAAGGCAAAATCATTGAGCCTCGCAACGCCGGAAGAGGCGTTCGAAGTGACGCACTGCACTATCGGCAGCATCCCTCCTTTCGGGAACCTGTTCGGCATTCCCGTCTACGTTGACAAATCGCTCTACCGAAACGAGAGAATCAACTTCAACGCGGGCCGTCATGATACGAGCATTCAGATGAGCATCGAAGACTGGGAAAAAGTCGTTAAGCCGAAGATTATTTCTGTGGATCAGTGATGACGTGCACTGTCGCTTGATTGGTTTTTGGCTGTTCTAGCACTTCGGCGAGCTTTTCGACGTCTTTGATGCGCAATTCAACGGCTGTGCGTCGAGGGTCATCGAGGGTTAATGCCGAACTTTCGCGCACGAGATAAACAAACCAACTGTCAATGGCGTATTTTATTCTGTCTCGTCGTCCAGGCAGGAAATGCGGCTTCCCAATCTTCAACGCTCGCGCGCAATTGCCGTAGTTTCCTTCCACAATTTCCATCGCCGGAAGTGTCGCATAGCAGTTGCTGAGCGTTTTTTTCTGGTCGTCTTCGGAAATGATGTGCCACCACCAAAGCTTTCCGGGATTGCGCACGAACGAGCGCAGCCCGTTTTTGCCGTCCTTGTAGATGGGCAGCTCGAACAGTCGCGGAGGAATTTCTTGCTGAGTATTTTCTATGAGTGTCGGGCATTGCGAGATGTAGTTGAAGAAGTCCTCGAAATGGTTTCCTGCGGTGATGTACTCGATGAAGTTCGTCGCGTCAGGAGGTCCGGCTTTTGCGACGGTGGTTATTGCCCGCAGGTAGGACATCGTCGCGCCCTTTCGGTCGTGCTTGTCCAAATAATGCAATGCTTCCTTGGCTTGCCCTTGAGCAAGATAGTCAACGGTCTTTTCAGCCACTTCTTTTGTCGAGACTTCTGAAACGTATTCGAGCTTTTGCTGCGCGGCGCAGCCGCTGAGCGTCGTGCAGCCGAGCGCGGTCGCGAGCAGAAGTTTTTCGAGCATCGCCCGAAGAAGGACATCCTCCTTTTTATTCGCTCTGACATAATTGAGGTCGTCATTCGTGGCACAACCTTTTTATAGCGACAAAGCCGCGACCAAACTATGGAATTCATCACGGTCGCTGATGCAATCAAGAAAGCCTCAGGCAAGGTGCATTTGCGCGGCTGGGTCTATCGAGAACGAAAGAGCAACGCTTTCGCGTTCGTCGTCTTGAGAGACCGTACTAACATCATCCAGTGCGTCATCAAGAAGGACAAGGTCACGCCCGAAATCTGGGCAGCGGCTGAAACAATCCTTATCGAAAGCGCAATCGAGCTTTCCGGTACGCTGAAAGAGGACAAGCGCGCTCCGACGGGCTTTGAGGTCGAGGTCGACCATCTGAACGTCGTCCACCGCGCCGAGCGTTTCCCCATCACGAAGGACCAATCTACTGAGGACTTGCTCGACAAGCGCCACTTGTGGATTCGTAGCCGGGAATTGACGGCTGTCTGGAAAGTGAAAGCCCAGGTGTTGAAGGCAGTACGGGATTATTTTGACAGCGCGGGTTATTTTGAAACAACTCCGCCGATCATCACGGGAAGCTCATGCGAAGGAGGCTCGACCCTCTTTCATGTTGACTATTTCGGCGAGGACGTGTTCCTGAGCCAGAGCGCGCAGTTGTATCTTGAGGCGATGATTTTTTCGCTCGAAAAGGTCTGGGCGCTCACGCCGAGCTTCCGTGCTGAGCCGAGCAAGACCAATCGTCATTTGACTGAGTATTGGCATTTGGAAGGCGAGACGGCTTGGCAAGATTTCGAAGGGCTCATTGCGTTGGAGCAAGGATTGATCACCGCAATTTGTCAGCACGTCGCGAAGCATTGTCGGGAAGAACTTACCATCTTAGGTCGTGATTACCGCGATTTGGAAAAGATTAAGCCGCCGTTCCCAAGAATTACTTACACGGAAGCCGTCGAGATGCTGCACAAGGACGGCATCGAGATTCCTTGGGGCAAGGACCTCAGAACAGTTGAAGAGGAAGCGCTCGTGAAACATTTTGACAAGCCGCTCTGGGTCACGGGCTATCCGAAGGAAGTCAAGGCTTTCTACATGAAGGACGACCCGAACGACCCTCGCGTCGTCAAATGCTGCGACGTCCTCGCGCCGGAAGGATACGGCGAAATCATTGGTAGCAGTGAGCGAGAGACGGACGTCAACATCCTCATTAACAAATTGAAGAAATCTGGCGAAAAGGTCGAGCACTATAACTGGTACCTCGACCTTCGAAGGTTCGGTAGCGTCCCTCACTCCGGATTCGGTCTCGGCATTGAGCGTGTGGTCCGTTGGGTCTGCAAGCTCGAAAGCATCCGCGACGCGATTCCGTTCCCGCGAACAATCAAGCGTTCGACGCCCTAATGGCGCTCCTCGAGTTCTTTGTCAATTATCTTACGGAAGTGTCCTACTTCGCGATTGTCATCTTGATTCTGATTGGAAGCATTGGCATTCCGTTTCCGGAAGAAATCGTGATGCTTGCGGCCGGCTGGGTCGCGTCGCTCGGGTACATGAACATTTTCGGCGCGATTGTCGTGTCGCTGATTTCAGTTATTCTTGGTGATCTGATTGGCTACGGCATCGGGCATCATGGCGGCAAGTTGTTCAAGCGTTTGCTTTCGGAAGAGAAATTCAAGAAGGTGGAATCGTATTTCGAGCGTCACGGGAGCAAGACGATATTCTTTTCGCGTTTCTTGTCAGGCATCAGGGTGTTTTTCCCGATTGCGGCCGGCGCGACAAAGATGCCGTTGAAAGAGTTCCTCATTTGGGACACGATTGCCGCATTGGTCTGGGTGCCGCTCATGGTGTTGATGGGCTTTTGGTTTGGGCGATTCATCCCGAAGATGATCACGTGGATCCGCCAGTTCGACATCATTTTTGGCGTGCTGTTCGCGATATTCCTCATTGTCATGTTGTTTGTGTACAAGGAGCGAAAAATCATCGTGAGCAAGTTCGAGCATTTGCGCCACGAATTCTTCAAGCGCATGCGCAAGAACGAGTCTCCGTTGGAAGTGCTGTTGTTTGGCGACGTGATGAAGATTGGCCAGCGGGTGTACGCTAAGCAGCGAAAAGATGGCAAAATCAAGCTGTTCGTAGAGTTCATCAAGGATGGCGTCGAGACGAAATGTCTGCACGGCAAAACTTGGCTGAGAAAGGAATCTTATGTCCATTTAGTCAAGCGCTGGACAGCAAAATTAGGCAAGCCGATTCGCGAGGACTGGCCTACCCGAACACGCGCTGCGCATCAGAAGTGAGTCGCTTCTCGTAGTCCGCCGATTTTTCCCCTTCGTCTTTCTCCGCCGAAAACAGCTGCATTAACGATGAAAACAAGTTTTTTTCGCGGTCGATGTCGAACACCGTGCCTTTGGCGTGCTCGCGGATGAGCGCGAGCTCAATCTCCTCAACCGATTGTTTTGCGACAGAAATCTGTTCAAACGCCTCGCTCATCAGGGCGGAGGTGCTCTTCAGCACGATGCGTGCTCCGCGATCCATCGTGTTTTGCACGAGGTCATTCATGTTGATGTCGGTTGGTTTTCCTGCACTGAGCGTGCCGGACACGTGCAACGTGACGATAGCTCCAACAACGCTTACGGCCAGCAGGTCACGCAGTTTTTGCTCAGCAACAGACGGAGTCAACCCCGTCGCATCGAGGCGTATGCTCACGACCGGATGCAGTTCGATTGGGATATGCTTGATTGTGCCGTTGTCGTACAGCACGAACGTTCCGTGCTTGAGTTTCTCCAGCTCGCCATTGCTGTTCGGGAACACCGGCCCAGGATAGATGATGTTCTTGTGCGTCCCGAGATCGATGCGTTCTACGACGTGCACGTGGCCGCCCGCGTAGTAGTCGAATCCTTTCGGAAACAACGAAACGCTCATCGCTTCCATTTGCGCGAGCTCTTTCGGCTTTGCCTCTTGGAGCGCGCAGTGGAACATGAATATGCGGAATCCGGCCTCTCGCTCGAGCGGTTCGCGGTTCAGGTCGTCATAGTAGTGCTTGTCAAGTCCGCCGCGTTTGCCGAGCATCCCGGTTATTTTCGCTCCGGTCTTCGGGTCGGTCGTGAATCTCAGGTTGAGCTTTCCGTCGACAACGTCGCCCTTGACCACGTTGATGAACAGCCCGGCTTCTTCGAGCACGTCAAGCATGCTCTTTCCGCTCGGGCTGAAGTCATGGGATCCTGGAATGAGATAGATGGGAATATTTGCGCGTTTGAGCTCGTTGAACTTGTGCACAGCCACTTTGAGGCAGTCGACCGAGGGCATGCTGGTGTTGAACAGGTCGCCGGCAATCAGCACAAAGTCGACTTGTTCCGCGATGATTCGGTCGATGCACGTCACGAATGCCCGCGTGTTCAGTTCGCGCATGATGGGGTCGCGCCAGCCTCCCAAATGAACGTCCGCGACATGGGCAAATTTCATTGGTTTACCCCCGCGAACGAGCGCGGCGTTTTTGGAATTTGCGCAATCGTCTCGAAAAGCGGAATCTTTATCGGAGTCGCGAACGCGACGAACGTGCTCGTGATGAGGGCTTCCCCTTTGTTCAGGCTCGCGATCGTGCGGTCGTCTTCGGACAAATCCTGCGCCGCGCTTTCGATGAGCGCCTGCCGCTCTGGCTTCATCTCCGTTCCGAGGATGATCTTGGTGTTTATGTTCGCGAGGATGTCGCGCGGGATGAGCGAAGGCAGTTGCGTGATTGCGACAAGTCCGATCTTGAACTTCCGGCCTTCGCGTGCGAGCGTGCTGAAGATGTTTCCGCCGCGTTCAAGCGCATCCTTGCCCAATACTCGTGGCGCTTCCTCGAGCACGATACTGATGACGGGCTTGTCCTTCAGGCTGCCGTCTTGCTTGCAGCGTTTGTAGCGTTGGAACGCTTCCGACGCGATTAAGCTTCCGATAAGGATTTCGACCGGGCCGGCAAACGAGCTCGTGTCGATGATGACGATTTTTGCATTCTCAAGGTCGCGCACGATGTCGCTCACGGTCGTTTGTCCAGCATGCAAATCAAACACTCCTGACGCCGTCAATTTTTCATCGATGACGTTCAGGTCGAGCAATTGCTGCAATCTTCGTTTGACGACCGCGAGCGTCCCTTCCATGAATCCGTCGATCTTTTCACCCGTGAGAATCTGCGTGATCCAGTCGTTCGGGTGGCGTTTCCAATATGCTGTGAGGCATTCGCGCTGGGCATCGCTCCAGGGCATCACGCCGTCGAAATGGTGCGGTTGCACCAGGGAAAGATTGAGCTTGAGCGTCCGTCCGCCGGGCACAGGGTCAGGGGAGTAATAACTTACTTTGTCGCGGTTGGCGTGGTCTTTCAGCCCGAGCTTTGCGCGTCCATAATATTCGTCGTGCGGATCAAGCACAAGCATCCCAGCATAGTCTTTTCCGCACAGGTCCCACAGCATGGCGTACGCGAGGTTGCTTTTTCCTTTGCCGGTTGTCGCTGAAATTAACACGTGATGGCTCAGCACATCTTTGCCGTTGAGATAGATGGGAACGTCGAGCACGGTGCTGCCCGACCGCAGGTTGCCGACGAACAAGGGCGTCGGCGGCGCCGTAAGAAAGGTGATGTCTTCAGGAGTTATCGCGCGCACGGGCGCAAACATCGACGGAAGGCTTTTGCAGGCCGTTGCGTTTTTTCCGGCGATCGTGACGAGCCCTTGCGCCTTCGCCAAAACATAATTGCGCAGGTGCGGGTCCATGAGCCCGAGACTTTCGTCTTCCTCAAGCTTCAGTCCTGAAACGAGTTCGAGATGTTGTTGGCTCAGTTGCGAGCCGTACGCAAGATCGTACACGTGCAGCAGAATCTTGCCCGCGGGCGTTTCCGTGATAAGGAGCTCGCCGAGCTCGAACGGTTTGTCGCGCTTCGTCCTGATGAGAATCCCGCCGAAACCGCCCGACACCACCATCCCTTTCGTCATGTTTTTTCCGTCGGTCGGGCGCTATTTAATGATTTGGCGGGTGCAAACCATAAATTACTTAAATCTCCCGCGCTCAAGCGGATATATGGCAAAAAGGGTTGATATTGCGAAGATAATGGCAGAAGCTGACCGGCTCGCCCAAGAGAAGATTCCGACTGAACAAGAGCTTGCGAAGCGTTTTGAGAGCGATATGGCTCGCGCAGAAAAAGCGAAAAAGTTTCTGAAACGCGTCCGTGAACCGGTTTCTCGACGGAAAACGTCCGTAAAGCGCCGTTCGAAGTGATTTTCCACGTCGATACTCGTTCGAAAGTTTTATAAACAACCTCCGTTTATCGTCGAGAACGGGGGAAGCGTTTTCCCGATCATTGAACAAAAAAGGAGGGTTTTCCATGGCAGAATTGGTTGCAAAAGTGGGTGTTAAGAAGCAGGGCGGATTCCTGTACTTCGTCGACAAGAGCGGAGACGTCTCTCGAGCGAAGATGGCCCGTGGCCGAAAGAAGGGCGCGAAGAGCAAGCCCGAAAAGGTCGCTAAGGTCGGCGTCAAGAAGAGTGTCGGTTACTTGTACTTCGTTGACAAGAACGGCCACGTTTCTCGCGCAAAGATGGCTCGAGCGTAAGTCTAACTGCTTTTTTTTGTCTTTTTTATTCTCTTTTTTCAAATCGTTCGTGATTGAATCTCAGTTCACTATGCAGAATAGAAATCTATAAAAAGGACGCTCCGGCTTCTTCGACTGAAAGTGGTGTTTGCATGTTTGATTGGTTGAAGAAACTTTTTTCGGGGTGGGGACTGCGCAAGAATTTCAAGCTCGGCCTCTATGGTCCTCCGAACTCCGGCAAAACCACGTTAGCCAACCGCATCTGCCTTGACTGGCTCGGCACAGAATTAGGCTCGGTTTCTCAGATTCCTCACGAGACGCGCGAAATCCAGATGAAGGAAAGCGTCGTCATCAAGAGCAAAGATGGCAAGGAGTTGCAATTTAATCTCATTGATACGCCGGGCATCGCCACGCGGATTGATTTCGAAGATTTCATGAAGCACGGCATGAACGAGAAAACGGCAAAGAAACGCGCTCGCGAAGCCACGAAGGGAGTTATTGATAGCATCAAGTGGCTCGATGAAGTCGACACGGTCATCGTCGTGCTCGACTCCACACAAGACCCGTTCAGCCAGGTCAACGTCACGATTCTCGGCAATCTGCAGGCGCGGGACATTCCTGTGCTCGTGGTCGCGAACAAGGTCGACCTCAAGCGTTCGAAGATGAAGCGCGTCGAGACGGCGTTCCCCCAGTATGGTGTGATAGGAGTGTCTGCGCGAACAGGCAAGAACATGGACGAGTTCTATGAGCACCTGTTTAAGCTCGCAAAGAGGTAAACATGGTAACGATACAACTGATGCCCTACAGCGAAATCGACGGACTCACGAGCGTCGGCAGGATTCGCAAGATTCTCAATGTCGCGAAGCAGAACAAGATCGTGATGCTGCAGGGCAGATTGAAGAAGGAGGAGGAAGCCGAGCTGATTCAAGCCACAATGGAAGAGATTAACAAGGAGTTCCGCGGCATCGAGTTGGCCGTCATCAATCCGAGTAACAGCGGGGCTTTCTTGGACAATGTCGCGAGTTTCATTCTTGGCAACCGCACTGGGTTGACGATTGTCGGCCCGGCGAGCATTGTCAAGAAAATAAAGAAGGACCCGAACAAGATCGAATTATTCACCAGCGACAAGAAGAAGGCAAAACGATAATGGGGTTCTGATGCCGCACCAATGCGTTCGTTGCAGCACGTTCTATCCGGACGGTTCGAAAGAATTGTTGTCGGGCTGCGTCTGCGGCGGAAAACTGTTCTTTTACATCAAGCAATCTCGTTTGGACGCCGCAAAGAAAGAAGTCGCGTTGAATTTGACTCCGGAGCAGAAGTTCCGTATGGAGCAGGATGTTTTTCTCATGCTCGGGCAAGATCCGGAAGAGCCGGTCATTCTTGATTTTGAAAGCGTGCGCATGGTTGCGCCCGGCAAATACGAGCTTGACCTTGCGAAATTGTTCCGCGACGAACCGTTGATCTTCAAACTCGCCGAAGGCAAGTACATGGTTGACGTGCCAAGCGTGATGAGCAAGAAACCTAAAGTCCGGTAAATCCTTCTCGTAGCAATCGCATGATGTTGTCTTTTACAGTAGGATAGTCTTTCACGTTGCATCTTCCGCCGGCTGCCGGGATGTGTCCGCCGCCGGACGCGTCCGGCAATCCTTTGAGCGCTTCAACAAGGAGATTGTTGACCGCGACATGTTGGTCGTTGCACCGCAGGGATATTGTGACTTTGTTGTGCTCAGGCGCGGAAACGACGATGATTTCTTTTTTGTATTTGAGTCCGAGAATCGTCGTCACGGCGCTCTTTACCGAATATTTTGGCGTGACTTGGTAGAATACGAGCTTCAGTTCGGGATGCCATTCTCCTTTTGTTTTGATGTGCTTGGTCCACTTGATGATTTCCTTTTCGATGATTGCGTGGTACTTTTTGATTGGTGAGTCGAGCAGCTCCTTGAACGTTTTTGCCTCGACGGCCGCGGTAAATGCCTTGTGAATTTCATTTGTGTCATACGATGCCGTGTCGTTGATGTAGATTCCGACTTGCCCAAGTTTTGTCTTGAACAAATCCTTGTTCATCGGCAGGTTGTATTTTTTGAAGACTGATTTGACCCATTCCTTCCAGGGCTCGACCGCGATGTCCGAGATACATCCAGCCACAGCAAGCCAGTCTTTGTCCTCGAGGTTGACGTGCCGCGAAAAGAGGTCATAGGCCATCTTGCTCGTGCAGTATTGGCTCGGCTTCGGAAGATCGGTGTAGAGTTGGGGCTTGATGAGGAGGATATTTTTTGCTTTGAATGGCTTGTACAACGCATGGTGGTCGATAATCAGCACGTCAGCAAAACTTGCTATTTTTTCTGCAACCTCGGGCATGTTGTCGAGCGCGACATCACAGGAGATGAACTTTGTCACGCCGGCTTTTCGGAGGTTCGCGACGTCTTCGTCGCGGATCGTGTGCGACGCGCCTGCTGGGAATAGACGGACATCAGGCAGCCTTCCTCGTATCCTTTGAATGGCCGTCGCGACTAGCGCGCCTGAGGAGATTCCGTCCGAGTCCGCGTCATGAAATAATCCAAGAACATCGGATGGAGTTATTTTCTTGATGAATGCATCGAACTTCGCGAGCAGCGAAGCGTCAGTAATGAGCATGTCGATGCACCAAATTATAGAGGGTCTCGACGAAATTCGCCCGGTCGAACAGGAGGGCGTAAGCGAGGAGGAGGATAAAAAGAGGCGCGAAGGAGAATGAGTTCGCTATTCGCGCCGAGGGGGGGTTGGTGAGCATAAAAGGAGGGCGGAGTGCTTCCGCCCGGTGAGGTAGGAACCGTGGCCGCTATCCGGCAACGGTCTGCGACCAGGCCTTTCGGCCTTTCGCGCCAACGATTGTGACGCACATTGTGCATGTGCGCTAGTGCGAAAAATAAAATGAAAAAAGGTAGGCGACCCGTTTAGCGGTGGTGCACTCAGGGTCGTCCAATCAGCGGATAGGCAATGTGCGTTGCGAGCCTATCTCGCCGCCTGTATTGTGTGTTTCATTTTTTCTCTCGCGTTATCCCCATGCGTTTGCATAAGGATAAACTATATTAGGCGCAACTTTAATATAGCTTTAACGTACTTCTTATCTTAAGAATACGTTTAGTACGTTATTCATTGATAAAAAGGTGACGAAACATGCATGTCCGTAAGCTCGTAAAAGCCGGTCCCAGCAGCCATACGGTGTCTTTGCCGAAGGAATGGCTTGACCAGCATAAGCTGACCAAAGGAAGCACTATCTATCTTCAGCCGCGCGACCACGCCCTGGTTATCTTACCGGATCTTACGACGGCGACAAGCACTGTCCGCGAGAAAACTCTGGATGTGGACAAGAAAACAATCGAGACCATCGGCCGCGAACTGACGAGCGCGTACGTGAACAATTACACGATGCTGCGGTTCACGGGCGACACGCTGCACGAAAAGGCAAAAGAAATCCGAAGATTGCTTCGCGACTTTGCCGCGCTTGAGATTGTGGAGCAGACGCCGACGCTGTTGGTTGCGCAGGACATGCTCAACCTGAAGGAAGTCTCGGTTGAGAAAACCATCCGAAGAATGGACATGACCGTGCGCTCGATGTTCAAGGACGGAATCTCAAGTCTTGATAACCCTGCATTGACGGAAAGCGTCGTGCTCCGTGATTATGACATGAACCGAATGTATTTCTTGCTGTATCGCTTGTTGAAAGGTAGTTTGAAGGACCCGATCATGGCGCAGCAAGTGCAGTTGACGAACGATAAAGTCTTGGGCTCTTGGCTGACCGCAAATACGTTGGAAAATCTCGGCGACACGATCAAGAACGCCGCGAAACTGTGCGGAAAATTGAGCAAACAGCATCAGACGCAAGTCCGCGAGACTTATGCCGCGCTCGAATTATTGTATCTTGACGCAATCAAGGCCCAGTTCACGACGGACCGAACGCTTGCGGAAAGCGTCGCCCGCAAACGTGAAGGGCTCGCCGGAAAAGCCGGAAAGCTCGCAGAATTAGGATTGTTGGACGTCGCGGAGACGTTCAAAACGATGGGAACGCTCATCACGGACCTCGCGCGAGGCGTGATTGACTCGGATAGCTAATCCATCCGCTAAATCCTTTTAAAACAGCGTTCTGCACATTATTCCATGCGAGACCTCGTGGATGCCCCGACGTGGCAGTTGGTGCAAGATCGGCTTTCTGCCTCGATTGGACTGCCCGTTGTCGCGGTTGACTTGAAAGGCCAGATCGTATTCAAGTCGGGCACGTTTCCATTCTTCTGCACATTAGTGGAAAAGAAAGGCGGGCAGTTCTGCACATTGTGCCGTCAGGATTGGGCGGTGAAAGCGTCAGGCATTTACCAAGATTCGTGCCACGCGGGATTGTATTCTGTTTCCGTTCCCATTATCATCAATGATAAGAAGGTCGGCGCGTTGATGGTCGAAAGCATCCGCACCGACCAGCGTCTGGATGACGCTGCCATGAAGGCCGCCCGGTTGATCGGGCTTGACGCGGACGAGCTTGTCGACGAGATTCCGAAGCTGCCCGTGCAAGGAGCGCACCAGCTCAACATCATCAAGTTATTGTTGGAGACGTTCGCGGTCACGTTGCCGAAAATAGCTTCCGATAGATCGAAAGACCGCAAGGAGTTGCAGCAGTTGAACGTGCTGTTCGAGTTTTTGAACCAAGTGAACGCGACGTTCGACGTTCCGAAAATCCTCAACACGACGCTGAACTTCTGCATGAAGACGTTTCCGATCGAGGACTGCAGCGTCCGCCACGGTAATGATTCGGCGCGATTTTCGTTCTTGGAGACGCGTAATGCCGCAGCTAAGCCGGTGGAAGACGCGCTTTGGGCCCATGTGAGTAACAGTCGAACGCCGCTGTTTCTTGGAGACGTAAGGAATGATTTCATGCTTGGCCAGTTGTCGCAGTCGCATGAGCTCGCGAACAGCATACTTGCCGTGCCGATCGTGTGGGACGGCAACACGAAAGGGATGCTGGTGCTGTATGGCAAACCCGAAACGAATTTGCGTGCGTTCGAGGAGGTCGTGTTCGCGCTCGGCAAACGTGTTGAAGTTGCGTTAGCGGCTGCCGCAAGGTATAAGCTTGCGCAGGAAACCGCCGTCACGGACAAGCTCACCAATCTGTACAACAAGCATTATTTCGTCGAGACATTCAAGAATGAAGTGACTCGTGCGGCTAAGTTCAAGCGTCCTACCAGTCTGATCATTTTTGACGTCGACAACTTCAAGAGCTACAACGACACGTACGGTCATCCTGAGGGGGACAAGCTGCTTTCAGAATTAGGCAAGGTGCTGCGCGACGCCGTGGGAAGTATCGACAGCTGCTGCCGATATGGTGGTGAAGAGTTTGTCGTCATGCTGCCGGAGACCAAGCCCGAGCACGCCATCGCAGTAGCCGAACGAGTTCGTCAGGCAGTTGACGGCCACGCATTCCCAAACCGCAAGACGACGATTAGTTTAGGGGTCGCCACGTGCATGAATTCGTCAGTCTCTCCGGAATTCATGATTAAAGAGGCGGATAGGGCGCTCTACAAGTCGAAGCATTTGGGCAAGAATAGAGTTACTGGTTTCATCATCGTAGACAAGAATTTGGGGACAATTGAAATGAACGCGCCGATAGCGAAGAGTTAATAAATTAATTAATGAATTATATTACTATGTCCAAATTCTCTTCTGAATTTATGCGACGGCATGAATGGGCTGCGTTCATTTGCATGATCTTATTTGCCATTCTCTCAACTATCGGATTCATTATGGGAGTTTGGTTGCTCAGTTGGAAAGGCGCGCTCATTGGCGGTCTTTGCAGTATTGTGCTTTGGCACGAAATTATCAAAGCGTGGCGTACTCCTTACAAGAAAACGAGAATTAATTACTAGTCAGTATCTCGATAACATCGCGGTGCTTCAAGAGCGTTTCTCGTCCGATCTTCCGTCGCGTTTTGACGTCCATTGCCGCGATGAAGTGGTCCGCCAAGTCCGTGTGGATTTTCGCGGCGAATCCGAACGCGGTTGAGCCCGGAGGAAGCAAGAAGCAGTCCGGCAGCACGTTGCCGTCCTTGTCCGCGAGCTTGCTCATTCCGCCCGGGAAGATTGCCATGAATTTCAGAAGGTCGAATACGGCTGCGTTCAGTATCTTCTGCGTGCCCGTTCCGTCCCATTGCTTCAGGACGTTCGTGCGTATGTATTCGAGCGCCTCTTTTTGCTTCGGGTTGAGGTTTCCTTTGATGGTGAAGTCGGCGTCGCCTGGGATGTAGTCAATCAGTCCGCCTTTTGCCGCGCTGCGTAAGGTCAATTCAGCTTCCGCGCTGACAGGGAGAATCAACTGATCGGGGAATTCTTTCTTGATACGTTCCAGGTTCGCTTTCGCGGTCGGGAGGTCCATCTTGTTGGCCGCGATGATCATGGGCTTGCTGCGCTTGCGCACGAGCACCGAAAGCTCGATGAGCTGTTCGTCGGTCCATTCTGCCGGCCGGTCGAGCGGGAGGTTGAGCTTTTTCATCAGCTCTTCGACGAGCGCTTCGGAGACGTTCAATCCAGAAAGCTGCTTTGCCAACGCCTTTACCGCGGTTCCTTTTTCTTGCTGTAGGGCTCGCGCAATCTTTTCCCAGCCGCGCTTGATGATGCTGAGCACCCACATGTTAAGTTCGACTTCAAGGAATCGGATGTCGTTCGCCGGGTCGTAGCTGCCGAGTTCGACCGGCTCCCCTTTCTCGTTTGTTGAGCCTGCCATGTCAACAACGTGGACAAATGCGTCCGCCTGTCGCAAGTCATCTAGGAAGGTAAGCCCCATCCCTTTGCCGAGGTGCGCGCCCGGAACTAATCCCGCAACGTCCATCACTTCAACGGGCACGAAGCGCTGATGGTTGATGCAGCTTCCGAACCGCGGGTTGCACTGCACTTTGAATTCCTTGTCAACGCAATCGATTCTGACGAACGCGAACGCCTTGTTCGGGTCGATGGTCGCGAACGGATAGTTCGCGATCAGCACATCAGCCAGAGTGATCGATTTGAAGAAGGTCGATTTGCCGACATTAGCCTTTCCCACAACGCCGATGAGCATACAGTCACTCCTGAGTGACCCTATATAAAGCTTGAGGGCTGAGAAAGTCTTATAAATGAAATAACCGGAGGATTCCTCATGCCCGAGCCCAAGCTAACTCTTCGGAGAACAGGGGATACGATTGCCCGAATGGTGGTGCTGTACAAGGATGTCTACTCGTGGGGCAACCTCTACAAGCTGATGCACGAGTGGGCGTTGGACAACAAATACTGCGGCGCGAGCGAGGATTTCAAGGAGATTCTGTACGAACACATCGAGCGTTCATTTGGTAGTGAAATCACGTTGCGATGGCGCCTGACAAAAACAGACACGCGAAGCTTCGCGAAACTCTATCAATATGATATTGATGTCGATTTTCATGTCCTCGGACAAAAAGAAGTGGAAGTCGTTATGAACGGCAAGAAGTTCAAGGCCGATAAGGGAGAGGTTGAAGTTACGCTGACAGGCTACCTCACCGAAGATCCGGAAGGGGCCGTGAGCAAGCACTGGATTGGCTCGCACTTCAAGGATTTCATCTTCAAGATATTCCTCAAGAACGTGCGCAAGAACCACGAGATCGCGTTGTTTACGGACGTTTCACGATTCCAGGAAGCAATCAAGGTCTACCTCAAGTTGGACACGTTCCTGCCTGAGAAGGAGACGAATGAGTTCTTCCCGAAGCGAGACATGACCTAATGCCAATCAAAGAGTCTATCCCGGAAACATCAACCCATCATGTGGGCGTGTTCAGCCTGCGTCAGCTGCAAATTTTGATACGAAGTTTTTTGGGTGATGAGGAATACTTTGTCTTTGAGCCGGGCTACGAAAACAAGGTCGGCGGCGACGGCGCAGAGCTCGTATTAGAACTAAAAGCGGACAAGAAAGTCGATGCGTACGCGAAATTCATTATCGAAATCAAGATCGTTATCCTTGAAATGAACGATGTTGAGGTCGTCCGTGACGGTCAGAAGCAGAAAATGCAGCAAGGCAGAGTTAAAATCGGGATTTCAGGTGAAGTCGAGCTGGACTACGCGAAGCGTTTCGAAAAAACTTCTTTTTTGCAGTCCGTCCGAAAGGTCTACCACAAGTACATTCTCAATAATAAGATAAATAAGGTCTACAAGTACGAAGTCGGACTAACCATTTTTAAACTCCACCGGGCTATACGTAATTTGTTGCAGTTTGAGGCGCGCTGATGCCAGAAGACAATCTTATCGTGAACAATGAGCGCATCCAGTACGAAGGGGTCTTTTCTGTTTCCGAACTGTATCGTTTGATTGACGAATGGCTGCTGGACAAGGGCTATTTCCGCATCGAGCCAAAGCACGTCGAAAGCGCCCGGCCCGAGGGGAAGTTTGTCGAGCTTGAGCTCACGCCGAGCAAGGAGTTGACGGATTACGCGAAAAGCCTGCTCAAATTCAGGATCCAGATGAGCAACCTGAAAGACGTCACGCTCGAAACCCCTGAAGGTAAAAAACAGAAGCTCAATCAAGGAACAGTATTAATCACGATGTCAGGAATACTGCAGACGGACTACCAAGACCGTTGGGAATCGAAGCCGGTCTTTCTCTTCTTCCGGGCTATTTACGACAGATACATCTACAAGTCATTGACGGGCGGATTCGAGGGGACAATCAAGTCCGACATCGCGCAATTCAAGAAAACCATCGCGGGATTCCTTAATTTGCACAGATACACGACGTGATTAGCCGAGCTTTCTTTTCAATTTCGCAAGCTCTTTCATCTCGTCCTTGCTCGCGTTGCCGTCTTTGCACTTGAATTCAAGGATTGCAATCTGTTCCTTGAGCGCGTGTCGCACTTTGTTCATTCTATTATGGTCTGTTGGCATGACGGCCGTTAACAGAAAAGGGTTTATTAGGCTTACGGATTTGCGATAAAGCAACAGAATATAAATTCCGGAGCTTTTTCGGCAAGCATGCTTAAATGCACGCCGCACACGCGCGCCGAATGGCGCGATTGGCTCCAGAAACACCATGCTACTGAATCGGCCGTTCTGGTGGTCAAGCACAAAAAACATGTTGGTCACTCGTACATTCCGCACCTCGAGCTGATGCATGAGGCCATCTGTTTCGGCTGGATTGACACCACCATCAAGAAATTAGACGCGGACACGTATATGGTCTGCTTCCGCAAGCGAACGGACAACGCTCGTTGGAGCAGTAACACGTTAAATTACGCGAAGAAGATGATTGCTGAGGGGAAGATGACTCCTGCCGGGCTCAAGCGGTACGAGGAAGGGTTGAAGAAAAAGACGATCGACCATAGTTATCCCACCAAGACGCCGCCTGCATTGATGTCTGCGCTGCGCAAAGCCCCGCTTGCGCTCAAACATTTCAAGAAATTGTCGCCATCGTCGAAAAAGCTCTTCCTCTGGTGGGTGTATTCCGCGAAAACGGACGCGACACGAGAGAAAAGAATAAAAACCGTCGTGCAAAAGTGCTTGGAAGGAAAGAAGAACTATATGTAGTAATGAAACGAGGTGCTCTATGACGTATGTTCAGGGTTTTGTGTTGCCGGTCAAGAAAAGCAAGCTTCCGGAATATTGCGCAATGTCCCGAAAAATGGGGGCGTGGATGCGTAAGCAGGGCGTTATTGGGTATTATGAATGCGCTGGCGACGAGCTCAATTTCAAGTGGTCATCGTTGAAGTTCAAAAAAATGGCGCGCGCAAAAGCCGGCGAGACGGTGGTGTTTGCGTTTATCATTTACAAGTCAAAAGCGCAGCTCAAAGCCATCGCGGCGAAAATGATGAAGAAGCCGGAATTAATGCCGCAGCAAGGTCAGCCCATGCCGTTCGACATGAAGCGCATGGCGGTCGGTGGATTCAAAGTTATCGTGGATGAGTAGGAGGAAACAATATGGCATTGATGGAAACAAAGCACAAGGATTCAATCTACGCGTTTGTGCGCGTCGCGTCAGGCGCGCTGTTCTTTGCGCTCGGCACTATGAAGCTGTTTGGACTCTGGGGGATGCCTGGCGGAGCGGCGGCTTTTGGAACAATGATTTGGTTCGCGGGACTGTTTGAGGTCATGATTGGGCTTTCGCTCGTGACGGGCGTGCTCGTGCGTCTGGCGTCGTTCTTCGGCGTCATCATGATGGCGGTCGCGTACTACATCGGGCACGTGTCTGTTGGCGGCTGGAATCCGATCGTCAACATGGGCATTCCCGCAATAATGTTCGGGTTCATCTTTCTCCTGGCGTTCGCGCACGGCGCGAAGAAGTGGAGCCTTGAGCAGAAGATGTTCGGGAAAGAATTTTTCTGATATTTATTTTTTAATGTGTTGAAGAAATAAAGAGCCCCCAGCCGGAGTTGCACCGGCGACCTGCAGTTTACAAAACTGCCGCAATAGCTACTATGCTATGGGGGCGTGGATGATTGTTGATTGTGTTGATTTGGGAAACCTTTGGTTTCCCGATGTCTTGCGGTTGGGGTTCTAGCACTTCTTAAGGGCTAGAGCGTCTATGCTATGGGGGCGTTATATGTGTCTATTCGCCCTAAATCAGTTTTTAAATCTTTATGTTTCGCCCATAATCCTTAAATAGACAAGGGCTGAGCGTAAGCTTATGACTTTCCGTGACGCATACGAGGCCGCGCGCAAGAAGTACAACCTTCCGACGTTCGACCAGCTCGACAAGGATTTCGACCTGGCGGGAATCGAGCATGAAGACAACGTGCTCCGCGAAGTCCGTCACCGAATTCAGGACCGATTAGAATTCGCCGCGAGCATTCTCGATACTATCTGCCAGCCTGACCCGAACAACGTCAAGAGCATGCTGGAAAGCGGGTTCTTCGGGGATGCCGACAAGACGAAGGCGTTCGCGCTCATCAAGGAGGTCATGGTGCATTGGCGCCAGTTGACCGAAGCCACGCTTTTGAACGAGGAGAAGTCCGACGCCGAGCTCATCAAGCTCGTGCACGCCGACTGGGACCGTTTGCGGTCTGGGCTTTTGCCGCTCATCCGCACGATGAAGTCATCCTGGAAAGAGGCCGAGAGCCGCAACGAAGATCTCGGATATCTTGGATGAAGCTCATCGTTCTTGGGCCGCAGGGCTCGGGAAAGGGCACGCAGGCGCAAAGATTAGCCGAGCATTTCTCGATTGTGCACATTGATGTCGGCCAATTGATTCGCGACGAATCCTTGAAGCCGACAGGAATCAAAATCCGCAAAATCATCGATGAGGGCAAGCTGTTGCCGAACGCGATTCCGAACAAAATCGTCAAAGCCCGCCTCGCAGAACCGGACGTTCAGGACGGCTGGATTCTTGACGGCTATCCGCGCAACCTTGCCGAAGCCGAGTTTTTGGACGAGATTGACCAGCCTGATGCGGTCATATTCCTTGAAATTTCTGATAAGATTGCGGTGGAACGGTTGGGCCAGCGAAGAATTTGCTCGAAGTGCCACAAGATATACGACGCGAGCGCGAAGAAGTGCGGCTGCGGCGGGAAGCTCATCCAACGAGAGGATGACACGCCGAAAGCGATCAAGAAGCGTCTTGAGCTGTACCATGACGAGACCGAGCCGTTGCATGAATACTACAAGCCAAGAAAAATCTCGCACGTCATCGACGGCACGAAAGCGCCGGACAACGTGTTCAAGGATATTCTTAAGGTTCTGTGAAGAGTTGCCGGATTATTTCTGTGGCGTAGCTTCCTGGCGGAAGCGTGAATCTCACCGTGACTTTCTTCCGTCCCGAAATCTCGTCTTTCTCGAGTTTGCCGATCGACAAGTCGTTGACGTCAACAAACGTGTTTCGGACGGTTCCTTCCTCGCTTAGCTGGGGGAAAGATTTCAGCACGAAGCTTCTCGGCGTCAATCCCTCCTTCGCGAGCTGTTTCCGCACGAACGGGTCGCTCGTGTCCGAGCCGAAGCCGATGATGGGCAGCTGTTCCGGAGCGTCGAAGCTGGCCATGCCGTTCCAGAGCTTGCTTTGGTAGGCGTGCACAAATAGTCGGAGTAATCGTAGCGGCAGGCGTTTTATCGCGCCTAGCACATCAGTGGGTTCGTTCGCGATATGCTGTTCTATCTCCTGTGTTTCCGGCAGGTTCATCTCACGCAGCAGCGCAAGCGTTTTTTTGTAGTCGCCCAGCACAATCGTTTTTCCGATCTCGGCGTTCTTGCTGCCAAAGCGCTGTTCGCCGAAAAGATTGAGAAACCGCGTTTTCTTTTCCGGGAGCGAATCGATGTCCCGCACCGTGATTACGAAATGGTTGAGCGTGTGGCTGCCGAGCGACACCGGACGTTCGCTGTTTCCAAGGAATTTCGCTTCAATCCCGCGGATGTTTGTGCGCTCGACCGTGAGCCGAGGGACTTTCGCGGAGCACGTTTGCGTCGTGACGGCCCGTTTGTCCTTTAGGCCGGCGTATCCGATGTCCTTGGCAGGGATGTGCCACGCATCTGCCAGGAGTTTGACCGCTTCCAGCGTGCCGATGTCGCGTTTGGTGAGCGTGAACAGCGCATACTGCCCGGTTCCGGTGGCCCAGGTTCCTTTCTCTTCTACGACGAAGTCTTCAGGCCGTTCTTTGAGCTTCATATCGTCGATAATCCGCAGAAGATTTTTAAACCCTCCGTCGCAAGAAAGTCGTATCCGTTGCGGCCCGGCGCGAGCGACAGGGGGTTGTCCCATCCGGGGATGTCGCGAGCCTGCCAGGGTCGCTTCAATTACCGAGACTTTGAGCCCCCATTTGCGCCTGTAGCTCAGCTTGGATAGAGCGTAAGGTTCCTAACCTTAAGGTCGAGGGTTCAAATCCCTTCGGGCGCGTTATGAAGACAGTCGATTATGCGGCAAGTTTTGACGGCACACTCATCCATTACGTTGCGAACAAGGGAAGGGGCCCGACGCTCGTGTTTATGCATGGCGCGGGAAGCAACGCTACCGCGTGGAATCCTATTCTTGAGCGGTTCAAAGGACAGTCCTACATCGCGATGGATTTGCGCAACCACGGACTGTCCGGGTTTGGAAAATGTTCTTTTGAGCGAATGGTTCGCGACGTCATCGCAGTATTGAGCCGCGAGAATATTGACGAGTTCATTCCAGTGGGGATGTCCATCGGCGCGCAATTCGCGGTAGAGCTGGCCGACCGTTTCCCCAAACGAGTCAAAAAGATTGTACTGATAAGTCCCTCATCAAAATCGCTCATTTTTGCGAGCGAGCGTTGGATGGATGTGATGCGGTTTATCCGAAAGACCGTGAGCTTGTTCCCTCGACGGCGCAGCCTGAGGCTGATGCGCGACGGCCATAACATTCCTGCGCTGCTGAGCCCGTTCTGGGAGCTCTTCGGCATCCACATCAGGGATTATGCCTTTGCGGTTGAGCGCTCATTGGAGCGCGAACTTATGATTGAGCGAGTCACGCAGCCCACCCTGCTGTTGACGGGCACAAAAGATATCTTGATTAACAAAATGGAGCTTCGCCGGATTTCGAAGCGCACGCATGTCACGCACAAGGAGATCAAATCGCACCATTTGATTCCGGCGCGAGCCCCACAAAAAACGGCCGAGCTCATCGCGCATTTCATCGAGGCCAAATGAGGATTCTGTACGGCGTCGCGGGCGAGGGCATGGGACACGCAACGCGAGCGAAAGCCTTGCTTGATGACTTGCAGCAGCACACGATCAAGGTGGTCTCAAGCAGTCGCGCCGCGTCATATCTGGAAAGTAAAGGTTTCTCGGTTTCGCGCGTCACTTGTTTGAAAATTATTTACCGCAACAACAGCGTCACGAACACGGGCATTTTCGCGTATCATATCCTCGTTTCGCCGTTCATCCTGTGGTCATTGCTCAAGACGCTCGTCCTAGCCTTCACGTTCAAGCCTGACGTCATCGTGACCGATTTTGACGCCTATACCTGCTACGCGGGCTGGATTTTGCGGATTCCCATCGTGAGCGTTGGCAATCAAGAGTTGATGATGCGCGCGAAGCTTCAGCTGCCGGGCAGCGTCTGGTGGGAATCGTTCAAGACAAAGTTCATCACGAGGCTGATCATCCCTCGCGCCACAAGACATGTAGTCACGGCATTCTCGACCCCGTCAGCGCCAAACACGGTGCTGGTCGGTCCGATTATCCGGAAGGAGCTCATGCGAGAAACCACTTTAGGCGAACACGTTCTCGTCTACCAGACCTCGAAGACAAATCGTCGCCTGTTGCGGGTGTTGCAGTCCGTTCCGGCGAAGTTCATCGTGTACGGGCTGAATCGCGAAGGAACTGAAGGGAACGTCACGTTCAAGCGGTTCAACGAATCAGCGTTCGCCAATGACCTTGCTTCCTGCCGCGCGGTTATCATGAACGGGGGGTATTCGTTGATGAGCGAAGCCATCGTGCTCGGCAAGCCCGTGTTGTCAGAACCCGTTCGAAAGCAGTTTGAGCAGGATTTGAACGCGCGTTTGCTCGAGCGCGAGGGGTTCGGCCAACGCACGCCTCAAATCGGCGCGATGCAGATAACGTCCTTTTTGCTGAAGAAGTTCAAGACGTACCAAGGGCCAATCGGAAACAAGAAAGTTATAGATGCTATTGAGCGAGCTTTTTGAGCTCGGTTGAGATTTTCTCTCCGGACGCTTTTCCTCGGAGCTTGGCCATCGCCTTGCCGATGAGGGCGTTGAACGGCAGCCCTTTGTTCGCCACGACGATGTGCTGCAGTTCCGCGAGAAGCTCTTTGTCCGACAGGACGGCATAATTCTTGATGATACTCGAAACTGGCTTGCCTTGCTTCAATATCTCTTGCACGCTTTCTTTCGAGATGGTGTTGTTGTTCAGCGCGCTGAACAGCGCATCGAAATCCTGCTCAGTCGGAGAAATGTCGATGTTGAACTGTCGTTTGATGGTTTTTGCCGCGGAGTAGAGTATTTCCGCGATGTAGGCCGGCTTGACTCCGGGGTAATGTTTGACAAAGCGTTCCAGCAGTTCAGGGTTCTCGGATTTTGCGGCAAGTTCGGCAAGGTCGTGCCCGAGTCCCCACTGTTCGTAGCGCGAGGTTTTCACTTCGATCAATTCGGGAATCGGGATTTTCGCGAGGAATTCTTTCGTGAGCGTGATTGGGCGCAAGTCAGTTTCAGGATACAATCTTGCTGCGCCGGACATCATTCTCAAAAACGTCGTCGTGCCGTCGTCGTTCGCCTTGCGGACCTCTTTGGGCACGCCGTGGAACGCTTCGTTCGCGCGCGAAATGATTGCGTGCATTGCAATCGTTGCTTTGTCTTCCTTGTCCGCGACGATGATGAATCCGTCGTTCGCGTCGCAACCGAGCGCCTTGCGTATCGCGTCGACCGCCCCTTGCGTGATGCCGTACTTGGGCAATTCGTCTGAGTGGAACAATCCTCCGACTCCGGCGTGCGCTTTCGCGCGGTCGGAAAATTAGGTTCCGAGCCGTCGTCCGGGTTGGACTTCCTTGCCAATCAAGCCGTGAAATCCCGGAAGCGTGATGCCGAGCACGACCCCTTGTGCGCTGAGCGCGCTCTTGATGACTGCGCTGTCGACGGCCGCGAGAATGTGCGTGACGTTCTCTATTTTTGAGGAGACGGACGCTTTTCGTTTCACGAGCTCGTCTTTCAGTTCAAGAAGGGTCTTCTGGCGCAATACTTCGTACGCGACGAGCGTCGGCAAGAGCTTGAGGTCTTGCGCTCCTTTGATCTCGACGCGTACGCCGCCAGCGATGCTGACGTTCACGTCTTGCCGGATGGTGCCGAGTCCGCGCTTTACTCTTCCGGTGCTGCGGAGAATCATGCCGAGCGCTTCAGCGACTTCCTTGCATTGGTCGGGGTCCTTTATTTCCGGGCCAGTGCCGATTTCGATGAGCGGGATGCCAAGTCGGTCGAGTCGATAAAGCGTGTTGGTTGGACTGTTCTTGATAATGCGGGAAGCATCCTCTTCCAAGGAAATCGTCGGAATGGTGACGGTGCCATGCTCGGTCGTCAACGTGCCATTGCGCGCAATCAACCCCGTGCGTTGGAAACCGGACGTGTTGCTGCCGTCTACGACGGTTTTGCGCATGAGGTGGAGTTGGTCGACCGGCGTGGCTTTCAAGACTAATGACGTCTGCAATGCCGTGATGAGCGCGTCATCGTTCACGTCGTGCGGCGGCTCTTCATCGAGCTCGACCAAGCAGGTCGTATCTTCAAACCCTTCGTAGGTGAAGGTTTTGCCTTTCTGCATTTCCTGCGCGGCCGCAACGTCGACTTCGCCGGCTTCTCCTGCGACTGCGCGAAGCTTGCGGTGCACCGTGAAGTGGGAGGGGTCGTCGCGGATCGTTGTCGGGCAGGAGCAAAACAGCTTTTTGCCTTCGAGCTGCTGGTGGATTTCGATGCCGCACTTCAGCCCGAGCGCTTTCCAATCAAGAATCATGGGAATGTGCTTTGCTCCGCTCGCTCACTCAGTTCCCCTGCGATATTGACATTGTATCGTTTCTTCGCGTCTTCTTTCGAGAAGTTGCTCAACAGCCAGGCCAATTTGATGAACGCCGTCTCGGGATGGAGGTCGGTCAGGTTTCCGACGACCCCGAGGTCCAAGAGTTTTCGTCCGGGTGCGTACACGTTGAGGTCGACGATGCCGGAGATGGTCTGCGTTGAGATTGCAAGCACCGTGTCCGATGCGAGCGCCTTGAGCGCGGTGAAAATCTTGGTGTGTTCTTTCGTTTCGGCGTCGGTTTCGCTGATAGGGATGTGTCCAAGTCCGGTGCCCGCGATAACGAGTCCGTCCCACCCGTTGTAGCAGGAGAACTGTTCCGCGCGCATGTTGGTGTGCACAAACAGGAGTCCAACTTTGACGTCCTTGAACGGTTTTGCCTCAAATGGGGCGTCGGTCTTGCGCGGGTAGTCCGTGCGGAAATAGGAGATGTTCTTGGTCGCTAATTCGATGCGTGCCAACGGCGTGGTGTTGATTGACCTGAATGCGTCTCGTCGGGTAGAGTGCATCTTGCGGCACTTCGCGCCCGGAAGAATCAAGCAGGATTCGTCGCCTGAGTTTTCATGCATGCAAACGCCCACTCCAACAAGGTTCGTGCGCGCGATGAACGTAGCAGCCGCGAGCAAGTTGCTTCCGGCGTCCGAGCTTCCTCGGTCGGAAGAGCGTTGGCTGCCGACGATGATGACGGGAATCGGCAAGTTTCGGAGCGCGAACGCAAGCGCGGCCGAAGTGTAGTGCAGCGTGTCCGTGCCGTGCGTGATGATGATTCCTTTCGTGCCGTTCGCAATTTCCTTTTCAACTTCCTTGATAAGCAGGTTGTAGTGCGCGAACCGCATGTCGTCCGAGGCCATGTTGCGCACGAGTCTTGAGTCTATGTTCGCGATTTCTCGCAGTTCAGGGAAGAGCGCGAGGATTTCTTCGGGCGTGAATTTGCTGATGACCCCGCCGGTTTCATAATCGACTTTGCTGGCGATCGTGCCGCCGGTGTGCAGAATGGTGATTTTTGGCAAGTCTTTGCGTTGCGTGACGGTTTTGGCGCTGTCCTTCACGGTATGAGCCGCTTCCGTGACTTTCATTTCCTTGACCCGCTTTTTGCTGATGCCGATGTTGTAGCCGGAATCAAGTTTGAGAACGATAAATTCCTTTTCTTCAGGCAATAGCGTGCCGTGGAGGGTTTCTTCTGCGGTCACAATCGTAACATGGTCACCAGGTTTTGCCATGAAGAAAATGTCTCAATAGGACTTTATTAAGGTTGTGGGGATTACTGCGTCTCGGTAACCTTAATGATGTGGTAGCCGAACTGAGTCTTAATAGGCTTTGAGAGTTCGCCGACTTTCTGAGCGAATGCCGCCGTTTCGAATTCTTTCACCATCATCCCTTTGCCGAACCAGCCTAAGTCTCCCCCTTTGCTTTTCGAGGGACAAATCGAGTGCTTCTTGGCCATTTCTTCGAAGCTCGCTCCTCGTTTCAAATCAAAAAGAATGCTGTTAGCCTCTTGCTCGGTTTTGACCAGGATGTGGCTGGCTCGAACTTTCATATCAGAACGTAACCTGCGGGGCAGTTTCCGCGCCACTAGCTGCCGCGAAGAACGTCTTGGGTTCAAAGCCGAACATGCCTGCGAGGATGTTTCTCGGGAACGTCTGGATGGCCGTGTTGTAGAGTTTCACGGCATCGTTGAATCGTGTTCGCGAGACAGCCACTCGGTTCTCCGTTCCGGCAAGCTCGTCCTGCAGTGCGAGGAAGTTTGTGCTTGCTTTCAAATCAGGATAGGCTTCTGCCACGACAAGAAGTCGCGCAAGTGCTGAGTCCGTGCCTTGGGCTGCGCTGATGGCTCCGGCCGTGTCGCCTGCGGCTGACGCGGTCTGCCATTGGCTTCGGAGTTCGGTAATCTTGGTAAACAATTCTTCTTCGTGCGTCGCGTAACCCTTCACGGTTGAGACTAAGTTAGGAATAAGATCCATGCGGCGCTGGTATTGCGCTTCGACATCTGCCCAGGCGCTGTCGACCGCGGTTCGTTTGCTGACAAGCCCGTTGTACGAGCCGACGATCATCAAGAGCAGTACTGCGATGACGCCTAGGACAATCCATAGTGTGTAGTTCTTTTTCATAGTGTTCTCCGAGTCATTTCAGGTTTTTAAATGTTATTAATCACGCCACTTTCCGCCCGCTCCGCCGCCGCCGAAGCTTCCGCCGCCACCAATGCTTCCTCCTCCGCCTCGGCCGCCGCCGAGGAACAGCGGCATTCCGCCTCGTCCGGGGATAGCGGTGACGAGGAGGATGAAAAGAGCATAAAGAATGAAATAGGACGCCAGCCAGAGGATGAGCGCGAGCACAATCACGTCGCCAATTCCGAAGACGAGCGCTTTGCGCCCTTTTGTTTTCTGGTGCTGCGCGACTTTGCCGATGATGGTTCCCGCGATGACCGTGCCGAAGAACAGGAGATAAAAGTAGCTTTCAGGGTCGGTGTCGACTTGCTGCAGCGTCGCAGGGTCCTGGTTTAAGATGCCGCCAATTATCGTAACCGCGTCCGTTAATCCGGTGCCGTAGTTTCCGGACTGGAATGCCGGAACAAGAATGTCGCGCCCGATCCTTCCGACGCGAGCGTCGTTGAGGTCGCCTTCAAGTCCGTAGCCGACTTCGAACCGGTACGCGCGGTCTTCAACCGCGACCGTGATGAGTAGCCCGTTATCCTTCTCGGCCGTGCCGAGCTTCCACGCTTCGGCCGTCTGAATCGAGAACTCGTTCATGTCCTGCCCGTCGAGGGTCGGAATCGTCAGTATCGCGATTTCGGCCGCGCCGGAGGACTTCATCGCCTGCAATTGCTGTTCGAGAGAGGATTCTTGATCTGCTGGAATCACGTTCGCTAAATCGTTGACGAGCGTCGTCGGGGCCGGAACCGTGAGCGCACTCACTGAAGAAACTAATAACAACAAAATGAGGAGGTACTTCATCACGACTGTTGCATCAGTTCGTTGATTAAATAGTTTTTGTCCACTTTGTCGTGGCCGAGCTCTTTCGCGAGCTCATCTTGCGATTTGCCCGAGCTGCCGGACGCCCACATCTTCTTCAGGAAGCTTCCGGCTTTCTTGTTCTTGAACCAGACACCGAACTTTTCCTTGAGCGTGTTCCTGAGCTGCACTTCGAACATCCACGCTCGTACATAGTCCGCGCTATAAAATCCGGAGTCCATGTCGAGCAGATAGTCGTCAGGCGTGTACTTCACACCGGTTGATTTGCTGAGGATGTCCGCGTACATTTCCGCGCCGGAGGCGTACTTCTGTCGTGTCGGCCTGAATGAGTCGTCCAGCACGCGCAAATCGTTGCGGTGGAACTGCAGCTCGTACAATACTTTGCCCGAATATCGTCTGAGGAAGAACAGTTTCGTGAACCGCAGGAACGAAAGGAATTCCGCCTGCGTTTTCGTTGGCATGCGCTTTCCGAGCCAGTCCTTGTCCATGACGAGGTATTCGAACAGGAACGCGTACGTTTCGCTGACGGCGTGACTGCCCATGTGTTTCAGCTCGTAGGCAAGGTCGTCTCGCGTGTTCGCGAAGTGTTCCGAGTGTCCGGCTTCGTGCAGTATTGTCTGGTAGTCTTCCTGTCCGCCGTGCGGCTTCAGGACTAGGTGGATTTCCTGCGGAATCAAGAGTGGCGAGCAGAACGCCCGCGGCACTTTGGTCGGGCGCTCTTCCGCGTCGACGTGGATTTGTTTCTGTTTTGACAGCGTGAATCCCATGCCGCTGAGCGTGTTCTTGAGCGTCTGCAGCAGTTTTGATTTCGGGAAGTGCTTGTCGAACTTGTGCGCGCGCAGGTAGAATCCGAGGTCATGCTTTTGGATGTCGTCCAACGGCACTTTGATGGAGGTCATCGCCTCGTGCAACTGCGGCAGATAGATGTCGGTCGTTTCCGCGAGGAACGTGCGCAGGTCGTCCGCGAACGCGTCGTAGTCCATTTCCTTGATGATGGAATAATAGGTTACGTAGTCCTTGCCCGTGAGCATCTTCAACAGCGCGTACTCTTTGTCTTGGGCTTCTTTGGAATACTTCGTGAGCACGGCTTTCGGCGCCTTGAGCGCGTCGACGATGTTCTGCCGCTTCTTTCTGTTCGGCTCGTTCATCACGACGACGGACGCGTGCCGGAACGGGATTGTCTTTCCATTTGCCTTGATTTTCGCTTTTGATTCGTAGTTGCTGGCCTTGTCGCCGAGCTCCTTAAGCTCGTTTCCGATGTAGCCGCTGACGAGGTAATCATAGAGCAACAGGTTGCGGTGCTTCGTGTCCTTGCGCATCGACGCATTGAGCAATGCCTTGACGAGCGCGATGTTCGGCTTCGAGAACAAGGATGCGTGCTTGGTGAAGATCGCGCTGAAGTTGACTTCGTCCTTCAGTCCAACGGCGTGCGCGAGATGCTCGCGCCCCATTTCTTCGTCGAACTGCTGGATTTCGCTGATAAGGTTGTCACGTTCCATGTTGATCCTCGTTGTAAATATTTGACTTTGTCTCGAACTAAGCTACGTCCAATATCGCCGGTAAAAAGTGTACGGCAGGCAGCTCCCCCTGAACGTTGCACCCTGGCGATATTTGTCGTAGCGTTGTTATCGTAAATTATCTACCCAAAGTAAACCGGTTTCTCTTCCTGCATTTCTTTCGCGCGAGCTTGAGTGAACTGGTCCTGCATGTCCTTGTACGCCTTTTCGATGTCTTTTGTGACGCTCGGCCGGACTTTCTTGAGCGCTTTCTCGAAATGCTCCTTGCCGACTTCTTTCGCGTTCATGTTCTCGCGCAGCGCCATGATGGCCGCTTCGCGGCAGATGCTTTCGATGTCGGCTCCGACGTATCCTTCGGTGCGTTCGGCAAACTCTTCGAGCTTCACGCCCTTCATGAGCGGCATGTTCTTGGTGTGGATCTTGAAGATTTCCATGCGGACGGCCTTGTCGGGCACGGGGGCCATGATGATGCGGTCGAATCTGCCCGGTCGCAACAGCGCGGTATCCAAAATGTCCGGCCTGTTGGTTGCGCCGATGATGACGACGTCGTGCAGCGCTTCCAATCCGTCGATTTCGGTGAGCAGTTGGTTGACGACGCGTTCGGAACCCGAGTGATCGGAACCGGAGCGCTTCGGCGCGAGGCTGTCGAGCTCGTCGAAGAAGATGATAACGGGCGAAGCTTGACGTGCTTTCTTGAAGATTTCTCGCACGGCCTTTTCGCTTTCGCCGACCCATTTGCTAAGTAGTTCTGGTCCTTTGATTGAGATAAAGTTGGCTTCGCTTTCGTGCGCGACGGCCTTCGCGAGCAACGTCTTTCCCGTGCCTGGAGGCCCGTAGAGCAGAATTCCTTTCGGCGGTCGGACGCCCAGCCGTTTGAACGCTTGCGGATGTTTCAATGGCCATTCGACGGCTTCGAGCAATTCCTGTTTGATGCTGGTGAGTCCGCCAACGTCTTCCCATTTGGTCGTTGGCACTTCGATCATGACTTCGCGCAACGCGGAGGGTCGCACCACTTTGAGGGCTTCCTTGAAGTCCTTCTTCGCGATTTGCAACCGTTCGAGAATTTCTTTCGGAATTGCCTCTTCCGCGTCGTATTTCAAATCAGGAAGCACGCGTCGCAAGACAATCATGGCGGATTCTTTCGCCAGGCTTGCCAGGTCTGCTCCGACAAATCCGTGCGTGATGGTCGCGATTTCGGAGAGGTTGACGTCCTTGTCCATGGGCATGTTTCGCGTGTGGATTTTGAGGATGTTGAGCCGGCCTTCTTTGTTCGGGACGCCGATTTCAAGTTCTCGGTCGAATCTGCCGGGTCTTCGCAGCGCCGGGTCGAGGATATTCGGCACGTTCGTGGCCGCGATGACCACAACACGTCCTCGCGACTTCAGTCCGTCCATGAGGGCGAGCATTTGCGCGACGACGCGTCGTTCCACTTCGCCGCGGGTTTCCTCGCGCTTGGACGCGATGGCGTCGATTTCGTCGATGAAGATGATGCTAGGGGCATTCTTTTCGGCTTCTTCGAACTTCTTTCGCAAATTCTCTTCAGATTGGCCGTAGTATTTGGACATGATTTCCGGTCCGTTGATTAATACGAAATGAGAATTCGTTTCGTTCGCGACAGCCTTCGCGAGGAGCGTTTTTCCCGTTCCTGGCGGGCCGTGCAATAATACTCCTTTCGGCGGTTCGATGCCCAATCGTTCGAAGATTTCGGGGTGTTTCAACGGCAGCTCGACCATTTCTCGGACTTTCTTGATTTCGTCTTCGAGTCCGCCGATGTCTTCGTAGGCGATGTCGGGCGTCGTTTCTTCCTTGACTTCGACGGCTTCGGGGTTGAGCTGGATTTCCGTCGTATCGGTGATGATGACGGCTTGTTTCGGGTTTGTTTCGACAACGATGAATCGCAAATCTCCGAATCCGAGTCCCATCAATGAGTTTTCGTCCATCAGGGGGAACATAGCGTCGAAGAGCGGGTTGCCGGTCATCGCCGTTCGTCTGCGTCTTGCGCCACCGAGAGAAATTATGTCTCCTTTGACAACTGCTCGTCCAAGAAGTCCTTGCTTGAAGATGCCAGGCGAAGCTTTGACAACAATCCCTTCTTTCGCGGGGGCGATGATGACTTTTTTCGCTTCCTTGACTTCGGCCTTGCGGACGATGACTTGGTCGCCGATGCTGGTGCGGGCGTTCTTTCGGCTGAGATTGTCCATGCGGATGAAGTCCTGTCCGATATCGCTCGGATAGGCTCGATCCACTAACGCTACGGTCTTCCGTTCGCCCTCGATTTCGACGATGTCTCCGGGTCGCACGTCGACGCGGTGCATGAATCCCGAATCGATGCGGACAATCCCTTTATTGACGTCGTCCTGGATGGCTTCCGTGACCTTTAACCGAATGTCTTTTGGTTCAGGCATGAGAATTATGTGGAAATTCGCGGTAGCTCGATCGGCGAGGGCAGGTTGAGTTCCCGGCTGAGCAGGATTGCCTCAATGTTGCATTTCGATAGGATATGGTTGATGAATACGCGGGCATCGTCCTTCGGCAATTTCTTTTCTTTCTGCCAGGCCTTTGCGAGCGCTTCGATTTTCTCTGGCTTGTCCAAATGGAGCACTTCCCCTTCCAAGGTGATGCTTCCTCGGTTCGGGTCGTATTTGCTCGTGAACTCGAACAGCACGCGCAAGACGTCTTGGCTTTGCGGTCCGATGGTGAATTTGGTCTTGATGGCGTCTTTGAGGACGATGCCGTTCTTGATGTTCAATTGGCCTGATTTCTGTTCTTTGCGTTCGCCGCTGATTTTTGTGAACCCGAATGAGATTATTGGCATGTTGTCACCTTTAGTATTCGTGTCTATTGCGCGCCCCTATCCATATTTAAAGTATTCGCTCCTTGGATGTCGATATTTAAAATGTTTACGCACTCAAGGGTAGTCATCAAGGATTAAAAGCTTATGCACGAGAATTCCTTCATGCTTGATCCACTGCTGTTCAACGTGTTCGTGTTGCTCATCAGCATAACGCTCGTTTTTAAAGGGGCTGATTTGGTCGTGTACGGCATCGCGAGGTACGCCCGCAAGCTCGGCCTGTCCGATGTGCTTGCTGGGTTCATTGTCGTTGCGCTCGCCGCGAGCATGCCCGAAATCATTGCTTCGATAACGGGCTTAATGATCGGCCGGGATGAGATTTTGTTCGGCACGATTCTCGGCACGAACTTGGTGCACTTGACGCTCGTGCTCGGTGTGCTTGCGATCGTCGGCAAGAAAGTGAAGCTGGACTGCCCGTTGCTCGGCAAGAGCGTGCTGATGCTCGGACTTATGCTGTTAGTTCCGTTCGCGTTGATGCTGTGGGACGGCGAGCTCGGGCAAGTGGATGGCATTATTCTCATCAGTCTGTACATGATTTACTTGGGGTTCCTGTGGCATCGTGAGAGTAAATCGAACGCGTTGAAGAAGTACGTGCTAGTCAAGACGATCGCCAAGGATGCCGTCATTTTCATGCTCAGTCTCGTCGCCATCCTGATTGCCGGACGTTGGCTGGTGTTCAGCGCGGTGAATATTGCGGGCATCGCGAACATTCCAGCATATTTCATTTCATTGACGGTCATCGCGTTCGCCGGGGCATTGCCTGATTTTGCCGTTGGGTTGCGAAGCATGCTGCGCGGCCATCAGGAGGTCGGGGTCGGCGATGTGCTTGGCAGCGTCACGCTTGAATTTTTGTTACTGTTCGGGCTCGTTGGGTTGTTGCACCCGATTCAGATTAATCCGTCCGAAATCATCAACGCGGTCGTGTTCTTGATCGCAGCCTTGACTATCGTGATTGGGTTAGTGCACCGAAAATCAATGACCTGGAAGCACGGAGTGTTGCTGCTCGGGCTGTATGCGGCGTTCCTTGCGATTGAAATCCGGCGCCTGTTCTAGACCTATATACTACAGAAGCTAATATTTATAAAGGCCGTTCCTGTTTCTCGACGGTATGGGAATTTCACCCGAGAAGCTCAAAAAGGCAAAGCAATCCATCTTCAAGGAGTCGAAAGACTCGTCGCAAGAAGCCGTCATCAAAGGGCTTGACTTTTCGAAGCCGTTCGACATCAACGCGTTCATCTCGGCTGCCGGCACGACCGGATTTCAGGCCACGCATTTGGCAAAGGCCGTTCAGATTATCAAGAGCATGCGTGCGGCGCGCAAGACAGGTTGCCGCGTGTTCCTTGGTTATACGAGCAACATGGTCACATCAGGCGTGCGTGAATCGATTCTGCATCTTGCAAAAAATAAAGAAGTTGACGTGCTTGTTTCGACCGCCGGCGGCATAGAAGAGGACATAATCAAATGCCTGAAGCCGTTTTTGCTGGGGGATTTCCGCGCGAAAGGCGCCGCGTTGCGCGAAAAAGGCATCAACCGTAGCGGCAACATCTTTGTTCCGAACGACCGGTATTGCGCGTTTGAGGATTTTCTCACTCCGATATTGAACGAGTTCCTCGCGCGCCAGAAAAGAACGGGCCAATTGCTGACGCCGTCCGAGCTCATCTGGAAGCTCGGCGAGAAAATCAACAATCCGGAAAGCATCTATTACTGGGCGCACAAGCACCAGATTCCCGTTTTTTCTCACGCAATAACTGATGGGAGCATCGGTGACATCATCTATTTTTACCGCGTCAACCATCCGGAGTTCAAGCTCGAAATTTCCGAGGACGCGTCGAAGCTCAATGATTTGGCGATTGACGCGAAGGAGACGGGAATTATTGTTTTAGGGGCTGGCTTGGTGAAGCACATGCTCTGCAACGCGAACATGTTCCGAGAGGGGGCGAAGTACGCCGTCTACGTCAACACCGCGGTTGAATACGATGGAAGCGATTCTGGCGCCGAGCCGGAAGAAGCGGTCTCATGGGGCAAGATTTCCGTTGACGCCCAGCACGTGAAGGTCTTTGGCGACGCCACGATCCTGTTTCCGCTGATGGTCGCAAGCGTTTTTCAGAAGTAGCTAAGTTTTTAAAGCGGTTCAAGGAAGAATTCTTAAGTGCCCTAATAGTATAACCTGGATAGTACTTAGCCCTCCGAAGGCTGCAGTCCGGGTTCAAATCCCGGTTGGGGCGTACTGGAAAAAAGACTATGCTACTCGTTGACGTCCACGCCCATCTCACTGACGCGAAGTTCGCGCACGATTTACCTGCCGTGTTGGAACGAGCTAAGGCCGCTGGCGTGAAGGCAATTATTTGCAACGGCGTCAATCCCGCGAACAATCGGGAAATTCTTGCATTAGCAAAACAGCACGACATAATCAAAGTCGCGTTAGGCGCCTATCCGACGGACGCGATTGGCCTTCTCGAGACGGAAACTGGGCTCGTTCCGGCGACGCATCCTTGGAACTTCGACGAAGAGTTGGAGTTCATGAAGTCACAAAAAAATAACATTCTCGCGATCGGCGAAGTTGGGCTTGAGTTCAAGCACGTGACGGACGTTTTGTTGCGCAAGCAGCAGGTCGAGAATTTCAAGAAGATCATGGCATTGTCCGAGAAAATCAAGAAGCCTATCATCGTGCACACCCGCGGTGCCGAAGCTGAAACGCTTGAGCTTCTGCAGTCCAGCACGAACAAGAATGTGGTGTTGCACTGTTTCGGCGGGAAAAAATCCTTGGTGCGAAAAGCGAACGAGCTCGGGTACACGCTGAGCATCCCGCCCGTTTGCGTTCGCTTGCAGCACTTTGGTATGGTTGTCGACGAGATGAATGTCAACCAGTTATTGACGGAAACCGACAGTCCGTGGCTGTCTCACGTCGCGATGGAGCGGAATGAGCCGATGAACGTGCTCGAAAGCGTGAAGTTCATCGCGAGCAAGAAAAAGTTTGATGTCGAAGAGACTGCGAACAACGTGTTCATGAACTATCAGCGCTTGTTTCTCTGAAACGTCAGTACCGCCAGTACAAGTGCGTGTTTTGCGTAATGGTTTACGTACTGGATGAATCGTTTCTTCGCGCCGGTGCGGACGATAGATAATGAGTTCTCTTGCGGATTGATGACGGTTGCGTTCGTGTCCGTCTTGTACACGATCTTGCCGCCCCACGCGACGTCCCAGGGGGAGAGGCAGAGTATGACTTCGATGACATCGTCCGCTTTTCCGTCCTTGATGACGGTGTAGTCGCGGTTGCTGAAGCGTTGCAGTTCCGACCGAACAAGTTTGAGCGGTTGCTGCGTGACCGTCTGGACGTACTGAATGAGTGCGGCCGGCGGTTTTAACGATGCCTGCTCGTACGAATGCGCATCCGGCACGTAACTGCGTTTCCACGTTTTCGGCAACGGCATTTTCGCGAACTGGTTGAGCAAGAGATGTTGCTTTTCGGCGAACTGCGTTTTGAGTTGCGCAAGCACTCGCGTGTCAAGATAGGCCGGGTTGAATTGGAGCGTCATTTTTTGCTCCCATGGTGCACTGCGAACCTTCGGTTCTTGGGCACCACGGCACTGCCGTGGAACCAGCCGGCTAACGTAATCCGTTTGGCGTTAACGACTTCTCGCACCTGGTGCATCGTGTGCTGCGGTTTGACGGTGAAAAAGACAACTGAGTTCCAGATGGGCGAATACGACTTAGTGGCGTTATTTCCTTTGAACAGGTCCAATTGGCCTCCTTGCTTTGCCGTGAGGGTGGATAGGTTGATGACGAACGCGATTTTTCTCCCTTCTAATTCGTCGTCGTGCGGCAGCAGATGGTCGGTGTCGTGGTAAATAAATCCCGAGAGATCAAGCTCGCGCGACAGGTTTTCGCCCGTCACATAGGACAGCCAGACAAGGAATTCCTTGCTGCGCAAATAGTTTCGCAGGCCCTGCAGCGCGGGCTGTTTCGAGAGCTTCAGGTCGTTGCATTGCGTGAACGAGAACAGATCAGCGTCCGCCGCGACAAAGCGTTCCTGCAACAGCTCTTGTTCGACGCGTTTGATGTCCTTCGCGGTGAAGAAGTCCGTCAGCCTGATATGGGGAAAAGGCTTGTTTGAGGAATACTGTTTGCGCAGTTTTTGCAGCGCTGCCGGTGCGAGGTATTTCGGCTGGATGCACATATGAGGCTGCCCGGATTTGAACCGGGATTACAAGGTCCCGAACCCTGAGTCATACCAGGTTAGACCACAGCCCCGAATATTGGATTTCATTCTGTTGAGGGGTTGCTGGTCTAGGACGTCTCAGCGTCCGTGGACCACAGCCCCGCTGTTTTTATATCTCAGAATACCCTTTATAAATATTACTTTAGCGTGTATCGAACTTGTTCCGCGAAGTATTTTGCGGGGTCTTTTTGCGAGCTTCGCTCGGTCCAAACAACGCGCTCTTCGTGCCGGACATGAGGATCGATGATTTGCAGGAACACTTGGCTCATGGCCGGTTTCACGGGTCGCGCATCCCATTGCGTGACCGCGGTTCGATAACAGTCAGGACTCAGCAGGTTCGTGCGGGTACAGAGGTAGAACTTTTCCTGCAGCTTCACCTCGAGGCAGGATGACGCTCCCGGCAATTGCACGAGCTTTCCTTTCGTGACGAACGAAGGATTGATCTCGATTCCATCGAGTCGCGAGCATTTGACATCAGCCCATTGCTGGGGATTCTCGTTTTTGAGCAGGTGTATCGCGAGCAAGAGAACGTCCGCGCGATAATCCGCGTCGTGATTTATCGCCTGGGCGAATCCGAGTTTCAAATCGGCGGCGAACAGCGGAAGCCGATGGTATGCGTCGAGAATGGAGGCTAATGGGTCGCGCGCATTTTCGATGAGTTCGCGGAACTTGCCCGTAGATACGTGGGGGAAGTGCTTCTCGACAGAGAGTTTCCGGTGGGATATGCGTTGCAATGAGCCCGGCCGGATTCGAACCGACGACATCCTCGACGTGAACGAGGCGTTATACCGCTAAACTACGGGCTCGTACCGTCGGTGTTCGAGGTTTCGCTTTTAAGCTTTGTGCCGTCGCAAGATATATAAACGGCGGACGCTCAGAATTATGAAAAAAGAGGCACCATGCAAATCTCAATCGACACGTCAAAGGATTCTCACGAGCACATCAAGCACATGATTCAGATGCTCCAGCGACTTGTTGGCGACACGACAAACACACCGTCGTCAAGCGTTTCAGACTCGTCTTCCGCGTTCGCGGACATGTTCAGCGATTCCGCGCCGCATCCGGTCGTTCCGCACACACCGTCTCCGGGACTTCCGCCTCCGACGGACCCGTTGACGAACCTGCAGGAATTGAACGCGCCGAAGGAAGCTAGTCCGAGGGCAGTCGATCTCTGGGGCAACCCGAAGAAAGAGGACGACAATCCTCCCGTTGAAGTGTACTGATGGTTCGGAATCTTCTTCAAAACATAGCCCGTGATGTGCGTTTCATCCGGGAAGAGCACATTGACCGCGTCCCGCCGCATTACAGTTTGAAGGCGATCGTCGGTTCGACGTTTGGTGCGCTGATTTTCGGGCTGACATTCTCGTTGAAGGGGCTGTTGCTGCATGTTACGGAGCATTTCAATGAGAACCACAAATGGTACCTCCTTATCGCCACGCTGATCATTTTGACGGCGGAGATCACATTCATCGGCTATTCGCGCGTGAAGAACAAGAAAGCAAGAACCTTTGGTCAGTTTTGGATCAAGCGGATAACGACCTATCTGGCGGTGGGAATCATCGTCGCTATCTTTCTTATCTATCTTTATGGCGTCGACAATCTGGTGCTGAATGACACTCATCTGCTGAACACCATCATCGCGCTCGCGTTCCCGTGCTGCATCGGCGCGTCAATCGCTGATTTGCTTAAACAGTATTAGGCTGCTCCTGCCGGACCTTGCGTCCGGCAAGTGTAGGCGGCGGCTCCAAATGCCGAGTCATTTGTGCCGAAGCAATACTAGAATTCTATAATTTTCGGCATTTTTGCAACATTGATAACTCGCGTTTTGCCGATCATTTCTTCGATGCCGCCCAATTCGTGGACGTGTCCGCAGAACATGATTTCGGGCTGGAACTTGTCGATCGCCTTGCGGACCGCCCAGCTTCCGGGATAGCCTGACTTTTTCTCGAACATGCTGCCGGCGGGATGCTCGTGCACGACCATGACCTTTCTCGCGGCGGACTTGACGCTTTCGTGCCCCTGGTTGAGCATTTCGTATTGGTCCTCTCGGCTCGTGGGAAACGGTCCCGGAGCTGCGCCTCCGGCGCCGAAAATGCCGATGCCGTTTTGGATGATGCCCGTGCCGTTCAGGTGCACGGAGTCGTAGAGCGAAGCTAGAAAATCCGCCGTTGCCGCGGGTTCGTGGTTGCCGTGCACGAACAGCACTTTTTTGCCCGCTGCCTTGAACGGGCCGATGATGCCTTCGGCGGACTGGTCCGCGTACGTGAGGTCGCCCGCTAACACGACAAGGTCGACGTTCTCTTTGACGGCTTGTTCGGCGAGGCGCTTGATGAACGCCTGGTCCGCGTGGACGTCCGATACGGCAAGTATTTTCATAGGTAATTTATCGACGGTGGGCTTAAAAAGGTTGCGAACTAGATCTTCAAGCTAACGACGTTCGACAGTCCGTGGTCGCCCATCGAGACGCCGTACAACGTGGAAGCTTCCCCGATGACGTTGTCGTTGTGAGAAATCACGATGTACTGTGCGCGATCGCAGTATTTACGAACGAGTTTCGCCAACTTCTCCGAGTTATGCTTGTCTAGCGCGGCATCGACCTCATCCAGAATGTAGAATGATGCGGGAGCGTGTTCTTGGATCGCAAAAATGAACGCAAGAGCAGTCATCGTCTTTTCGCCGCCCGATAATGACCGGATATCAAGGAACTTGTTGCCAGTCAATCGCACTTTGATGTTGAGCCCGCCTTCGAACGGATTCTCCGGAGTCTCGAGCTCAAGTTCCGCTTCGCCCTTGGTTGATAATGCTGAGAAGATGGTTTGGAAGTTCTGTTTCACGACCGCTAACGCCTGTAAGAACAGCTCTTTCTTGCGCGCCTCAATCTCGTTCATCAGCCCGACGACTTGGTCCTTTTCGGTGATGAGGGTGTCTTTCTTTTGCAACAGCCCCTTGTACTCGCTTTCGGCCGTGTCGTAGATCTCAAGCGAACGCAAGTTGACCGAGCCGATGTTTTCGCGCATCTTTTCGCATTCCTTGACTTCTTTCTGGAGGATTTCGTCAGTTTTATCGGGCGCTAATTCGACTCCGGCGTACTGCTCGAACTCAGCGACTAAGGATGAGCGTTCGGCTTTCACGCGGGCTTCTTCGATGCTGAACGTGTTCAACTGCAGTTCTTCTTTTCGGCTGTTCTCTTCGACGACGAACGCCTTGTTTTCCAAAGCCGTCACTTCATCAGAAAGCCGGTTTCGCTTGGTGAACAGATCCTTGAATTTGCTTTGGAATTCCGCCTGTATCTTTTCCTTTTGCTTGAGTATTTTCTCGTTCTCTTTGATCTTGACGTCGGTGAGCTTGCTGTCTGCCTTGTGCTGCTCAGCTTCCTTGTCCAAATCTGCGAGGATCTTTTGCGTGTTTTCGAGGTCGCGCGCCAGCACATCGGTGAGTTGCGCGTCGACGTTCTTCAAGTCCGCCGTTAAGAGAATGATTTCGTCCGACAGCTTCTTCTTGTGTTCTTCGTAGGCGTTCAGCTCGGCAATAACCGTCGGCTTGCGCAGCTCGGCGATCTTGTCGTGCAACTGCTGTTTCTTGATCTTTAGCTGCGTCAAGCCCGTGGTTGAATCGGAGATGCTGTCGGCCAATTTGTCGAGCTTTTTCGTGACGTCTTTCAGGTTGGATTGCAGCTCGTCTTTGTAGCTCTTGCTTGCGTTCATGTCCGACGTCTCGAGATGCAATGACTTTTCCGTCTTGATGATTTCGCCCTCGAGGTTTGCCTTGAATTCGCGAAGTTTCTGGATGGCGTCCTCGTTTTCGGTCTTCTCAGTCTGGAGCTTTGAGACTCGGTTTTGCAGTGTCGCGAGCTCGCTTTGCGCGCTTTCGATGGTGCTGCCGAGTTCCTGTTCCTTGAAGGCGCCTTGTTTCTTCGCGCGGAAGCCGCCGATCATCGCGCCCGAGGTTTCGCACAGGTCGCCGTCGACCGTGACCATCTTGATGTTGCCGATGCCGATCTTGCGTGCGATGTCGATGTTCTGGACGACGAGCGTGTTACCAAAGACATAGGAAAACACTTCCTTGAATCGCGGTTCGAACTTGATTAAATCAATCGCGAATCCAAGTGCTCCTTTCTCTTCCGCGAACTTTTTCTGCTCGCCCTTGACGGGGTTGCCCTTGATCTTGTTCAAGGGAAGGAAGGTCGCAGTTCCCAATCTATTGTCCTTGAGGTATTTGATGCACTTCGCGGCCGTTTTGTCGTCTTCAACCACGATGCTTTGGATCTTGTTCGCCGCGACGATTTCGAGCGCGACGCTGTGCTCTTTGTTGGCGTTTCCTAGCTCGGCAACGGTCCCGTAGATTTCGCCGAGCTGCTGTCGGTTTTCGAGAATCTTTTTGACGGCAACGTTTCCCGCCATCGCTTCCTGCGCGGACGCGTTCCGGACTTCCAATTTGGCCAATTCTTCCGCGAGCTTCATCATGCGCTGCTTGCTTTGCGAGAATTCCGCGGCCAATTTCGAGTCGTTGTTCAATAGCTGGTTGAGTTCGAGGATGGCTTTCTTGAATTCCTCTTTCTTCTGCTTGAGCGCCTTGATTTCGGTCGCGTTTGCGCTTTCCAATTCCTCGACTTTCGCGATTTGCTGGTCGATAGTTTGGAGCTGGAATTCTATTTTGTCCTTTTCCCTGAGAAGGTTCTGCTGCTCCTCCCTGATTTGCGAGAGGGATTTCTGGTGCTCGTCCGCCTGTCGGTCGAGGGCGAGCATCTGCTCGTTGAAGTTGCCTTCGGCGTCGAGCTGGTGTTTTTTCTTGAAGTCGGCGAGCTTCTTGTCGTGCGCAACTAATTCTTTCTGGAGCGTCGTGCGTCGTTCTTCCAAGTCAGTTTTTTGCGTCTTGGTTTCGGACGTTTTTGTCTGGATTTCTTCGCTTGCCTTGAGCAATTGGTCGCGTCGTTGCGCGATTCTTCCGAGCTCCGTGTGCACGCCGCTGAGCGCGGTCTTCATCGTTGCGAGGTCGACGCGCATCTGCTCGACCTCCTTTTGCATCGTGACTTGGTCTTTCTCTCCTTTCTGCTGGACTTCCGCGTCGAGGCTCTGCATCTCGGTGCGGTTCGATTGTATTTGTTCGCGTAATGCCTTGATTTGGCCTTGGAGCTTGTCGAATTTTTCGCGGTAGCTGGCGAGCTTGTCGTCGATCTTCTTGACCTCGGTCTCTTTGCCGTCGAGACTGCGCTTCAACAAGGTCGCTTTGTTCGTTCGCAACTGGTCGTTGAGCGCCTTGAACTTGAGCGCGTGGTCTCGGTCTTTGCGCAAATCTTTGAGGTAGCTTTCGCGTTCTTTCAGGATGATGCCGACCTGGTTGAGGTTCTCTTCCACTTTGGTGAGGTCGTTGATGGCGTGCTGTTTCTTCTCCTCGTACGCCCCGATGCCGGCGATTTCCTCGACGATCTGTCGCCGCTCGACCATCGGCATTTCGCAGAAGTGGATAATGTCGCCTTGGAGGATGATGTTGTAGCCGTCCGGATCGACGTTCGCGATGCCCATCAGGTCGAGAATCTCTTGGCGCGTGCGCGTGACGCCGTTTATTTTGTACTTGCTTTGGCCGTCGGACTTGACAATTCGCGTGACCTTGATTTCCGCTTCGGGCGAAGGGAAAAGTTTCTTCTGGTTGTCGAAGACGATGCTGACTTCGGCTTGCTTGGCCGGGTTTTTCGTTTTTCCGCCGTTGTAGATGAGGTTGCTTGTCTTTTCGGCGCGCATGGATTTCGCGGAGGTTTTTCCGAGCACGAAGCAGAGCGCGTCGATGACATTGCTTTTGCCACTGCCGTTGGGACCGAGAATGACGTTGAAGTCGTTGTTGAACACGAGCTCGGTGCGTTTGCCGAAGCTCTTGAACCCCTCCATGATGAGCTTGTTGATCTTGGTCGCGCCGATGGGAGTGATAGAATCGCGGGAAATGTTGGCCGCGGTCGCTGGAGGTTGTTCAAGTACCTGTGATGCCGTTTCTGGCCCCTCCTTTTGCTCGCTGTCCACGGGCGATTTCACGAGTGGTATGTATATAAAGTCTTCGTTGAGTTATTATTTTCCATATTTAAATTAATTTACGAAAACCTATTGCAAAACCTATTAAAGTCCGTCCGCTCCGGAAAATCTATGCCGACCATCTGTGGAATCGACGAAGCGGGCCGAGGGCCCATCATCGGCAGCTTGTTCATCGCGGGCGTTGTCATCGAGTCAGGGCAGGAAGACGCGCTCAAGGCGATGGGAGTGAAGGATTCTAAATTATTGACGCCGAAGAAACGCGAGGAATTGTTCTCAAAAGTGCAGTCGACCGTGAAATCGTTCAAGGTCATCCGCATTCCGCCGGACGAAGTCGATGACGCGGTTCAATCCGACACGATGAACCTCAACTGGCTGGAAGCGACGAAAGCGTCCGAGCTCATCAACGAGCTGAAGCCCGATCACGTAATCCTCGACTGTCCGAGCCCGAATCTCAAGGCATATAGTGCGTTCATCGAAAAGAAGCTGACGCACAAGACCAAGCTTGTGTGCGCCCACCACGCCGACACGGATTTCGTCGTTGTCGGAGCCGCGAGCATCCTCGCGAAGGTGCTGCGCGACCGGGAGCTCGTCGAACTGAGCAAAAAAATAGGGATGGACATCGGCTCCGGCTACATTACTGATCCTAAGACCAAGGCGTTTGTCGAGAGCTACTGGAACAAGTTTCCTGAGATATTCCGGCACAGCTGGAAGACCTACAAGGAAGCCTCGCAACAAAGCCTGGGCAAATATTGAGCGAGTATGTGCGAATAATTATTAAATAAGAGAATGGAAGGTGGGTATATGGCAAAAACAGAAACTCCGAAAAAAGTCGTCCCTAAGTTTGGCGTGCATGAGAATATCCAGTTTGTTGGGTTGCACGACCTGACTCCTGATGAGCAGGATTTTGTGCAGTCGACCGCGGAAGAATGCCAGCCGAAGATCAAGCGCGTGCTGCAGAACCTCACCGATTTGATCGTCCACGCGCAGGTGAGCGGCGTCCAGGTGGGTAAGGAAAAGCGCAAGCGATACACGTTCCACGTCCGTGCGATCTCCCCTGGCCAGCATTTTGAGAGCGCGAAGTGCGACGACTACGACATGCCGAAGGCGCTGCATCGCTGCTTCGACGAAATCATCGCGCAGATCCAGCACAAGCTCCGCACGGATTCAACAAGGCCTAAACCGTACGCATGAGGCGCGGCCAGGCTTCTCTTTTTTTATTGGTGGTAGTGCTCGGGCTGATTGTGTTCTTCTATTTTAGCCAGCTTTCTAACCCAATTCCCGATGACGCGTTTCCGTTGGATGCTTCTCAAATCGATCACTTGAGTCCATTGCCCGCGCCGCGCGTCGAGACCCAGACGGTGCACACCGCTTCGATTCCGAATTTGCCGTCTGCAGGCGTTGTCACCCGGACGTTCCGTTGGCGCTATAACAACCGTCCTTGGTCGCTGCAGCTGCATTTCGATGCTTCCGGCAGCGAGGTGTATGACGCGCGCTCCCGTTTGCGCAATTACGACCTGTTCGCGTCCGACCCGTATGATGACGGGTTGATGGAGGATCTCGCGTCGCAACTGAAAGCGCTCGCGAAGGACAACCGGTTGTCGAAGGGCGAGCTGCCGTATTTCGTCGCGTCGTTTGTGCAGGCGTTGCCGTACACGTCGGATGAAGTGACGACCCCGTTCGACGAGTATCCGCGGTTTCCGTATGAAACGTTGATTGCTGATGGCGGGGATTGCGAGGACACATCAATTCTCGCTGCGGCATTGCTTCAAGAGCTGGGATACGGCGTTGTGCTGCTCGAGTTGCCGAAGCACATGGCCGTCGGCGTCGAGTGTTCTGATGAAGTGAAGGGCGCGTCCGTCTGGCTCGACAGCAAGCGTTATTGCTATCTAGAAACGACCGGAGAAAACTGGCCGATTGGGCAGATTCCTGATGAGTACAAGGGTTCGGACATAAAAGTGATTTCGATCGAAAAGCGTCCGGCGCTACAGGTGAATTTCACCTCGATTTATCGATATAACCAGATTGACCTTTTTGCGGATATCTTTGTGACCGTGAAGAATCTGGGTTCTGCAACTGCGCGGAACACGACGATTCTTGCCGCGTTGCAAACCTCGGATGAGTCTCATGCCTGGGATTCGGCGGAAAGCGACTCTCTGGTTATCGCGCCCGAGGATGAGTTCGCATACAACGTGACGAACCTGCATATGCCTTCCGGAGAGGTGTTCCGGGTGTACGTTCGCGCAATCGATGGCGATTCTGTTTCAGATGAGGCCGTCAGCCAGTGGATTACTTGGAATTCAGAATGAGTCGAGCAACGGTACGAGTTCTCGGATGTGGTTGATGATTCCTTTCGTCGGTCCGGGCTGGTATGCTTTGATGAACTCTAAGGTTTGATAGCCGTATTCTGACACGACCGCGACGCTTTCGACGCCCATCAGTCCCGCGAGCCACAAATCGGCCGACGTGTCGCCCGCGTAGGCCGTTCGGTGCGGGCGCGCGCCGGATATTTTTAGAAGCTTGTTGAATCCGTCGGGCGTGGCCTTGTTCATGTCGCCGAACACGTAATGCGGGGCGTGCGCGATGCCGAAGCGGTCAAGGTCGTCGTGCACCGCGACTTCGGGATGCGAGCTGAAGATGGCGACCGGCACGCGTTTCGCTAGCTCAGCAACGATTTCCGGCGCTCCAGGAATTGCGTCGGGCTTGTGGGTTTCCAGCCACGCTTGATGCATTTTTTTGATGGTTGGAATGTCGTGGATGCCGTGCTCGGCGTAGAAATCAAAGACGTTCGCGCGGTACTGCTTGAGGCAGTCGTCTCGAGAAGGGATCTTTTTCCCGAACTGGTTGAAGATATTTGTCCAGCTGCCGTAGACAACCGGAAGGTCGTAGCTGACGACCCCGCTGAAATCCAAAACGAGTAAGTCTAATGCCATGCGAATAGCGGGGGCTGGATTTGAACCAGCGATCCGCGGGTTATGAGCCCGCTGAGGACTCCAGACTCCTCTACCCCGCTGGAGCTGATTTGACTAGCTTTTGACGGGTTTTTAAATGTTTGCCACTGGACATCGGGTCGTAGCCTATTTTAACCGTCTCAAGACGTCCTACGCCATGAATATTCTTGAAGCAGAATTACTAGGTATGCATGCGGGTGACGGGACGCTGTATCGAACGAATTCGAACTCGGTTGTTTGGGAATTGCGCGGCGGGCTTGATGAGCAAGAATACTATCGTTCTGTTGTCGTGCCTTTAGTACACGCGTTGTTCGACATTCCTTTGCATCCGAAACGGCGTTCAGGGGGCGGAAATGGCTCGTTCGGTGTAATGAGTTGCAATAGGCAGATAACTGGTTTCCTTTCACGTTATTTTCCAGTTGGCAAGAAGTCTCGAACGGTGCGTATTCCTGAGGAGATTTTGAACGGTTCAGCTGATTTGCAATACGCGTTCATCCGTGGATTGTTTGATACGGATGGGTGTTTATGGTTTAATAGGCATTATACCAGAAAATATTATTTTTATCCCAAACTGGCAATTTCATCGGCATCTATCCGACTTCGTGATGAGGTTCTCGACTTGCTGCATGATCTGGGTTTTGCAGCGCACGGTTGGGATGATGCAAAGCGCGGCAATTACCAGCTCTGTTTGGCGGGCAAGCGCAATATTCACCGTTGGATGCACACTATCTGGTCCCACAATACAAAACATTTAAATAAGTTCTTCAGGGCAACAGAGCTGTAATTTGCCACCGTGGCGCAACCTGGTACCGCGAAGGATTGCTATGTGCTATGCACGCAACTATCCTTTTTCCTCACGGATTTCCCGGTTCAAATCCGGGCGGTGGCGTTATCATATCTAAAAGAGGTGAACAATGGCGCAATTGAATGCAAAACAGACCGCGTTGACGTTAGGGTTGACGTTCGCGTTATGCCACGCGGCGTGGTCATTAGTGGTCGCGACGGGATTCGCGCAGCAAGTGCTGAACATGAAATTGGCGAACCATTTCGTCATCGTGTCCGCGGGTGTCGCATCGTTTGACATCGTAACGGCTCTGATGAGCGTCGTTATGGCGTTCGTCTGCGGTCTGGTCCTTGGATGGGTCTTCGCAGGCATTTGGAACTGGACCGGTAAGAAAATCAAGTAAGTTGCTTCTTTTTTTTCTTTTTTTGAGAAACATTTAAATCGTGAACTCAGGAAGAAACCTCATGCTCGACATCAAACTCATCCGCGAAAACGCGATCGAGGTCAAGAAGAACCTCGCGAAGCGGAACAAGCCAGACTATCTCAAGTGGGTTGACGAAGTCTTGGTTCTCGATAAAAAGATCCGTGAATTAAAAGGCGAGACAGACGTTTTGCGTTCCCGAAGAAACAAGGTGTCTGAGGAAATCAACAACGCAAGAAAGTCCGGCAAGGACATGAAGCCGTTGCTCGAGGAAGCGAAGAAGATTCCGACCCACATCGCGAACAATGACGCCAAGTTGGCCGAATTCGAGGCGTCGATGCGCTTCTTTATGCTCAGAATCCCTAACTTGTTGCACGACTCGGTTCCCGAAGGCAAGGACGAGACCGAAAGCAAAGTTGTCAAAGTCCACGGCCAGCCGAAAAAGCAGGATTTCGAGCCCATTTCTCATGCTGATTTAATCGTCCTCGGCGACCTCGCCGACTTGGACCGCGCGACCAAGATTTCCGGCGCAAGATGGTATTTTTTGAAAGGTAAGCTCGCGCGATTGCAGATGGCGCTGATGGAGTACGGCGTCGACTTCATGATGAAGAAGCAGTACGAGATGCACATTCCGCCCCACTTCATCAACCGCAAGGCATACGAAGGCGTCACCGATATGGGGGCGTTCGAGGAAGCGCTGTACAAGATGGAAGGCAGCGAAGAATTGTACGCCATCGCGACGTCCGAGCACCCGATGACGGCCCAGTTCATGGACGAAACCATTGAGGCAAAGGATTTGCCGAAGAAGATGTTCTCCATCTCACCCTGCTATCGAAAAGAAGCCGGCGCGCACGGCAAGGACCAGAAAGGGATTTTCAGAGTCCACCAGTTCACCAAGATCGAGCAGGTCATTGTCTGCAAGCCCGAGCATTCCTGGCAATTGCATGAGGAACTGTTGAAGAACACGGTTGAGTTCTGGCAAACGATGGGTTTGCCGTTCAGACAGTTGTTGCTGTGCTCCGGCGACCAAGGTACCGTGATGGCAAAGACGTACGACCTTGAAGTGTGGATGCCCGTGCAAAAAACCTATCGTGAAATTGTTTCTTGCTCCAACGCGACGGATTACCAGGCGCACCGGTTGAACATCCGATTCCATGACAAAGGCGAACGCGGATTCGTCCATACGCTCAACTCAACGCTATTGACGGACACGCGTCCGTTGGTCGCGATTATCGAGAACAACCAGGACAAGGACGGCAACATCCACGTCCCTGAGGTGCTGCAGAAGTACTGCGGCTTCAAGGTCATCGAAGTGAAAAAGTAATGGCGAAAATCCACGCGATTGTCTACCTCATCCTCGGCGCAGTCATCAGCTACGTCTCGTTGCGCATCGGCAGTACGTTCACGGTCTTCTTTTACATCGGATTGGTGTTCCTCGGCGTCGGCATTGCTAAATTATTGATTGGGTTCTTGCTGAAGAAAAAAGAAACGAAGCCCGAGAAGCAGTCCATTCGCGTCACGCAGCCGTTGTGGGCGCACTGTCCCAGGTGTCGGAGCCAAGTGAGAACGTCCGACTTTTTCTGCTGGCGCTGCGGCAATCGACTTCGATAGCGTCGTGAACCAGCCTAATCCACCCCATAAAACTTTATATAATGTCCCTGTCGTCGTTAGACTATGGGGTTATTTGCGGGAAAAGGGGGAGAAAGCCTTATCGCCAACGAGGACGCGTTGGGATTGGAGTTCGTGCCGAAGCTGTTGCCCTATCGAGACCAGCAGCAAAAACGTGCTGCAGCCTGCATTCGACCGCTTCTTGAGGGTCGCGTCGGTCGCAACGCATTGGTCCACGGCCCGCCAGGCGTCGGAAAAACTGCGGCATTGCGTTGGGTTCTGAGAGAATTGGAGGACACGTCTGAAGACGTCTATATCGTCTACATCAATTGCTGGCAGAAGAACACGACGTTCAAGATTTTCGAGGAAATCTGCCAGCAAATCGGCTACAAGTTCACGCAGAACAAACGGACAGAGGAATTGTTCGAAGTCATCAAGCAGTACGTCAACAAGAAAGCTGCCGTGTTTGTGTTCGACGAAATCGACAAGGTGGACGATCACGATTTTCTGTACTCGATTCTCGAGGAATTGTACAAGAAAAGCGTATTCTTGATTACCAATTACAAAGAGTGGCTTGAAGATGTTGACGAACGTATTCGTTCGCGATTGACGCCCGAAATCATCGAGTTCGCGTCCTATTCGCATGACGAAACAGTAGGCATCTTGAAGCAGCGCGCGAGCGTCGCGCTTGCTCCGAGCGCCTGTCCCGACGATGTCGTCAGCCAGCTCGCATCGTATTCGCACGAGCAGAAGGACATCCGGTTGGGCATGTACTTGCTGAAGGAAGCCGCGTACGCGGCCGAGTACGCGAACTCGCGGCAAATCTTGTCGGCACACGCGCTGACCGCAATTTCAAAAGCGAAGGAATTCACCGTCCACAAGCCGAATGATCTTGAGGAAGACACGCGGCAGATTCTTGACGTCGTGAAACAGAACGGCGGCGGAAAAATAGGGGATTTGTTCAAGGCATACAAGGAGGCGAACGGCTTCGGGACGTACAAGACGTTCCAACGAAAAGTCGAGCGCTTGGAGAAGGGAGGCTTCATCACCGCGAACAAGCTCGTCGGTGGCAAGGAAGGGACGACAACAATCATTGATTTGGCCGTGAAGGACAAATCGACCACATTGGACAAATTCTAGTTGCCTATTTTGATATAGTTTTGATAGTGAAAAGAAGTCGGATTCTTTCGTTTTAGCGGACTTTGTTCAGCCCTCACAATGCACTGGACAACCGGCTCCGCAGGGGCTTTAAAAGACGTTTTCTACGTAAATCCTAGAGTAAAACGAGGTGATAAATATGGTCGATTTGGAAACAAACACAATCAGGGATTTATTTCAGGCGCAAGTGCAGCGCGTCACGATGGGCACGCGCACGCCGCAGCTCAATCTGAAGAGGTGGACGTTATGAGGCTCGCGGGCGGAAAGGACTACTTTACCGAAGAGGAGCTTGACGAAGCTGACGTGTATTTCGAGAACCAGCTTTCCACTCTTGCTGAAGATGATATCCTGTCTGGAGAAGAAGAAGGCTTCATGATGGGTTACTTAGCCGCTTTCTAGCACCACCTCTTCCCTCTGTTCCTCTGCAGAGGGTTTTTATTTCTTATTTACTTCTTGTTCGAGTGTCAATCCAGCCTTAATTTCTTGCAACTGGACTAATCGAGAGCTAAGAACGGTGTATATCTTGAAGTCGGGTTCGGCATTCCAGGGTTCTTTGGTATCGATACGGACCGTGGTTCCTTTCTTGTATTGCTTTTGGCTGATTTCGAAGTGCAACAGTCCAGGTTCGCAGGAATCAAGGGATCCGAATCCGGTTCCGCATGCCCCGAGATATTCGTTTGAACCGAGAAGTTTGTGTTGCTCATCGGTTAACAAAACGGCAAGAGCTTCCTCATTTTGCACGAGATAAATGTAGACTTGTCCCATTTCAACCACCACTCAAGAGGGGAGAAAGCGACTATTTGAATGTTGCGGTTAAACGCTCCCCAGCGCCTGCTTGATCGAGACGAGCGCGTTCTTCCAGGAGCGTTTCTGCTCGATGGTCTTCCGCGCTTCGACGCCTAAGGCGGCTCGCGTTTCGGGATGAGTCAGAAGAAACATCAGCGTGTCGGCCAAAGTCTGAACATCGCGTCGAGGGAAGATGATGCCGTTCACGCCGTCCTCGAGATACTCGCGGATAGAACCGACGGGCGTCGCGACGACCGCGCAGCCGGACGCCATCGCTTCCAGCGTCGTCAAGGACGTCGTTTCGGTCAATGACGGCAGCACGTAAATATCCGACGCCTGGTAGTAAGGCGCTGGATTGTCCTGCGCTCCTACCATGATGATGCGGGGATTCGGCCGGATTTCATCCGTCAGTCCCGTTCCAACAATGAGCAAGATGGTGTTTTTCACTTCCTTTTTTATTTTCTGGAACGCTTTGTACAAGGTTGTGAGGTCTTTTTCTCGTGCGATTCGTCCGACATACGTGATGACATTCAATGACGGGGAAATTCCAATGGCGCGTTTCGCTTCCGTGCGCGAGATCGGAGGGAGAAATTTTAGCGTGTCGACGCCGAGCTCGACAACGAGCTTTTTGGCGTTCACGCCATTAAGCGTGAGCAAGTCGCCCATTTCTTTTGACGGCACGAGCAGCAATGCGCATTTGTTGTAGCACCATCGCACCAAGAGCTTCATCGCCAACCAAACAGGAGAACGGAAATGCTTCAGGCTTTTGCTTGCGAGTTCCCACTCGATGCTGTGCACGAAGCTCACGACGGGAACTTTGTGCTTCGACGCCGCGCGTATCGCGCTCATTCCGATCGGGCCGAGGCTTTGGTTGAATACGATGTCGTGCTGTTTGACGAGCTGGCTGACTCGTTTCCAGTTCCAAGAGGAGAAATAGATGTCGCCGAACTTGAGGGGGATGAGCGGCAATCGTATGATTTTCACGCCGGGAATGTCGGGCACGGTGCCCTTGAACGCCGGGCAAAGCACGGTGATCTGGTAGTCGGATAATCCTGGAATCAGGTTCGTGACGAACCTCGCGATGCCGTCCCAGCGCGGCAAAAAATTGTCAGTGGTTATCAGTAGGCGTTTCATGGAGTTCGAGGTGCGGCTTCAGTACGGATGAAATGTGGTTTAGGACGAATGTTCCGATAATTCCGCCAACGAATCCTGAGACGATGCCGGCGAGCGGGTACACAACAAGGGTTGGCAACGGAAGAAGCAACATCGCAACCATGATGGGTAGGATGCATGCCTCATAGAGTCCGGCGATGAGCGCGATGGACAAAGGAGAGACTTTCGTGATGTTCTGCGTTTTCCCGATGGTCACGCCGAGCTTGAACGGGAGTTGGTTGTAGATGAAAAACAATATTGCGAGCGCGATGGCTGTCGCGCTGAAGCCTAGCGCGGCGATTCCGGCATAGGAGAAATTTCTCAGTCCGCTGATGATATCTTCGATGTTGAACAGGAGCATGAGGAACAATGCGTTCGCGACGCTCGCCATCGCGACGTTGATGTGAGTTAATGTGAATTTTTCGGGGAACTTGCCGCGCAATTTCAGCCGCAAGGTGTGCCAGATCGCGAGCGCGATGATAGTGCCGGCGATGCCGACGATGAGTCCGAGCATCAGGTTTTCGGCAATCATCCCTTGAGTTCCGGCGAGCCCGAAATTCATCGGAGGGTTTGAGGAAAGATAGCCCAGAATGAACAATGTGGCTCCCTCGAACAGCATCAGCAAAATCGCCATGTCAAAAGGATTGAGGTGCGTGATGGTGCGTTTCATTGTTTGTGGAACAGTTCTGCGTATCGTGAGTGGTTCGACCAGCCATTGAGCCAGGCATCGATGCGCATGCGGAACCGGAACGGCAGCATGCCCGGCAGGTTGACTTGGCTTTCGTGCGCCTCGTAGGCTTTGAGTTTCGTCGCGAACGTGTCCGTTATGTCGACGACCAGTTTCGGCACGTTTCGCTTGAGGATCTTCAATGGATTCCAAACGTCGAACGTATAAACTTCACACTTAAGCTTTTGCTCTGCCATCAACTCGGTGAATATTTTGTGCACGGCGCGATGGTCCGGATGAAAGTCATCCACGCTGTGCGTGAATATCTTCGTCGGTTTTTCTTTTTTGATGATTGTGAGCAGTTGTTCCTTGATGCGTTCAGAATCGTTGATGAATTTGCCTTCTTTCATTCCGAGAAAGATGAGTCCTTTTCCGCCGAGAATTTTGTCGGATTCGCGCGCTTCTTTGATGCGCATTGCTACGACGTGTTTTGCCTGCAAATGCGGATGGCTTTTTTCGCCGTACGCGAAAATAACTGTTTTGAGATTTTTGCCTTCATTGGCGTATTTCGCGAACGTCCCTCCGCCGCCGATAATCTGGTCGTCGTTGTGGGCGCAGATGAACAGGATGGTTTCTGCCATGGGAAAAGTTATGCTCGAGAGCTTTTTAAAGGTTTGTAGAGGTTTTCGTCGTCGTAAAAACTTTTTACCGGCGATTTTTGTCGTAGCGTTTAGGCTTTTATCGAGTTTCAAATAGGGCCACTAACTCAACAACTGCCGGCGCGAAGCCAACGTAATGGGAAAGAAGACTTGTATGCGCCCGACGGGAGTCGAACCCGTGTCCACTGCTTGGAAGGCAGCAATTCTACCGTTGAACCACAGGCGCCTATGCTTGATTGTCGTCGAGGCGTTTATAAATCTAACGCTGGCTCGCCTTGAGTTCATTTCTCAAATTATCCAAGAATCGCACGAAATCCTCTTTCTTGATGCCCGCTCCGACCGCGTGCTCGTGGCCGCCGCCGTAGCCTTCGACACCGATGAGCGCTTTTTGCAATAACGGCAACAAAATAGTCTTTGGGCCCGAACGTAAGGAGCACCGCATTTCGCCGGACTTTTCTCTACCGAGAACGATGATTTTGTCGTTGTGTCGGTACAGGACTTCGTTCGCTAAATCTTTCGTGAGCGAAAGCGTGTCGTCGGAATAGATGAACACGATCAAAGGATCCGCGGTCACTTTCTTTTCTGCTTCGATTAGTAGTTTCTCGTAGATTTGGTTGATGCTTTCGAATTTCTTGACGAGATAACGCGCTCGCGGAGTTTCTCGATTGAGCAATTCGTACGGGCTTTCGACGCGCGTGAGGATTTTGATGGACTGCATCACTTCGTTCGTCGCGCCTTTGAGGTTGAACGACAAAAGCTTGATTAACGGCGCAAGAGGGGAGTTGAAAAGAGCTTCTTCCACGGTTGAGATTTCAGGCAGCAAGTCAGGATATTGTTTCTGGAACTCTTGAGCATAATCGGGCAGGTACCAGTCTCCGATGCTTCCCAAGGTCGCGAGCCAGAGATCTTGCTGCACGACTTGATAACAGCCGACGGGAGTGGGAACGTTGTGGCCGCGCAATCGCGGGTTGATGTACACGACCTTCTCGCGCTCCTGCGGCGCGTGGTGGTCGAGCCAGATGCACGGGATTCCTTTGAGCGCGTCGAAGAATTCTTGGTCGGCCAATGCGATGTCCAGCACGAACACGTAGTCCGCGCCGTACTCGTGCACCTTCTCGGCGTGGGCCGCAGTCAAGCGCGGATAGGCCTTGAGCGGGTATCCTCTGCCTTCGCGTTTGTAGCGGTAAAAAAGCAAGAAGCTTGCTAACCCATCAGGGTCGTCGTGGAAGAAAATGAACGGTCGCTGGCAGTTGTCGAGGGCGTCTTTGAGCTTGCGCACCTCGGGTTCTGTGAGCATATTCATGACGATTTAGCCATCCAGTAGCTTTTTAAATGTTCGCGTTCCACTCTCGTCTATGAGCGACGTTTGCAAGGACTGCCACAGTTTCCAGATATTCAAGGAAAAATGCTGGTTTTTCTGGGAGAATAAGCGCGCCTGTTCGCAGTTTAGAAGTTCTCCGAACGCCGAGCCGACGTTTGTGAGCGTCGAGCATATGCACGAGTTGCTGCGCGCGAAGAACTAGTTCTGGGAATACCGTTTCTTGTATGATTCGTTCAAGTCAAAGAGCTGTTTGAACAGCGGATTGTCGCCGAAATAGTGCGCGAACAACGCCATGTCCTTGGGTAGGCACTTTCCGCCGATGCCGTCGCGTGCTTCTTTGACGTCGATGTTCCATTTGGTGTTCATTGACTGCCTGAGTTCCGGGAACGAGATTCCTTTCGCTTCGCAGCTGCGCTTTAATTCCTGCGCGAGCGCGATTTCCATGAATCGGTAGGCGTTTTCAGCAACCTTGGATAGTCCGGCGATTTCGAACGGCACGACTCTGAGCTCGGCTTTCATGAACGGGGAGTAGAACGCGATTGCGCGGTCGACCGCTTTGGGAGTTACGCCGCCGATGATGCGGTTGAGGTTGAACACGTGGTGCGCCGGGTCGTTCGGGTTGAACCGGTGCGGGAACAGCACAAGGTCCGCGTTGTGCTTGATCGCCCATTGTTTGAACGTGTCGCACGCGTGCGGGTCGACCGTGGACTCGATGATGATGAGCGGCTTGTTTGCGTTGTCGAGCGAGTTGAGGACGCTCAATACTTGGTCCGTGGTGTAGACCGCGATGATGTAGACATCGGCCGGCTGGACCGTGTTGCTGACGTCGTAGCCTTCCTTGCGGAATTGCGCAAGCCGTTCTTCGTTGATGTCGACGCCAGTGACTTTTATTCGTTTGTGGAGCTCTTTGAACGTCTCGATGCCGACTTCGCCCAATCCTATGACGGTTACGTTCATGCACTGGACACGCGCCCAAATTGCTTAAATAGTTTGTGGGCATGGAATCCTTATATGAAATTGTGCACGTACTGCAAGGGCCTGCATGGCAGCGAAAGCTGTCCGATGTACTTGAAGGCGCAGTCGTTCATGCGGGCGCAGCATTTCACGGCAAAGGACTTCTCCGGAAACGCTCCGGCTCCGTTTGTCGGGCATTACGGCTATCCTTCCGTGAACGTGGGCATTCTCGCTCCGCCGGGCGTGGAGGACGCGTCGAACTATGACGCGCCGAAAGCATGGGCGGCTGCGGATTTTGGCATCGCCGATGTCGCGCAGTTGCGCGGCGGTTTGGTGAATTCTCGGTTTTCGATGAACATCAAGCGTCCGCATCAGTATCTCGAGGTCGCGCAGGAAGTCGCGCTTGCGTCGAAGCCGGTGGATGTTGACATTTCGCTGGAGAACGCGCCGAAAACTCGGCTGAATATGGACACGCATTCCGCGCCGACGGGTCCTACTGCTTCGTTGATGCAGGTGGAGCTTACGTCTAATCCGAATATTCACACGCGCGTGCAGCGGGCGTTCGACGCGACCGATTTGAAGGCGAAAGACGCCGTGCTTGACCTCTATGAGCATCATTTCGACGAGACTTTCCTGATGCGGATGTTGAGCGTCGGCACGCTCGGGCTTGAGGAGAACCGCAAGCTCGTTCCGACGCGCTGGAGCATCACCGCGACGGACGACATGCTCGGCAAGCATGTGCTCGATGAGGTTAAGGACAAGGATTTTTTGGAGCATCGGGCGTACTTCGGGAACTATCTCGGCAATCACTATCTTATTTTGTGCTTCCCGCAGCCGTTCTCGTACGAATTGTTTGAGATGAGCGTTCGTACCGGACTAAAAGGGGACTGGAGCGGCCACGGCCGGTGGAGCACGGATTTCGAGAACGTGTTCGGCCGCAAGGACTACGCGAATGAAACGGCCGGCGGGTACTACACGGTGCGGTTGGCGATCGCGGAGAAGATGCGGGAACTGAAGCGGCAAGCGGGCGTGCTTGTTCTTAGGTTTATCACGGACGACTACACGATGCCTCTCGGTGTCTGGGTCACGCGCGAAGCCACGCGCAAGGCGATGAATTCGAAGCCGGTCGTCTTTTCCGACGAGAAACTTATGCTCACGTACGCGAAGCATCTGGCGAAGAACAAGTTCGGGTTTGATTTGGACAAATTGTTGCCTGAAAGCAAGCTGTTGAAAGAAAGGAAAACGCAGAAGATGCTTATGGCGTTTTAGGAATCCTCATCGCCCAAGATTCCGTGTTCATCTTCGTTTCTTTTGCGTCGTTCTTCTCGATCATTGGCTTTTTGTCGGTCTTCTTCAAGTTCCCGTGACATTGAATCGGAGAACACGAATGGATGATCTGAGATGGGCCAATCCTCATCTTTATTTGCTCGCGTTTCAACCAATTTAATTGTTTTTGGCAATGTCGAATATGATTTTATCTTGTGACCCAAGAGCGTCCCTTTGGCAAGATTTACTAGAATGGGATTTACTGCGGGATATAGCGAACTGACATAGAACCCGTCACCCGCAACTCTGTATCCAACATATTTCTGGTTTTTTCCAAGCACAAACTCGACGCATTGCCCTACTTTGATGTCTTGACATAAGTTGTCTAGTGACATAATGAGTGAATAGTCTTAAGCTATAAAAGAATTGTTGTGATTATTTCTTCCCCTTCCATTCCATGATCTCGTTCATGAATCGCTGCAGCGTCTTGATGATGTTCTCGGGCTGCGTCTGCAATACAGCCGCGGCTTGCGCGACGTGGTCGCCTTCGGACGTTCCAGAGGAAACGAATCGGAACCAGTCTGGCTCCATCGGTTTCTGGGACTGGAACGCCTTGCGGCACTTCTTCCATTTGTCGAAGATTTCTTCGACGCGAGGAACCACTTGAGTCTTCAGGCAGCCGAGGAACGTCGCCAATTCGGTCAATTTGCGTCCTTCTTCCGCTTCGATGTTGTCTGCAGCTTTGCCAGCGACAAATGTGAGTCGAACAACTCCATCTTTTACTTTAGAGACTTTCAAAATCTTGATGTGTCCGGCTTCTTTTGTGGAATGCAAGTGCGTTCCGCCGCAAGCCTCAACGTCAACTTCAGGGATTTGCACGATGCGGAGGATCCTTCCCGGCACGGCCCCGCCTTGGTAGATGCCCATGCCGAACGCCTGCTCCGCATCGGTTCGGGGGATGAATTTCAAGTGCGTGTGGATGTCTTCTTTCACAATCTTGTTCGCTTCGTTCTCGATTTTCATGACTTCTTCCGGCGTCAATAATTGGAAGTGGGTCAAATCTATGTGCGCCTTGTCCAAGTCTTTCTTCGCGGACGCCTGGTTGATGTGGTTGCCTAATACGCGTCGCGCCGCCGCGTTGATGATGTGCGTGGCCGTGTGGTGCTGCGCCAATTGTTTGCGCCGTTCGAAGTCAATCTTGCCTTCGACGTCTTCGCCGGACTGCAAGTCGGTCGGCTGTTCGAGCGTGTGCACTATGACGCCGCCTTGCTTGAACACATCGACGACATTGTGGCCGTTTAACGTGCCGATGTCGTGCAGTTGTCCGCCCGAGGTGGGGTAAAAGTACGTCTCGTCAAGAACGACGTGTTTTGACGAAAGGACTTTGATGACTTTTGCCTTGAAATTGACTTTTGCCCAGTCGTCGTAGTAGTGGGCTTTTGTTTCCGCCACGCCGTCAAGCGGAAGCTTCTCTTCGCGCACGGTGGCGTGTTCTTGTTCTTTCTTTTCGTGCTTGCTCGCGACGATGGCGAAGAAGTTGTCCGGCACGGCGATTTTCTTGCCTTGCTTCTTCGCTTCTTCAACCAGCAAGTCAGGAGAGATCCCTTGGTTGTCGTAAAGCTCGACTAAGTCGTTCGTGGTTAATTCTTTGTCCAATACTCGTGCAACGAGCTGCGCCATCTTCTGCTTGGTCGCGTCGTAGCGGGCTTTCTCGACGTCAAGGATTTGGTGGACTTCGTTCAGGTGTTCTTTCAATTCGGGGAACAGCGGCTTCAGGTAGTCCGCGTGCCAGGACGCGATGTCCGTTAGATTGACGTTCCAGTGGTATTTGTCGATGAACTGCAACGCTCGCCGGAGAATGACTCGGAGGTTGTACATTCCGCCGACGTTCGACGGTAGTGCGCCGTCTGCCAACGCGACCAATAATGACCTTGTGTGTTCCGCAACGGAATACAGCGCCGCCTGCGGAAGGACGTGCTCCTTGAGATTGTCCTTGTCTTCGCCGATTTCGTCCGCTATCCGTTGCCACTGGCCATTCAAGTCGTCGGTTTCGTCGGTGTTCAAGTAAGAAGCAAACGGCAGGAATCGTCCCATGAGGTCTTCGTCCATGTCGACGCTGGTCGCTTTGCGCAGATGCTTGATGACATCGGGAAAGGTCGTCTCGTAGCTGGTGCTTCGGCCTTGCGAGAACCAGGCGTTGCGCTCGTGCCCCATGCCCATGTCCAAAACTTTGAGCGGCAATGGCTTGAAGCCTGCATCTGTGTTCGTGTAGCTCATGTAGACTTGGTTTCCTAACTCAAGTCCGGCGGAAAAGAATTCCATTGACGGTCCGGAGTTTCCGCCGCCGGCCCAGGCGTCTTCGTGGTAGGTGATGTCGTCGTTCTTCAGCCCGATCCCTTGCTTGAGCCAATTATGGATGTCCGTGAAGTATTTCGGCTGGTCGTACTTTTCCGGCGGCTGGAACGCGTGCTGGCCGATCATTACGAATCCGGTGTAGTGCGCGCCCGTGATGCCGACGTTGTCGATGTCGTTGAATCGCAGACAGAATTGCGGAACGACCAAGGGGTTCGCCGGCGGGGCAACTTCGCCCGTGACGACATACGGCTGGAAGTCGTAGATGGAGGCTTGGACAAAATCAGTGTCTTGTCGCCATCTGGCAACCACAGGATATCTTTTAATCGGAGTGTAGCCCCACGACTTGAAGAGTTTGGCAAACTTCTGCCACGTTTGCACGTAGTCTAATTGGTATTTCGCAGGAGAGTTGCCGATGAATCGGAACCCGCCCGAACAGGAGGGGTCGCCGCAGATGTCCGCGTTCGTCGTGGTCCAGAACCAGCGCTGGCACTTGGTGCAGTGCTTGCGCGCGAATCCTTCTTCTTTTAACACGCCCGTAGCGTAGAACTTCTCGGGCTGCTTGGCGGTCATCGCCTTCAGCTGGACTTTCGCCTCCTTGTCGCTCAACACCATGCCTGACTAAGAAAGAAGGCTGTTTTTAAATGTTGCTTAGACGTTAATCGTGATAGAAATCTTCAAGCTTCTGCGTGGGGCGTTCCATCGGCGGCGGCGTTGGGGTGCGCTCGGCTTTTTTCTGGGTCGGAGCGTCTTCGGTGATGGTGATGGCGGGCAGTATTCCGCTGCCTTTCTTCTTGAGGAAGTAGTTCCAAGTTCCGGCTTTGTTTCGGTGATCCAAGGCGTAGCCGTGGTTCTCGAGCAGGTGCTTTAAGGCAGTGTTCTTCGGGTGCGCGCCCGCGACGATGCCTTTGTAGCCGAGCGCGTGGACGCGCGTCTTGAGCCAGGAATACATCGGTTCTAACGCATCAGGATAATTGGGGTGGGCGATGAGCTGTCGCAGGTAGAACAGGTTGTTTTGCGGGACTCCTTTTGAGTCTTTGCGTTCGTGCTCCGGATACCATTCGCCGAGCTTCGGGTAGTAGTGTGATTCGAATTTGCGGTCCGTCTCAGCGAGAGTGACGAGCGATGTCAAGCTATGTCCGGCGACGATTCCGGCGATACGCCCATTGATGTTGCCTTCTACGGATGAGCCTTTAGTCATCATCAGGGCGAAGACTCGATCGGAGTATTCGTTCCCTGCGCGGCCTTCTTCGTACGCGAACTTGAAGACTGGGTTGAATTCGAGTCGGAATGGATCGAGACGCAGGCCGTTCTCGACTTCAGTAAGGTCTTCGCTGGAGAACTTGTCATAGGCCTCAGGGAAGCGTTTGGCGACTGTTTTGATGAGTCGTTCGATGATTCCGACATCATCATGGGTGCACGGGCGGGGCGTTTGGTAGTCTTGTGCCATGGTCTTCATTCCCAACTCTCCCGCTGGCGCTAGGTAGTTCAAATTGATATCGAAAAAATAAAGAAAAAAAAGAAAAAAGAAGATGTGCTTATTCGTCGTCTTTGCTGGACAACTTGCTGACGCCCAAGATGATCGCGACGATCACAAGGAGGCCCACGAGGACGAGGAGGACTCCCTCGAGGACGCTTCGCAGCATACTCTTCTCAGCGACAACCGGGGTGACCGGAGTAACCGGAGTAGTCACAACAACAGGGGCTGCGACAACCGGCAAGGCTTCGACGTCAATCGTCATGACCTTGCTGATGCTGTCGTGGCCGTCGTTGTACCATGCGTCGATCTTGACCTGGTAGGTGCCGCTCTTGGCAGATGCCGGGATTCGCATGTACATCTCTTCGGTGGACTCTTCGTCGTCAGATTCGATCTCGTTGATGTAGTCTGATGCGCTGATGCCCAACTCAGGGATGCTGACTTGAACCTTGACGTCCTGTTCGTCCTTCTGGCCGAAGTTTTCCAATCGGACAGAGGTCAAGAGGGCTTGGCCCGCCTGAACGTTGCTGAACGGGTAGAAGGTCACGTCTTGGATGTCCAATTCGTGTCGCGGTTCGTCAAAGACGAGGTTGTAGTTCTGGACGGTTTCCTGGCCGTTTCGGTCCGAAACGATGATTCGCAAGCTGTAGCGGTCTTCGTCTGCGGTCTGAGGCAAGGTCAACGTCAAGCTCTTCTTGTACGATGCGTTGTCTTCGACGCTGAACAATGAGGTCTTCGCTGAGACATCGTCGTTGTCGTCGCTGCCCGTGATGAAGGCTTCGACACGGATGTTGTCGTTGTCTTCATTCGAGGTCAACCAAACATCAACGGTGACTTGGCTGCCGGTTTCGACAGACAGGTAGTTGACTTGGTTCTGGCTCAATTGCGTGTCGTCGACTTCGACGCGGTCGATGGTCGGCACTGCGATAACTGCGCTTGCCGCCAAAACTGCGAAGAGCATCAACGAAACGATGCTGAATAGTTTGTTCGCTTTCATTGCAAAATCCCCCTCACTTTCGCTCTAACGAGCAATAAGTGTGTTACTCCTATGGAGAAGGACCCCCTATTTAAAGCTTTCGCTTTTATTAGCACTACGAAGTAGCAAAAAAACCTCTTTTCTTGCCGTCCGACGACAAACCAACCATTGGCGTGTCCCGGGTGCCTAAGATTCGCCCGCCACGTTTCTGCGTTTTGGGGTTTCGTGCCTGTTTGGCTGGTTCCTGCAAAGAATATATAAAGCCATGGAAACGCCTCAAAACCCATGATGCGACAGCCGATTGTGACCATATTGGGTCACGTGGACCATGGAAAAACGAGTCTCTTGGATAAGATACGGGGCTCGACTGTGGCTGCCAAGGAAGCCGGCGGCATTACTCAGGCCATCGGCGCGAGCATCATCCCGTTGGATATCGTTAAATCCGTCTGCGGTCCGCTCTTAACGGCGCTGAAGATGAACTTCACGATTCCCGGCCTGCTCTTTATAGACACTCCCGGGCACGCCGCGTTCATTAACTTGCGAAAGCGAGGCGGAAACCTCGCGGATATCGCCGTGCTCGTTATCGACATCACCAAGGGGCTGGAACCTCAGACCTTGGAAAGCATCCAAATCCTCAAGCAGTACAAGACCCCGTTCATCATCGCGCTCAACAAGCTCGACGTGTTGGAGGGCTGGCACCAGCAGGACAAATTGTTGCTGAAGGATCTCACGTTGCAAAACGCGTCCGTGCAACGCCTGTTTGAGACTAAACTATACGAGATTGTCGGCAAGCTGTTCGAGAACGGCTTTGAAGCCGAGCGGTTTGACCGCGTTTCTGATTACACGAAGCAGATCGCGCTCGTTCCGACTTCCGCCCGAACGGGCGAGGGCGTGCCGGAATTGCTGATGGTATTGACGGGATTGGCGCAACGCTTTTTGGAACAGAAACTGAAGTCGGTCGACGGTCCGGCAAAGGGCACCGTGCTTGAGGTCAAAGAAACCCAAGGGCTGGGCGTCACGGTTGACGCGATTATTTACGAAGGGACGCTCAAAGCCGGCGACACCATCGTGATTGGCAGCTCCGAAGAGCCTATTGTCACGAAAGTGAAGGCTATTCTCGTTCCTGATGTCTTGGCCGAGATGCGCGAGAAGAAGACGAAGTTCAAGCCCGTGAAGATTGTCACGGCCGCGATGGGGGTCAAGATTTCCGCGCCCGATATCGAGAAAGTCCAGGCAGGCATGCCGTTCATGGTCGCGAAAGATGTCGAGCAAGCGAAGCTCGAAGTGCAGCAGGACGTCGAGTCCGTGACGTTACAGACGGCCGAAGCCGGATTGATTTTGAAAGCGGATACGTTGGGTTCGCTCGAGGCGTTGTGCTTTTTGTTGAATGCGAAGAACATTCCGATTCGCAAAGCAAGCGTCGGTCCCATCATGAAGAAGGACTTTTCTGACGCGCAAGCTTCCGCCGTCAAGGACCCGATGCTCGGCGTGATTCTCGGCTTCAACGTTCCAGCTCCTGACTTGGTCGAGGGCATCAAGGTGTTCACGCATCCCGTCATTTACCAACTCATTGATGATTATGAGTCGTGGAAATCCGGCATGGAGCGCAACAAGGTCGCTGCTGGCTTGGATGCCTTGACAAAGCCGTGCAAGATTCAGCTCGTTGCGGGCTACGTGTTCCGGCAGAACAACCCGGCCGTTGTCGGGACGGACATATTGGCTGGTACGTTGACGCCAGGCACGCCTTTGATGGACATCAACGGAGTTGCGGTTACCGATGCTCGAACCTTGCAGGAAGAACAGAAGAGTATCACCGAAGCGAAGAAAGGAAAACGCGTTGCTGTTTCGTATCCTGGAGTTACTATCGGCCGTCAGCTGAAAGAAGGGGATGTGTTGTATAGCGCGATTACGGATAAGGAATTCCGGGCGTACAAGGAATTCAAGGACGCGCTTTCTCCTGAGGAAAAGGATTTGTTGAAGGAGATTGCTACTCTTATGAGAGTCAAGAACCCGGTCTGGGGTCTCTAAATGGATTCTTGGAAAATACTTGTGAGCAAGGAAATCAAGCAAGTGCACAACACTTTGCGTGAGCAGTGGGGCTTTACGGGCGAATTGAACTACGCGTTTTTGAAGAATTCTAAGGATAACTTGTATATTGTGACGAAAGATATTGTGAAAGTGGATTGGACGAAATTGCGCATGACGTCCGTCGGGATGTACTTCGGCGAACAGCACAAAGGGCTTCGTTTGAGCATCGAAGGGTCGCAATTGGTTGGTCCTCTTGCGACGAAGAACGTCGTTGATATTACTCGAGAGCAAGCAATGCTCTGGCTGAAAGGGGAAGATCTCGATGTCGCGAAAGGACTGCACGGATATGTTCTTGTTCGGTACGAGAATGATTACTTGGGCTGCGGCAGCGTTCGAGACGGCGTTGTGATGAACTTTGTTCCGAAGATACGCAGATTACCGCCGAACGCCTAGCTAGTCCACTTCTCATCCCCAACCCAATGCAGATTCTTGATAATCTTTCCTTTCGGCATCGCTTGGGCTTCGTCGCCCGAGAATAGCATCTGTCCGACGGACAGGGGTTTCTTGTTGTTGATGTCGACAACGACAACGAGTTCATCCTTGGCAATGCCAGGAGCGAATTCCTTGATGCCTGGCCGCATGATGTCCGCTCCGGCCGTCACGAACTTGACGGCGCCCATGTCAACGACGACTTGCTTCAGTAATGAGTGCTTCAAGAGATGTCGCAATAATGGCACCGGTTTTTCGTCGACGTAGAAGAACGCCGCTTCGTTGTTGATGATGAGTTGCTTGCCCTTGTCGTTTTCTTCGAGCTCGAGCTTGTCGTCTTTGTGTAACGTCAAGGAAAATGCGGCAAGTTGTTGGTGGACGGCTTCGGCTTCGTGTTTGCTGAGTTGTTTTTTCATAGTTTCTCCAGTATGGCATGGTAATCTTCGAGCGTCAGATGCGGGACGTCCTTTTGCAGAATCATGAGCGGCAAGTCCATGTCGTCGACGAACTTCTCACCCTCGCGCTTGGTCGCGGACTTCCAACGCACATAAGCTTCGCGCAGCGCGTTTTTGACTTTCTTGTCGCGCTGCAAGAATAATTGCTGCACGAAGAAGTCCTTGTCTTGCGGCTGCTTTCGATCAAGCACGAGAATCGCGAGTTTCGTGTCCGGCACGGGCTCGAGCGCTTCGGCCTCGACTTCTTCTGCCAACGTGACGGTGAAGAACGCCTGGCTCAACAGTCCAAGAATGCTTTCGCCCTGCAGTTTCTCGATGAAGGAAACTGGCACCAACAGCACGGCTTTCTTGAACGAGGCGCGGAACAGATGATACATAATCGCTTCTAACAGGCTGAACGGCGGGTTGCTGATGATTTTGTCGGCGTTCAGCGGGATTTTCATCGCGTCCGCTTCTAATACGGTGATTTGGATATACGGAAGGTTGCGCAACCGTGCCGCGAGGCTTGGGTCTTTCTCGACCGCGATGACGCTCTTGCAGCGCGTGATGTGCTTGGTTATTGCGCCGTTGCCCGCGCCGACATCCATGACGATGTCTTCGGGTTGAACGTCTGCGAGTTCAATCATTCGCTTGATGACGGTTATTTTGTGCAAGAAGTGTTGGTCGTGAATGTCAGTCATCGTAAGTGTATCTCAATGATGTCGTTGTCGGAAAGCTGTTTGTCCAAATCACGGAACATTTGTCCCGGGAACTTTGCGGATGTGCCCCAGATTTTCGCGAACCTGAATTTCGTGATAAATTCGCGGTGCAGATGGTCACAAAGCGTTCGCAAGGTGGACCCTTTTCTCAACACCAAGGGCTCGTTCATGTCGGGCTTCTTGTTGACTTCCTTGAGATAGAGTCGGATGAATTGCAGCCCGTTGAAGATGGTGTCCTTGAGCTTGGTGATATTGATGTTCTTTTCGGCGGAGATGAATACGTCCGGCTTGATGGTTTTTCTGACCAAGTCGATTTGCGCCGGGGTGGCCAAGTCTGCCTTGCTCACGACAGTAATCGCAGGCACGTATTTTCGGTTGCCTTCGATCGCGTCAATCAAATCATCCGGCGTGATGTCGGTTCGGATGAGGATGTCCGCGTTGTTGATCCTGAATTCTCTTAAAATTCCCGAAATGGTTTCTTTCGTGATTTTGGTAAGTTTAACCGTGCTTCCGATATCCAATCCCCCTCGGCTTTTCTTCATGATCTTGACGATGGGAGGCTGCTGGTTGATTCTGACGCCGGTCTCGTACACTTCTTTCAAAATCGCTTGGTAGTGTTCCGGGTGGTTTGCGTCAATCAAAATCAAGAGCAAGTCCGAGTTTCGCACCATGGTAAGGACTTCTTTTCCTCGGCCCGAGCCTGACGCGGCGCCGGTAACGATGCCCGGAACGTCGAGAATTTGGATGTTGGCTTTGTTGTGCGTGAGCATGCCCGGGATGACCGTTAAGGTGGTGAACTCGTACGCCGCGACGCGGGACTTTGCTCCAGTTAAGACATTCAACAGCGTTGACTTTCCGACGGACGGAAAGCCCAGAAGAACGACCGTCCCGTCGCCCGACTTCTTTACGAACCAGCCGGTGTCTGATTTTCCGATGCCCGACCGCTTTTGGACCGTGTCCTTCAGCTTCGCGAGCTGGGCCTTCATGATGCCGAACGCGTGCTCGGTGGCCTTGTTGTACTTGGCCGTGCTCAGCTCGGATTCGATTTCCTTGATTCTATCGGTGATTTTGGTCATGTGGGAAGAGTAAGCGTATTACTGTCTATTTCAAGGCGTATCTTTTTAAACCCTACGAATGATAAGAGTCTATGGCATTCCGCGATGCATTTGCTTGGTTGGCGCAGGTTATCGAGCCTGCCGTGACCAATTTGGTCGTTGCAGTCGTCATCTTGCTTATCGGCGTCGTTATCGCGAAGATCGCCGAGCGCGTCATCCAATGGGGCTTGCACGAGCTTGAGCTCAACAACTGGGTCCGCAAGGCGCATGTCCGTTTCGCGTTGGAGGAGACCATCGCGACGGCCGTCAAGTATGTGCTCTACTTTTTCACTATTGTCATCACGCTGAACACCATCAATCTGACCTCGTTCGTGTTCAACGTGCTCGCGGGATTGATCATCGCGCTCGTGATTTGCGCCATCCTGCTCGGTGTGAAGGACTTCGTCCCGAACTTCTTCGCGGGCGTGTCGTTGAAAAGGAGAGGATTCGTCAAGGAAGGGGACGTTATCCGCGTGCGCGACATCGAGGGAGAAGTCCGAGATGTTACTCTATTAGAAACCCGCATCAAGACGGTCACGGGCGACGTTCTGTTCATTCCGAACATGCTCTTGACGAACAACGAAGTGCTGAGATTTAAGCGCAAGAAGACATTGTTGAAGTAGTTGCATAACCTTTTTAAAGCCCTTTTTTCCTAAATTTCTTGAGAGGTGGGGGCTACAAATGGTACAAAGCTTAACCTTGCATGTTGAACAGGATATTTCTGATGTTGTTATGGCTGAGATTAGAACGGCCGTCACTCCCGAATCGCTCAAAAGAACGATGTTGCGGAAAAACATTCCTAATAAACAATATGACGATTCAGACACGTATGAATTGGCAGAGTCATATGCGCAAATTCCGACCGAGGATTTGACGTTGCAAAAGCTCGATGGCAAGGTGCTCAGCGGCGGCAAGGGGATTGATTTTTATGGGCCGGCAACCGGAGACATGCAGGGCGACAAGCTATTGGTGAAGGCTTTGGCGCTGCAAAAGATTCATCGGGTGTTATCCGCGCATAACATCAAGTCACAATTCCATTTTGATGATGTTGAGCCGCATCATTACCAACGAATCAAGAAATATGCGATTGTACCTCTGAATGCAGGTAATGTCGCTGAACTTCCTGCGTGATTAAACAATCTCGAGAAGGCTAACCACAGAAAACAGTTGCGTCCGCAAATGCGCCGGCATGTTGACGTCGTCGGACATCGATTCCAATTCGTGCATCGCTTTGGAGACGTTGGTCGTTCCGGTCGCTTGCAATAAAGAAATCGTTCCGGTCAGTTTCGCTCGCGCGTTCTTCGGCACGGACTGGTCTTCGGTAAGCGCCTGCAACAGCTGTAATGCCTGAGAGAGGGAGTCCATGTTACTTCTTGAGAACGGTCTTCTGCAAATCCTGGACTTTTTCGCGCAATTGCTTTTCCTGCTTTTCGCAGCTGGAGATTCTGAGCTCCATCAATTCCTTTTTGCCTTCGAGGTCCTGGGTCAAGGTCGCCTTGTCCGTCGAGACCATGATGTTGCCGATGATCTTGTAGGCGCTCGTGGACGTCTTGAGTTCCTTGAGCGCGTTGTCGATCTCGAATAGCTGAGTTTGAAATTGCTGGCGTTGCAAGGCTAATTGTTGGGCTTGATGGTCGAGCATCTGCAGTCGTTGCAATTGCTCTTGGTCTGCCATGAGAAACTAAACCGCCTTAATCTTCGTCGAGGTGGTGCGGGGCTTGTACAGCATCTTGCTGCTGCAGTACGGGCATCGGATGCGCTTGCCGAGAAGGTCTTCGCTGATGCGTTTGCCGCAGAGGAAGCAGGCGTACTTGACCATTTACTCCTCCTGTTCGGCTTTCTTAGTCGCGGCGGACAGCTTTTGCGCCGCTTCGATTTCGACCGGCGTTAGTTCCGCGAGCTGTTCCTTCATCGTCACGACGCTGCGGACTGAGAATGCCTTGCTGGTGAATTTGGCGTTGCACTTCTTGCATTCGAAGATGCCGACGCTGGTCCAGGCTGCCTTGGTCTTTCCGCAGACCGGGCAGAGCTGGAACTTTCTCTGTTCTTCTTCAATCACTGCGAGCTTGAGCTTGTTGCTGGGTCCGTATCGTACGCCGAATCTCTTTGCGCTTTTGAGTCCGATTTTTTCTGGCATTTTGAATCACCGTATGAGTTTGTTGTTGAGCAGGTGAGGCTGCCCGGATTCGAACCGGGATCACCTGGTCCCAAGCCAGGAAGCCTACCAGGTTAGCAGACAGCCCCGTGTGTTACGTCGAAGAACCCGATGGGGGTTTAAAAAGGTTTCTAGTAGGACTAGAAACTTTGCCGAATTGATTCGGCATAGGTTACTATAAGTTATCGTGACGAGTAGCAAAGCATATGAATAACTTGTTTATCCGCAAGTCTATGTGGTCTGATCAAGAGATTGAGGAGGAACGTGAGCTCTTCCGGGTGCACGGTCCGAACATCGCGATTGTGCAGGGAAATCTGTGCTCTGCCATCGAGCGGGAAGCGATTGCGTTTTTGACGATCCGAGACCCTGCGGGCGAGTATCTGATGAAGCGCTCGTATCAGAAACAGGTCACGCCGATAAGATACGCCGGCGCGGTCCTTCAGAAGTCTACTGGGCTGAGTTCGCTGTATATTCCGAAACTAATCCTTGAAGTTAAGTTCAGGCATTTCTACAATCCGGCGCAGGATCCGACGTTCATCGTTGAGACGAAAGATGAATTTCTTCTTCCTCAGCTGAAATTAAGCGAAATCCTCGAACGTGCGGACGCTACTGAGGATGCGGTCAGGACAAAGGTCATTGAGCTGAAGAATCGAGGCTGGCGTTTTGATTTGCAGACGAGCTATGGCGGCGACGATGATTAGTAGTCCAAATCTTGGTCAATGAGCTGGTTGTGGGTTGTGTCCGCGTTGACGCCCAAGCCTTGTCCCGCGATCCAGAACGCGGCTCCGGCCGCGATTACGACGTGCGCCGATGGCGCTTCCTTTTCGACTGAGATTAATGACGGGTCGCCGAGTTTGATGAATATCTTGCCCGCGAGCGTGTTGAGCGTGATATCGTCGCGCTCGAGGATGGTGACTGATGCGTAGGGATAGCTTTTCTTGATGTAGGATTCGAGTCCGTCCGCAAGGTCAAGCGTTCCGCCGCTCGCATCGTTCTCAATTTCTATGATGACTTCGCCTGCGGCTGAGGACTGTCCCGAACCGGCCGCGACAGTGCCGGCAGTTTGGTAGACTTTAAGCGAGTCTTTCGCGAGCGGGAGCCCTTCAACATTCAAGACAACGCGCCCTTTGTTGAAGACGGCGTTGCCGAAGTTGTCTACAATCTCCTTTGCGGCCGCGCGCGTGTCCTTTCCTGTGGTGCCGCCGATGAGGATGATGGTTGCGCCGTCGCTTTCGATGGTGACTATCAACGCCCTGTGTTCGGGCTGGTCCCAGCCTTCGCAGGTGTCGGACGGCGACAGCGTTTCCCAGACTGGGTTCGCGCACGGGCCGCCGATGATGACTTGGGTCTTTGATTCGTCGAAATTCGATGCGATGGTCTGGCTCTTGACGCCGAACTCGTTCTGGAATGCGATGGCAGCGAGCGTGTCGTCTTGGTCGAGCTGGTCGCCGAGCACAACCGCGGGGGCTGAATCTATGTAGAAGGTTTCAACGGCTTCTTTTACGGTTATGGCAGAAACAGGAATCGCGAACAATAACAATAGAATCGCCAGCACCACTTTTTTCATGCGGTTGCGGGAATGTCTTTATTTATAAATATTCTTAATCTCCTTTTTCGATGCGGTAGGAGTCATCGTCAAAATGCTCGGTGGAGAACTCGAACATCTCGCTGTCTTCCAGTCCGATGAGCCTGTGCCGCATTCCTACGGGGATGTGGAAGCTCATGCCAGGCGTCATGATGAGGTTCTTTGCCGTGGCTAAATCGTCGCCCATCGAGAAGATAAGATGGATTTTCCCTGATTGGAGGTAGAACGTTTCGTCCTTAATCTTGTGGTAGTGCCAGCTCATCTGCTTTCCTTTCTTCATGAACAGGAGCTTGCCGCAGTACTGTTGCTTGTTGACGATCCACAATTCGTGGCCCCAGCCTTTCGGGATGGTTTTCATGGATTTGATTTGCTTATGAGGGATTAATAAATGTTGTGAAGTGGTAACCTTTAAATAGCATCGTCGAGGAAAGAAGGGTATGCCACTTTTAGCCCACCAGCGGTTCGAACTCAAGAAGTTCCTGAAGGAACTCGAAGGCAAACGAGGACGCCACACCGAGCTAGTGAGCGTCTGGGTTCCCGCGGGGTATGATCTAATCAAGGTCATCCAGCAATTGCAGGACGAGCAAGGCACGGCGTCGAACATCAAGTCAGCTACGACAAGACGCAATGTCACCGATGCGCTTGAACGCATGATTCAGCACCTGAAAGTTGTTGGAAGAACTCCTCCTAATGGACTTGTCGCGTATTCTGGGAACGTTTCCGAACGAGAAGGCGGAATCGATGTCCGGGTGTGGAGTTTAGAGCCTCCCTCCCCGATCAACCAACGATTGTACCGGTGCGACAAGGACTTCAAGCTTGAGATTCTTCAGACGATGCTTGCCAGTCGCGAGATTTATGGCTTGATGGTGATGGACGCGCGCGACGCGACCATCGCGATTTTAAATGGAAAAACAATCGTTCCTCTGGTCAAGACGCACTCTGAAGTGCCGGGAAAGATGAAGGCGGGCGGACAAAGTGCGCACCGTTTCCAGCAAAACCGCGAGCTAGCTGCGAAGCAGCACTACAAAAAGGTCGCGGATTATCTGAAAGCTCAATTCCTGATGATGGATGGGTTGAAGGGGATTCTTGTCGGCGGCCCCGGCCCGACGAAGTACGAGCTTGTTGAAGGCCCGTTCATCACAAATGAAGTGAAGAAGAAAATCATTGCCGTCAAGGATATTGCTTACACTGATGAGTTTGGATTGCAGGAATTGGTTGACAAATGCCAAGACGTGCTTGCTGAAGAAGAAATCGCGGATGAAAAGAAGATCGTCGCGAAATTCCTCGAGATGCTCGCGACAAAGGGCGAGATGGTGACGTACGGCGAAGCCTCCACACGAAAGGCGCTCGAGATGGGCGCCGTGGATACATTGATGCTTTCAGAATCACTTACTGATGAGCAGATTGACGAGTTCGAGGCCATCGCGAAGAACTACGGCACGACTGTCAAGATTATTTCTGTCGAGACTCGAGAAGGAGCGCAGTTAAGGGACTTGGGCAAGGTGGCGTCGATTCTGAGATATCCGGCGCACATCGAATGAAGCCTGACTTAATTGTCGAAGCGTTCAAGGAATTGTATCCTGAGAAGCCGTTTCCATTCACTCCGGTTCTCAAGTATTCCGCCGCGTTCAATGGCTTCAACGCGAACATAAAATTAAGACGGGACGTGCTGACATTATCGCTTTCAAAACAGTGGCGAACAATCTCGAAGGACATCCAGATGGGATTGATTCAGTCGTTGATGCTGAAATTGTTGAAGGACAAAAGAAAAACAACGAACATTGATTTGTACAACGCGTTTCTCAGGAATGTCCATCTCGCCGTGCCGAAGACGCTGACTGATCCGGTTTTGCGCGCGTGTTTCGACAAGGTTAACGCGCAGATGTTCGACGGAATGATGGCCGTGACTAATTTTTCTTGGATGGACGGTCGCCGCGTGGTTGGCCAGTACGAGTACGGCACGGACACCATCAAGATGTCGCGGCACTTGGAGCACGATCCCGAGATGTTGGCTTATGTCATGTATCACGAGATGCTGCACAAGAAGCACAAGTTCCGCGCGGATTCCGGACGACATTGCCACCACACGCCGGAATTTAGGAAGGACGAGGCGAAGTTCCCGAACGCGGCCGAATTGGAGCGTCGGATGTCTTATGTTGGGCGACGCAAGGTGCGAGTGCCGAGCATATTCAATTGGTTCGGGTTGTAATTCTATTTCTACGACGCTACCAATCGTGCCGGTAAAAAGTTCTGCAAGGGAGCGAGTATGCTGTAACGGGGAACAGTAGAACTTCCGTGCGGCGCGTGGCGCTCAGAGCGGCCACGAGCGCCGCAGTTATCACAAGAAAAAAGAAATTCCCATTCCAAACTCAACTAAGAATTATCGCTTTCTTTTCGGCTTGAAGTCGTGCGACTGGCAGGCTCGGCAGGTAATTTTCTTCGCCAAGATCTTCATGTTGGATGACTTGCAGACAGCCTTGCATTTACGGCAGACAAATCGGTTGCGGAACATCCGCGCTTCTGCTTCGGGGAATTTTGCCATTTATTCGTCTTCAGCTTTTGACTTTAATTGCATCATAACTCTGTTGTCGAGCACGTCCCAATAGATGATTTGGGAGCCTTCAACGACCGAATTCTTGAGGTTTTCGGGAATCTTCAAATCGAATGTTTCGAACGACACGGCGTCCATGACGTTCGCCATGTCGCCGTTTACGGACAGCACCTGCGCGACGTTCTTGTCGATGATCGGGACGTCCACGTTGTCGTGGGCGGGAAGGACGATTTCTCGCTTCTTCTCATCAAGGATTCCGACTGCCGTGATGCGCGCTTTCGCGTGCCCGTGCTTGCCGGACTTGCTGGTTTCGACGTTGACAGCCTTGCAGGCAACCCCATCGATGACGATGTAGCTGCCTTCCTTGATGCCGCCTGCGTGCATTACTTTTGTTGCCATCTCAACACCTGCCTTGAAGGACAAGGAGGGGGTTTAAAAAGGTTACTATGTGGAGAGCATTATCGTGAGTTTCTGTCTCCGTTTGCTGCCTTTGACGTTGGTTCGCCTAGGTCGTTATTGAGTGAGTGGCTCTATCATAAATAGACTAATGGCTGAAACGCGTCTAATCTGGGCGGTAAAAAGTGTGCTTAAGTCAGGGTGAGACTTTCAACTGTCTCCATCGTAACCCTTATATAGACTGTCATGCGTTATTCAATCGAAAAAAGATGGTGGATACCCAGACCTGGATAGGACTAGGCTTTGTTCTTGTAATGTGCATAATACTCTACTTCAACCGTTCTCGGGTCCAAGTGCAGAAGCTCTTAGGTCCGTTCCTTTACTTTGTCATGCTCCGAACCTCATTGGGATTGAATTTGATGGACTGGATTGGCACCAAATGCCGACCGGTCGTCAAATGGTTCGGCTACATCTCGGTCGTTGTAGGTTTCGGCGGCATGCTCCTTATCACGTACCAATTGATCAAGAGCACGTTTATGCTGTTCATCTCCCCCGAGTCCGCGCCGGGAATCCAGCCCGTATTGCCGTTTGAGGCGAAAGGAGTCTTTTTCGTCCCGTTCGTCTACTGGATCGTGAGCATCTTCGTCATCGCAGTTATCCACGAGTTCGCGCACGGCGTTGTTTCAAGAGCGCACAACATCAAAGTCAAGAGCTCGGGTTTCGCGTTTGTCGCGGCGCTCGTTCCAATCATTCCGGCCGCATTTGTCGAGCCGGATGAAGTCGAATTGGTCAAGCGCTCGGCGTGGCAGCAATTATCTATATTCGCAGCCGGTCCTGGCGCTAATCTGTTCATGGCTGCCATGATGATTTTGATGTTCGGCATCCAGCTTCCGTTTCTGCCGTCGGCGTTCACCGAGGCGACGACAGTTGTTGACATCAACGAGTTCGGCACGAGCTTGATCACCTTTTCAGGATTGTATCTTACGAAGATCGACCCGGGCTCCCCCGCAGAAGCGGCCGGCTTGCGCGCGGGACAAACGATAACCGCGGTTAACGGCGTGTCCGTGAGCGACCGGGAAAACATTCTCACCACCATCACCGGATTGAAGACGGGAGAGACCGTCCAAATCACGACCGAGGATGGCGACAAGACGTTCACGTTGGGTCCGCACCCGTCTGACCCGAATCGAGGCTACATCGGCATCGGGTTCGATCCGCAGACGATGTACGATCCGGTCGCCGTCGCGAAGTACGGCGAATTCGGCACGGGCGCATTGTACTTCAGCGTCAGTCTCCTCATCTGGATTTTCATCTTGAGCCTGGGCATCGGCCTGTTCAACCTCGTTCCTCTCGGCCCGATTGACGGCGGGCGGATGCTCAAGTTGGCGTTAGAGAAGTTGACCGGCAGTCTCGAAAGCGGTGGTAGAATCTGGAAAGGAATCTCGATTGCGCTGTTAGGGATGATTCTCGTGAATTTGGTTATCGGGTTCGTGCGCTAATCCAGTCGCGTTTCTAAATCGCGTCGTGTGACTCGCTTGAGCGCGTTCATTCCGTCGCAGAACCGTTTCAGGCTTGGAGAGGGATATCGATCCACGTGCACAAGAAGCGCGTGCGGGTCTCCGGAACGTATCGCGTGATAGAGGCTGTTCGCCGCGGGGTATTTGTCGAGGAATGGTTGGAGTTCTTCTTCTTTCAACGGTTCGAGGTTCTCCATGTGCGCGAACGAGAAGGCATTCACTTTAACTCCTCGTTTGTTGCTCAACAGTTTCGCCAGCCCGAGCGTGAAGTCTTCGTAGCCTTCCTCTTTGAGCGCAATCCATTTCAAGCAGGCCATCTGGTTGTAACGGCGGTCATCCTGCTGTTTGTCCGTGAACGGTATTTCCAGTTGAGAAACATATGTTGTCATGATGCACCCCGTTTTTCAGGAACTGAGTCGTTCAAATATAAAAAGTTGTTGACAGAACATTTTTAAGGAGCATTTCGTCGTTTTCTCGTATGTTCACCGTCATCCTTGTCGAGCCTTCGGTCGAAGGCAACATCGGCGCCGTCTCCCGCGTGATGGCAAACTTCGGATATACTGAGCTGATGCTCGTCAGGCCGAAGTGCGACCATCTGTCCGAGGAAGCATTAGGGAGAAGCAAGCACGCGCGGGACATTCTGAAGAAAGCCAAAGTGGTGGACGCATTGCCCGAAGACATGATCCTCGTAGGCACGACCTCAGCTTTAGGCAAGGACTTCAACATCCAACGCACGCCCGTGACGCCGAAACAGCTCGTAACCCTCATCGGCAAGAAAAAGACGAACATAGGATTGGTTTTCGGCCCGGAAGGCCCCGGGTTGAGCAACAAAGAATTAGGCGAGTGCGCGTTCACCGTCACGATTCCAACACACAAGGAGTATCATTCAATGAATCTGAGCCACAGCGTCGCCATCATTCTCTATGAGCTGTACGACGCGTTCGGGAAGGACAAGGTCAACGGCCACATGCTTCCGCCCGATGCCGCGCAGAACAAGCAGGCGCTGAAGATGGTTGAGGAAGCGCTTCAGAAGCTGCACTTCCGCTCCGAAGAAAAGCGTGGCGTCCAACGGCTCGTCTGGCACAAAATCATCGGCCGGTTATTCTTAACGACACGGGAATTGTCGGCCGTGATGGGATTTCTTAGAAAGATCATTGATGGGAAATAGCCCGAAAAATATTCCTGAGTTGTGACGACGCAATTTTAAGTAGTCGGATTCTATTCTTTTGTTTCGAAATGTTTGGTATCGACGAGCTTTCAAGCAAGTACGACCAAGTCGTGTTCGATTCTTCGGCGCTTCAGGCGGATTCCTCAATCGACAAGGAATACCGTCCGAAAATAATGTTCGCGTTGGACGACAAGAAGTTCGGCACGGTAGAAGATATTGTTTTTGAGACCTACACTTGGCTCAAGGACGCGTCGGATCCGTTGTACGTCCGCGTGAAGTCAAGGCAGCGAGAATTGGAAGGCGTCGCGTGGCACCGTCACCGACAATTTTTCAGCCATTTAGTTCCGACCGCAAAGAAACTCGGCATCCTCGACCGCCACAAGCACCGCCCGTACGCGGACATAAAGTTGGCCGCGTTTGCGCTGACGTTGGCGTGTGAGTACCAGAACGTTGCGTTCGTTTCCGCTGACAGGAGATTGAATTTTTTGCTGGACACCCAACGCAAGGGGCGGCTGCCTCAGTCGATCAACAGCATAGACGTGCTGTCGTTCGTGAAGCACAGCGGCCGCTGCATGCGGTATGAGGAAGAGCGGCATAATCACGGCAGCGGGTATATTCAGATTAAGTATTAGTTTCGTGAACTTTTTACCGCCCCGATTGGACGTAGCGTTACGGCAATCAATGTATTCTAAATCGAGCCAACGAAACAAAACGTGGCGGTAAAAAGTGATGAAAGAAAAGTAAACTCTTTATTTCTTCGCGTAGAATTCCTTTACTCGGGCATCGAAGTGCGGTTTCGCGTGCGTTCCAAGTTTGTAGTACGTCTTTTCGACCGTGCCGCCCCAGGAATAGTTTCCTTTTTCCTGCTTGACTTCGTCGACCGCAAACTCTCCAAGCGCAAGCCCTTTCTTGAGATGATAATAAATGACTTCGCGCGTGCAGGACGGGAAGATTTCGCGGTAGACTTTGTGTATCGCGTACCCGTATCCTTTGCCCATCACGGCGAGAATCTCTATGATGTTTTGCCGAATTTGTGATTTGACGGGTCTGCCGCGGGGCATATCTATACATCTCGCGTTTGCTTTAAATAAGTTTCTCTATTGGTTTCTCTATTGAAAAGAAAGCCGTTTTCCTTGAATTCTCTATATGAGTAACGTTTATATAGAGAAGAATCTTGGAGTAATTATGGACTGGAAAAAGCTCTTATTCGTGCTCGTGATTGCCCTGCTGTACGTTCCGATGGTTTTCTTGGGCGCGAACGTCTTTTTTCCCGAATACACCGGCTCAAATTCCTATTTCCAAGGCAGTGAAGACTGCTACTTGAAGTATCCGTATCCCGTCGCAGATATGACCGCGGCCGAGCAAACGAAGCTCACCGCGGATCAGGAAGCCTGCAACGCGCGCATGCGTGAAGAGATGAAGATTTGGGAAGAGAAGCGAGCGGCATACAACGGCAACAAGTACGCCGCGATTGTCGGATTTAATCTCCTTATCCTGTTGTTGGCATTGTTCATCCCGTGGGCGGAAGTCGTCCGCATCGGATTGTTCTTCGGCGCGGTTGTGACTGCCTTTGGCGCGACCGTCAACTATTGGGACTATGCCCGCAGCAAAATCGGCTTCGGCCTGATGCTGGTCGTGTTCTTTGTCGTGCTTTGGTTCGTCAACAAGTGGGCCAAAGATGATTTGAAGAAGAAATAAGCATGAAGCAGTTCTTTTTATTGTTACAAGATAATCCTTCTCTCGCTGCGGCTGAAGTTGTCGCGTTGGCGCATCCGACGCAGGTCGCGCATTTGGGCCCGTTGCTGATTCTGGATTCGATTGATACGAAGTTTCATTCGCGATTGGCGTTGTGCCACGCCACGTACGAATTCCTGTTCTCCTGTCACGTGTCAGCATTGTACGAGGCAATGGACGCATTCGATTGGCAGTCTCACTATTCCAAGAGCTTCAAGCTTGAGGTGCACGACGCGAACGTCAACATTCGCGAGATCGCGGGCCACATCTGGAACAAGCTGAAGAAGCCGGTCGTTGACTTGGAGAAGCCGAAAACGCGGTTTGAACTGTTCTTTGTCGGCAACCGCGTTGTCGCCGGCAGGCGCATCCGCGAAATCAAGGGCAAGCCGTTCCTCGCGCGACGGCCGCATCTTCGAAAAGCGAACCATCCTTCGGGAATGCAGCCGCGCATCGCGCGGGCGTTGGTCAATCTCACCGGCGCTATGACTGGAACGATTGTCGACCCGTTCTGCGGCGCCGGCGGAACATTGATGGAAGCCGGGCTGATGGGGTTCAAGTTGATTGGCACTGACATCGAGAAGGAGATGATTGTTCGCGCGAAAAAGAATTTGGCCGCGATGAAGCTCAAAGCAAACTTGAAAATGGCTGACGCCACCAAGCTGAAGGGCAAGATCGAGTATGTCGTGACAGATTTGCCGTATGGCAGGAATACCAAAGGGAAGGAATTGCCTGCATTGTATCTCAAGTTTCTGAAGAAGCTGAAGTCGTCGTTGAAAAAAAGAGCCGTCGTCGTTTTCCCGGACTTCGTCAATCACAAGAAACTTTTGAAACAGGCGAAATTGACCATCATCGGCGAATTCACGCAGTACGTTCACGCTACGTTGACGAGAAAGATTGTTGTCGTTGAGCCTTTTGCGACATCGTGAGTGCGAAAGAAAAGTCTTAATCATGTTCGCGAAGCGAACATATTATTTTGTTGTTTCTTGAGCGCGAACGAGAAGCAATTTGCTCAAACTTTGCAAAAGTTTGCGCTAAACGCTCTCAGCCATCAATTCAGTTAACGCCGCTAACACTTCAGAATAATCTTTGTTCATTTCCTTGAATATCATGTCTCGGTCTCTCGCTGTTAAGAACGCGCTTGCGTTTTGTTTGAGTTTTTGCAAGAAGGTTTTGACTTCGCCTAAGTGCTGTTTCAGTTCCGCGACGTTCTCGTTCGTTCCTTTCACCGTGACTTGCTTTGATTTTATTTTCTTCAGCATGCCCTCGGCTTGCGACACGTCCTCTATCATGGCTTCGCAGTTCATGCCGAAAGTCGTAAGTAAATCCTTGACGTCGTTCGTGTCTTTTTGCGACAGTTTGTCTTTCGCGGAATCGGAAATGTCAAGGAGAATAACACCGATGTCGTGCAGGTGGTTCATGATGTCCTGCTCTTTTTCGAATAACGAGTCGATATCTGCCATTTAGCGCCTTTCGATGTCTAATATTTTCGGAATCGTGCGCATGACGCTGTCCGGGTTCAAGGAAATACTGTCGATGCCTTCTTTGACGACGAACTGCGCAAACTCGGGATAGTCCGAGGGCGCTTGTCCGCAGATGCCGATCTTCCGCTTTATCTTCTTGCACACGCGAATCACATGCGCAATCAGCTCCTTGACCGCGTCGTTGCGTTCGTCGTAGACGTCCGCCACTAACGCCGAGTCGCGGTCAACCCCTAAAGTAAGTTGCGTTAAATCGTTCGAGCCGATGCTGAATCCGTCGAAGATTTCGCCGAACTGTTCCGCCAAAATTACGTTTGCCGGGATTTCGCACATGACGTACACCTGCAGCCCATTCTTGTGCCGCACCAATCCGTGGGAGCTCATGACATTCAAGACGTTCTTTCCTTCCTTGATCGTGCGGCAAAAGGGAATCATGACCTTGACATTGGTGAGTCCCATCTCGTCGCGGACTTTCTTGATAGCTGTGCATTCTAACGCGAATCCTTCTTGGTAGCCCTCTTTGTAGTAGCGTGACGCCCCTCGCCAGCCAATCATCGGGTTCTCTTCCTTCGGCTCGAACTGCGTGCCGCCGATCAAGCCGGCGTATTCGTTCGTCTTGAAGTCGCTCATTCTGACGATGACATCTTTAGGGTAGAACGCCGCGCCGATGGTGGCGATTCCCTCAGCGAGCTTGTCCACGAAGAAGTCGGGCTTGTTCTTGTAGCCGCGCGTTATCTCTTCGATTTCTGATTTGACTTTTTCATCGGTGAGCTTGTTGAAATGGATGAGCGCCATCGGATGTACGCGGATGTTGTTGATGATGATGAACTCCATTCTCGCCAGCCCGACGCCGTCGTTCGGGATGAAGCTGAGGTTGAACGCCTCGTCCGGGTTGCCGACGTTCATCATGATTTTTGTTTTGGGCTTGGCTAGTTTGCTGGCGTCGATGACTTTCTTTTCGAACGGAATCAGTCCAGAATAAACCCGTCCGTCCTCTCCTTCGGCGCAGCTCACGGTGACTTTTTGTCCTGACTTTATTCGCTCTGTAGCGTCGTTTGTGCCGACCACGCAAGGAATTCCAAGCTCGCGCGAAACGATGGCCGCATGGCACGTTCTTCCGCCTCGGTTCGTCACGATTGCTTTCGCGACGCGCATGATGGGCACCCAGTCAGGGTCGGTCATTTCCGTGACAAGTACATCGCCAGGAGTAAAATGCCGGATGTCTTTGGCTTCGTGCAAGACTTGAGCCGTTCCAGCAGCGATTTTGCTGCCGACGCTCTTTCCTTGGCACAGCACAGTCCCTTTTCCTTTGAGCCGGTATTCTTCGATGATGCTTTGATTGCGTCTGCTTTGGATGGTCTCCGGTCGGGCTTGCACGATGAATAATTGATTTGTGCGTCCGTCCTTCGCCCATTCGATGTCCATTGGGCTCCAGTGCCCTTTCTTGTGGGTGTAGTGGTCTTCGATGATGCAGCCCCAGTTGGCAAGTAACAGAATTTCTTCGTCGTTCAAACAGAACTTTCGTCTATCTCCAATCGCTACGGGCACGTTCTTCGTCGTCTTCGTGCCCTCTTCGGTGTAAATCATCTTGATGGTCTTTTCGCCAAGAGATTTTTTCACAATCGGCTTAAATCCATCTTTGAGCGTCGGCTTGTGCACGAAGTATTCGTCCGGGTTGACGGCCCCTTGGACGATGTTCTCGCCGAGCCCGTAGCTCGCGGTTACGAACACGACGTCCTTGAATCCGGTTTCCGTGTCCACGGTGAACATGACGCCCGAGCATGCCATGTCTGAGCGCACCATTTTTTGCACGCCGATGCTCAGGGCGACTTTAAAGTGGTCGAATTTCTTTTCGACGCGGTAGGCGATGGCCCGATTGGTGAACAGTGAGGCGAAGCATTTTCGGCAGGCTTCCAACAAGTCTTCAGTTCCGCGGATGTTGAGGAATGTCTCTTGCTGGCCCGCAAAACTGGCGTCAGGCAAGTCTTCGGCTGTCGCGGACGAGCGGACCGCCACGTCCGTGTTCGGCCCGTAGTCTTTGCACAGCGCGTGGTAGGAGTCGGAAATGATTGATTTCAGCTCTTCCGGGAATTCGGCGTGGTGGATGAGTTCGCGGATTTTCTGTCCGCGTTCGGCCAGGTTGCGCATGTCCTTGACGTTCAAGTCTTTGAGGATGGCTTTGATGGCCGGCCCGAGGTTCGCTTTTTCGAGAAGGTATCGGTACGCGTGCGCCGTGATTGCGAACCCGTTCGGGATGCGGACGCCTTTGGGCGTGAGCAACCGGTACATTTCACCTAATGACGCGTTCTTGCCGCCCACCAACGGAATGTCTTCAATAGCGAGCTCATCGAACCAGAGAACGAACTTGTTGTCGCGGGCCACCATCTTTTTCAGACTGAAAACGGGTTTATCGGTATTTAAAGGTTGCGAGGGAAATATTTAAGAAGGATTCAGGAATAATTCCTGCATGGATGGGCATGAGACTGAGATTATTCCGAATATTGCGGAGCTTCTTGAGGGACTGCCTTCCCGCAAGGGACTTTACGGTCGGGCCGAAGTGCTTGTTCCGATGCTGAAGCGGTTCACGGATGACCAGCTTGCCCAGGCCAAGGATGTCCGTGTATTCGCGGCCATTGTTATCTTGAGCAAAGCAAAAGAAGACCGCGAGCTTCAAAGGTATGCTGCTGCCGTAGCCCAGGGGTCTTTGCTTGATTATCACAATGTCAAGAAGCAAATCAACGTCTATGTTGACAGCGGGCTTGAGAAGTGCATCAAAGGGAAGCAGACGCCGCAGGACTTCTTCCAGCGCATCGCTGACGGCGCGGCGCGAATCAACGGCAGGGAATGATTATCTCAGAAAGCTCAGTGCGAATGCCAACGCGATGACGAGGAGAATCCATCGCACGAACGCCTTGTCGTGCTGGATTTTCTGTTTTCTTGACTCTGCCGGTCGTCGGTCGTAGCTTTTCACGTTTTCCTGCGACGTGTTCCCCTTTTTATGCGTTATGATTTTGAAATCAGATTTACTTTGACTGCGCTACGTCCAATCTCGCCGGTAAAAAGTTTTGCAAGGAAGCGGAAAGATGGTAACGGATGAGTTGCGACCTTCCGTGCGGCTGCTGGCGGGCGCAGCTCGGCTGCAGCCCCGGCCAGCGCTGCCGCAAGTAACATCAAAAAATTAAAAATTTAAGAAAAAATGTATTTATTCAGCCGCTAAGGCGTAGATCGCCTTCAACGCGACGATCAAGGCTGCCGGTGCCGACAAGGCGACGATGTTGGCCAAGATGGACAACACGATGCCGCCGAGCGCCGGGATTGCTCCTGCGCTGCCGACGATCAGCAATGCGATGACTGCAACGAGGAACTCCGTGGTTTCCTTCGCGTTGATGTTCAGCAAGCCGACAACGAGTCCCAAGATTACGAGAATCCAGGTAATGGTTGAGGTCTGCAATTGCGGGACAAGCCCTGCGATGATCGCAAGCAAGATGCCCACAATGAATGCCCAATGTCCGATTTTTGCATCCATAATGATACTCCTCCGTTTGTTCCTTGTAGGAACGTATGGCAGACCTTTACGGCGGATGCTATAAAAGGGTTTATCACTACTAGAAAATGCTAAACGGCTTCATTCAGCCTATCGTGGGCGTCAATCGCTCTCTCGGCGTCTTGCAATGAGTGTCCTAACGCGGCTTCAGCGCGCATGCGCAAATACGCTCGCTCTTCTTCCCGCACTTTGGCGTAGCGGTCGACTTCAGTCAATCCGTACGGATAGCCCAAGAACGCCGCGTCTTGGCTTTCGAACGCCAATGCTGAGAGTAATTCGTCCACAAACGGAGCATTCTGGTCGAACACGTCAATTCGAAAGGAATGCGTGCTACGCTCGTGCAGTTTCGCGATGCAGACAATCGCCTGGTGTTCCGGTCGGTTGCTGGTCGCAATCGGGTGATAGGCCCAGCGTCCTTGCGGCGCCAAATGCGCGATGAACGGCACGGCCGCGTGGCCCGTGTCAGTCAAAAGCGTGCTCGTTTTGCTCAGTCCGGCAATCGTGACGCCCTGCAATCGGGCCGCTTCGTACAGCGCTCGGAGCGCATTTTGTTCATGGATCGTGTGGGCTTCCAAGCTTCCGTCGCGAACAAGGAAACTGTTGTTCGGCAGGTCTTTGATGATGTCAGTGGCTAATTGGAGTTCGAGCAAGGTTCGGACTAATTCCGCAACTCTTGCGGGTTCGACGCGGTTTGATCCGAGCGCGAGCGATTGGTCGTACAAATCGATGAAGGGGAGATTCTTGCTGGTGCCGAAAAGCTCAATCGAATAGCCGAGCTTGCCGTCTTTTCGTGACGCTTGAACAAGACAGGTGTGTTCGCGATGAATTGCAGCCTTGCCCTTGATGACCGCGCAGGTGCGGATGAACTGCAGCGAAAAGTTCGCTCCTTTCGCCAATTCCGCGTTCCCGGAGTCGACGAACGCAAGCATCTTTTCTGCGGGAGTTATTGCGTGGAAATGTTCAATTCCTAGCGGAACCGCAACATAGCCTTCTTTTCCGAGAATGATGCTGGTCGGAACAGAAGCATCAGGAGTTATCTTCGCATTGATTTCCTTGAAGGTTCCCGCGTCCATGAAGGAAGAACAAATCGAATGATTAAAACGATTATGGTGCTAGAAGCTAGTGGTTCGTCGTTAAACTTTTTACCGGCCCGATTGGTCGAGTGTCGGCGTTAATTATCGACGACCTAACGCTAACTCAAAATCTGCGCAGGAAGAACGGCTTGGGAAAAATCTTAACTTATTTTCTTCTTCCTGTGCGAATAAGCTTCCCAAATCACCGGTAACAGAGAAATCCCGATAATCGCGAGGATGACCAACGTGAAGTTGTCCTTCACGACCGGAATGTTTCCGAACAAATACCCCGCGCCGAGCGCCAGTCCGACCCAGAGTATTGCGCCGGTGATGTTGTAGAAAACGAACGTTGGATACGCCATCTTTCCGACGCCCGCCACAAACGGCGCGAACGTTCTGATTATCGGGATGAATCTGCCGAGCACGATCGCCTTCGGCCCGTATTTCTCGTAGAACGCGTGCGTCTTGGTCAGGTGCTCCTTGTTGAAGAATCCGGTTTCGCGCGTGAACACTTTTGCTCCGAGTTTGTGCCCAATCCAGTAATTGACCGTGTCCCCAAGTATTGCCGCGATCGTCAATGTGATAAACAATATCCAAAAGCTCATCGTCCCGCGCGCCGCGAACGCTCCGGCCGCAAACAACAAAGAATCGCCGGGCAAGAACGGCGTGACAACAAGCCCGGTTTCGCAAAACATAACGATGAAGAGAATGACGTAAATCCCGATGCCGAACTGAGATATCAACGCGTCCAGCGACGTATCTAAATGCAATATGAAATTGAGAAGGTTCATGCGAGTTTGAGCGCGACGAGTTTGTCTTTCAGGTAATCCGATTTCATCGCGTGCTTGATGACCTCAAGAGGCGTTCGGAATTCGCGCTTGACGTTCGCGACCAGCCGTCCTTTGACGGTCTTTGTAGTTTTGTACTTCTTCTTGAAGATCGCAACCGCTTTGGGAATGTCGGTCGGCGGCCCGCGGCGGAGCATCGTTGCCGGAAGCGTCTTTTCTTTCGTGCGGAACCAGTAGACGGCGTGTGACTTCTTGTCCCACTGCCAGTCGCTCATGACGGTGAAGTCGTTGTCGATCAATTGCTGCGTGATGTACTGGAACGCCTTGACCATCTTGACGCCGGCGATATCTTCCTTTTCCTTGATGGTCGTCGCGTGCATAATCAACGCCCCTTGCTTCTTCAAGTCGGCGTCAGACTCGGTCTCTTCGATGAAGAAGTCGATGGACGGCTTCTTGAGGAAATCTTTTGCAGCATGAATCAACGCCTCGAAATGTTCTTGCACCAAGGCGGCGGCCGCGTTGCGGTCCGGCTGGACCGGGTCGACCACCACGAGCGGCCCTTGGATTTTGCTTTCGTTCAATTTGAACAGCGCCTGTCCCTTGAATGAGTTGTTGTAGTCCAACACGATTTTCGCTTTCGCGTCCCATTTCGAGGCTGCTTTCAGCAACGGAAGGAATCCCTTGAAGTAGATGACGAGGATGTCGACCACGTGTCCTGAATAGCCTCGGATGTAGCTTTCCGCGCCGTACATGCGTTGGGCTTTGCAGAACTTTTTGAACAATCGAATATCTCCCTTGAACTTCTTTCCTTTGGTGTTGACCCACGCGACGTGCTTCGGCGAAAAGTCTGTGACGTTCTGCGCCTGCTTCGCGGTCTTGATCGCCAACACCGGGATGATTTCGTAGTTGATCTTGCCGTGGATTTGGAAGTAGTCGCGCGAGCCGTGCACGCGTTCGGTTTTCCACGGCTTTAACGCTTTCGCGAGCAAATCGCTGAGGGCATCGTCCTTGTGCTTCATATCGAAAGCCACGAACACGTCGACGTCGTAGTCTCCCTTGAGCCAGGTGTCTTTCGCGAAGCTGCCACCAAGAATCGGTTTTGCGTTGATTTTGCGCGACTTCAGCTCGAGCTTCAGTCGATTAAGAAAGGCGTTGACGTCCTTGACGACCCAGTGGTCTTCCTTGTTGGGCGAGATTTCAGAAAGGGCTTGCTTAAGAATCGCGGGAATCTTCATGGTTGACTTGACCCGAGCGCCATATAAAAATGTTTTTATACCGCAACGCGACTGTTTCAAGAAAGAGGTGATGCGTGGACCAAGTTTGGAGCATAGCCATCGTGATTGTTGTCGCGATAGCGCTTTCGTTCTCGCGCCACGGCGTGTTGATGGGGCTGCTTGCCGGTCTCGCATTGTTCTTCTTCGGCATCAGCGTGCCCGATAACGTTAGAATGGTGGTCGCGAGCATCACCTTAGCATTAGTGTTGTTCGACAATAGCCGGATGCGGTTCGCGCACTTAGACACGACCGCGTTCAAGGCGTTGCGCGTTTCGGCATGCTCATTAATTCTCCATGCCGCCGCGTTGGGCTGGGGATTGCACATTGTCGGGTTCGACCTGTTCTTTTCCGTCATCGCCGGTATCGCATTGGCGAGCGTTCAATCATTCTCGAATGAACTGCTCGGCCACGAAAGCCGGTTCACGTCGTTGCTCGCCATTGTCATCGTGTTCTTGTTGACCAGTTTGCGTCCGCTTGATGCCGTTTCAGGAATCTCGGATATCGTCATTCCGTGGCTCACCGGCATCGGCACGGGGGTGTTGATCGGAATCATGGTGCTGAGAATCATCCGCCATGGCAACGTGCACCATCGTTATCTCGGGTTTGCGTTTGCCGCGATTGTTACTTACTTGCTCGCCGCCGCGTTGAACGGCTCGGGCGTCATCGCAGTCATTGTCCTTGGAATGTTCGTCAGCAACGCGATCATTGCGGAGCACCATCGTCTCGACCAGGGGCCGTTTAAGTCGTTGCTTGTCTTGGCGTGCCTGTTGCTCGGCATGGTCTCGCTGACCTGGCAAATCTTGTTGGTCGCGTTGTTGCTGTTGTGCATTTCGGTTGTCATCCGGTTCCTCGTCTGGTTTTCCGTCCCTATGTCGTTCGCCGAGCGCGCCCATCTTGCGCTTGCCGGACAAAGAGGCGCGGACACGGCTGCGTTGTTGCTGCTCATCGGGGTCATCCCGCTATTCGCCGTCATCGTCCCGTACTTGGTTGCCTTTTTGCTCGGCAGCCAGCTGCTCGCGTTGGCGAGCAAAACCCATTAATACTCTCATGAGTTAATTGCCGTATGCGACGCGTATTCCTCGACACCAACTTGATTCTGGATACCGTGAGGTGGAAAGTCGACCTGTTCGGAGAGATCCGTCGCATTTGCGATTTTGCGTATGATATCGTCGTGTTGGACCGGGTCTTTGACGAGCTGAAGAAGTTCCAGGCCTTGGGCGGCAAGAAGAAGGAGCTCGGCAGCATCGCGCTTCTGATATTGGCATCCAACAAGGACATTATCACGTTGAAAACGAAAGGAGGGCATGTCGACGACTTGCTCGTCTCGACCGCCACAAAAAAAGACATCGTCGCGACCCAGGACCAGCGCTTGAAACAACGGTTAAAATCAGCCGGAATCGGTGTTATTGTAATCAGAGAAAAGGGTTATTTGAGTCTTATTGAACGTGGATTGAGTTAGTAGTTTGCTTTTCTCCGCACGTTGGTTCGCACCGGCAGATTTTGAGTTCGTACCGTAGTTAGAATCGTACGCGTAACGACGGTACCAAACGTGGCGGTAAAAAGGTCACAAGGAACTGCGTCGTCAGGGAAACCTTTATAAAGGGGTCTTCAGGAAGTCTGTCTGTGAGATGCTGGGGGTTCTGTAACCCCGCCGGCATTGATGGACACCAACATGTTTTACAAAACCCAACTCAAGGACCATATTCGCGTCGCTCCGAAGCACTTCGTGAACGACGTCAACGAAGCAGTTATCAAGGCCGTCAGAGAGAAGTACGGCGGTTTCATCGATGAGGATATCGGATTCGTCATCGATGTATTGAACGTCGAGAGCGTCAACGAGGGCATCATCATCCCCGGCGACGGCGCGGCGTACTACGAGACCACCTTCAACTTAATCACGTTCAAGCCGGAAATGCACGAGGTCATCCCGGGCAGAATCAAGGATATCGCCGATTTCGGTGCATTCCTCACGATGGGCCCGATAGACGGCATGATCCACGTCAGCCAGACGATGGACGACTTCGTTTCGTTCGCCAAGGAGAAAGTCCTGACGGGCAAGGATTCGAAGCGCGCATTGAAGGTCGGCGACGAATGTCGCGCAAGAGTCATCGCAGTTTCATTCAAGGATCCGCTGAACCCGAAGATTGGCTTGACGATGCGTCAAGTTGGCTTAGGAAAGCTCGAGTGGATTGAAGCCGAGAACAAGGCTCCCGCAAAGGCGGAAGTCAAGGAAGAGAAGAAGGAAGACAAGAAGAAGGAGAAGAAATGAGCAAGAAACAAGCATGCAAAAAGTGTAAGGCATTGGTCGACGGACACGAATGCCCCGTCTGCAAGGGCTCCCAGCTCGTGCAGAACTGGAAAGGAAGGATGACGATCATGGACGCCGAGAAGAGCGATGTCGCGAAGAAAGTCGGCATCACGAAGGCGGCAGAATATGCAATCAAGGTGACGTAATGGAACTCACAATCAAGGAACAGAAAGAGAATCCTATGCTGCTTCGCAAGGAAATTTTGGCGCACGTCTCGTTCACGAAGGCGACGCCGAGCAACGTCGAAGTCGCAAAGGCTATCGCGACCAAGCTCTCCGCGTCCGAGGACGCGGTCGTGGTCAAGCAGATCAAGGGCGGCTTTGGCTCGACCCACGCGGTCATCAAGGCGTACGTCTACGCGTCCAAGGAACAGAAGGACAAGATTGAACCGAAGATCAAGGTAAAGGCGGCTGCTGGCGCAGCCCCGGCGGCAAGTTAAATGGCAGACGCAAAAAAACCGGAAAAGAAGGCAGCCGCGGCTCCCGTCAAGAAGGGACCGTTGGCAGGTGTGTGGGACCTCTTCGAGAAGAAGGGCGATTCCGTCCACCGCAAGAACAAGCATTGCCCGAAGTGCGGCCCTGGATTCTTCCTTGGCGCCCATAAGGACCGTGTTGTTTGCGGCAAGTGTGGGTACGTCGAGTACCACGCGAAGAAAGTTGAGTAATTCTTTTTTGACCTTATATTTCTATATTATCCCGACAGTGTTTCATTTTACTATTCGTAATCTTTATATACACTTGTGAATAGACAAAATGAATCATAAAAGGTGATCCCATGAAGCGAAACATGTTATGGTTTATTTTGGTCGCAGCGCTGGTTGTCGTTGCAGGCTGCTCAAGTGCTCCTGCTCCGTCTCCTTCGCCTGCCCCGGCTCCGGCCCCTGCGCCAGCCCCAGTTGAGGTTATGGCCTCTCCGAGCGTCGAGTTCGTAAATGTGCCGATGGAAGTCGCAATCGGTAAGCCGATTGTCATCTCCTGGAAAGTCAACGGCGCCGATATGGTAACGCAGTCAGCGGTTCATTACAGCACCGTCTCAAATGCGGATGTTGTTGCTCCGACTGCGCTGACCTACCAGAGCACGTCTCCGAAGATGCAGTTCACTGGCGACGCGACTAAGGGATTCGAGACTAGCTTTGCGATGGGCGAGCTTGTCACGGTCTACGTCCGAGCGCACGCATCTATTGGCGGCATGGACTATTGGTCTGACGAGAAGTCAGTCCAGATGGTTATTCCGACCAAGGCAGTCGTAACCGAATAAATTAATTATTCTTTTTTATTTTTTTATTTCTCATAATCTTTAAATACGGAGAGCTCTCAGCACAAGTATCAAAAGAGGTGTCATATGGCATTCGGCGCAGGATGGTTCAGTTCGGTTCCTAGTCTTGTTTGGATAATCGTGCACTTGGTCGCGGCGCTTATCGGGCTGTATTACCTCACGAAGGCGAAGAGCGCGGTCTTGCTGATGTGGGCGTTCTTGCTGTTCATCGTCTCTTCGGTCTTGTTCACGCTCGTGCAATTGGGCACGCTGGATGGTCTCACCGTGAGCGCTTTAAGCACAGTTATGATCGCGGTCGCGTTCGTGCTGGTCGGCCAGCACTCGGGCAAATGCTGCCTGTGAGAATTCCGCTTCTTTTTTGCGTTCTTTTCTTAGCCGCGTGTAGTGCTCCGCCTGAAATCAAACAGGCCAACTGCACGGACGCTGACCGTTTGGTTTCGGTCTGTCCTTCGGAGTACAACCAAGTCTGTGGCTGGTATTCTGAGAAGATTCAATGTTTTGCGTATCCGTGCGCGCAGAACTTCAACAATAAGTGCGAGGCCTGCAAGGACGAAAACGTGGCTTCTTGGACGGAAGGCGTGTGTCCGAAAGTAGGAAGTCAGCCGTAAACTTTTTACCGGCATGTTTGGACGTCGTTACGTTCAGAATTTTATTTACGATATAACTAACGACTCAAAATCTGCCGGGGGGAGCAACGTAAACGTAGATATTTTACGCCCGATTGAGATGGCCGTGTAACGGTTTTGCCGGCGTTGACTGGTAGGTATACGACTTTATCTTGTAGCTGCCCGTTTGGCTAGGAGGCAGGCTGTGGATGGTGACTTGGTAGTCGATGCGTCCATCAGGTTTCTTGTCGATGCCGACGCGCATGACGGCTCCAGCAGGATAGAAATTCTTGCCGAACGGGCTTTCGGTGATGGCGTGGACATCTTTGAGAATGCGTTCTAGGTCATCCGGGGAGAAGGTGTCCATTAAATCCAAATCAACCTTGAGTGACATAGAAATTGTAGCGTTTGTCTAAATAAAAAGGCTATGACTTATTTATCTGCGCCTTGCAACACTAAGATGTCTTCCGTCGTCAAGGTTTCGCCGCGCATTAACTTCGCGCGGACTTCCTCTGCCTTGTCGTGGATCTGCTTCTTCTGGCTGTCTTCCTTCTGCTTCTTGCCTTCTTCGCGGGCGAAGCCCAATTTGTCGTTCAGTTCGTTCAACTGCGCCGACTTCTTGTCGAGTTCGTCGCCGATGGGCTGCATTTCGGCCTTCTTCGCGGCGATCTGCTTGTTGAATTCGTCTTCCTTCGCTTTCAGCAGGTCGATCTTGTGCGAGACTTCGATCATTCCGGTGTGCTTTTCTTGGGAAGCGTGAGCCGCGGAGGTTACTTTGGTGTGCGCTGATTGCGCGATGGACTTCATTCTGTCGAGTTCGCGTGATGCTGCTCGGAGTTTGTCGACGACAACGCTGATGCCTTTGGCCGCATCCAATTTCTTCTTGATGTCCTTGATGACTTTCATCATCTTGGTCTCTTTCTCGAAGCTGATGGCCTCGGTTTCGAGCTTGTAGTTCAGTCGCTCGAATTCGTGGCGTAAGAATCGTGGGTCGTCCGTGATGCCGGACTTCTTGATTGCTAAATCTTTCTCTTCCGTGAGCTTCTTGACTTCGGCCGTGAGCGCCTTGATGTCGGACGTCAATTTTTCTCGTTCTTCCTTCGAAAGTTTGACTGTTGAAGTAAGCGAATCGCGTTCAGAGCGGATGCCTTTGACGTTCTTGATTAATTCAGAAATCTCTTTGCCGACGGCGTTGCGCTGGTCGAACAATTTCTCTTTTTGGTCGTTCAACTCGTGCAATGTCTTCCGCAAAGCCTTTATCTGATGAAGCAATTCATCGGCTTGCTTGGTAAGTTGAGTTTTTTCATCCGTTGTCAATTATGCAACTCCTCTTTTGGTTCCCGAAAAAGGGAAAAAAAACAAAAGGAGGTACTTATCCGAACAGAGCGCTCAAACCGGCTGCTGCCGCTTCTTCGCTCTTCTTTTCGTCTTCGGCGGACTTCTTTTCTTCCTTCTTGCCTTCAGCCTTGTGCTCGGCGTGTGCCGGAGCGGCTGCAACAGGAGCGACCGCTGCCTTCTTGACAGCTTCCTCGATGTTGACGCCTTCAAGGGCCGCGACAAGGGCCTTGACTCGGGCTTCGTTTACCTTGACTCCCGCTGCGTGCAGGACTTTGGTCACGTTGGCTTCGTCGACTTTCTGGCCTGCTTTGTGGATGAGCAGTGCCGCGTAGATGTACTCCATGTTGTTTCCTCCAATTACCGTAAGGTTCCTTTCTGTTTCAGGTCACCGAGCATTTGCTCGGCCTGTTTGTGAGTTTGAGCGTCGTTCGGGTGCTGCGCGGCCGCCGTGTGGCGTTCGTGCGAGACTTCGGACTTCGTTTCGGCCGCGAGCGAGCGGGCTTCGCGTTCGCCTTGTTCGAGGATTTCTTCCGCGATGGCGTCGGCAAGGAACTTTGATTCGCGTGCCAATGACTTCGCGCCGAGGAATGCCATGCCGATGATGAGTTCTTTGTTGTCGTCCGTGAGGATTTCTGCTTCGACGGAGAGGTTGAACGCTTCTGACGCTGCCGTCATAAGGTTTGCCATGAAGACGGTTTCGTCGACGTCCAAGACGCTTCGGTCGTAGATGATGCCTTTCTCGAAGACCGCGACGACGTTAAGGCCGATTTCCATCGGTTCGATGCCCAAGCGCGAGAGCATTGAGGCAAGCGGACCGCTGAACTTCTCTCCTTGCTTGATGACTAATGAATCTTGACGGACGGCGACCTTGCCGTTCTCGACGCCGGCCTTGATGCCGATGGCTGCCAATTCTGAAATGACGGGTCCCGGCGCGAACGGCGTCGGTCCTGCGGGGATGGTGATGTCTCGCGGGGATTCCTGGCCTGCCTTTGCGGGCGCGGGAGACTTGGATTTCTTGAGGAACTTGTAGAGCGCGAAGGGGTTGTCCTTGGTGAACAGCAAGGCCGGCATGCCCTTCAGGTGCGGGATTAGGGTCTCGAGCTTCGGGACCTTGACTTTCGCGTTTTCGAATGCGATGGTGATCAATCGGCGTTTTGCCATGAAGAGGTCGGCCTTACCTCGGAGTCCCTTCTTCAATGCGCCCAATTGTGAGGAAGGCAATCCTTCCATGTTGACGATGCCGATGATCGGGGATTTCTCGAGCAAGTGCTCAAGCTTCTTGACGAGGACTTTCTTGGATTCCGCGACGTGGGCTTTCGGCTTTGCCATCAGAATTCCCTCTTCTTCGGTCGCGCTCTTCGCGGCTTGTCGAGGTCGGTTTCCCAGACTTCACGTTCGATGGGCTTTCGCGGCGCGTTCGGGTCGATGACTTCGTCCTTCTTCGGTTTCGCGTCCTTCTTCGTGTCGTGCTCGGTTCGTCGCGCTTGCTTTTCGGCCGTTCGCGCGCGGACTTGGGAGGCTTTCGCCTTTCCTTCTTCCGCTCGCTTCGCGCCTTCGTCCCAGAGCTTCTTGATTTCGTCCGGCGTCATGCCGACGGGGACGGGTTTGCTCATGGTGAGTTTGAGGAGTACGCTCTTGATGTTGTTGGTTTCCTGCGGCAATGCCTTTCGGACGGAGTCGTAGAGGAAGAACGCGTTGTCCAGGATTTCCTGCTCGGGCTGGCTTTCCTTGCCGATGAGCGCCTTGGTGTTCATCTGGGTCTTGGCGGACATTCGGACGGTCTTCGCGAACTTTTCGACGAGGGCCTTGATGTTCGCCGACGGCGGGACGACTGCTCCGGCCTTCGGGTTTGGCATCTTGTTGCGCGGTCCAAGAACGCGACCGAACACTTTTGCGACTTCCGGCATGATGTTCGCCTGCGCGAGGAAGAAGTCGTATTCGTTCGCGACCATCTTGACCTTTTTCTTGTCGTAGCGCGGGAATTCGTCAGTGGTAATGGCTAGGTCGCAGTTCTGCTTCGCGTTTGCCGCGAGCTCGGGACCGCAGAAGCAGGCGATCTTGGTCTTCTTGCCGCGTCCGTGCGGCAACTGGACGAACAAATCGAGCTGCTGGTCGTTCTGCTTGAGATTGAGGTTCTTCAGGTTGATGATGAGGTCGATGCTTTGGACGAACTTCTTCTTCTCAGAAACCGATTTGAGGAAGTCCAATGCGACTTTGAAATCTTGTTTTTCCATGATTTAGCCCTCCTACACGCTGTGTAGTATTCGGGAACTACTCTTGGGGTCAAGAGGGGGTATTTAAACCTTACTGCCTGATGCATATTCGCGCTGGAATTTGCTGATTGCCTTGCTGCGGGTTTCAATTTGGTCCCGGGAGTCGAATTCCCTCGGGGTAAAATGCGTGACCGGTACGGAAAAGATTCGTTTGATATCGTAGGCGTGCATTCCGCCGATAATTAAATGGGTTGCGCGATGTTGTTTCGCTTGCTGATACATTGCAATGCTTCGTTTGACGGCAGCGGTGTATTTGGCATTCCACTGTTCAGCAGTCAAACCCTCATATTGACAAAGAAATTGTTCAAGCTCGCTTTCTTCCTGTCTCGCAACCGGGTCGTCCACGACGATGGCGCGTGCGCCGTAATTATGGGTATGTACGGCGATTTTGCTGAAAAATGCAAAAAACGGATCATTAGGATATTTTCTTGGCGAGTGGAGCAGGTCGGACACAGTCAAATCCGCGCCTTCAAGCGCCACAATGGATGATTTCGTCAAGTGCGCATCGAGATAGTTGATTGTCGTTTTAAAATCAGGATGAGTATCATCGTGCATAACGCCGAGTATTTCCATATGGTTTCCCCATGAGAAACGCTGAAAAATGGGTTTTTAAATCTTATGGAACAGCGTCGCGTCCGCTTTCAGCCGTTCGAACACGGCCAGTTCCTTCTTCGCCAGGCCTAGGTCATTCATGAGAAATCCGAAGAGTAGGCTTTTGCTGCAGGAAATGACTGCAACCGTGGTTCCGACGATGTATGTCCACACGGGCATAGTTTTCATGGATGGATCAAGATAGATTTTGGTGTATTTGCGGTAGTTCGCGTCTTTCCATGAGGGAAGGTACGTTACAGTTGAGTCAGTGATTACTTCCGTGTGGATCTTTTTCGCGACGCGCTGCTTGCGGTAGTCACGCGTGTGATGTCTGGCCGCATGCTCGATAATCTCAAACGAACCATAGCCATAGATGGGTTTTCCGAGGCTCAACAGGTGCTTATAAATGGCGTTCACGCCCTGGCTGCCTTCATAGAGTTCAATACTCGGCTTCGGCCCGAGGCTGTTCTGGCGCGTGCTTAATTCCGTGAGTGATTCTTGGAATGTGCGTGCGCGTTCTTCCATCTGGTCCAATAATCGTTTTGGTGACGCCGCCGCGAAATGAGTGACTTGCCCTTGCTTGACTCGGCTCACGATTCCTTTTTCCGTGAGTCCGCCGAGAATATCGTAGAGGGTCGTGCGGTTCAGGTGCGTGACTTGGGAGATTCTCGTTGCGGTTGTCGTGCCTAGCTCTAGGAGCGCGAGATAGACTTTTGACTCTTTTTCAGTCAGTCCGTAGGCTGCGAGTCCGTGGTGCATGCGGTTGCAATGCGCTTCTTGCTTATTATTGTTGTGGATTTCCCACAACGAAAATAGAAATAGGTTTTTGCCTCTGTTTCTGTTGCTGCGGATGCGGCGGAGGATTGCCAATGGGACGGCTAACAGATGATTACAACCAGCGAAAGGCGTTCAATGATGGAGTTGAAGAGGCAAAAAACGAAAAGCCGGGTGATGGATTTGGTCACTTCATTAGTGATTTACTCAATGGTGCTGCGAACACAATTGTTCCGTGCAAGGATAGTCCTGAAGAGCAGGCAAGAGAAGAAGGCTATCACGCATACAAGAACGGCGAAATTCCGGAGAGTTCGAGCGATAGCGGCTCAAGTAGTTGGTGCTTCTTAACAACTGCTTGTGTTGGCGCTAAGGGACGTCAGGATAACTGTCTTGAGTTGGAAACACTGCGAGCGTTCCGTGATTCCTATATCCTCCAAGAAGTCCCTGGTGGAAGCGGACTCGTCAGGGCGTACTACAAGACCGCGCCTCGGGTGATTGCCGCAATCTATGGTAAGGCGCGCAATCCCCGGAGCGTGTTCGAGAAACTGTATGATCGGGATATTCGGCAGTCTTTAAGACTAGTTGAAGGCGGCCGCAATGAGGCTGCTTTAGTGCACTACGAGAAGATGGTTCGCCGTTTAGAACGTCGGTGGCTCGGCTAAGACTCTTTTTTATTCTTTATTTATTCTTTCGAAGCAGTAGTCTATCTCATCGATTGAATTATGCCATTGCGCTTTTTTGATTTTTCTTTCGGCGTCCGCGCGCAGGAATGAGCGGGCATAATGTTGTAAAACTCCCGTAGAGAAGATGCTTGCGGCAATGCTGAGCGTCATCAAGGCAGGATTTCCCGAGGGGATGCCGTAGTTGACCGCAAGCGCTAACGAGCTGACGTAGCCGATGCCGGGTAAAAGTAGTGAGTTCAGACGGGTTTCGGCAATCTTTTCCGCTGCGTCCCATTCTTTGTTGATGACTTTACTTTCTTGCACTAAATCTTCAAACGAAGGGTACGGAGAAGGGTCCCATTCGGGAAGAAAGCTTTGGTTCATCGGATTTTCTGCGACGCGTCCTGTTCAAGTGAGAATTTGCGTGATTCTTTCGCAGAACGGAACAGCGCATAGCTCAGGCCAACGAGGAACAATGCTCCTGTGAGCTCAAGGTAGCTGGTAAGCGCGGCGTTTCCCGCCTCTTTAGACGGAGGCAATTCCATTGCGTAATTGTACACGGCGACGCTTCGACAAGCAAGTCCGCCTGCTACGAACGCGGAAGCATAGCCACCGTACCGCGCGATTCGCTCTTCGATGTCGTGTTGGTTGGTCATTAGGATTTCATCCAGGCGCACATCTTGCACATGCATTCGTCCGGGTGCTCTCGAAGCCCTTTCTTTTCTTCAGAGGTTTGCTTCGGGCGGCGAGCCCGGCGGGCGGGCGTTGCTTCTTCGTTCAAACTAATGTATCCGCGTTTGTGGTCCTTATCAGTGCAATCCGGCTTGTGGCACCAGCTGCAGTGGTGATCAAGTTTTTTTCCGTAGACTTCCATAGGTGAAGGGTAGGCTGCGTGGTGATCCTGAATTATGTTCGGCATGGCTATTTTTTCTAGGCGCACATTATCATGATTTTCCTTTTGTCGTTCATTCCATACCGCGTATGTTGATCGTTCAAGGTCGCGCGATACATCGTTGGATTGGTCTCGTGCATGAGTGTGCGGGTCAATGAATTTAGGCGTGGGTTTCTTGTCCGTTCCCGGCTTTGTGATTCCAATCCCGACTCCGAGTCCGGCGAGCGTCATCGAGGCGTAGACCGCGATGGGGTCCATCGTTCTGAGTGCGTACAGTCCGAGCGCGAACGCGCCCGCTATTGTTCCGAGCGCGAACCAGTTCTTTGATTGAGGGATGGCGTAGGTTTTGACCAGTTCGCTGCGCGCGGCGTCGCGTTCTGTGACAATTTCGTTTGCGACTTGCTCGAGGATTGTGTATTGATTGTTGAGCGAGTCGTTGGTTTTCTTGAGGATTTCGTTCTCGTACGTGAGCTTCGCGTTTTCTATGACGGGGTCTTCCGCCGGCATCTGCCAGGTCTTCGTTTCGTTCGGGTCGCTGTTGTCGTTCGCGAACGCGTCGTCGATTGAGTCTATGCCATCGAATTTTGTCATTCATTCACCTTACGATAGGCCTGCCGAACCCCTCGGTATAAGAGGCTTACGGCTTGCGCGCCGAGTAATGCCGCGAAGATGCCGAAGCCGGCTCCTTCAATATGATAGCCGACTTTTCGGACCGGGCGCGTTTCGCTGTCTATGCGGGAATAACAGAATGCGGAAAGTGATCCGCTGATGGTGGCTAATGCCGCTGAGTCTGCTGCGATTCGGAACGGTCGCGCGGTTTGCACTCCGTCTACTTTTTCATTGATGGTCATTTGCCGAAATACCCCTTTTTGTCGAGTGTGAAAAAGTGTCGTCCGATGTAGTAGCTAAGCAGGCCGGCGATGAGGAAAGAAGCTCCGGTGAAGCCGTATCCGATAGCGAGCGTTTGGCAGTCCTTGATGGTCGTTTCGAGCGTTGAAGAGTTTGCTTCTAGTTCTTTTTGTTCCTTGAGTTTCAGACCGGCGCTTGCGAGGAAGCCGACTCCGATGCCGCTCATCGCCCCGCCGAAATACATCGAACGGCTTGCTTGCTTGCTGTGGAGTTGTCGCCATTCGCTCGGTTGTGTGTTCGTCATTTCCCGAACCTCCGCTCGCGGTTCTGGTACGTTTCAAGCGCTTTCTCGAGGTCTTTCTTCTCGAAATCAGGCCAGTTCTTGTCAGAGAAGTACAGTTCTGCGTACGACCCTTGCCACAATAAGAATCCTGACGTGCGCTGTTCGCCTGAGGTTCGGATAATCAAATCAGGCTCGGATTCAGTGTACAGCTGTTTTTGGAACATGGATTCGTTAATCTTGTCGATGTCGAGCTTGCCTGCCTTAACTAAGGCTGCGACTTTCTTGGTCGCGTCGATGATTTCCGCGCGTCCGCCGTAGGCCATCGCGAAATTCACCAAGTTAGGACCGTTGCTTTGGGTTGATTTCATAATTTGGTTCATCGCATCTTGCACGTTCTTCGGGAACATTTCGATGCGGCCCAGGAAGTTGATTTTGACGCCGTCCTTCTTGAGCTGCGCGAGGTTCTTTTTCGAATGAAGTTCGGTGAATTCCTTCAAGAACAGCGTCATGAGGTAGTCAAATTCCTCTTTCGGTCGGCTGAAGTTCTCAATCGAGAACGCGTAGAGTGTGATTTCTTTGATGCCGAGCTCGTTGCACCATTGGAGCACGTCCTTGACTTTTTTCGCGCCCCATTCGTGGCCTTTCCATGGCTTGAGCATGAGCTTTTTCGCGAAGCGTCGGTTGCCGTCCATGATGATGCCGATGTGTTTCGGCACGTTGCTGGTGGTCGGTTGCATCTTAGTTTTGCTCCGGAAGCGGTTTATAGATTTTGTGAAACAGCGCGACGAACGTGTCTTGCGGGACAGAAATGCCGGCTTCCAAGAGCGTGTTTGCCAGGCGTTTGCCGACTTCTTCTTCGCGGGAGCCTTCGCCGACGAAGTTCAGTAAATTCGTCAAAGTATGATTGCAGAGATAGCCTTCGTTCAGTTCAAGAACGGCGGATTTGGATTTGTGCAGGATTTGCTTATCGTGCACGTGGACCGTCACCGTGTCTTTCGTGTGTTTCCCGTCCGCGTGCGAGAATCCGTGGTTGTCCAACGTCCAAGAAGCCAAGGTCGTGACCGCGTCAGCATAGGATAGCGTAGAAATGTCGGGCGGCGTGCCGAACGGCTGAGCATCAGGTTTCAACACCTTGCCGAGATAGCCTTTGACCACTTGGCGTGAGCCGCGCGTCTGCCAGGTGTTTTCAACCAGGTAAGCGTAGCGGTTGCCCTTGATGGTCTTGACGCGGACGAATGCCACGGGCGTTTACTTGAGTTCCTTGGATGCCTGTTCGCTGAGCTTTTCAGCGGCTTTGGCCAGTCGTTTCGCGGCTGCGGAAACGACCTTCTTGGGGTCTTCGCCGTCGGTTTCGACCGTGAACGTGGGTTTGCCCAGAAGGGGGTGGTCCACGTTGTAGCCGGCTGCCTTGACGCTCTTGTCGTTCCAGAGTTCCTTGGTCAGCGCAGCAGAAAGTGTGTGCGAGTCGCCTTCGATTTCGAAGGATATCTTGTTCTTCTTCTCGTCGAGAATCTTCACGTTTAGTACCATTTCATACCACCTTGTTCGGTTGTTCTTGAGTCATTTAAAAGCGTTATGGTTTTAGGCACCCGTTGATAGTTGCCAGGAAAGCTTTTTACCGCCCCGATTGGACGTCGCGTTGTCGTCGTGATAGTAACGGACGTAACGACGCTACCAATATTGCCGGTAAAAAGGTTGATCATAGGAGTGCGTTGAGCTGGGCCAGTATCGTGAGTCCAGCAGTCTCGGTGCGAAGCGTCGTTGTTCCAAGTGAGATTATGTGGCAGCCAGTACTCTTTGCTTTTGTGATTTCCTCGTCGGAGAATCCGCCTTCGGGTCCGATGAGGGCGAGGATTTTCTTTGCGGATTTTGAAAGTGAGAGTTTGTTTCCGGATCCATCCGCAACAAAGCAGGCATCGAACTCGTTCGTTCGCGCGAGGAGTTTGTCGACGGCAATGGGCAGCGAGATCTTGGGAATCGTGCTGCGTCCGCATTGCTCGCACGCCGTGATCGCGAGCTTTTGCAGTCGTTCGACTTTCGTGTCGCGCGGGTTCACGACGGTGCGTTTCGTAATAAGAGGGATAATCTCGTGCACGCCAAGCTCGGTTGCCTTTTCAACGAGCCAGTCCACTCGTGGTCCTTTGGGAAAAGCTATTGCGAGGGTGACTTGGGCACCAGAATGGCTCGTGTGCTCACTTTTAGCCACTATCTCGAGTTCGTGGTTCGTGAGCAGCCTTGCGGTGTACTCGGTCGTGCCATCGAACACTTGGATGAGGTCTCCGTCCTTCAGGCGCAAGGCTTTCGCGTGTCGCGACGCTTCCTTGGGCATCTTGACGATGCCTTCGGTCGGAAGCGTCTCTATATAGAAGCGGGTGGTGTGTCCAGGGGCCATTCAACCCTGCTTCCGACTAGTGCCTAATAAAGCTTGCTCTTTCACAGTCTCACGCTCACTTTTGCTTCACAACGCCCTTGGTTTGGCATTGTTTCAGCCTTCTGACGGGTCCTTGCAGGGCTCACTCTGGCTCACAGGGTGGCTTCTGCAGTTCAAAGGGGGTTTGAGCCTCACTCTTTCCCGGGATCTCCTGGGATGAAGGCTCAAAAACCACCTTCTGAACTCTCACTTTTTGCTCTACGGGGAGGGATTATGGCATACTCTACTGGCTATGGGTATTCCTTCACAATCCCTCGCACGAATCACTTTTCACCCTCTTTTTCCCTTGCTTTCTGCTCTTTTGCCGGAATTCGTGGCAGCTATTTGATTTTGCTCACAACCCGGCTGATTTCGCTTGATTTTGGCTCTTTTTCCTGGCGTTGGTAGGCACCAGGAGTTTTGCCTGTTTTAGCCACCTTTTGCTGATTTTCAGGAACCGGGGGGAACCTAAAAACCAACGATTTTGGCCGTTCCGGATCCGCTTGATCCTGAACTAATTCGGTTGTTTGTCGCAACTACTATTTATATATTTCCTTTCACTATAGTCCCAGGATAGTCCTGGGATGGTCCTGAGACCGTCCCAATTGGGAATGAGAATCACGTTTAAATGTATTTTACACTCGTTTTAGCTTGTGCTCATTCCCAGCATAGTCCTGGGACGGTCCTGGGAATGTCCTGGGACCATCCCAGGGAATGAAAAGGTTTTTAAATGGGTTGGCGATTGCCAACCGCATGTTTGGCTTGGCCACAAAAGAGGAGATCCGCCAGGTCGAGGAGAACGTAAGGACGTCCTTCTCGTCGGCAAAAGAGGACATGGGCCTGCTGTCGCAATGGGTGAATTACCTTGCGGCGGAGAACCAGCGCCTGCAGCGCGAGTTGGACGACCAATCGCACGTGATTTCTTCGCTTCCGCGGCTCACGAAAGAGGACGTGAAGGCCTTGGTTGATGCGCATTATTCGGTCGAACCGGTGCTTGAGCGCGTGCGCGAGATCGAGCATCGCATTGATGCGCTCGGCAGGATCGCGCCGCAAATGTCCGCGATCGAAACGCAGCAAATTGACGTGTTCGCGCAGCTCAAACAGCTTCATTCCCAGGTCTCAGAACTTGGGAATGTCCGTCGACAAACTGTCATTCCCAGCAGTCTCAGGACGCCGCCGGAAATGGGCTCCGCGCTGCAAGAAAAAGTCATCAAAATGGCAGTCAGAAATAGCAAAGATTTGATCAAGGAAAGCATCTTCAATCTCATTCGAATGCATGGTCAGGTTTCCGGCGTCGCGTTGCGCGAAAGCATCGTGCACGAGCAGGGCCTGTGCTCGAAGAGCAGCTTCTACCGGTTGCTTGAGGAAATCGAAGGAACCCAGGACATCACGGTCGTTGATGAGGGCAAGGAAAAGCGGTATTTGTGGGGCGGCGCCCGTGCGAAAAAGGTGCGACATGAGCGCTGAAACCTCGCTGTTGCAGTATCGAAATCAGCTTAAGAGCGACTCAAAATCACAAAATCGTTGGGTGGTAATCAGTGGAAAATGAGGGACAGCAAACATTGTTCCGTCGCGAGCACGATGACCTTCGACAAGATCTTGACAAGACGTTTTTGAGCATCCAGGACCAGCTTGACGACCACCGTTCCGCGCTGAATGAAAACACGAGCGAAATCGAGTCGAATTTCGAGCTCCTGAACCAGCTGAATTCGCGGCTCGACAAGCTGCAGGAACGGCTGGATGAGCTGACGATGCTCGTCCGCCACGGAAAGCCTGCGGAAGTGATGCCGGAATTCAAGGTCCAGCCGCTGACCGGCCCGGAAAAAGAAGCCTTCTTCGCGCTCTACACGCTCACCGAGACGACGCCGTTCGTCACGTACCACCAATTGGCGCGCAAATTGACGACGTCCGTTGAGATCGTTTCACGCTCCATCACGGCATTGATTTCGAAGGGAGTTCCGGTCGAGAAAAAGTACTCCAGCGGCAACGCGTTTTTGGGCCTGGACAAGCAGTTCCGCCAAGCTCAGGCGAAGCAAAATATCGTCAAACTGGACACCAAGCTTACCTACTGGGATCAGCATAGTGCTTAACTGAATTTTCGTTGGCTTTTTACCGCCATTTCTTCCCTGGTTTCTCCGTTCCCCGGCAGATTTTGTCGCGTTGGCTTTATCGTCATTAGAATTGAGGCCGAAACGGAACCAAACGTGCCGGTAAAAAGGTTTACGGAGATGGGGGGATTGCGGGCGTCTCAGCAGTTTCCTTGAACCCTTGCCTGAGCTTGTCCTTCTTGACTTCGTTCTGCAGCGTGTCGACGAGTTTTAGGCTCGTTTCGAGGTGGTTGCGGATTGAGGTTTCTGCTTTCCTAAAAGCTCCTTCAAGATTCGCGCCGTTCAGCTCATACCCAATCACGACTTTGCCGTCCGCGACGAAGGAAGTCTTTTTGAGAATGGAAAGGTCAAGCCAGCGGTGCAGATACTCGTACATCGTTTGGCGCTTGATGCCGGCCAGGTGTCCCATGAGCTCGACGGGAATCACGGCAGATTCGGGTTTCCGGTCCCGGTTCGCGACCTTCTTGCGTTCGTAGAGTTCGAGTAGCAGTTTGTGCATTGCGGCCGAGCCGTCTTTCTTGCGTGGCAGCAGTCCGAATCGAGCAAGAAGCGTTTTTGCGAGCTCTTCGACACTTGCGTCAGGGAGAGATTCGGCGTGTTCAAGCTGGATTTTCACGATGGTCACCTGTTTTTTGCTGATTTTGGATGCATGCGGTGTGATTTAAACCTTTCGGAACAATCCCTGACAGGTTTCGGGGGTTACATCCGAATTAAAAGTTTTAATCAAAATGCAGAAGTTATTGCGCAGGTGCGCAAATGGGGGGTAACCATCAATCCAAGTCCTTCACGCGACGCGTTTACAGCCGATTCTAGCCACTTTTTTGCGTAAAAGGTACAAACACCAGGGCCACACTAGGCTGGATGATTGGTTTTGGTGGCATTGAGGGGCTCAATTCGTGTCGTCGGGATTTTGCCGACACTTTTGACAAACCCCTAAACTGTCGTGTTCGCGCGAAACCCGTCCGGTCGTGCCAAATCCCGTCCCAGTCGCCATTCTGCCGGACTTTCCTCCTTAATCCCTGCAGACGAGGTCACGGGGGTCGTCGCGCCGAAGCCTGCTGCCACACGAAAAGATCCATTTATTCGCACAAATGAAGAAAATTCGGGATTATCGCTGACAGGTTTGAAAATGGGGTTGGTTTCAATGGTTACGACGATAGTTTTGCGGTTTTTATGGCGAAAACAGGGGCGATTTCACGCGAGATTTTTGTTTGTTTGAGGGTTTATCGCGGCCGGTTGAAAACTCGCGCGCAAGAGGTTTTAGGCGCGTTGTGCGGTCTATTTTTGGACTGTTTTCGCGCGCTAGCGTCAGGAAAAAAGTCATTAATTGAACCCTTGTTTTGGTGCAATTGAGGTCATTTTTGATCCGCGCTCAATCAGGCGAGAAAATCGACAATTCACTCAATTGCATTTCAAAATTCGCAATTGAAGAACAAAATTGATTGACTTTGCTACCTAATTTTTAGTGACAAATTCATTTAAAAGAATTATTGTTGCATAAGAAATAGTTTTTAAAATAACTATCTGATAATGAGTAAGTCTAAACTAATGGACAGAAAATAACTATTGTTATTTATCTTGTTGAACCTCGATATTCTAGTTATTCAAGGCATGCTCGAGTAATTACCTTGCATATTTAAAATAAATCATTTGAAGGCAAAAAGTGAGAGTTCGTTTGATTTTGCAAGGTAACGGCGCATTCGAGGGGGAGTTTGTGAGTGAGTTTTTGGGTGCCGAAGGGCAGTTTGGGGAGGTCGCAGTCGCCTGTTCGTCATTTTTGCCGTCGTCCCCGGCAGATTTTGAGCAGTTGGCTGGATCACAAAAACGGTCGATGCCCGAACGCGTCCAATCGTGGCGGTAAAGAGTTGGCTTGGGCAGACTTGCTTGGGTGAGCTAGAATTGTGAGCTATCAGGTAGCCAACCAGTCTCAAACTCAACTATTCCCATTAGGCACTAGCTCAAAGGTCGAAAAAAGGGAGAATTAACCCTCAGAACAAACCATCATCAAGTATCAAACAAGGCTAAAAGTGAGCATAATGCCAGAATTACGTGATGTAGTTCAAATTCTTCTTGGTTTCGGAGTCCGTTTGGGTCTTGGCCTGGCTTTGAAGGATGGTCTTGACCTTTGCTTCGAACTCGGCTGCCTGCTGCAGGAGTGGCAGATAGTCAACGTTTAAGCCAAGATACTTGTCCAAGACTTCAACCACTTTCGCGGCTGACTTGGAGTCCGGCAGATTCGTATGAGTTTCAGAGAACAAACAAGTGATTGGTAGTTTCGCTTTGAGCAAAAGTGAGCTCGTGACGCCGACGATGATGCCTTCCTTCAAGGGCTCGACGCCGATTTTCGCTAACGCTTTCTCATTTTTACCGTCGGTAGAGAAGTAAAACGCGCGCTGCAGCTCCATGCGTTGGCTGCCGACGCCTTCGATCGCTATCAGTTCCTTCGCGCTAAGTTCCTTGCACACTTGCAATACTAAATCAGAAGCTAGCCATTCGACGCCAGTAGCATTCGCGATGCTGTGGACGATGACGAGATTGTATTTCTTGGAGTAGTAGATGCCGACGGGATCGACGATTTTGCCGTCGTGCAGCGCGATAGTCGCGGGCAGCTCCTCGAACCAGTGGTTTCCGATGCGTTCGGCGTCCAGATGGTCGACGAGAAAACCAGTTGCCACAGTGCCGACAAGTCCGAAGCCGGGAAAACCTGCTATGACTGTTACATTCTTGGGCTTCTGGGATAGTTCCATGGTCTCTTTTTTGCTTACTTTGCATACGCCCCTTTGCTTATATACCTTGCGATTTGGTTGTATTGTAGTCACTACGAAGTAACATCATAACAGAAAGGCTTATATAGGACCCTGAACAAACTAAACCTAAGATGAAAAAGAATGATTACATTCGAAAGGCGGACCACAAGATTGTCGCCGCGCATGAGCTCTTGAAGGGCGCCTTGGACAACGTCGAGAAGAAGTACGACGGCACTCGGGAAACGCTCAAAGTCGTTCGAAAAGAACTCCGTGGCGTTCGAGCTGAACTTGAAGTTGCGGGTGAAGATCTCAACGTCGCGTACGACGCCGGCATTTCTCTTTCCGGAAAGTATGTTCGTTCTCAATCAAAGAAGGCGTATGTTCCTATCATAGATTATGATATTGCGGTTGTTACTGGTCTCGAGATGACTGGCCAATTGCTTGAGCTTGACGACGCTTGCAGCAATCTCATTACTTACAGCCACCAATTGATGGGTGAAATAGTGGACAATGAGATTGAAGCGAAATCCACCATCGACGAATTGACCAAGGAAAACAAGAAAGTCACCCGTTCTCATATTAACGCGCTCCAGAAATGGAGTGATTCTGTCGACGTCCTCCAAGGCGAATCCGACAATCTTATGGACAAGATTGAAGCGCTCCGAAGCTACGCCGCAATCGATCAAGCTGAACCTAAGACGGTTGAAACCAACGGCACTGCACGCTACAACAAGCTGCGCAAGTACATGGAAGAGCAGCGACTCATCAATAAGGATGAAGTCATCACTTATGATAAGATGCTCAGCCGATTGGCGTTCAATCGCCAGGACTTGCTCAAGGACAGCTCGGACCAGGAAGCGAAGGCGATGGAAATTGCGATGGGCAAGGCCAAAGCAGAAGACGACCTCAGCCAGAAGACGGCCGAATTAACTGCTGCGACAGGCAAGCTCCAGCAGTATGACGCCCAGGCTCAAGCATTGGTTACTGACGCCCGCGCGGCGCTTGACCGCTCAGGTCTGTTATGGAAGGACGACAAAGGCACGCGTTACGACCAGGGTCTTCCTCGCGCCTCGCAAAGCGCGGAAAGCATAGTCCACTCGCCTGAAGACGCAATCCAACTCCTCATCTCAGCGTTTGACTCATCGTTGAACGCCAACGCGCAGCTCAAGGGCACGAATGCCGATTTGAAAGAGCAGCGCGACAACTTGCTTAACGGCAACCTCCGTATGCTTGACACGAATCAGCGCATGAAGAACCTCATCCGCGGACGACATGCTGAGCGACAGAACTTCATTGATTGCTTGACGGTCATGGGCAAGGATTATGGGTTTGTGTATGACCATTCAAAGCCGTTCGCCGAGCAGGCGATTGTGTTGCGACACTTGATTGATGCCTCTGGCTTGGCGCACGAAATGGAATTCGCGCACAGCAAGTCTCAGGAATCCAACTACCAGTTCGCGAAGGCGCAATGGATGGAACGCGCCGCAAAGGCGGGCGAACAGGCAGCCATCATCGAAAATATGAATGCTGAACTCAAGTCCAAGGACGCTGAAATCAACTCAAGCTACATTTCGAAGGCAGTCTCAGGCATCAAGAGCCTCTTTGGCATCGGCAAGTCCAAGGAAGTCAAGTCGCTCGAAGCCAAAGTCAAGGGACTTGAAGCCGTCTTGAACGACCACGCGCGAAACGAAGTCGAGTTCCAGAAGCGGAATGCGACGGTTGCTCCAGTTGCACAAGCTACTGTGTCTAATAACGGAAATGGGTTCTTCAGCTATTTCTCGGCTGAATCGGCTAAAAAGCGAGCCATTGCCCGAAACCAGAAGATATTCGATAACTGTTCTTAATTAAGGGGTAATCTTTGCAAGTGCTGCCTGGAAGAGAGTAAGTGCAACCGTGATTCGACCGTTTCTCTCGGCAAAAAGCAAATGCAACATGTTTGCCCAGTTTGCCTCATCTTGAGGGTCAATCAGTGCTTTGTACTCTACCTTCAGAATGTTTTGCGCCAAAGTAATATCTTTGTTGAATCCCGCAAGTGCGCGCGGGTCAAGATAGTTCAATCCCGTCTGGAATTGCCTGATTTCGACAAGGTACTTGATGAAGTCTTTTACCGTCGCTTGGACTCCGACAAAATTGCGTTCTTGGATGACTGCGTCATTGTGCAGGTTTGCTTTCTTATCTTTCTTTGTTCGGTTGTAGGCTTGCGCGGTGAGTTCAAGTATTGCGTGTTGGATATGAGGCAATCGGGCTATTGCAGTAGGAATGACTTTTTTTAGCGCGATTATTTCTGCGTTTTGACGCTCATTCGAAGCGTTTTTGTGCGCTTGTGTGCCCGGAATGAACTTGTTAACCGAGTCATCCGGCGTAAGCGTCTTTTGCAGTTCGTCTCCGCTTGTAGATGTCGGAAGAATCATCTTGTAGCCGTAATAGCACAAGTAGCCGAGGGCAAGCAAGCTGAGATACGCTGAAACCGATTTTACGAGCGGACTGTCGACTTGAAGCGCGATGCCGTTGATGTAGAACGTGAGCGTGAGCATCCAGATGCCGAATGCAAGGAAGTACATGCCTCGTCCGGGGAGATGGTCATTACTATTTCCCCATTTATTGCCAAGTGATATTCCTGAGGTCATCTTGTGAGTCATGATCATGATTCCCAGAACAGGCAGAAGCACGATTACGCCGCCGACGAGCCCCAAGCTATTGAAGATGCCTTCAGCGAGCGCGTTCGGGATGGGGGCGACCATCGCGACAGCGACAATCATTGAGAAGAATATTTTGCTTCCTTTGTTCGCGTCCTTCATGAACGCCTTGAACGCAAGATTGTATAGTACAATGAACAACAAGAGGATAAAGATAATCTTCATCCAGATGGCTGGATTCGCGGAGATGCCGTCAAGGCCCGAACCGATAAGCTCCTGTATGTTGCCAAACAGGTCTGCGACCGGACCGAAGGTCTGCGCCGCCGCGGGCAACGCGAATAAGGAGAACAAAACGAGCAAGGGGAGAATCTTTTTGATATTCACGTATTCACCTATTTTTCTACAGTCTTACGCATCTGACAATATATAAAGCTTTCTTGCCCCCGTAACCTTTAAATACACCGATGAGCTAATCTATTTCAGCAAAGAGGTCACATGGCAACAACCGCGCTTATCGTCATTCCGTCTATTCTTTTCGGAGCTATCATCGGCATCTATGAAATGATTCTCGTCCACCGCGATGTGGCCGTTCCGCAGCACCGTTTGGGGCATGGCGTTCACGCCTTGATTTTTGCCATCGCTGGCACGTTCATCTCGTTCAATGTTCCGTTCGTTCTGGGGTTGTTTCCCGCGTTGGCGAACGTTCCTGTTTTAGGGAGTGTGTTGGGCATCCGAATCGCGGTGTCTATCATCATGGCCATCAAGGTGCACGGCGTTTCTGCTGCCTTGAAGAGCTCATCCATGTCCTCGGCTGGTCTGGGTGAAACTTGGACGCACAGCATCGTGATTGGCGTATTGTCCGGCTTCTCGCCGTACCTGTACCCGTTCATCGCCCCGATCCTTCCGGCTTGGTTGAAGTAGATAGTTTTCTTTAGTTGCCTTTTTCCTTCACGTTGCTTTTCTGCGTAGATTTTGAGTTTGCGTGAGGTCGTTGATAATTAATGCCGACACTCAACCAATCGGGGCGGTAAAAAGGCCACGAGACTCAGCGCCAGCCAAGTAAAAACAATATCACCGGCACCAAAATGCACGCCATCGAGTTGCTTTTCGCCGTGTTCGTGAGTTGCGGAATCAGCCCGATTGAAGCCGCGACAAACAAAATCAACAGTCCGAACCAGCCGGAGAAAAGAGACACGAGCGTAACGATAACCCCGAGCACGAACAGCGTTAAAGCCTTCTCGTTGACGCAAGAGACCAGTTGCGCAAAGAATCGGGATAAGAACAAGGTCAGCAAAGTCGCGATTCCGGCCACCGTTAAAGAAACAGAAAGAAAGAACGCGAGAGTTTTCCCGTCGAGCATTCCTAGCACCGACAGCATCCCGACCATCGCGCCGTTTCTTGCAGTATGTAGGGTCATCATTGTGACTAGGCTGGTCAGCATGTTCACCGTGTTGATGCCGCCCATCTGCACTAAGCTTCCCAACGGGCTTCTGAATCCGGTCAAGCTCGCGGCTTGAGACGGCCCTAATCCGGGAAACAGCGCGATGAAGACGCCCGCGAACGTGCCCAAGGCAGTTGCTTCGACAGTTTCTTGCGCGTTCGGATGCAGTTGGTCCGTGACTTCTTGCTTCGGCACCTCAGTTATTGAAAATAGATTCATCAGCATCCCGCTCGCGCCGAACAGGCCGGACAACAACGGCAGTAATGGTTCATTCATCTTGGTGTTCAGCACGATGAGTCCGAGAATGCCTGCAAAAACAAACGTCACAATGCCCCAGAAAAGTTTGTTCAAATCGCGTTCGCGCAGAAGCAAGTACAGCACAATTCCCAAGAGTATCCACCCTAATATTCCGTGCAGCGCGAAGTTGACTTTTGGAAACACGACGATCAACACAGGGGTTAACGCGATGCCAAGAATCAAGCAAAGCAAACTCCCTTGCGTCGTTAATCGCACGGCCTCGTGCCCTTTACCGTCCAGTAATAGTTTTGTCGGCAGCAGCGCCGTGTCGGCGTTCGGCGCGCTCAAATAGATGCTTGGCAGCGCGTCGAGGAACGTATGCGTGATTGCCATAGAAAGAATAAAGGTGGCTAACGTCAACGGCGAGTACGGCAACGGTAACGACAGGAGGATGACGGTCGCGAGGTTGATGTGCAGCCCGGGAGTAAGTCCGGTGACAACGCCCGCGAGCGTTCCGAGGATGATTGCGAGCATCAGTCGACCTTCAACGATTTCACGACGAACGTGTTGTTCTGCCAGTTACCTTTCGCGGTCGCGTGTCCTCCGATTGTTACATCAAGAGCGTCGGGAATAGTCAGAGTATTCGTCAAAACAAGTGTCGTCTCATTCGTGACGTTAACCTCGGCTATCGTTCCCTCAATCGTTTCATACTCAACGGTTTCTTTCACGTGCACGAAGCTTGACGTGATGAATATCAGCGGCAATCCTAGGAGCGTGCAGGTCAATGCGAGCTTGAGGAGGGTGGTTTCGTGCATACGCAAAACAGCATTTTTCGTTTAAAATGTGTTTCTCAAGAAAAACCGGAAAAACCACGGAAATTCCGGAAGATTTCCGGATTTTTTCGGAACCCATTTATATTGAAAAGCAATCTATCAGGTATGCGCGTCCTCTTCATCTGCAACCAAAACAAGCACAGAAGCAAGACGGCGGAAGAATTATTCAAAGATAGGTTTGAGACGAAGTCAGCCGGGCTGTACAACAACCAGGTGCATCTTGAGCAGCTGCAGTGGGCAGATATTGTTGTCGTGATGGACGACGAGCAACGCATTGAGCTTTCGAGACGGTTTCCGAAGCAGTATTTGCAGAAGCGCATCGTGACGCTCAACATTCCGGATTCGTATGCGTATAACCAGCCTGAATTGAAGGCGCATCTGGAGCGCAACGCGCACGAGCTACTCGAGCCATTCGTTGAAAATGAGCATTCTTGACTGGACATTTGCAACCTAAATCCATATAAAGGCCACGCGAAGTCTTCCGTTTATGGCAAAAAGGGTGCAGAGTCCATCCAGCATCAATATGTTCCGGCAGTGCAATCGGAAGTATTTCTACATCTACAACAAGGGATTTCAGTTATTGCCCTCGATTCACATGGTGCGGGGCAACATCGCGCACTCGGTCTTGGAGCACTTCTACAATCAGGACATCACAGGAATAACGAAGGAAAACTGCAAGGACAAGCTGCAGTCAGCCATCCCGCAATTGCTGGTCAAGTACTGGACGGCCGCGAAGCCCGAGCTGGACAAGCTTGACTTGAGCGAGCGAGAATTAAATTTCTATCTCGAAGAAACCTTAGTGATGCTGTTCAACTGGCTGAACCACTTTGTTGTTCGCATTGAGCAGAACCCGAATGATTTTGCGACCGCGTTCAAGGAATTGACGCCCATCCGAGAGAAACAGTACAGCTCCGAGATCCATTCCGTGCGCGGATTCATCGACGCGATCGAGCACGCCGCTGACGGCGTCAGAATCATGGACTACAAGACCTCAAAGGAGGCTATCATCACGCCTGAGTATCGGTTGCAGTTGGCGATTTATTCCCTTTTGTACCACGAGACGCACGGCGTGCTGCCGAAGCAGGTCGGCATATTCTTTTTGAAGGACAACGCGCAGTTCATCAACGTCGACCACGACCTTTTGGAGATGGCGAAACGAGAAATCGCGTTAATCCACAAGGGCACTGAGTCCGAGGATATCATGGACTACCCCAAGACCAAGGACACGAAGTGGTGCAGGAACTGCGAGTTCGGCGAATTATGCTTTGGCTATAAGAACGGGAAATTGGCGAAAGTAACCGCTTTAGGCGCGAGGAAGAGCGGACGATAGTGAGTTGCACCAGTAATAATATTTTTGCACGACTGCCCCATGCATAACCTTTATAAATCATCCCGAGAGTAATTCTGACGGGGTTTATGGTAAAATCAAAAGCAAAAGCGTACACGTCGACCGCTGACCTGAAGGTTTCTGAGTCAATTATAGACCAGGTTATCGGGCAGGAGGACGCCGTCGAAATCATCAAGAAGGCCGCGCAGCAGCGACGTCACGTTCTTCTCATCGGCGAGCCCGGCACGGGAAAGTCGATGCTCGGTCTCGCGCTTGCGGAATTGCTTCCAAAAGAAAAGTTAGTCGACATCATCGCGTTTCCGAACGCGAATGACGAGAACCAGCCCATCATCCGCACCGTTCCGGCCGGTCAAGGGCGCGTCTTGGTGCAGCAGGCCCGCGCGCAGTCGAGCAACCTCTTCAAGGGCCAGAACTGGCTGTTGATTATCATTCTCATCCTATCATTAGTGCTCCCCTGGTGGGCGCGTTCCTACTACAACAGCGACATCATGTTCGCTGCCTTTTTCCTCGGCGGCATGATTTTCCTCGCGGGCTTTTCATTCTTCATGAACATGGCCAAGCGTCCCGGCATGGGAATCCGTATCGAAGTCCCGAAAGTTATCGTGGACAATTTCGGCAAGAAGAACGCCCCGTTCTGGGACGCGACGGGAACGCACGCCGGCGCGCTTTTGGGCGACGTTCAGCACGACCCGTTCCAGTCCGGCGGTTTAGGCACGCCGGCTCACGAGCGAGTCGTCGCGGGAATGATCCACAAGGCCAACATGGGCGTGCTGTTCGTGGACGAAATAGCCACGCTCGAGCCGCAGACGCAGCAAGAGCTTTTGACCGCGCTGCAGGAAGGGAAGTACGCAATCACGGGACAGTCGGAGCGCTCGGCTGGCGCGATGGTAAGAACAGAACCTGTCCCGTGCAACTTCGTCATGATTGCGGCCGGCAACGTCGAAACGATTCAACACCTTCACCCCGCATTACGTTCACGAATCCGAGGCTATGGTTACGAAGTGTTCATGAAGGAAACGATTCCGGATACACAGGAGACGCGCGACAAGATTGCGTTGTTCATCGCGCAGGAAGTCGCGAAGGACAAGAAGATCCCTCACTTCTCAAAGGCTTCGGTTGATGTTATCATTCAAGTCGCTCGACGAATGGCGAACCGAAAGGACCATCTCACGTTGCGATTCAGGGAATTAGGCGGATTGATTAGAGCTGCCGGCGACATCGCGCTCGAAAATAATTCGAAGCTCGTTGAGCCGGAACACATCCTTGCCGCGAAGAAGGTCGCGAAGCCGTTGGAGCAGCAGATGGCGGACAAGTTCATCGAGCGCAAGAAGGAGTATGAAGTCATCGTTACGGAAGGAAAGAAAGTCGGACGAGTCAACGGGTTGGCCGTGATTGGTTCCGGCGCGGCATTGTCGGGAATCATCTTGCCGATTGAAGCGGAAGTGACTTTAGGCAAGGAGCAGAAGGCCATCGTCGCGACCGGAAAGCTTGGCGAAATCGCGAAGGAAGCCATCCTGAACGTCACCGCTATTGTCAGAAAGTTCTTCGGCGAGGACATCAAGCAGTCGCACGACATTTACGTTCAATTTTTGCAGACCTATGAAGGAGTTGAAGGGGATTCCGCTTCGATTGCGGTCGCTACCGCGATTATTTCCGCGCTGAAGGAAGTCCCGATCAAGCAGACGTACGCGATGACGGGGTCATTGTCTGTTCGCGGCGACGTCTTGCCCATTGGCGGCGTTTCGGCTAAGATTGACGCCGCGATTGACGCGGGCATCGCCAACGTCATCGTGCCGAAGTCGAACATGCAGGACATTGTTTTGTCTGAAGAGCGGCTGGCGAAGATCAAGATCATCCCGGTCGAAACGATTCTGCAAGTCTTGAAGGAAGCATTGGATTGGACTGGCAAGGAAGAGATTTTGAAGAAGTTGCAGGGCAAGTAGTTCTGAGTAGAGTGGACTTTTTACCGGCAAATTTTGTCGTAGTGCGAGCTCGATTGTGATTAGAATTGATGCACTAACGAAACAAATCAGGGCGGTACCAACAGAATCCAGCAGGTTCTGTGGTACATGAGGACCTCAGGTCCTCATTGTAAAAAGGTAGCAGGGGTCAGCAAACGTTCACGGATTTCTTTTTTTCGCAACTAACTTGGCACACGCTTCTTCAACCCGTTTATCACGTAACTCCTTGTCTTGGTCGACCCAGTCGGTGAAGTCCCGCTTCTCCATCGCGGTAAGCGTCGTCCACTGCGCCTTCGCCTTCGGGTTTGTCCCGAGCGCCTTGTAGAAATGCATCGGAACGACGGCGAAGCAGCACGGTCTTCGTTTCCCGGACGCGAGCATCGACGGCACGCGTTTTATCCGGCTCGCGCGGGTTTCGGCCTGCTTGGCGTCGTTTATCCAGCTGATGAAGTCCCGCCGCGCGATTTCCGTGAGCGCGTCCCATTGTGTTTTCGTTTTCGCGGTCAACGCCTTGCGCAGGTCCGCGGGAAGAGAGTCCATACTATTGCAGAGTGCCTTATTTTTATTTAAATGCTCTTCTTCGTTAAATCACAATCTTTATAAGTTTGCAAAGCAGTAAATTCCCCATGATAAAGAACATATCGGAAATCAACGAGTGCCCCGACTGCGCGAGCGACAACCTCGTGAAGTCGAAGGAGCTCGACCAGGTCGTCTGCAAGGACTGCGGTTTGGTGTTCGAGCCGCTGGATCCGGTCGCGGAAGCCAAGTACGAGAAGGCGCACGACTTGACGATGGGCGCTAAGCCGAAGAAAAAGAAGTAATTATTTTTCTTAAAGATTCTTGTAGGGTTCCGTATTTGCTTTTTTGGGCGCGTGGATGCTAGAGATGACTTTCGTTTCGGGCCTGTTGGCTATTTTCTTGTTGTAGGTTTCGATGAGTTCCTGCAGCCCTTTCTTGCCGTAATAGCTCTTTCCGTTGTGGTTGATGATGGGGAACGTGTTTTCGTTGTACTGCGGGCTTTTCGCGTCGCCGTAGTATGGGCTGAGGACGGCGTCGATGCCGCTGGCCTTGAGAGCTTTGCGGCATGCGTCGATGGCGGGATCGCCGATTCGTGCGCAGATGGATGCGGTTGGCATGGATTTCGATAGAAAAAAGGGGTTCAAAAAGGTTTCGGAAGGGAAGAGTGAACTTTTTACCGGCAAATGCGTCTTTACATCACTTTTTACCGGCACGATTGGAAGTAGCGTTACGGCGTCGAGTTTCATTCTTATCAAGCCAACGGTTCGAATCGGGGCGGTAAAAAGAAACGTGAAAGGCGTGTCTACTTACTCGCTTTCTTCACGGCGTCTGCGACGATCTTCGCGACGTTCTTGTCCAGCACCGAAGGGATGATGTTTTCGACCGTAGGATGCTTGACGTAAGCGGCGAGCGCGTGGCTGGCCGCAAGCTTCATCTCATTCGTGATGCGCTTCGCTTTCGCGTCCAAGGCGCCGCGGAAGATGCCCGGAAACGCAAGCACGTTGTTGACTTGGTTCGGGAAGTCGCTCCGTCCGGTCGCGATGATGAAGGCACCCCACTTCTTGGCGTCGTCGGGCATGATTTCAGGAATGGGGTTCGCCATGGCGAAGATGATTGGTTTGTGCATCGACTTGACCATTGGCTCCGTTAACACGTTTGCCACGCTGACGCCGATGAAGACGTCGGCTCCCTTGAGCGCGTCCGCGAGCGTGCCGTTGAGGCCGTGCCGGTTCGTGATGTTCGCGAGGTCCATTTTCGCCGGGGCGTCCTTGACGTCCGGCCGGGTTTTCGAGACGATGCCCTTGGTGTCGCACATGAGGATGTTCTTGACCGGGATGCAGGCGTTGTTCTCGTGGCCGACGCACCGCAACAGTTTCGCGATTGCCGTTCCCGCGGCTCCGGCGCCGTTGATGACGACAGTTACGTCGTCAAGCTTCTTGTTCGCGACCTTGCACGCGTTGATGAGTCCGGCGAGGACGACGATGGCCGTGCCGTGCTGGTCGTCGTGGAACACCGGGATGCCGAGGTCTTGCAACGAGTCTTCGATTTCGAAACATCGCGGAGCCGAGATGTCCTCGAGGTTGACGCCGCCAAATACGGGAGAAATGTTGCGGATGATGCTGATGATTTCTTTTGAATTTTGCGTCGTGATGCAGATGGGGAACGCGTCGATGTTGCCGTACTCCTTGAACAACAATGCTTTTCCTTCCATGACTGGGATGGCAGCTTCAGCTCCGATGTTGCCCAAGCCTAAGACTGCCGAACCATCAGAAATGACGGCGACGGAGTTCTTTTTGATGGTGAGGTCGTAGGCTTTGCTTTTGTCCTTCGCGATGTCCTTGCACGGCTGCGCGACGCCGGGCGTGTAAGCCAAGGACAGGTCGTGCTTGGTCTTGATGGCGATTTTCGGGGTGATTTCTATCTTGCCGCCTAATTTCTTGTGCAGCGCGACCGATTCTTCGTAAATGTCCATGCTGAGAAGTCCTTGCGGGGGCTATTTAAAGTTAATTAACGCCAAGTAACTTCAATTTCATCGACGCGTTCGTGCGGGAAGATTCCGGTGCTGATTTTGCCGTGCGTGAATTCTAAGAATCCTTGCCAGGCTATCATGACGCCTTGGTCGCCCGAGTAGGCTAAAGGCACGGCGTGGAACTTGGCTTTTCTTGCCTTGCACATCTGGTCGAGCATGGTTCCTAAGCGTTTGTTGGCTGCCACGCCGCCGATTAATAGGAGTTCTTTCTTGTCGCAGTGGGCCATCGCTCTTTCCGCGACTTCGGCGAGCATCGCGAAGGAAGTCTCTTGCATCGAGAAGCAGAGGTCTTCGATCTTGGTTCCGGTTGCCAAAAGATGTTGGGCGTTGGTGAGCATTCCCGCGAAACTGACGTCCATGCCTTTTACTCGGTAGGGGAGTTCGATGAAATGGTTTGATTTCAAGGCTAATTGTTCTATTTTCGGTCCGCCGGGGAAGCCTAAATTTGCGTCTCTCGCGAATTTGTCCAATATGTTTCCTAGCCCGTTGTCGAGAGTTTCGCCGAAGATGCGCATCCGTTTTCCGGCGTACGCGATGACTTGGGTGTTCGGGCCGGAGACGTAGAGGTAGACGGGGTCTTTGGCTTTGCAGATCAAGTCGCCGATCGTTAAATGGGCCATGCTATGGTTGACGCCGACTAATGGCAAGGAGTGTTGTTCGGCGAGTTCTAACGCGAATGTTCTTCCGACGGTTAGAATTCCTGCGGTGAAGCCTGGACCTCTTGAGAAGCTGATCAAGTCTATGTCTTCCATAGTGAGTTTGGCTTCGGTCAAGGCTTGGTTTAGAATTATTTGCTTTACTTTCTCGTGGTGCTTGACGACTTCTCCGGGAATCATTCCGCCGGAATTGGTCTTGTACATGTCTCGCGCGTTCGCGAGAATCTTTCCTTTGGACGTTATGATGCCGACGCCGAACGTGTGGGCGGTGCTTTCAATGCCGAGAATGGTTTTGATTTTCATGAGTTGTCCTGCGCTAAGCTTTTTACCGCCACGTTTTGTTTCGTCTTTAGAGCCATCAGTGTTATCATAATTGAGCTCACGGTTCTAATATCGCCGGTAAAAAGTGTGAAATGGAGTGCGTCACGCGAACAGATACTGCTGTTGCGTTGAGTATCCGGCGTTTTCGTCCGTGTCTTTCCAATTCTTGAACTGGTGGCCGCCGAACGCGCGCTTGAACTTGTCCAGCAGGTCGTCCTTGTCTTTGCATTCTATTTTTTTGTAGTGGCTTCGGCTCTCGAACAGGTCAGGATGCGTGTCGTACTTCAAAAGCACGAAGTGGTCGAACGGTCCAGTGGTGATGACCCGCGCTTCGAGGAAGCCGCCGCTGAAGTCGCCGTCGTAGCCGGCGTAGTCGAGCTTTTTGACCGTGAGCGTCATATGGAATATGCTTGTCGAAGCCTTTTTAAAGATTGCGCACACCGTGGTTGTTATGGAAATCAGGTTTCAGAACGAGATCAAACGGGAGCTTGAGGGCAACACGCAGCGGCTTATTGAAACGATGGCCTTATTGGAGGATGTCTGCGCTGATGTGAACGCCAGCCTCTTGAAGTCGCGCCTGGATTTGAATGAGGAGACGAAGCAGGGCATCCGGTCCATGAATGCGTACAAGCTCGGCGCGTGCTCGATTGAGAACAAGGTCGATCTCGGCTGGGGATTGATGGTGACGGTCATCCGCGCCCCGACGAACGAATTGGTTGAACGCTACATCTCCATCTACGGCAAGCCCGTGAAGGTCCTATGACGATTGAAGATGTGAGCTCGTTGATCGCGTCGATTCGCAACGCGCTTGAGAAGGGGAAGTTTCTGTTGGTCACGGCGAAATTGGTCGAGCTGAAGAAATTGCTTGAGGAGTTCCACTTGCAGAAGTTGGTTGATTCTCTAATTCACGATGTCGCCGAGGTTTCTCGAACGCCGAAGACGCACCAGGACGTGACGATTGTCGAGAAGAAATTGGACGAGATTGATGTGCATGTTTCTCAGTATAGACAGTTGTGAGTCGAAGTCAGAAAACTAGTAAGCATCATCGTGATGTTCGATACCAACGACGTACACACAATCCCCTTCTATGCAGTATATTAACACGAAACTTCCGAAATGGAGCCTATAGAATCCAGCTAAGATGTTGCGAAGCGGTTTGAATCGTTCTGGCGCGAGAACGACCTCCTCAAGCTTCCGCTTGATCTGCGACGCGCGGACAGGGTCTTTCTTCTTTATTTTCTTGAAGTCCCGCTGGTAAGCGTCGCTGAATTCGAGATGATAGCTCACAACCCCTTCAGGTATTCCAAAGCTTCTTTCTGCGTCATCCGCGTCGTGCGTATGCCCTTCTTCATGTCCGCGAGCCTGCGTTCAAGCTTCTTCTGCATCGCGGGCTTGAACGGCTTCTCGAGGACGATTTCTTCGTATTCTTCCGCCATTCTCTCGATGGCCTGAGACTTGTCCTTCAGTCCGTACTTCGCTTTCACGATGTTCAGAAGCTGGTTCGTGTGTTCCGGGATGTTTATGATTGCCTGCACCATGTATGTATCCCGTATTAACACGGTATGTATATTTAAGGTTTTCTGGGCTTTGGAGTCCATGAGGTGAAGTGGATGATTTTGGCTTGATATGAGTTTCTCAAGATAATCCGGAAACTTTTCCGAAAAATCGGAAGAATTGCGGGAATTAAGTTTGCGTTGTTATAAAGAACGCAGCACGTCGAGAATATCAACCATCGCCTGCGTGTCTTGCTCACGGGAAGAATGACCTGCATCACCTGCGACTGACCCGTGCTGTGCGTCATGTGCAACAAACCTGAACGCTTCTGCACCTGCGTTGAGATGAGGGTGAGGAGGGTGAAAGCGCCGAGATGAATGGTTGTCTTTCTTTAATTTTTATATGGCAAAGTACTTTGCGTCCATAACCCTTTTAACGGATTGCATTCCGTGCGTCGCGGGATGGGCATGGAAAAATATTGGTGGATTTTGCCGATTATGCTGCTGATGCTCGCCGGCTGTGATGGTCGAGTCGGCGCTCATTCATCATGCGAAATTCCGACTGATTGTCTTTCAGGTCGCTGTGAAGGCGGTTTCTGTGCAAAAAGTAATGAATTTGAAGAATGCGTTTCAACGTATGATTGTGCCGTTGGCAGCTGTCGATCAGGTCATTGTCAGAAAAGTGCACAGGGAGAATCGTGCGTGCGAAATGAAGATTGTGCTCAAAATGGAAATGCGTGCTCTGAAGGTCGTTGCATAAAGGATGATGCACTTTGTAAATTAGCTAATCAGTATGGTGGATTCGCATCCATGGGAATTGTCGGTGCGATTTTAAGTATTCTTCTTCTAGCAGGGGCATTCGGCGCTTCGGTACTGGGCATCACGTTTGTCGTTTCAAAAGACATCAAAATTTCAACGATAGCTGCTTTGTCAGTAGCAGTCTTTTCGGTAATAGCAGGGCTATTTTGGTTTTGGTCGACTTGTGTGTGATTGACACCAGTCGCAAGACTTCTTCGGACACTTTGCCTTTAACGTTTTCACGGCTGTTTTCAAGATGGTTTTGGCACGCTTGATGTCCACAGGAATTTTGATTAAATCCTTATTGAAGACGACATCGCCGTTTTCCAGCACTTCCTTCGGATGGTAGAATAGGAGATAGGAGTAGTCTTCGGTCGCGTGGCCGTTCTTGCGCAGCAGAAAGTTGTAGAGGTGCATCTGATCTTCTGCATGGTGATGCGTGTCTTCCTTCAGCGGGAAACCGCGCGTCTTGTAATCAAGCACAATGAGTTTCTTTCCTTTCACGAGCAGGTTGTCCACCGCACCACGGAGCGTGTACGCAGGCGTTTCTAGGCGTATTCCCTTGAAGTTCGACCGCCAGAGGTCCAATTGGGCTTTGTCGCTGAACAGTTCGACCCCTTCAAGGTTCTTCAACTCAGATGGGAGTCCTTTCCCGATGTACCGGTCGAAATGAGTCTTCAGAACATGATCCATGCCTGATGGTAATGATGGAAAGATGCCTGCCGGACGCTTGATGGCCTTGTTGAACTGCAACCAGAAACAACGGGGGCAGTCCTTGAGGAGGTTCAGCGAGGAGGGGGAGAAGAGGAACTTTTCTTGTGTTTTTCTCATTGATTATATAATCTATAGGTTAGTTAAAAATGTTTGTCACTGGACATGGGCTCGTAGCCAATTTAACTACTTATGCAAAGCTTAAAATATGCAGCTCGCAATATCTTCCTTCATTAAAGAGGGTGTTCCGTTGCAAACTGCGATCGTTAAAGAAGTTATCACTGCGCCAACCATTGTAAAATGGGCAGGTGGCAAACGGCAGCTTCTTGCTCAGTTTATTCCTCTCTTTCCCGAATCGTTCAACAACTACTTTGAGCCGTTCGCAGGAAGTGCAATTGTCGCGTTCCATCTAGCGAAACAATTTCCGGAAAAGAAACTGTTCATCTCGGATGTTAATTCTGAGCTTATTGACACATATGAAGTTGTTCGTGACAATCCTACACGTTTAACAAAATTGTTGACAGAACATAAGAAAAAGCATTCAGCAGCTCATTTTTACAAAGTACGTGCGCTTGATGTGAAGACGTTATCAAAGGAAGAACGTGCCGCACGTTTTGTTTATCTCAATAGAACATGTTTTAACGGTTTGCACCGTGTCAATAGCAAAGGACAATTTAACGTGCCCTGTGGCAAGTACAAAAATCCAAACATAATTCAAAAAGACAATATTCAGGAATTAAACAAGATATTGAAGCAATTTAAGACCTCAACGGGCAGTTTTGAAGTTGTTCTTGATAAATGTCAGAAAGGAGATTTCGTCTATTTCGATCCGCCGTACTATCCGCTTGACAGAAAACCCAGCTTCACAAAATATGCAAAAGGAGACTTCCTTGACAAGGAACAGCTCGCACTCGCTGACGTCTTCAAGAAGCTAGATAAAAAGGGCGTTCTCTGTATGTTAAGCAATAGCGACACGACGTTTATTCGAGAACTCTACTCAAAATACAATATTCATACGGTTCAGGCAAAACGCATGATTAATTGCAGAAGTGACGGTCGCGGACTGATTAATGAAGTTGTTGTGACAAATTATTAACGGCCGCCGATTTGAGTTGCTCTGCTCACGATTGAAAATATGTCTTTTTCTTGAATCATAGCATCAATTAATTCTCTGAACACGCGAGCAGGTTTGTCTGGCGGGGTGTTCTTTTCCATCTTAATCATGAGTTCAATAAGATGACCAACGAATTCTACTTTATACTCACCATACTTATCGAGCTCCTTAAATGGCGCTAATTTTACTTTTGTCGTTTCTTTCAAAATACATTTTGCTCTATCTTCTTTACTGGTGAACTTTTCAACACGATCGTACATATTTCGTAAATAAGTCATGAACTTAATCGTTAGTTCGGGGTTATGCTGTTTTTTAATTAGCAAGTCAATAACCCAATGAACGTGTTTTGGCGTGCGTAACCGCTTTGCTTTTTCTTGATATTTAATGAGAATATCGTGATCGGGATTCGCGCCACGATTTCCTTCAAATACGCCAATAGTAGTTCCGTCTTCAAGCATGATATCTTGAATGGAAACATGAATGATTCCCTTTTTCTTGAATTGCATAGATAACTCGTACGTAAATTATAGTTCATATGGTCTTTTTGCAATGAAATATCCGATTATGGAACCTATAAATCCAATGAAGTATTCTGGCAACGGTTTTTCCAAAAATATCAAAATAATAAAAGTTAAACAGAACAATAGTGATATCCAATTAAATGTGTAAAAAAACCATTTTGTTGTTTGAGGTTTCACACTTAATTCTGGTTCAAAATTTGGATACTTGTGCTGCGTTTTTTTTCCGTCAGTAATTTCCGTAATTTCAATAAACTCTTCTTTTGGCATTAGGTTTACCTAAGGGTTACAATAACTTGTTCTTTGTTAGTTCGTTTATCTTTTAGAACAATTTCTTTATTCTTACTTTTTTCATCTTCAATGAATTTTTGAAGAGCTATGCTACCACGAATCACATCAGAAATCGAACTTAAATTTAATCGAGTTCTTAAGTCCTCTAATTCTTTCACTGCTTTATCCGAAAGACGAATATTTATTTGTTTGCCCATATAGCACCTCCACAGCTGCCGATAGGTACGTCTGTTATTATGACTTTATACGGTTTAATTGATTTATAAAGCTTCCTGTATATTAATTGTATGTTATTTAGATATCATTTGTAATGCAGCATTAAATATATATGTAGTGACACGTTTAGGTTAATATGCAAGATAAATTAGACTTATTGAATAAAGAAATTTATTCAGTTAAGGCAGAAATAAAGTTAATCCTTGGTCGCGAATTTATTTTTTTAATTTATGCTCATCATAAGGAAATCCAAGAAAATGATGAAATATGGCTTATGGATTTTATGCAGTCAAGCATTAGTAAAAATTTAACGGTCATACTTCATGGTGAGGGTGGCGATTTTAAAACAGCAATTATTATGGCGTACATATTGAGAGAAAATCTATCCTCCTTTCAAGTATACGTGCCAGTTCATTGCTGCTCTTCCTTATGTTGCTTATTTTTGAAAGCAGATGAATTAACTCTAACTCCCAATACAGTAATAACTCAAATTGACCCAGTTTGTCAGTATGAGGGGGGTTGGTTTAGAGCCATTAAACATATTAAATCGGAAGACCCGTTGCTAAAAGAAAATGCTAAACAAATATTTAACTTTGCAAAATTTAAAATCATGGGGATGATAAACACAAAACCATCCTTGTTTAAATTTAAACATGTAGAATATGATGATTTTGGACATACGCACGAAGTGGTTTCTTTGTTCATGAATAAAGATAGACATGATAGTCGAATAACATTAGCAGAATTGCAATATCTTGATTTGAATGTAGTTCAATCTCAAAATGCTGATTTGTTAGCAAAAACAACCGAGCTTATTAATAAATGTCAAAGTTTCTTAACTGAAACAAATAAACGTGTGATGCTTATAAGTTCTGAAGAAATCAAAAAAGGAGATATTTCTGGAACAATAATTATTCCTAGTAATTAATTAACTCTATTTATTGCTTTTTCATTAACTGTTCAGTCATAATATGGCTCTCGCTAGCTCCATTCAAAAATGATTTTTCAGAATCCAGCTCACGCTGAATCCATTGAAAATGAAATAAAACTAGAATAAAAAAAAGAAACGACCGTGCATGAGAGCGCCGAAGGCGCATTGATCATAAAGTTGCCTGAATGATCATCCTACAAAACATAAAATAAAGTAATAACGGACTTTTGGGGAACGCAGGCTGAGTGTCTCGTTACCTAAACACGTACACCCCGTTTCCATCGAACTCATCTTCTATGAGCGTCCTTTCTTCTCTTTTCGAGGTGGGTTTCACACTTAGATGCTTTCAGTGTTTATCCCATATGGCGTGGCTGCCCGGCATAATACCTTGTCAGATAACCGGTAGACTAGAGGCCACGAAAGACAGTTCCTCTCGTACTATGTCTTCCTTCCCCTCAGAAGTTTATGCAAGTCCAGTGGATCGTATACCAACTGCCTCACAGCGTTGTGAACCCAGCTAACGATCCCTTTTAACCGGTGAACTCCCGTACCCTTAGATGCTACTGCACACCTAGGAGAGGAAGAGCCGACGTCGATGTAGCAAGCCGCGCCGTCGATGTGAACTCTCAGGCGCGACAACTCTGTTATCCCCGGAGTAACTTTTCGGTCATCCCACGGCCTCATCAAGAGGCGCAGTGAGGTTCGCTAGGCCACGCTTTCGCGTTTGGAATCGTTCTTGATCGGATTCCAATCAGGCTGGCTTATGCCCTTGCACGCTACGACGGATTTCTGACCCGTCTGAGCCAACCTTTGGGCGCCGATGATATGTTTTCATCGGCGTGCCACCCCAGCCGAACTGTCCGTCAATCGGTGTCCCCAATCGGGTGAGCGGCGCGGAAATCAGAGTGCAGTGTTACATCGGTGCCTATCGGAAACCCGAAAGTTTCCGCATAACGGCTCCTGCATACCCTATGCAATGATCTCCACGTCACAGCGACAGACTACAGTAAAGTTTCACGGGGTCTTCACTTCCTACTGGACTTCTCTGGCCTTTGCACCAGAAGGGGGTTTCAGAGGATTCCGGGCGGGGACAGTGGGGACCTCGTTGCGCCCTTCATGCACGTCACCAATCAAATGACAAGGCATTTCGCTCATTTTTGTTACGTCAATTGCTTGACGACATGATCATTTCTGTCACGTTCTTAACATCGCTGTTAAGCTCGGACTGTATCTTCAACATTTCCATCATTGCTGATGTCGGTGAGTGATGAGCTCTCCATAAAATGCTGTCTTGGCATGCAGTCTCTGAGGATTCCGAAGCTTCGCTTCGGAGTTATTACACTCCGAAAAGTCGCCTCGGCCTTTCCTGCTGATTGTCTGCGTTTGCACCGTTACCAATGCAACCGGATATCAACTTGCGTTGACGCTGTTTTCGTTTTAAAATTCGAAAACAGCAACAGATGTTCCAGCATATAGCCAGATTTTTTCGTCGTTCACGGCGCGCGTGAATCAATCGAAGGGGTCTCACACCCCACTAAGGCAGTCGTAAATGCCACCTTAAGAAAGTTATAGTTACTTCCGCCGTTTACAGGTCCTTTAACCCCTTGAAAAGGGTATTCGGATACCTGCACTGGGCAGACGTCACCTCGTATACACAGCTTTTCAGCTTCGCACGAAGTTGTGTTTTTGTTAAACAGTCGGGAACCCCTGGTCTCTGCGCCCTGCCGCCGCCATGCATATGCACACGGCCGCAGGGATCCCTTCTACCGAAGGCACGGGACCAATTGGCCGAGTTCCCTCGCCCGGGTTGTCTCCTTCACACTTGAGGCTTCTCACCTAGGGGCACCAGTGCTGGTTCTGGGTACGGACATATGTGATTTTTCGTCTTTCCCTTTTCACGGGCTCCAGGGATAGGCCGAATTCCGCAAAGCGGAACCATTCAGAGTGTTCAACCGATTCTCATCATGACGATACTCCTCGGTTGTATCTTCTTTAGCACGAACGACAGTTCGTGTCGACTGACCCCGAAGCGTCGGTAATGACGCTTGCGTTGCCGCACATACACACATGGTACAGGAATATTAACCTGTTGCCTTTTCCTCACACGACCCAGTGGGGGTCGCAGTTAAGACCGACTAACTCTAGACTGATCGACAGTGTCTAGAAACCCTTGCCCTTTCAGCGATGCTGATTCTCACAGCACTATGATCCTACTCACGCCAGGATTCTCATTTCGAAGCGCTCCCGTGGCCCTTTCAAGCCACGTTCTACGCGCACCGAACGCCTTCCTACCGCATCCTTTTGAGATGCCATACATATCGGTGACCAATTTAGCCCCGTCCATTGTAGGTACTCATTGCCTTGACGAGTGAGCTGTTACGCACTTTTTAAAGGGTGGCTGCTTCTAAGCCTACCTCCTCGCTGTCTGTGGCAATGAACAACCTTTCGCCTTTCACACTTAATTGGTACTTAGGGACCTTAATGTATGTCTGGGTTGTTCCCCTCTTGGACATCAACCTTACGCCGACGCCCCGACTCCCAAGGTCTACGACGCGCTCGTATTCGGAGTTAGACAAAGGGCCGACCTCTTTCGAAGCCTAAGCCCCCAATCTGTGACTCTACAGCGAACGCCATCTCGCTTGAGGCTTGACTATGGCCAATTTCGGAAGGAACCAGCTATCACCACTCTCGATTGGCTTTTCACCCCTAATCCCAAGTCAGAAGAACGGATGCATCCAGAACCTCTTCAGACCTCCACGGGGTTTTACCCCCGCTTCATCTTGCTCAGGATTAGATCGAGTGGTTTCGGGTTGCCATGATGTGACTTCCGGCACTTTCATACCGCGCACCTTGTTACCTGCGTGCGTGTCGCTTTCGCTACGGGTCCGCAGATGATCTGCTTACCCTCGCCACATCCCCGGCACTCCCTGGCACATTATTCGCAACGGACTCTAACACTCCTTGAAGCATTAGAGGACTATCCTTATATGGTTTCAGGCTCTTTGAACTCCCTGTCACGGGTTCTTTTCAACTTTCCCTCACGGTACTTGTACGCTATCGGACTCTCGACGTGTTTACGATTGGAAGTAGATGCCTCCCATCTTCCTGCCCCATTTCCGAGGGACAGTACTCAGGATACTTTCTCAGCTCTCTCAACACTGACGACGGGGCTATCACCCTCTCTGGCGCGCCGTTCCAGGCGACTTTGTCGTATCGAGCGTAGCCTAAATGAAAGTCCTTATCACACCACATGCCTTGCATCTTTCAATGCAAGATTCGGTTTGTCGTATGCGGTTTTCAGTCGCTCTTACTCACCGTATCCCTATTGGTTTCTTTTCCTGGGGGTACTAAGACGTTTCAATTCCCCCCGTTCCCCGACCTTGCGGTCTTAAAAGGAAGTCCTATTCGGAGATCTCCGGGTCAACCCCTGCGTGCGGGTCGCCGAAGCTTATCGCAGCTTGCCACGTCCTTCATCGGCGTCGAGAACCAAGTCCTCCACCATATAAGTTAATTTGACTTTCTTTCAAGTCGATTTCCCTATCTTATGCAATATAGGCCTCATGCACGGTCGCATCAAAATGAGAGTGAAGACATCACGGAACCTGTTGTTCCGCGTGACCGTTGTGAACAACGGTCACCCATTAAATTTGTCATACTCATTTCCTTAACCAATCGATCGACGCAATACAGCCGCCGAGCGTTTCCCATCGTTATGAACCAATGAGCTTGATGATTTCCTGTGAACTTTGTGACTACGTTTCTGACGAACGAACTTCCAAACGTGCCGGTAAAAAGTTTCTGGTTCCCCAGCTTTGCTTTTCCCCTGCAGATTTTGTCGTATCGTCGCAGTACGTTTTTTCTTGTGATTCCGGACTCGCCGGTGCGAGTCGAACGCTTGCGCGTTCTCCTGCACCGTCTCGTCCATGTGTCGATTCTGGATTCGAATGTGATTCGTTTTCCAAATCAAAACATGGACTCGCCGGGATTTGAACCCGGAGCCTCTCCCTTGCAAAGGGAGCGCTCTACCGTTGAGCTACGAGCCCCGGAGTATGAAAAAAATCGAACAACCAAACTCATGGAAAAATAAATTTTCCCATGACCGATGTTACTCGGTGTCAATATCAACATGATTATTCAGTTTTTCATTTTATTGAAAAAAAGAAAAGGAGGTGATCCATCCGCAGGTTCCCCTACAGATACCTTGTGACGACTTAACCCACCTCACTGACCTATGGTTCGCAGCAATCAAAAAATTGAAGCTCACCAAAAGCCTGCTCGGTTGGTTTGACGGGCGGTGTGTGCAAGGAGCAGGGACATATTCACCGGGTGATGATAACACCTGATTACTAGGCATTCCGACGTCATGAGGGTGAGTTGCAACCCTCAATCTGAACCAGGGTTGGGTTTCGAGGCTTAGCTTCTCCTTTCGGAGTTGCATCCCATTGTCCCAACCAATGTTGCGCGCGTGTAGCCCAGAAGATTCGGGGCATAAAGACCTATCGTAGCCTGCACCTTCCTCCCTGTTTCCAGGGCAGTCTCCATAATGTGCGCAGTCAGAATTACTTCCCCGTGAGCAATTATGGATACAGGTCTCGCTCGTTGCCTGACTTGACAGGACACCTCACGGCACGAGCTGACGATGGGCATGCACCACCTCTCGGCTCGTCAGTTAAGCCCTTTAGACTGAACTTCATCCTGCCGTCGCCTCTGGTGAGGTTTCCCGCGTTGAATTGAATTAAACCGCACGCCGCACGCCTTGTAGTGCTCCCCCGCCAATTCCTTTAAGTTTCAGTCTTGCGACCGTACTCCCCAGGTGGCATGCTTAACACCTTCGTTACGACACTGCACGATCTCGAAGATCGTGCAACATCTTGCATGCAGCGTTTACGGCTAGGACTACTCGGGTATCTAATCCGGATCGCTCCCCTAGCTTTCATCCCTCACCGTCGGATCCATACTTGTTAGCTGCCTTCGCCATCGGTAGTCCTCCTGGGATTATAACATTTTACCGTTCCCCCAGGAATACTGCTAACATCTTCTGGTCCCTAGTTTGGTAGTCTACCTTGCACGTGGTTACGTTGAGCGCAACCATTTCACAAGGCATTTGCCGAACCGGCTACGGATGCTTTAGACCCAATAAAAGTGGTTCCCACTTGTGGCGCTGGGGTTACCGCGGCGGCTGGCACCAGTCTTGCCCACCACTTATTCGCCAAGATATTTGCTCTTGGCAAAAGCCTAGGACATAATCCTAAGCACTCTGAATCCCCTCGTCACACTTTCGTGCATTGCGAAGTTTTCCCGACTGCTGCACCCCGTGGGGCTGGGACCAATATCTCAGTGTCCCTCTCCGGGCGCCCTCTCTCAAGGCCCGTACGGATCTTCGGCTTGGTGGTCCATTACACCGCCAACGACCTAATCCGCCGCCGACCGATCTTCAGGCGTTGCCTTTGGGGCATGGTGCGTTCCAGCATCCGTGCCCTATCCGGTCTTATCCTCAGTTTCCCGAGGTTATTCCAGACCTGAAGGAACGTTATCGACGTGTTACTGAGCGGTTTGCCATGACTTGCGTCATAGACTTGCATGTCTTAGCGGAATTCAGATAGCAGCAACCTCTTGCAGGATAAACAAGAAACTTGACGTTTCGTCTAATTGCAAGCTATGAACATCTCGACATTGCTGTCGAGGCCGCGTTCATTAACTTTTTATTTTGGTCGCAAGTATCGTTTTTGACACGAAAAACATTGCTGTTTTCGCACGATAATTTTCCTTTCGAAAAAGTATCCGTGTCAAAAATACGTTCGAGCTTAATCTCGAAGCATCACTATAAAACTCTCTAGAATTGACAGTTTGGTTGTTCGTTCATCGTGCGCATCTGTAGCGATGCGCATTCATGAATATGAGCGCACAACATCTGATGTTGTGAGTTCGCTGACATTCGTCTCGCAGCGGGGAAATACCGCCTTCCAACCGAGGTTGGTGATGGACAGAACTGTTGGTGTTGATCAAAGATTCCCTTCGTCGTGAAGGGAATAGCTGAAGAACCTAGTAGGTTGTATATAAAGGTATCGTCGAGGTATTTAAAGGGGGTAAAATGGCAGAAAAAGTCGTGTTTTTGGCGGCATTGCTGGCCGGGGCTGCGCCCGCCAACCGCCGCAACGGCAGGTCGCATTTATTTCGTTACAGCTTCTTCGCACGTTGACTTTTTACCGGCTATTTTTGTAGCGTCGCTAGTGCGGTCGTAGAAAAATCACTCAACAGCGCAACCCGCTTTTATCGCCAGTCTATCGAGCGGCTGTTCGCCGGTCAGTCGCGTTCCGTCGGCAAACTCCCACGTCGGATAGCTTTCGACGTTCGCGTCGACGCACACTTGAGTCTGCGCGGATTTGTCCGGCAGCGAACACTCGATGTACGGCAATCGGTCTACGGAAGATCCGAATAATTCCTTTTGCGCCTCGCAATGCGGGCACCAGAATGCGCCGTAGAATTTCACCCCGTTCGCGGACAAGCAGTCCGCCAGCACGTCGTGGTTGGGCGCGCATCCGACGACAAAAAGAAGCAGCGCAAAAAGTCCGAACAACGTGATCGTTTTCATTCTTTTGTTCCGTGCATCCAAGCGAATAAAAGGATTGCGGTAAACGCGGTGAATGCCATGAGTGGGATCGTCACGTAGCCGAACATCCACGTCGGTGAGACGTTGCACGGGACTCCGTTCGTTGAACACGCGACTTCCGTTCCGAATTTTGCCAGTAGTTGGATGATGAAATGGTACGCGGCGATGAACAGCCCGACAATTGCCAAAGGAATCGCATACGTGAACGAGTCCGTTTTTTTGCGCAGCAGCGCCGTTCCGAAGATGAACACGAGCGGATAGAGCACGATGCGCTGGTACCAGCACAGCACGCACGGCTCCCAGCCCAGGATTTCCGAGAAGAACAGGCTGCCGAGCATTGAGGTGAGGGCAATCAGGAATGAGATCAAAAGTGCGTTTTTCTTGAGCAAGGCGAATGCGCGCGATTTCCGTATCGACGGAATGAACAAAGAAAACAGTGAGAACATGATCAGGATTTGCAATAACAACACGAGCCAGCCGATTACGGTTTTAACGAAGAGGGCGTCCATGGGGTTTTGTGTTACAAAGACTGTAATGATATAAATATATTTCGTTATTGCCTGAATTCGCGCATCAGCGCGTTGCCCAACAACTTCAGCGTCCGTTGCGCGCTGACGGCGGGTCGCTTGTCAACGTCTGCCGCTTCGAGGAATTGCTTCACGCCGCGCGCTATCGAAATCAGCTTCGCGTCGTGCAATTTGACCGAAACGACCGCGGGTTTTTCCGACGGCAACCCGGAATATTCCTTCGCACAGACCAGAATGCTCGACCCGATCGAGACGTAATCCTCCTTGCGCAGCGGCCCGACGTTCGCGATTTTGTCGTCGGCCTGCTGCAACGTGATCTGAATGCACTGGGCGCAACGGACCAAATCAGGCGAGTTCAAAACGAAAGAAATTGTCGTAGAACGGTTAAAAAAATCAAAGAGGCCCATTAGGCGGTGCGAGCGGCTCGCTTTCGCTTCTCTTTCTTCATTCGCTTACGCTGCCACTTCCATCGCATTTGCTGTTTCTTCTTCCAGCGGCGTGAGCCTCGTTTCATGGTTTGTTGCTCACGATGGGTCTTTTATAAAGCTTCCGCTCAGATGACGTGCACCATCTGGAGGTGCAACGAGACGCGGCGGACTTGCAGTCCGCCAAATCAACTGCACGTCGTTACTTTTCCCGACACGCTGTCCCTTGCCGATTTTGTGGTATCGTCGTCAAAGTAAACGTTCAACCAGAGCCTTTTTATATGCGAAATAACCAACACTAACTATAAAGAGGTGTTCGATGAAGTCGCAGCATGGATTCGTAGGATTGATGTTTTTCTTGGCCGTTGCGATAGCGGTCTCGTCCTCGCCTATCCACGACGGCTGGAGCGTCAAGTATTCCTCCTCCATGATTTTGCGCGACGCGGAGAAGCCGAACTCGGTTGAGACCATCACCGGTTTGGCGGTCAATGACCGTCCGAGCGCCTGCCGAAGCGTGCTTTCTCAGTACGGCGACTGCGATTATTCCTGCGGAATAAAAGGCCTGCAGTGCAGCGGCGCGTCGATACGAGACGTGAGCCGGAACAACAAGTGGGGTTTCTCGTGCGGAACGAGCAACTGCGGCGATGAATCAAAACCTTCGTGCGTCTTCGGCACTCCGGGTGACAGAATCCTCGTGCGCGACTGCGTCTGTTGCTGATGAAACCGAACCATACGCCCATCATCGTCGTCGCCATCTTGTTGGCGGCCGCAATCGCGGTGTCATCTTCTCCTTTTCACGACGGCTGGGTCGTCAAGCATTCATCTAATCTGTTAACGGGCGCGGTGGCGAGCTCCTCGAAGCTCGGCGCGTCGACGGTCAATCCGCCCGAGTCTGCGAAGCTGGAAACGACTGTCGACATCAAGCCGGGATTCTGGAACCGGTTTTTCACGGAAATTTTCGGCGAGATTGAAACGAGCGACACGCCTGAGGATACAACCTCAACGGACACGTCGAGCGGCTGCTGTGCGGACCAACAGGCGGCCATCGATGATCTCATCGGCACCGTCAACGACATGCAGGGCCGAATTGACGTTTTAGAAAACCGGATGAACCAGCCGTGCTCATCGACGACCATCACGTCGGGCTCGTGCGACACGGCCTGCGGTAACAGGGGGTTCAAATGCACCGGCGCCATGACAGTCCGTTGGGAAGTCGAGTCGCACATCATCGGCGCGAACTCTGAGTCGGTCTTGCGCACCGAGACCGCGGACTGCGATTACGACTGGTACATGAACTTCCCTGAAGTGTATGACGAGCGAAGCTGCTTCTGCTGCTAGAATAATCGTTGCATGCTTTCGTGGAACCAGAACGCGTAGTGCTTCGGATGCTGTTTGAGTTCCTGCTTGATTTCATCGACGGAAACCCACTTGATTTCGGAAACTTCTTCCGCGTTTAATTTCGGCGTGCCGTCGAACTGCCCGACGAAAACGTGCAGATATTCGTGTTCAGTTAATCCGTTTTCAAACGACGTTTTGTACGTGTAGTGCAATTGTTCGCGCATCGGGCAGTCGAACCCTAATTCTTCCTTGATGCGTCGGTGCGCGGCCGCATCCAGTTTCTCGCCCGGCCGAGGATGTCCACAACAAGTGTTTGCCCACAACCCCCCACAATGGTACTTCGTCAGCGCGCGACGCTGAATCAGCATCTCGCCGTTTTTGTTGAAGACGAAAATGGAGAACGCGCGGTGCAATTTGCCATCTTTGTGCGCCTGCAATTTCTCAGAAGTGCCGATTTCCTTGTCGTGAGGATCCACTAAGATGACGTGCTCGGCCATAAGTGCTCCCGACGGGATTTGAACCCGTGTCAGAGCCTCGAAAGGGCTCCATCCTTGACCGGTCTAGACGACAGGAGCAATGATTTCTTTTACTGACTTTTTCGCGAAAGTGCGCTCGGCGGGAATCGAACCCGCATCACAACCTTGGCAAGGTCGTATTCTACCATTAGACCACAAGCGCAAAGAGACTGCCGAAGCAGGCTCGTGCGCCACCGAATGGTTGTTCGGTGAGCGCGAATACTGGAAAGTGCTAATCAGCCGTATTTAAAGATATCTGATGAATAAATGATTTTTTGTCACGCTCTCTCGTCCTTGCCAAACTTTTTACCGCCCCGATTGGTCGAGTGTCGGTATGGATTATCGACGACCTCACACAAACGCAAAATCTGCAAGGACGAACCAGCGGCGCAGGAATTGGAACTAACGAATTGCATCACAAACCTTTAAAAGAGCAACAACCGAATCTAGCCCGGACCCGTAGCTCAGTCCGGCTAGAGCAGTGGTCTTATATGGCGCTGCTCATCACAACGCAGACTCACGTCTGCACAGGTAGGCTAACCTAGGCACACCACCGGTCGACAGTTCAAATCTGTCCGGGTCCATAGAAACGATGTTCGGATGCAAGTTCGGACACGTAACCAACGGACCCGTACAGGCTCACCGAACTCGTTCGGTGTATGTCTGTCCGGGTCCACTTTATTTTTCTGCGTTATCTTTGTGCTTTACAAAACTTTTTACCGCCCCATTTTGTAGAGTTTAGGCAATAAGTCTAATAAAAAGAGAGCCACTAAATCAATAACGGCCAGGGGTAGCGATGATGAGAAAACGCAAAACTATTTCCCAAGTATCGTCTCGAACGTCGGCGGCCATTCGGCCTTGGTCATGACATGCACACGCGTCGGCATGAATTTGAAGAAGATGAATTTTTCGTCATACTTCTTGGTCTTCCGTCGCTTCTCCATCAGTCTCTTTTTGGCGTGCTCGGTGTCCGCCCCGGATAATTGGTGCACGGTGCCGTCCATCTGCAGCGTCAACGGAGGGTTGTTCACCACGACGCTCGCGCGGGGATTTGCGGTTAAATTCGCGTACTTTCGGTAGGTCGCGAACGTCTCGAAGTATAGGTTGAATCCTTCTTCGGCGAAGTAAATCGTCGCGGCTTCGGGCTTGCCGTCAAGCGAAGAAGTAGCGAGCACGCAAGCCCGCTGGCTGGCGAGGATGTCTTTGGCCTGCTCCGTGGCGTTCATATGGGCGCGGCAGGATTCGAACCTGCGACCTCAGCTGTGTAAAAGCCGCGTTATAGCCACTAAACTACGCGCCCGCTGAGAAATTGTATTTTTCCGCTTTTATAAGCCTTTCCGAGTGCGTCGGTTTTATATATCTCGGAAATGATTGCACCTTCATGCACGAGAAGATATTTCAGATTGTCGTTGAGCAGAACGAGCTCACGTGGAAGCAGCTCATCCAGGACTTGATCAAATCCGAGCAGATGGACCCCTGGGACGTCGACTTGAGCGTGCTCACACAGAAGTACATCGCGAAAATCCATGAGTTGAAGGAGCAGCATGATCTTCAGGTTTCCGGAAAGATTCTTCTCGCTGCCGCCATGCTTTTGAAAATGAAATCAAAGCGTTTGATCGGCGAGGACTTGAACGAGTTCGACCGACTCCTAGCATCAGCGGACATGACTGAGGACCAGTTTTACACCGAATTAGAAGGGGAGCTCCACAAGGCGAGAATCCTCGCGCCGGAAGAAATGCTCAAACTGATTCCAAGATCTCCGCAGCCGAGAAAGCGAAAGGTGTCCGTGTTCGACCTCGTTCGCGCGCTGGAGAAGGCGTTGGAAGTCAAGCATCGACGATTAATCAGATTGGACAGTCCCGAGGGACGGTTGATTGTTCCACTAAAAAAGCTCGATATCACGCTCGCAATCAAGCAGGTCTACAAGTCCATCCGTGAATGGTTCATCCTCAACCGGAAGTCGAACGTCAAGTTCTCGCAGCTGCTGCCCGAAAACCCGTCGCGCGACGCCAAGATGTACACGTTCGTTCCACTGCTGCACTTGGGCACGTCGAGAAAGCTTGATTTGGAGCAGCAGCAGGCTTTTGATGATTTCTCAATCAGGTTGAAGTCGGACAAACCTGAAGTCAAAGCCGAAGTGAAATAAGTATTCTGAGCGTTTGCTTTTTCCCGCACGTTGCACCCTTGCAGTTTTGTTTCGTTGGCTCAATTAGAAATTCAATTATGGCCGAAACGCGTCAAAATGTGCCGGTACAACGAGGACAGAGTCCTCGTGTACAACAGGACTTCGTCCTGTTTGTAAAAAGAAACTCGCCAACTAACTATCATCTCACGATACGTTTATATAGCATTCTTTGAATAATCCTCTATGGCATTAACCAAGGACGAGAAGCAATATTTGAAATTAGTCGTGACGCGCGAATGGAAGCACCTCGCCAGCGAACGGGACTTGCGCGAGCCCGACAGCGACCTTTCATTCCTATTGACGCAGAAGAAATACGAAGCGTTTGTCAAGAATTTGCTGAAGAAACTCTCATGAGCGAAACCGAACAGTTGGAACAGGCAGCCACCAAGAAGTACATGGAGCTGCAGATGCTCGGCCAGAAGATGCAGCAGATGCAGGAGCAGTTGCAGCAGCTGGAAGCCCAGGTCGAGGGCGTCGACGACACGAATCAAAGCCTTGACGAATTAAGCACCGTCAAGGATGGCACCGAAATCCTTGTTCCCGTCGCGAACGGCATATTTGTCAAAGCCCATATTCAAAGCACGAAGGAATTGTTGGTCAACGTCGGCAGCCACGTGAACGTCGCGAAGGGAATTCCCGACGTGAAACGATTATTAGTCACCCAATCCGAAGAGCTGCGAAAGGTGCAGCAACAACTAGCAGTTCAACTGAAGGAATTGACCGACATCGCGCAAACCACCGAGAAAGAGCTCCACGCGCTCGTGAAGTAAGATGTTCAAATTCTTGAAGGACAAACTGAAGGGCGCATTATCCTCGTTTTCTAAGAAGGCGGAAGAGACCGCGAAGGAGGAAGTGGTAGAATCCTCGGAAGAGCCGCTCGAGATTTCTGAGCCGGAAGAAGAGCCCGCCGAATCCCCTGCCGTTGAAACCCCATCAGAACTTTTTGCCGCCCCGATCGGAAGTTCATCAGAGGTTGAAGACTCGACTGACGAAACTGCTGAAACGACGGAACAAAGCGTGCCGGTAAAGAGTGACTCGGAGTCCCCTGCCGTTGAAACCCCGCCTGATATTAGCAGTGAGCCGTCAGAAAATTCTCCGCCATCCATCACGATCCAACCAGAGAAAAAAGGTTTCTTCAAGCGGTTGAAGGAAAAGTTCGTCAAGCCGGAAGAGGTCGCGGAAGAAAAGAAGGAGCCGATTCCCGAGCCCGAGCAAGTCGAGGACGTCGTCATCGAAGAATCGGAAATCGAAGTCGAAGGCTCACCGTTACGAAAAATCAAGATCCACGACCACATCGAGGACGAGCGCCCGCAGATCGAGCAGTTGTTCGAGCCGATCGAGCCCGCCGAGCCTAAGAAGGAAAAAGAAAAGAAAGGCGAGCCCGAGGACTACGAGCCGAAAAAAGTTTTGGAGCGAATCAAGGATGTTCAGGTCGTCGAGCAAGAGCCGAAATATGATACTCCTGACGCGACAAAATCTGCCGGGGAGAGCAAAGCGCAGCCGGCAAAGCCTGAGAAACGCTACATTCCTGTCGAGCGCTCGCGACCGATCCCGGTCAAACCTATCGAAAAGCCGGAAGAAAAGAAAGGATTCTTCGCGAAACTGAAGCAGGCCGTCACGACAAAGAAAATCTCCGAGCAGCAGTTCGAGGATTTGTTCTGGGACGTCGAGGTCGCGCTGCTTGAAAACAACGTCGCGGTGGAAGTCATCGAAAAGATAAAGGTCGACTTGAAAACCGTTCTCGTCGACCAGCCCATCCCGCGCGGCAGCATTGAATCAACGATCCTTTCAACATTGAAACAGTCATTAAGCTCATTGTTCGACGTCGAGCAGATTGATTTGTTCGCGAACATCAAAGCTAAGAAGCCGTACGTCATCTGCTTTGTCGGCATCAACGGCTCCGGAAAGACGACAACCATCGCCAAATTCGCGCATATGCTGCAGAACGAGAAGCTCGGCGTCGTCATGGCCGCGGCCGACACGTTCCGAGCGGCCGCAATCGACCAATTGCAAACGCACGCCGACAAGCTCAATCTCAAATTAATCAAGCACGATTACGGTTCCGACCCGGCCGCCGTCGCGTTCGACGCCATCAAGCACGCCGAAGCCGCGAACAAGGACGTCGTCCTCATCGACACGGCCGGACGATTGCACTCCAACATCAACCTCATCGACGAGATGAAGAAGATTGTCCGCGTCGCGAAGCCTGACTTGATTCTGTTCATCGGCGAATCCATCACGGGCAACGACTGCGTTCAACAAGCGCAGCAGTTCGACGAAGCCGTCGGCATCAACGGCATCATCCTCAGCAAGGCGGACATCGACGAAAAGGGCGGCGCGGCAATCAGCGTCAGTTACGTCACGAAAAAACCAATTTTGTATCTCGGCACGGGCCAGAACTACGACGACCTGAAGAAGTTCGACGCGAATCTGTTGATCGAAAGCTTGGGGCTGTGACATGATAACGTTCATCTATCTGCCGAAGTCGTCCGTTTCATTGCTCTCAGTAAAGACCGTCGTCGAAGGCAAGGATTACGCCTCGACTTTGACGAAGGCGCAGCGCGACCACATCGACAAGGAATGGAAAATAAAAGTCGACAAGAATCCGAAGATGTTCTCGAAGCCGAACGGATTAGGAACGTTCATCGAATACGACAAGACCGCGTTCAAGTTCCAGCCGACCGAGTTCAAGACCTATGCCGCGATGCCGGAAGGGATGAAAATCTCGGCCATCGGCGGCGTAATTCTGTTGAAGGACGACGTCACCATCATCCGAAAACGGCCCGAACAAGCAACTCACGCGGGCATGCTCGACGCCTCGTTCTCCGGGTTCGTCCACGTCGACAACGGAGTTCTCGCGCTCGAACGCTCGGTCCGCGACAAGCTCGTGCGCGACTTCAATTTCAAGGACAACATCGAAATTCGATTAACCGCCGTCCACACGGAGACCGCGCACGACCACAGCTGCATGTTCGACTTCGTCGTGAAGATCAACATGACTAAGGAGCAGTTCGGCAAGCTCATGACGCCTGATGTGTTCAAGCAGTGCACGTTCCTTAAGCAGTCGGAAGTTCCAAATTTCTTGGCAACTCACGCGAAGGAGATGCTCGGCGACGGAATTGCTTGTTTGCTCGCCAGCCTGCCGTTAGCGATGCGCGAGCCCGCGATTAAGTCCGTGCGCGATGCGGGAATCAGTATTTCTCAGTAAGTTACCTTTTTACCGCCCGAACTCTTTACCGCCCCGATTTGAAGTCGCGTTAAGGCATTTTCGTATTCTTGATCGAGCGAACGAAACAAATCGTGCCGGTAAAAAGTGTGTGCAGGAGAGCAACGCGAAAGGCAACCCCAAACTTCCCTCTCGGAACCTATTTAAACTCCTAATCAAGTGAGAATCAAAAAGGAGGATTGATGATTGACCGTTTTATCGCTGAATTGAAGTCTCGTTTCAAGGGCGAGATTTCTGTTGATCCTACTATTCTGACCGAGTGCAGCCACGACGCGAGCATCTTCGAGCTCAAACCCAAGGTCGTCGTCTTCCCGAAGGACGTCGCGGACATCAAGGTTCTCGTTGCGCTCGCCTCAAAGCACAACGTTTCTTTGACCGCACGTAGCGGAGGAACCGACATGACCGGCGGCCCGTTGACGGAGTCCGTCGTCGTTCATTACCGGAACTTCAATCACATCAAGCAGATCGGCAAGGACTTTGCAATCACCGAGCCGGGCGTCTTCTACCGCGACTTTGATAAGGAAACGAGAAAGAAAGGGCTCATCCTCCCGTCCTACCCCGCGTCAAGAGAGCTGTGCACTGTAGGCGGGATGGTTTCGAACAACTCCGGCGGCGAAAAGACCCCGAAGTACGGCAAGACCGAGCGCTACGTCAAGGAAGTCAAGATGGTGCTCAGCGACGGGAACGAGCACACCATTCGTCCGCTCTCAGGGTCCGCATTGGAAAAAAAACTGAAGGAAAAAGGGTTCGAAGGCGACCTTTACCGCAAACTCTTCAAGCTCATAAGCACCAACCAAGCATTGCTGCAACAGGCCAAGCCGAATGTATCCAAGAACTCGGCCGGCTACTATCTTTGGAATGTCTGGGACGGCCAGACGTTCGACCTGCCGAAACTCATCGTCGGCTCGCAAGGAACTCTTGGCCTGCTGACCGAAATCACGTTCGGATTGGTCCCGGTGAAATCAAAATCGAAGATGCTAGTCATTTTCCTGAAGGAGCGCGAGATGCACCTGCTCGGAAGTTTAGTCGTTGAAGTGATGAAGCACGGGCCGGACAGCTTCGAGTCCTACGATGACAACACGTTGCGTCTCGGAATGAAGTTCTTCCCCGACCTTGTCCGAATCCTGAAGCCGAAGCACATCCTTGCGATGATGTGGCATTTGCTTCCGGAAGGCTGGATTCTGCTCACGGGCGGCATGCCGAAGCTCGTTTTGATGGCGGAGTTCTGCGGCAACTCCGATGCAGAAATCGAAGCAAGAATGTTCGAAACCCTCCAGGCCATCAAGCCGTTCAATGTCCGAACAAGAATCACGGCCTCAGAAGACGAGGAGCGCGAGTTCTGGGTCATCAGGAGAGAGAGCTTCAACCTGTTGCGCCACAAGATCAAGGATAAGCACACCGCTCCGTTCATCGACGACTTCATCGTCCGGCCCGAGTTTTTGCCCGAATTCCTGCCAAAGCTGAAGGAAATCCTTGACCAGTACGATTTGCTTTACACTATTGCCGGCCACCCGGGGGACGGCAACTTCCACATCATTCCTTTGATGAACCTCGAAAAGCCCGCTCAGCGGAAGCTCATCCCGATCGTGAGCAAGAAGGTCTACGATTTGGTGCTCGCGTTCAAAGGCTCGACAACCGCCGAACATAATGATGGCTTGGTGCGAACGACGTTTTTGGAGCAGATGTATGGTAAAAAGGTCGTGCAGTTGTTCAACCAGACGAAGGACATTTTTGACAAGAAAGGCATCTTCAACCCGCGAAAAAAGGTCCGCGGCGACGCCGATTACGCGATGAAGCACATCCGGACGAACTTTACTTAGCCTTTCTCTTGACCACGAAGTAATAGATTGCCGCCCCGAGCGCGTGCAAGAATACCAGTATCAGGATCCAGGCTATTTTCTCGTTGTCATTCTTGAACGTCCGTTTGACGCAATCAATAATCATCACAATCCAGAAGACGACGCCTAAAATCGCGGTAATGAAGAATATCAGGCCAAGCGCCAGGATGAACAGGTTAAGCCACGCCACGCCCATAAGGATGCCTTCCATTCCGGTTGCCATAGTAACTGCATTTACCTGCCACTATTATAAGTTATCCTGCGACACAAACATTTAAATAGCTCCCTTTAGGAAATCAGTCCATTAACCATTTTGGGTGATTAATATGATGGATGAAGGAAGAACGTTTGAATCTCAAAGCCGACCGCTTGACGCGTTGAACAAGGCGCGCAAGAAGAAGGTCATTGTTGAAGCCAAGGGCGGAAAGCAATATGTCGGCATCTTGAACGCGTTCGACATCCACATCAACGTGGTCTTGGACCAGGCTGAGGAAATGGAAAACGGTGTTATGAAGCGCAAGCTCGGAACGGTTTTCCTCCGCGGCGACAACATCATCTTGATCTCCCCGTCAAACTAACATGAAAGGAACGTATTCGCACGGAAAGAGAAGCAAGGGCCACTCGCACATCATGTGCCGCCGTTGCGGAAAGCACTCCTACCACACCCGAAACAAGGCGTGTTCAAGCTGCGGCTTCGGCAAGACGGCCAAGAAGCGAAGCTACAAGTGGAATACGCTGAACAAGACCTATCCGAAGCACAAGCGCGCGGAAACGAAGTAGTTCTTCAATGGTTTCTCACGAATCGTTTTATGGCGACCTCGCTGCTGACCAGCTGAACGGCCAAAGCGTCCTGGAGCTGATTGCCGCGGGAGATTTGGCAAAACAGCTTGCCGAGCATCCTGAATTGTTCAATCCGTTGAATTCTGACCATATGAGATACTTTCGCGCTCTTGAGGCGCAAGTGCACCGCCTTGAAGAAATCGCGCATTTGTGGTTGGACGACCATCACGATTATGCCAGCATATAATATATATTAGAAACTATATGTTCTAATACTTTCTGCCGTCGATAGAATTGTATGTCACCTTCATTTTTGCCACGTTTTCTGCGACAAAGATCGCCCGTCCCAGCACGTTCTTTGCCCAGCGTTTGAGTGCTGGTGATATTGGACGTAGTGGAAGTAGAGCTGAAGCTAGATGTCAAAATTAAGTGCAGGGAGCAGGATTCGAACCTGCGAAGGCCTAGACCACGCGGTCCTAAGCCGCGCCCGTTTGACCACTTCGGTATCCCTGCAGGGATAGTCTTGCTGTGGTTATGCTCCTTTTAAGCCTTACGAGACAATAACGGCCGGGGTAAGCTATTGCTGGGGGCTGGTCAGCTGTTCTTACCTAACTTTTTTACCGCCCCGTTTAGATTCGTTAAGTTCTTAACCAAAACGACTCTATATAATGTAACGAAGAATTGACTATCCTTGTGACCCGAAATCAAGACTTCAGGTCCATACCATTCGAAAGTGACAGCTCATTATACCTTGCGTAAAACACGTTTATAGCCCGTATTAACCAAAACCGTCATTTTGACTCATCTCCATTTGCGAAAATCTTATAAACCATCCAAAAAAGTACCATTAAGTTCAGTTGGAAGAGCTTTCCCAACGAACACTAGAGAGGAATCCATACTTTTGAAAGTGTGGGTTCTTTACACGAGGATTAAATACGCCTAACGGGGAAACCCGACTGCGATTTAATACCACTAATACAGCAAAAACACGGAGGTGTTTGAATGAAGGCAATAAATACCAAGAAGATCGTGGCCTTGACCACTGGCTTAGCCATGGTTGGCGCAACGATATTCGGCGCAGCTGCACAAGACTTGTCGCAGTACCCGTCGCCGCTGTTCATCAAGGACGGCGTCTTCGAGGGAGCGATTGTAGTCGGTGAGCTCGCAAAGACATCTGACGTTGTCGGTTCGATCGAACTCGCAGCGGGTCTGCAGGCAGCCGCGGTCAAGAAGACCGCAGTCGCAGGCGCAACCGGCGTCTCAGTCATTGACAAGGGCGTCAAGATTGACAAGACCGGAACCCACGTCGGCTACAACCGATTCATCCAGTTCGTGCAAGACACGACGCTTGATGACACCGACTTGCCGAGCTTGTTGGCTCAGGGCGTCTTAGACGAGGACGAAGGCGCGACCAAGAACAAGGTCGACTACGATCAGGAAGTCAGGTTTATCGGCAACTCAGGTCAGCTCATCTTCACGCAAGATGACGACGACGCTGAAATGGCCGGAGCCTACTTGTATTTCGCGGACAACGCAAACATGTACAACTACACCATCGATTTCAACGATGACGTGGACTACGACAACACGTCGGCGACCACCGTCAACGCAGACTTCGAAACGGCCAAGATCAGCATCTTGGGCAAGGAGTACACCATCACCGAAACCAAGTTTGTCAGTACGACGAACACCGCGATCGACAAGATCACGATGTTGGCCGGCGACACGACTCGATGGATGTCACAAGACGAACCCTTGACCCGTGAAATCTCGGGCGGTTCGCACACGTTCGTTCTCGTTGACGTCAACGAAGACGAAGACAAGTGTGGAATCAGCGTCGACGGCACCATCCAATGGATTGATGTCGGACAGACCAAGACCGTCAACGGAATCCAGCTCGGTGTGACCGACGCAATCGTCGTGCACAGCGCAGGCAAGGACACCGACGTTTGTGAAGTCAACTTGGGCGCGACCGAACTCGAAATCGAGGACGGAAACGAAGTCAAGTTGAACGGCGTCGAAATCGACGGCTCGTCTGTTGATATCCAGGGCGATGGCAACTCCATCACTGCGATACAAATGCAGTACGAACCGGATGACGACATCTTCCTCGCAAAGGGAGACCACTTCACCGAACCGGTCTTTGACGCGTTTACGTTCTACTTCGATGGCTTGTCCACCGAAAAGACGGAAGCGATCGACTTGGAAGCCTCGGGCAGCACCGCGACCTTGAAGTTCTTGAACAGCGATGGCAAGGACGTCAAGATCGAGTGGCACTTGAACGACTCCAACTTGATGGTGCTCGGAACTGGAAGCGACTTGAAGGACAGGTTCTTGCTGGAAGGCCAGGACTGTGACTTCGTCACCTCCATCACCGAGTGCGAAGGTGTTCAGTTCTTGCTCATCACGTCGGGCGGCGAAGCTCACGTGATCGAAATCTTGGACTTCGACACCTCCGACAGCAAGATCTCGCTGAAGGACGTCACGTACGGAAGCACCAGTGAAGACGACTTTACCTCGTCAAACTCAAGCGCATTGTTGCCGCTCGGCGCGCAAACAATCGACTTGGGCTCCGGCGCGGGTTCAATCGTCTTGACTGTGACGAACAGCTCAGGTGGAACGGGTTCCGGCACAACGGCCGCGATCCTCGACTTCACCACGATTTCGCAATCGACATCAGAACTTGCGGAAACGAGCTTGAACGACGAAGGCGGATTGATCCTTTCCGGTATGGCGGGCAACGCTAACCTGACTGGATTCACCAACGACCGAATCTTTTCCTTGACGGAAGAGACTGAGGACGGCTACGGCGAGAACGGCGCGGGAACGGACAACATCCTCAACTTCAGCCTGTCTTACGACAGCGCTGATGATGACATCAATGTTGGCGCCCCGACCATCAACAACGCGTTCATCGCGAGCGCAGTTGACGCGTCAGAAGCGGACGACGACCACGAATACTACGTGACGAACTGGTCTACGGAGATCTACTTTGACTCCGAGAACAACGACTTCGCGAAGATCACCTACCCGGACAGCTACCGATTCGGTCAGATCTTTGTCGGCGAAGCCGAAGCTAAGGTCACGTCAAGCGGCGGTCTTGAGAGTGTCGAAGTTCAGCAGATCCCTGTCGGAAGCGCAAAGCTCGACAAGGATGTCACTGACTGGGCAGCTCAGAACCTCGTTGTTGTCGGTGGACCGTGTGCAAACACCGTTGCGGCTGCCTTGATGGGCAACCCGGCGGACTGTGGCGCAGGCTTCAAGGAAGGCGAAGGTATCATCAAGTTGTACAAGGCGGACACCGGAAAGGTAGCCCTCTTGGCGGCTGGATACAGCGCCCTCGACACGCGACGTGTCACCCGAGTTCTTGCGAACTACAAGGACTACGCTTCGACCCTCAAGGGCAGCGAAGTACGAGTGACCGGCACCACGTTGACCGACATCTCGGTCAGCGCCGTTGTCTAAAGCCAACAATCTTCTTTTATTTTTTTTATTTTTTTCAAATTTTTCTAAAATTTGATTAAATTCTTCCGTGTCTCGCTTCGAGAAACAATTGATATCTGTTTCCTTCGGAAACAGGAATAAGACATTCTCTCAGCTCAACACAGTCAGAACCACTTCCGTGCGCTTATCTCATCGAACAAATTGTAACAAGAACGACGCGACCTTCCGTGCGGCGCTGGCGCGCGCACGCCGCCAGGGGCGCCGCTAGAATCATCAAAGCATCAAATTTCCCACTGTACCACAGCAATTCTTTTAAACCAATTCGAATCTTAGCTTGCTGTGGGGGATATAATGCAGGACTTGACGATTTCGTCAAAGTCATCACAAGAGGTTGTTCTTACGTACGAGAAGCTTTACGAGCTTCTGCGGCGCGAAAAGGGCAAGGAAGAGCTGCAGAACCTCGACCCGCAATTCCTTTTGCAGACGGTCTCGTATCTGCGCGAGAAGGACCTTTCTTACAAGGGCAGCGGGCTGAAGAACGACGTGTTCAGCATGAATGAGCATCAAAGACTCCAGACGGAGCTGCACAACATCCACCGCCTCGTCAAGGAATTGTATGAGCGTCGCGAAAAGAAGATCATCGACATGGCGCTCAACCGTTCCCGCACGAACGCCAACATCATCGACACTACGAACCTGCTGATGGAAGAAAGAGCATTGTTCGACCAAATGGTCGCGACGTTGGATACATTCCGCATGGGTGTGCTGCAAAACCTGCTGATGCTCAAGGATCCGCACCTGTCGCATTTGTCATTCTCGACCTCGTTCAATCATCAGGCACCGGTCGTGGAAGATCTGACGCGCCCGGCTCCGGGCAGCCATACGATGACGAGCGCGAACCTCTCGGCGCAGACGGCGCAAACCAATGCCCAATCATCCGGCGCAAAGTATGTCCGATTCTTACAGTCCGTCCCGCAAGTTGTCGGCATGGAGATGGAAACTTACGGCCCGTTCGAGCCGAACCAAACGGCAAGTATCCCGTCCGAGATTGCCGACATTTGGATCGAGCAAGGCGCGGCCGTAGAGACTTCATAAACATTCATTTTTTATATTCAATAACCATTGCAGTTCTATGCTCAGAAACATTTTGCTCATCAGCCTCGTTCTTTTGGCCGCGTGCGCGCAAGCCCCGATTCAAGCTGACGCGCCTGGCGCAGCAGGATTCAAAGATTTAACTCCTAGTGAAGCGAAAGCGCTTCTCGCGCAAAAAGAAGAGCTCGGATTGTTTGTCCTCAACACGCACGCGCCGTACGAAGGGGCGATAGAAAACACGGATGCAATAATCGAAGATTGGGAAAACATCGCGAGCTATCTCGACCAGCTTCCCGTCGACAAAAACACGCCCATCCTCGCGTATTGCCGCTCCGGAAGGATGAGCCTCGCAGCGATAGAGCAACTGAAAGCGTTAGGCTACACGAACCTCTACAACCTCAAAGGCGGCATGATCGCGTGGGGCGCAGAGGGATTTGAGCTGTACAACAAGACGTTCTAGAACGCGAAAGCTTTATAAACCCCCCATCAGGTCTTTTGTCTATGGTCGTTTTGCCGAAGATCCGCAACACATTCTGTCCGAAGTGCAAGAAGCACACCGAGCACAAGGTCGAGCAGGCTAAGGCACGAACCATGGGATCGGCCCATCCGCAGTCTTGGGGTAAGCGCGCGCAAGCCCGCCACACCGCGGGAGCGGGCAACCACGGCCGATATTCGCGACCGCCTGTCGGAAGATGGCGCCTCGCAGGCCGTAAGACCTCCAAGAAGGTCGATTTGCGCTACACCTGCAAGATCTGTTCTAAGATGCACATCGCCGGCATCGCCTGGCGAGCCAAGAAAGTTGAATTCAAGTAGTTCAAATTTTTCCAAAATTTGATTAAATTCCTTCTTGTTCAAACTCCGGAAGCGAAGAAATAGGATGCTTGCTTCGCAAGCATGGTTAAGACCCTTCCCTCGTTTTCACAATGTCGGAACACGTCGAATAGGTTTCAACAAAATAAACTCGACCATTAGTGCGGCGGTTGGCGGGCGCAGCTCGGCTGCAGCCCGGCCAACACCGCCGCTAAGAACACAATCGCGTTTCAACCGGCCAGCACAGCCGCCGTTAAATCAAATTCAGAAGATTCACTCAACAAATCTCATCCGAGATAGACTTTCAACTGCAATTATCTTTCTATTAACCGTGTAAATCATCCGGTCGCTCCCAAGCACAGGAAAGAACTCCGGCAGCAGTTTGCGCGTCAGCCCGTCAAGTTTTTGGTGCAACGGCACGGACCCAACCAAAAATATCTCCTCATACACCCTATTCCACCGGAACGCATAATCGTCTCGCACGCCGCGAATAAGCCCATCGGAGTTGAACGCATAACTAATGCGTTTGTCCGCGAACGGCTCTAAATCCAATTTAAGCATGATAAAACAGTAAAATCAAGAATATAAAAAGATAGTGACCTATTGACGCTTCTGCGTCAATTCCGCACACAAGTGTGCGTTACTTCCAGACTTCGAATCCGCCGCGGCGGATGCCGTCGTCCCGTCTCTCGGATCCGTGCTCGAGCTGCTTCCAGAAGAAGCGCAGCAGCACCAACGCGGCAAGGATGTTCGCGAGGTGGAACGTGTAGTCGATGGTCAACAGTCCGTTGATGTTCATTCCGTTCGCCATGTGGAACTGGTCGTGCGGCCACCAAGATAATACCAACCACGCGATGGACGCGAACGGCAACACGAGTCCGCGCCTGCCGTGCAGCAGCGGACGCATCCCATAGATGACGAACGCGCAGCCGAATCCGAAGAACAGCGCTTCAAGGAATATCAGCAGCATAAATCCGGCTTTCTGCGCGGAATTGACGACGACGTCGGGCGACGGCGTCCAGAGCAATGGCGTCAGCGCGAACGCGACCAATCCAACAACAACTGCCGTAGCAATAAACTTCCAGTTCATCTTCTCACCTTTTTTTATCCGATGTAGCTCGTTTCGCCTTTGCCCGGGAACTTGCGTATCTTCGGCAAATCTCCGCGCGTCATCATCTCGTCCTCGAGCTCGTTGATGTCCTCATCGAGCTTGCTGAGCTTCAGTTTGAGTTTCAAATACTTGTTCAAGACGTTCAACAGTTCTCGCGCTCCTTTGACGCCGAGGTACATCGGATGGCCGTAGGTCTCTGCCAGCAGCGCGATGTTTTCAATTTTCTCGCGTCCAGCAAGCCCGACAATCACGCCGGACACGCCTATGATGGGCCCGACGATGCCGTAGATTCGGTTTGACACGCCGGTTGATTTCGAGAACGCCAAAACGGTTTTCTTGTCCGTTCCGGTGCAGTAAGTTTTCGGGTTTTTCGGCACCTGCTTCAGCCCGATTCCGCCTAAAGCGATGATTTCGCGGCAATGGAGCTCCTTGCAGACCTTCAGGACGAGTTCGCAGAACTCGAAGCAGGCTTCTTCGGACAACGGCTGGACGTCGCCGGTCAATATCAAAGCGTCCTTTTCAGTAGACGCGTAGAGCTCGATTCTCGGCAGTTCCACGACGTTTTTCTCGTTCACAAACACGCTATGAGGAATCGAATGCCCGTGGAATTCGCCCACTTTCTTGGCTTTCAATTGGTCGATGATGAAGTCGGCCGTGACTTTGCCGACGTTGCCGATTCCAGGTAAGCCTTCAATCAACACAGGATGCTTGAGCTTGACGCTGCCGGTCTTGACAAAAGTCCAGCTCATAGGAGTCCGGCCTCTTTGCGCGCGGGTTTCTTCGCTTCCCTTCGGTAATCGGCGTACTTGTCGTCCACCGAGTACTTCGGCGGCTGCGTAGTTACGGTCGTTCCGTCGCACGTGGGGCACTTCTCCTTCAGCGTGAACAGGTTGTCCTTCGGGCAGTACAGTATGCGTCGCATGGGATGATAGTAGTAGGGGTTGTTTAAGAAGCTTACGAGCAGATATTGAGCGTACTTGCTCTCCTTCACGTTGCTCGCCTGCGCAGATTTTGAGTCGTCGTTCGCTATAGTTGAAACGACACTACGACAAAAAGAGCCGGTAAAAAGTTTTGGGCGGTAAAAAGTACGACTAAAGAACTATCCTGTCTACTCTTGTCTCTTAAACTCAGCAACGAGCTTGTGCTTCTCGGCGTAAGCAAGCGTGTTCTCGGTGGCTTCCTTGAGCATCTTTTCGGCTTTCTTGAAGTCGTCGGACTTGATGGCCAAATGGTATGTCCCGTTGCCTTTGTAGCGCACGGTCGCGCTGCTGACTTTCAGTGACTCGGCTAAAGACTCTTTAATCAAGTCCATGCCGTTAGGAGCATAGGAAGAGAACGTATAATCTCCGACAAGCTCGACTTCCGGGGGCTTGATTCTCGCTTTAACCGCGTCAGTAAGCTCCTTCGCGATGGCGGCGTCCTTGATGAGCGTTGTTAAGTCAAGCTCGTCGCGCGACGCAGCCTCGAACGCCGGGAACAATGCGCCGTACTTTTCGAAGATGGCCGGTCGGATGGTAAGGTACAGCGCTTTCGCTTCCAATTTGCGTGCCCGAGCGACGTGCTCGACGATTTTTTCAGCAAGCTGCTCCTGTTTGACGTCGTTCAACTTAGTGCGTCTTAAACCCTCATTGACGCGTCTTAAAGATAAGTCGATGTGTCCGCGTTCCAGATTGATCTGCAAGACTTTGCACACGATTCGTTTTCCTTCTTCGACGAATTCGCGGATGTTCTTGATTCTGCCAGGCGCGATTTCAGAGATGTGGATCATGCCTGACTTGTCGTACTCGTCAAGCTTGCAAAAGACGCTATGGAACTGGACGTTCGTGACGGTGCAGAGCACCAATTCTTCCGGCTCCGGAAAGCCTTCTTTCTTCATCAGCATAGCTGAATGGGACAGAAGGGGGTTTAAAAGGCTTACGTCGGAAAACCGCGTTCATTACTCAAAGCGCCTTTTTTAAGCGAGGCCTCCATTCTTCCGGAATTCTTCCGTTTTTTCCGCAAACCTTCCGGTTTTTGCCACGCAACGCACCTAAAAAGAAAAATATCTTTTTATTTCATGAAAGTCCCGAGGATTTCAGGTTTTGAGGCGATGAAGGCATTTGCGCGTGCAGGTTACGTGTTTCACCACCAAAAAGGAAGCCATCTTGTTATGTATCGAGGAAATTCGCCGCTCGTTGTTCCAAACCATAAAGAACTTGCCACGGGAATGTTGCGTGCGCTCATCAAGGATGCGGGGCTTACGGTCGAACAGTTCATAGCATTATTGTGAATAAAGCTTAAATAGAAACAAGACAAGGTGATTATCATGAAGCAGTACAAAGTGTTGTTAGAGTCGGATGAAGATGGCTGGATTGTGGCGACCGTGCCAGAATTGCCTGGCTGCGTTTCTCAGGGAAAAACGAAGAAAGATGCGCTTGCGAACATAAAAGAAGCTATTGAAGGTTATCTTGAGTGTTTGGCTGACATAAACGGCGAGTTGCCGGCCAATGAGCTGATTTCTGTTGGCGTGCATGCGCCGTCAATACGCAAGGCGCGGCTTGTTCTGCGAGCATGAGAAAGTACTGCGTTGTATTGGAACCTGGCGAAGACGGCTGGATTGTGGCGACCGTGCCAGAATTGCCCGGCTGCATCTCTCAAGGAAAGACAAAGAAGGAAGCGCTTGTGAACATCAAGGACGCGATTGAGGGCGTTTTGGAATGCATGCGCCACCATCCTGAGTCTCGGCCCAAGAACGTCGTGACCGTGCAGGTCTGAGCTTTACTGTTCTAATGGATGATTATTTGATGACGCGTTCAGACTGCGTAAGAAGGTGAAGGAATTACGCTAAGTTTAGAAAGTCTTTTAAGTTATACATTATTTTTCATGAATAACAAGTGCAGGGGAATACATATGGCTGAGCCAGAAAACTTAACGCGAAGACTCATCGATGAAAAAGAAGATCATCTCTCCAGAGCTTCTTATTTCGAATTTGCCGGATTGGCAGGAGTTCTTCTCGCTGGGACTGTTGGCGGCATAACTGCTGCCACTCAATATGCGGATAGCCAACCCATTTCGGGGACCATTGTCGGCGTAATAACAGGCATCCTTAGTTATGGCATTCTTCGCGCATCCCATTCAATCAGTCAAGATATCATGAACGATTACGATGTGCTAGCTACGCAAATTCGTGCCGAATACAAAACACAATAAATAACTCAAAGATGCCATCAAAACTGCTGAATTGAACTTATCGCTAACACTTCCTCTACCATCTAAGTCCGTCCTAAAACCGTTCTTTCCCGAAGAATTTCTTCTCCAGGCTCCAGCGTTTGGCGCCGTACGCAAGGGTTGCGATGAAGGCGATGACGAACGTGAGCGCAGCCCCGCCTTTGTTCGTGATGGGGTTCCAGTCTCCCGTGTTGGTGTGGACGTAGAACGCGACGAGCATCTCGATGATGCCGAAGAAGGATGCCAGCCGAACCAACACACCAGTCACGAGTCCAAGACCGATCAATAATTGCCCAGCGCCCGCGAACCAGCCCAACGACCACAGCACAGGCACCGTGCCCCAAACGCCGAAGAGGTTCTTCAATCCGTACATGAGGAACAGGATGCCTAACAATATCCTAAAAATCGAGTAAATGGAATCTTCGAGCTTCTGGGTTTTTGCCATCGTCTCACTCCTTTTTCACGGTTGCTCCGTTATGCACAGGAGAAGCGAACGCTAGTATATTAATGTTACAATCGCTGAAATGGTTAGAATTACTCAAGAACTTCTAAGACTCGGGCCTTGACTCGGCTCTTGCCCGAGGTCGGCTCGGCGAGGATCTTCTGGCAAATCAAGCAGGTGACGTACGTCGAGGCCTTGCCGAAGATGATCTGTTCGTTCTTGCACTTCGGGCATCGTACCTTGATGAACTTGCTGTTCGTTTCCTTGGTTCCTTTCATGCTGTCTCGGATTGCTGAACCCCCCTTTATAAATGTTATTGTCCGTCAGAGCTTGCTGTCCTTCACGTTGCTGTCCCGTGCAGATTTTGAGGCAGTAGCTCGATTCGAGTCAGAATTGATGCACGAACGAAACAATACGGGGCGGTAAAAAGTTCACTAGAGACTTAGCAACATTTGCTAAACTCATCCTTCAAATCATAGAACAACGCGATGAACTTGTTCATCGCCAGTTTCAGCTCTTTCTTGCCTTCAGGAGTGATCTTGTATTTCTTCATCTTGCCGTCCCCCTTGATTTCCTGGATGAATCCTTCGGCTTTCAGTTCTTTCAACACAGGATAAATCGTGCCGGGGGAAGGCAGACAGCCGCGCCGTTTTTCGAGCTCTTTTCGGATGCAGTCGCCGGACATGTCCTGCTGCGAAATCATGCGCAACATTAAAAAACTGAGAAAGCCCTTCATTTCACAGCCAGTCATAGGGGGGTGTGAGTGGCTGACGCTTTAATATCTATCGGTCGTCCGATAGATTTAAATAGAAGTATCGGGTATCCGATATCAATAACGGAGTGGTACACATGGACTTGCCTTGGGGAGATAAGAGAAACGAAAAATTCGCGACAGGAGTGGGTTTGATTACTACGGACGGCCCGCACGGCCCTAATATCATTTCAGTTGAAGGGACGCATTTGCTCTCCTACCAGCCTGGCTTAATCTCAGTCAACATTGGCAACGGAAAGCCGTCGTACGACAACATCCGCGCGACGAAGCACTTCGGCGTCAACATAGCCGCCGTCGACCAGGCGAAGGCAGTCTTAATCTCGGGACGAAACTCCGGCAAGACCGTTGACAAGATCGCCGCGTTGAAAGCAATCGGCTTCAAGTTCACGAAAGGAACGCATGTGCTGATGCTTGACGGAGCCGCGTTGCACGCGGAGTGCAAGGTCATCGGCGAGCATAAGGTCGGCGACCACACTATTTTCATCGGCGAAGTCCTCTCGGCAAAGGAGTCGGACAAGCAGCCTATCGCCTACCGGCAGGGACAATTGTATACGATGGTCCCGATGCCGTGGCCCGAAATTCCAGCTGATCTTATTGCAAAACACACGAAGGGGGTGAAATGATGGGATGCGGAAGTGATTGCGGTTGCAGCCACGGCGAGAGCAAGCCTCTCTCCAAGCCGGAGCAGATCAAGAAATTGAAGATGTACCAGGAAGAGCTTAAGACAGAAGCTGAATTGGTCGCAAAGGCGCTGAAAGAATTGCAGAAGTGATTTCTTTTATTTTCTTGTTTTTATTGGGTTGAAACGAGCTCTTTCTTGTCCGCTTTGTTGTAGCGGTCAGAGAACTTCTTGCCGAACGTCGGGGCGTACGGGCAGATCCAGATTGTCTGCATCTTGCTCTCGTCGCGCAGCGCTGCCGAGGAGGAGTCCTTGCGCGTGCCGAGCGTCAAGTCTGCTATCGGCAGCACGACGTTCAGGTTCGTCTTGTCCGGGTCGACATCGTGGTGGATGTAGTGGTGGTTGTCAATCCACTTGAACCAGTCTGAGTTACGCACGTAGCCCATCGTCTTGCGTCGCAACGTATCCGTCGTGCGCGAGAATCCCGTAAGCTTCGCGCGCCGTTCGCGCTCATACTCGGCCATTTGGTGAGTCACGTTCTTCAACAAGGAGTATGATGAGATGTCGTTCATCTCGACGCCATTGCGCCTATTGTGCGCGAGATAATGCTTCACATCAAGCACGAGCTTCGAATCGATTTCTATCGGCGCGTTGTTCTTCAGAGTAGCGTCTACGATGGTCTCGATCGCGTTGGTCATGTTGTCCAGCACGTCCTTCGGCATGCGCAATTTTCCGTCTGGCGTGTTCTGCACGGCGTGCGCGAACACTTCGTGGATCTTGTAGCGCTCTTTGCCGATGACGTGCATCCAGTCGTGCGTCGTTTCGTACGCGCCGTAATAGGTTCCGACCGCAGCTGTAACTCCCGCCATGAACGCGGCGTCGTTCGTCCAATCGACCGCAACTGGCTGACCGGTAATCTTTGCGCGAACCACATTGTAAAGTGCGGCAGCTCCGAAGCTGATGCCCATCGTACCGGCGTAAATCTTCGCGACTTCAGTCCAGCTGAATTTAGAAACGATATTGTCATTCCAGGCGTCCTGGTAGTAGTGCTTGGGCGCTTTGTACGCGCCGTGGTGCTTGTCGTTGTGGGATTCGGATTGGGCTTTGCTGAAGTACGGGATGCGCTTGCTCTTCGGCGCGTGCATCATGAAACGGTGGATGCCCCACTCGACGAAAGAAGTCAGCGGAATCATCGTCAAGTACGCGCTCGCCGCGTAAACGGCGGGCATGATGAACGGACTCGTTTCCTTTGCTGATTTAATCAATTCTTCCAGCATAGCCGTCTACCGTTCTCTCACTTTAAATAGGTTTCCGTGAAATCGAACCTAATCATTCCCGTGTCATAATGCTCTTAAACAAAAACAATCTTCGCGAACGTAGTGTACAAGCCAAAAAGGGTGGGAGTTAGAAAAGGCATCGACAACATCGTCTGGACCTATTCGCGCTACAAGACGACGAACTGCATGATGAAATATTGGCTGAACTACGTCAAGACGCCAAGGCCAGTAATCCCGTTGAACGCGCATATCCTTGTCGGCAAGCTGCTGCACGAGCGCATCGAAAACTTCTACCAGACGAAAGGGAAGCACATCGGCGAGCCGAAGAAGAAGTCCGCGGAAGAATTCGCGGACGCGACGGTGGGAATGTGGAACTACCGCACGATGCGCCTCGCGCAGGAAGACCCTGATTCGGTCGCGTGGGTTAGTCCGTACGAGTTCAAGTGGTGGCGTCCCGTCATCAAGGAGCTGTGCATGGAAATCTACAACAGCTACGCGAAAGAGAAGCCGCCAGTCTTCATCGAGTGGAAATCTCCGTTGGTGACGATCAAGGATGAGGACCCGTTCACGCCGGGCATTCGGATGTACGCGCTGTTGGACGAAATCAGGTTTCCGCTCACGATTCGCGACCACAAGTCAAGAGAAAAGAGGATAACCGAAGCAGAGCTCGCCAAGGACGAGCAGTTCACGATGTACTCCGCAATTGTGAGTATGAAGGCAGCACAGGATGAAAAATTCGCAAGAACAATCGGCGCAAATGACGACGATATCAACGAATTACGTCACGATTCATTTTCGTTGATGGAAAAAATAAAACTCGAGCACCATTATCTTCCTACTTGGCGAAGAACGGCTAAAAACCCGCACGAGGGAGAAGAACGAAAGGCCGAGGTCATCTACGCTCCAAGACGAACGAAGGAGGATTTCTTCGATTTGCTTGACAAGATTGCCGACGCCGAGCAAAAGATCCGTTCGGGCATCTTCGAGGAGGACATCGCCGCTCATTGCTCATATTGCCTAGTTAGAAAGCCGTGCGACGAGCGCTACGAGCAGAAGAAAGAGTCGTTCATTCCAGGGCTCTTCCAGAACGAGATGTTCTCGATGGCGAAGCCTACGTTCAACCCGGACGCGGACGTCGATTTGTACGACGGCATAGAAAAGCCCGTGAAAAAAAGGAAACGCACAGGCCAATTGAAATTCGAGTTCATGAAGCCACCGGAAGAGGTTGTTGCGGAAGAGCAAAATGTTATTGCATGAGCCCAGGTAGCTCTTTTCTGCGTCGCACTTTTTACCGGCGATATTGGTCGTACCGTGAGCTCGAGTGTATTCAGAATTGATGCCGTAACGGAACAAAACTGGGCGGTAAAAAGTAACGCGGTGCCAGCAAATTCCCATCCGCAACATTTAAAAGGGGTTTTTATTCCGAATTGAGCATGGAACCGGTCGAAGAGCTCGTCAAGCGTGCGCACATGGAGCTACAGCTCGTAGATAGAAACCATCCTGAACTGAGGTTCATCGAGGTCGTCCATGGCAATATCGTCTGGCCCGCGGAACACTGGCGCGAGTACACGAACAAGTTTTCGTACGAGAACGGAAAGCCGCTCGCCGTCGTTGAGGAGCTCGGCAAGTACCATCGCGCATTGCGCAACGCTATCCGTTCGGCAAGCTTAAAAAGCCCGTCTTCTTAATCAGCCTCAAAAGAGGCCGCGAATGTTCACGATAACGAAAGTTCTTGCGAGGGAAGTTCTTGACAGCAGAGGCAACCCTACGGTCGAGGTCGACGTCCACACCTCGAACGGATTTGGACGAGAAATGGTCCCCTCGGGCGCGTCAACGGGAATCCACGAAGCTCTTGAGCTCAGGGATGGCGGCAAACGTTATCAAGGCAAAGGCGTGCTCAATGCCGTCAGAAACGTCAACCGCGCAATCGCATCGCGCTTAATCGGAATGGACGTCAGGCATCAGCGCCAGATCGACGAAGTGATGATTGACCTTGACGGCACGGCGAATAAATCAGTATTAGGCGCGAACGCGATTATGGGCGTTTCTTTGGCGTGCGCGAAAGCAGCCGCCGTAACAAGCAACACCCACAGGTACGAGTATCTCGGTTCTTTGGCAAACAACAAGAAATTTGTCTTGCCAGCGCCGTTCATGAACGTCATCAACGGCGGCCGCCACGCCGGAACAAACATTGAATTCCAGGAGTTCATGATCGTGCCTTTTGGAAAGACGTTCGCCGAATCGTTGCGAATTGGCACCGAAACCTACCATGCGCTCAGGGAACTACTCATCAAAAGATACGGCAAGGAAGCCGCGAATGTCGGCGACGAAGGAGGTTTTACCCCGCACTGCGATGGCGGCGGGACGAAGGTGTGCGAGCTCATCGAGGAGCCGCTGGAGCTTCTGTCCGAAGCCGTCGAAAGTTTAGGCTACGACAAGCAGGTCAAGTTCGCCATCGACGTCGCAGCCTCAGAGTTTTTCAAAAACGGACGCTATCTTGTTCGCGGAAAGACGCTTTCAGCAGGAGAACTAAGCGACGTCTACCAAGCGCTTGTTAAAAAATATCCAATCATCAGCATCGAGGACCCGTTCCACCAGGAGGCCTTCGCCGACTTCGCAACATTAACAAAAAAGTTCAAGGGCAAAGCCCAAATTGTCGGAGACGATTTAACAGTCACGAACGTCCACAGGATAAGGCAAGCCATTAAATCAAAATCAGCCAACTGTCTTCTGCTCAAAATCAACCAGATTGGCACATTGACCGAAGCGTTAGACGCCGCAAAGCTTGCGTCAAACTCGAATTGGAACGTCATGGTCTCGCATAGAAGCGGCGAAACCGAGGACCACTTCATTTCCGACTTAGCCGTCGGATTGGGGCATCAGCAGATCAAGGCCGGCGCTCCCGCGCGAGGAGAACGCACGAGCAAGTACAACCAGCTCCTCAGGATCGAAGAGAAGCTCGGTTCAAAGGCGAAAGTGTGTGATAGGTACTGTTGGAAATGAAACTCTGGCAAGTATTAATCGGGCTTCTTCTTGTCAGCGGCTGCGTTCAAGAAAAAGCAGAACCGCTCATCGCAGCACCGCCCGCTCCTGAGATTGTGGTCAACAGCACGTCAGAACAAAATGCGACGCCAGTGGTAGAACAAGTTACGTCCTCTTTTGTCCCGCTCGAAACTACGTGGTGGAAACCTGCTCCGAAAACGTCTTGGCAATGGCAACTTGCGGGAGATCTTAACTTGAATTATCCGGTCGATATGTATGATATCGACTTGTTTGATGCGTCGAAAGAGGATATCAAAGAATTGCAGCGCAAAGAAATCAAGGTCATCTGCTACTTCAGCGCCGGAAGCTACGAAGACTGGAGAGCCGACGAGGCTGAGTTTCCACAAGAGGTTTTGGGCAATACGTTGGAAGGCTGGGAAGATGAGAAATGGCTTGATGTGTCAAGAATAGACTTGCTCGCGCCTATTATGCGAAAAAGATTTGATTTGGCCGTTGAAAAAGGCTGCGACGGAGTAGAACCTGACAATGTTGACGGGTATCTGAACGATAACGGTTTTTCCTTGACGGCGCAAGCCCAGTTGGCGTACAACAAATGGCTGGCCGATGAGGCGCACAAACGGAAATTGTCCATCGGCCTGAAAAATGATTTGGACCAGATTCCTGAGTTAGTCGACCACTTCGATTTCGCCGTCAACGAGCAATGTTTCGAGTACGATGAATGCGAGAGAGTTTTGCCGTTTATAGAAAACGAGAAAGCGGTTTTCGGCGTCGAATACGAGCTCGAAACTGAAGATTTCTGCGAACTGGCGAAGAGCCTGCGGTTGAGCTGGCTTAAGATGAGCTACGATCTCGATGGCGGAAGAATCAGCTGCGATGATGCTGAAGTCTAGTTCAAGAGTAATGTTCTCTAAGAAAAATAAAAATATGGCCGATGGTGTCAATCTCGGTTGGCCATCACCTCGTTTGTGTAGAGGCACCATCAGCCCGCTTCCTACTCTAGCTATTTCGGCTGTTTCTTTCTGTCGCTCTTCTCAGGCGTGATGGTGTCGGTCTTGAGGTGCTTCACCTATTTTGTGTATTGGCACCATCTACCTGTACTCAAGCATACGTCGTCTAACCATATAAATGTTGTGAACTATTTTTTCTGTCGTCGAGAAAACAAGAACAATCATTTTGAGAAATTAAAGTCGGACTGCGAGCATGACATCCGAGACGTTCGTTCCCGTCGGTCCGGTCTTGATGTGCCGTTTCGTTTTCTTCCAGTACTCGTAGGAGTTGTTCGCGTTCAAGAACGTTTTCACGTCGAGATTTTTCACCAGGAATAATGTTTTTTCGTCGGCGATCGCGCCCGCGACGTCGGAGTTGTCCCGGCCGTCCGTTCCCATCGAAGCTAATGCCGTGTTTTTCATTTCAGATAATGCGATGACGCTACCCAAGACTAATTCTTGGTTGCGTCCGCCTTTTCCTTTTCCTTTAACCGTAACAGTAGTTTCGCCCGCGCCGATGACGGCGGTCTTTTTGCCGAGCTTGTGCAGCAGCGTGATGCCCATCTCGCGCGCTTCGCCGGACAATCGATCGCCGATGATAACCGGCGTCAAATGAAGCTCTTCGGCTTTCTTCGCCATCGCCCGGATGGCGTTGCCGTTGTCAAGGAAAATCAAATTTTGTACTTTTGAGAACGTCTCTTTCGGGGTTTCGGAAAATGCAGGCTGAGGAAGTCCGTACTTTGCGAGGATACGTTGCGAATCCTTCACTGTCGTCGAATCATGCACCGTCGGTCCGGACGCGATGAACGACGGGTCGTTGCCCGGCACGTCAGAGATCATCAGCGTGACGACCGTCGCCGGGAACAAATGCGACGCAAACCGTCCGCCCTTCACGGAATCGAGGTGCTTACGCACCGTGTTAAATTCCTGAATGGTCGCGCCCGAACGTAATAACGATTTGCTCAACTCCTGATATTTTGCCAGCGGAATGCGAGGATCGGAAAATAACGCCGAGCCACCGCCGGAAAAGACGCAGAGGACCAAGTCGTTGACGTTCATGTCTTTTGTAATTTGAAGAATCTTTTTCGTGTAATTGACGTTATTCAACGAAACGACCGGATGGTCGCCTGCGACAACCGTGATGTGTTTTAATTTTAGCGGCGTAATATCAATCAGCATTCCTTTCGTTATCCGGTTGCCGAGCATCTTTTCGAGCAGCGCGGCCATCGTGCCAGACGCTTTTCCCGCGCCAACGACAAAGAGTCGCTTGTACCGCGTCAAATCGTAGCGCTTGTCATCAACGTGCAGCGTGTCGCCCAATACTCTGACTTTCTCGGCCAGCGCCTTCTCAGGATTGACTGCGTCAAGGGCGGCATTAAGAATTTCGACGCACGCCTTCGTGGCAGGAGAGGAGGAAAGTGATTTTGCGTTAGATATCTTTACCATCTTTTTTCGTTGCTGGCCCCGGCCGTTATTGCGTGAGCCCTGAGAGTTATAACTTACGTTCATCGATGCATTTAAAAACATTCGCTCATCAAGGAACACTATGAAAAAGGTGGTGATCGCCGGGCCTACGTCCGAATCCTTCGGGCGCAAGCTCGCGAAGAAGATCAAGGCCCCGTTCGCTTCTTTGATCGCCTCTCATTTCCCTGACGGTGAATTAAAGCTCAAGTATCCGGTCGATTTGAAGGGCAAGGAGCTCATTTTCGTCGAGACGATGCAGCCCAATCCGGACGAGGCGTTGGTGCAGCTCTTGTTCGCCACAGCCTCGGCAAGAGTCCAGGGCGCGAAGAAAGTCACGTTAGTTATCCCGTATACGGGGTTTCTCAGGCAGGACAAGGAGTTCCACCGCGGCGAAGTCGTTTCAAACCGGATAGTCGCGGGACTTTTGAGCAAAGCCAACCGCGTCATCACGATGGACCCGCACTTGCACCGAATAAAGAATCTCAATGAGATATTCCGCACAAAAACGACCACGCTCACGGCCAACACGATTCTCGCGGAACATATCCGAAAAAAGCACAAGAACGCGATCGTTGTCGGTCCGGACGAAGAGTCGTACCAGTGGGCCCTCTCGGTGGCAAAAATGGCGAAAACAAAGGCCATCGTGCTGAAAAAGAAGCGCTACAACGCTGAAAAAGTAAAGATTATCGTCAAGTCCCCGTTCCCGCTGAAGGGCAAAGACATCGTGTTGGTCGATGACATCATCAGCACGGGCCACACGATGCTCGAGCCCATCAAGCAGTTCAAGCAGCTCAAAGTCAAATCCATCACCTGCATCGGCGTGCACGGCGTGTTCGCGAAGAACGCGTATCAAAAGCTAAGGAAGCTCGGCGCGAAGGTCGAGTGCACGAACACGATCGAAAATAAGGCCTCGGTCATCGACGTAACGGGAGAGTTTGCCAAGGTTCTCCGATGAGCAACATTTATGTCGTAAGACACGGCGAATCAACCGACAATATCAACCACATCTTCTCGGGCTGGCGCGACTCGAAGCTCGCCCCGAAAGGAAGACGCACCGCAAATCTGCTCGCTAATCGCCTGAAAAGCAAGCGCATCGACTTGGCGTTCTCGTCCGACCAAACGCGCGCGTTGGACACCGCAAAAACAATTCTCAAATTCCACAAAGGAGTCCCCATCATCATCGACGCGAGATTACGAGAACGAAACTACGGTTCACTCAACGGCAAGAGCAAGGATGAGTTCCAGAAGCGCAACCCGAAGCTCTACGCAATCTATCACCGTTCGTACAACACGGCCCCGCCGAAGGGGGAGTCGCTGAAGATGGTGGTCGACCGGGTCACGCCGTTCATCCACGACCTATTAAGAATACTCAAAGAATACGACTGCAACGTGCTCATCTCCGCGCACGGCAACAGCATCCGCGGCATCAGAAAGTATTTCGAGAAGCTAACCCCTCACGAAACGCGAACGATAGAGAACGCCCACGACAAGATTTGGGCGTACAAGGCTTAGGATTTCTTTTTCTGTTTCGGCGGCAGCTTCGCCTGGACTTCGATGAATGTCTTCACGTCAGGATGCATCATTGCTGGCAATGAGTTCATGTCGCGCAGGTCATATTCCGTTTTTGATGCTTTGCCGTTTGTTTGGCTGTTGAGGTAGGCTTGAGTCGTATCAAACATTCGGCGCAAGATTCGCTTGGAGACGACGTTCTTGAATTGGATATCATATGAAGTTGTCTTGTCTCGCGGAGGAAGCGCAGAAAGCGCGCAGTCGCACAGCGCGCAGATGGTCTTCGCCTGCGCCGTATCGCCGTTGCTGCGCGCGATGTTCAGCGTGTCCGTGATGCGTTCGACATAGGCGTGCGCCGAAGGAAACGGCTGCGCAAGCGTGTCGAGCAGCTTTCCAGGACGGTGCGAATATCGGAACAGTTCGTAGAATAGTTCGGTCTCACTCATAGACATAAGATAATCACGAAGTCTTTAAATACGCTCTGACACACGGGAATCGTATGGCAGAGTTCGACACCGTCATGGCCGTGGCGAAGAAGCACGGCATTGAGGAAGGGATTGACCTCAGCGCGAGCAAGATCGACGTGCGCGACTGGGTTGTCGTGAAGACGAGGCACCAGCCCGAGTTCAAGAACGCGAACGCATTGCCTCTAGAGCAGATGCGCACGCTCGTCCAGCATGATTACACGAAAGCCGTCATTCTTCTTGGCGCAGAAGAAACCATCATCGACAAGCTCATTGCGATTGAGCAGGAATTAACAAAAGAGTTTCCGAAGGCGTTCGTCCTCGCGGCCGGCCCGCAGACGAAGCGACCGTCATTGGAATCGTCCGGCGTCGATGCCTTGGGCACATTAAGGAAGTTCAAGAAGAATGTGGATGTCGTCCCGCCGATGGGCATTTTACTTTTGGACTGATTTATTTTCCGCTTCGATGTACCTTTCGATGAACGAGCTCCAGTCGGCCCTGTCGGCTATCTGCCTCGCGGCTATCTTGTTAGCTATCCTGTGATGTTTCTGGAGTATCGCGTACATGTGCATCGTTTGCGTAAGCTCTTCGACGACCTGTTCATCCGTGCGCTTCCAGCGCTTCAGGACCCAGATGCCCGGGTTCTGCGGCAACGTGCATTCTTTGCAGATGAACCGTCCGAAGCCAGCTAAATCCGTCGTAATCGACGGAACCCCCAGCGCACCGGCTTCTAAGGGCGTGTATCCCCACGGTTCGTAATATGAAGGGAACACGCCTAAATGCGCTCCTTGCATCGCGTCGTAATAGTTCATGTCTAATAGTCCGTCCGCTCCATTCAAATAGGTGGGATAATAAATAACTTTGACGCGGTCGTCCGCGTCGTTGTCCAATCCGGCGTTCGAAAATGCCTGAAGGATTTGGTCGTCTCCCTGCATTTCGTGCGTGCACACGGGCGGGTTGCCGTTGCGCTTGAATCGGAGCAATTTGCGCTTCATGTCTGCGCGTAATTCCTCGTTGAACACGCGCGGTTCGGTGATTGGCTGGCCAGATATCAACGCCTGCAAAAGATTGTGTTCGATCTCGTCGACGTCTTCCGTGATGGTTTCTTTGAGGTCGCGGTAGTAGGTCTTGCTTTCCAGTAATCCTTGCTTGATCGCTCTGACGGCGCCTGGCACGAAGAAGAACGCGACGATGGTCTTGTCGCTGTGTTCCGCTTTGAGCTGGTCATTCAGTCTTCCCAACGCTTTGACAAAAATATCGATGCCTTTATCGTGGAATTCCGCCCGCCCGGCGATAAAGTACACGAGCGTGTTGTTCAAATCAAATGAGTAGGACGGAAAGAACGATGCGATGATGAAGTCGAACAATTTTGCTTTCATGCGTTTGTGCCGGATGCTGACTTCCTCGAACGTCGGATACGTCGCCATATCGAGCCCGTTCGGCAAAAGAACATCGGGCTTTCTGCCCAAGAACTTCTCGGCTTCGATGCCCGTGATTTCGGACACGGTGGTGAACACGTCCGCGTGCTTGGCGGACTGTTTCTCGATTTGGAATTTCGCCTTCAGTCCTTGCCCGTATTTGGCGGCTTCGGCATCCGCATCAACAGAATCCATGACATCGTAAAGCCGGCCTTCGCTCGCAAGCGCGCGTCCTAGCACGGTCGCGTGCGTCGTGAATACGGTGCCGACAGAAGCATGATGCGATTTCAAATACAGCAGCGCCCCGCCCGCGAGCCATTCGTGGCAGTGGCAGACCCCGCCTAACTTTTCCGCAAGCTTTCCGGCCGCCCAAGCCCATACCAAGGGTTCGTCGACGTCGTTCCACGACGTCCCTAAGGTGTCGATTTTGTACGTGTCCCAGAGGAATGACTTGATGCCGTTCGCGTGCTTCGCGAACCGAGTCGTGTCAATGAGAATCGTGTTCGGATTCCCTTTGATGAGCCACGTGCCGTAGTGGCACTCGATGCCTTCCTGCTTCAGTGCGTCAAATGAGACTTTCAACGCGTCAGGCGGAACTTTTTCCTCGAATGCCCCGACAACTTTCGTTGGAAAGTACGGTCCGATCGCGACATAGCCGTCGCCGTAGCGTTCGACCATGCGCTGGGCTTTTGACGACACGACCGTGTAGATGCCGCCGACCTTATTGCAGATTTCCCAGGAGACTTCACAGCACTTCGCGGTCATGACGGGTTAGAAGAAGGACGCTATAAAAACATCAGTCACCATTCTTTAGTGGGCGCAGAATGTGCCCGACAACGAGAATGGTTGCGGCGACTCCGATAACCAAGAGCCAGTCAACCAGGTTCAGCGGAACGGTCTTGAAGATGGTCGGAAGCAGATGCACGGCGATGATTTGCAGCGCTAAGGAAGACAACAGCGCAAGCCAGATCCAGATTCCTTTGAACGAGTCGCGCTGGTTGAACACGTTGAAGAGCTGGAACAGCACGAGCACGGAGAATACGACCGTGCGTCCTTTGTCGAGAGGGTATTGCGAAAACAGAAGCAATGAGCCTGTGGCCATCGTGATGGCCAGCGCAAGAATGCGCACGCCACCGTTGAACGTGATCAAAGGCTTTTTGTTGTTGCGCGGCGGTTTGTTCATCGCGTTTTTGTCGAGCGGGTCGACGCCCAATGCCAACGCAGGTAATCCGTCCGTGATGAGGTTCATCCACAATAATTGGAGCGCCAATACGGGGAGCGGCAGGTTGAGCACGAGCGCGGCGAAGATGGTGAGCACGGCCCCCATGTTGCAGGAGAGATAGGTCACGAACCGTTTGAGATTGTCATAGATTCTGCGCCCTTCTTTGATGGCGAACACGATGGAGGCGAAATTGTCGTCGGCCAACACCATCACGCTCGCTTCTTTTGAGACGTCCGTTCCGGAGCCCATCGCGATGCCGATGTCGGCTTTCTTCAGCGCGGGGGCGTCGTTAACTCCGTCGCCGGTCATCGCGACGACGTGGCCGTGCTTTTGCAATGCTTTCACGATTCTGAGCTTATGCTCGGGATTCACGCGGGCGTAGACTCCGATGTCATTGACGTGCGCGTCAAGGTCGAGCTTGTCGAGCGATTCGCCCGTGATTGCCCGTCCGACGATGCCCAGCTCACGGGCTATCGTTTCCGCCGTTGTTAGGTGGTCGCCGGTGATCATCACGACTTTGATGCCCGCGGAATGGCATTGCGCAATCGCTTCTTTCGCCTCATCTCGCGGCGGGTCGATCATCGCCTGCAGGCCGACGAACGTGAGCTTGTCTTCCGAATGCTCGGTCGTCTCGCGCATCGCGAATCCCAACACTCGGAGCGCTTGCTTCCCGAACGCGTGCGTCGTTTCGAGAATTTTCTTTTTGCGTGCAGGATTGAGCGGAACGGCCTTTCCGTTGAGCAGCATTGTCGTGCAGCGTTCGAGGATGACGTCGGGCGCCCCTTTCACGAATGCCAACGTCTTTGTGCCTTTGCGGTGGAACGTCGTCATGCGCTTGCGTTCGCTGGTGAATTCCAGCTCGCCAACGCGCGGCAAGGATGATTTGAGCTTTTCATCGAACAATCCGGATTTCCTCGCGGAGACGATGAGCGCGATTTCGGTTGGGTCCCCGAACGCTTTTTCGGTCAGGGTGCTGTTGTTGTTCAGCAGTCCGATCGTGAGCAGGAGCGACATATCAGGAGGGCTCGAAGAGAACGTTCCTTGGGTGGAGTGCCCGCTGCCCGTTACGTCAACAATGGTGTCGTCGACGAACAGCTTTCGGACGGTCATCTCGTTGTGGGTCAGGGTGCCCGTTTTGTCGGAGCAAATGACCGTGCACGAGCCGAGCGTTTCCGCGCTCGGCAATTTTCGGATGAGGGCGTTGCGCGCCGCCATGCGTTGCACGCCCAAGGAGAGCGAAACCGTCACAACAGCGGGCAGCCCTTCGGGGATTGCCGCGACCGCCAATGCTATTGCTGCGAGCAACAACGCGGCCAACGGCTGGCCTTGCAGCGCTCCCGTGAGAAACACGATGGCCGCGATCGCGATGACGATGAGCGTTATCCAGCTGCTGAGCTTTGCGATTTGGTGCTGTAGGGGAGTGGTTTCGGTTTCCGACTGTTGGATGAGCGTCGCGATCTTGCCGATTTCGGTTTTGTGTCCCGTGGCTATCACGACGGCTTTCGCACGCCCGGCCGTTACGATGGTGCTTGAGAACGCCAGGTTCAACCTGTCCGCGAGTATTGTTCCTGACTTGACGATGTCCGTCTTTTTTATCACCGGGGTGCTTTCGCCCGTCAACGCCGCTTCTTGGATTTGGAAGTTTACGATGTCTAAGAGTCGCGCGTCCGCCGGGACTTTGTCTCCGGTTTCGAGGAAGATGATGTCGCCCGGCACGAGCTCGCTGGCATGAATGGAAAGCTTCCGTCCGTCGCGCAGGACGATTGCCTTGAGCGCCGTCATCTGCCGCAGCGCCTGGATCGCTTTTTCGGCGCGGTATTCCTGCACGACCCCGAGCACGCTGTTGAGGATGACGATCGCTCCGATGACCCAGAAATCGATGATTTCGCCCACGAGGATCGAGACGCCCATCGCCGCGAGCAGCACCCAGACGATCGGGCTGGTGAATTGGCGCCCGACCAGTGCGAGAAACTGGAAGTTGTTTTGCGTTTCGAGGATGTTTTTGCCGTAGAGCCGCAATCTACGGTCGGCTTCGTAGCTCGTGAGCCCGTTCTCCGATGTGGCGAGCTCGTTCAGTCCCTCTTTCGCGGTCTTGTCGTGGAACGACATTGGGAAAGAGAGAGCCGAACTGTTTTATAAAGCTACCTTCAGCGTTATGTTTATATAGGTTCAAACGTTTAATGAGCGCATGAAAAAAGCGGTGGAAGAGCGTTCTGTCCTGAAAACAATCCTCGCAGTCATAGGAATCATCTCGGGCATTCTGTCGGTGCTGTTCTTTTTGTTTCTGTTCTTCATCATCATCGCGTCATTTAGCGCCCCGACAACCTTCAACGAAGGCAACATAGCGATCATTCCGATCGACGGCGTGATAACTACGGGATCTGCCGCGTTCGGCGAAACCGGCGTCGCAAGCGGGGATGTCGTGCAGTGGATTCATGAGGCCGAGGAGGATGACCACATCAAGGCAGTCATTTTCAGGATTAATTCGCCCGGCGGAACTCCAGTCGCGACGGAAGAGATCGCGTCGGAAATAAACGGCATGATTAAGCCATCCGTCGCAGTGATTAGGGAAATGGGGGCGTCAGGCGCGTACTGGGCGGCTTCCGCGACGGACAAAATATTCGCGAGCCGGCTGAGCATGGTCGGCAGCATCGGGGTGTTGGCGAGCTACCTCGAGTTCGCGGGAACGTTGGAGCGCTACAACGCGACCTACCAATCGTTAACCGCAGGGGAATTCAAGGAGACTGGCAGCCCGTTCAAGCATTTGACTCGGAAGGAGGAAGATTTGTTCCAGGGGCAGTTGGATAAGATTCATGATGTCTTCATTAAGGCCGTTGCCGAGAATCGCGGCTTGCCCGAAGACAAAGTCCGTAAAATCGCGACCGGCTGGGTCTATCTTGGCTCCGAAGCATTAGAGCTCGGGTTGATTGACAAGATAGGCACGGAAGAGGACGCGATTGCCTCGCTCGAGGAATCGTTGAACATCACTGCAGAAATCGTCGAGTTCAGCACGCCGTTGACGTTCATGGATGAACTTTTCGGCGTAACCAACGATTTCGGGTTTTCGATCGGGAGTGGCATCGGGCAACAATTCACGAAGTTAGATAAGCCGCAGGTGTGGACGTGAGTAAACTTTTTACAAAGAGGACTCGAAGTCCTCTTGTACATCCGAACCCACTGGATTCGGATTGTACCGCCCCGATTGGACGTTTGAGTAACACGATTACTACGACAACTCAAAATTCGCCGGTAAAAAGTGGTGTAAGGACAGCGTTCGTACTATTCGCGTTACTTTTGTTGGCCTCCTGCGCTCCGCACCCGAAGGTGACGTTCTTCAACGGCGAGGGCTACGTGAACGTTCTTGTTGCGGTCGCTGATGACGCGGATGAACGATCTGCTGGATTGATGGGCAAGACGCTCGCACCCGGCGAGGGGATGCTGTTCGTTTTTGAAGAATCCATTCCTCGCACGTTCTGGATGAAAGACATGCTCATACCGTTGGACATCATCTTCTTGGACGAAACGTTCACCGTGAACGAGATCAAGGAAAACACGCCGCCGTGCGACAAGAGCCCTTGCGCGACATATCCGACGAACAAGGCCGCGATGTACGTCGTGGAAGTCGAAGCCGGGTTCGCGAAGGAGCACAACTTGTTTCCGGGCGTAAAGATGACGACGAACGTTATCTAATCAGATTTCTTCATTCCTTTCTTCGACATCCAGATAGGAATCTCGTAGCCGCCTTCGATTTTCGGGAACGTGATTGCTTTCGCTTCCATCAGTTCGTTGATGTTGACGATGCCGAGTTTTTCATCCGCAATGCGAGGGCAAGCCGTGTTGACCCAGCACTGGATGAAAGGGAAGTTCTCGAACTCGTTGAAGTTCAAGGTATCGGAAACAAAAACGAAATACTGTTTATCCGTGCGTTTTTCAAGTTCCATCGCGCGCTTGAAGTTCTTCTGGCCGGCTTTGGTTGATACAATCACGCCGATTCTATCTGAAGATAAGAATTTCAGAATGCTTCCTTGTTTTCTTTTTTCGTACGACTCGATGGTTTCCTGCTTGAGCGTGCCGAACTCTTTGGTCGCGGGGTTGAAAATATACACTGGCTTCTTCGTTCGCATCGCGACTTGGATCGGGTGGAACTCGCCCGAACCGACAAAGAGGAAACAATCAACAGAAGCCGCGATATTCTCCGCGTTGTAGGAGTTGCAACCCAGGACTTGTCCGGCAACAATCGCGCCAGGAAGTTGGTCTTGGATGACTTTGATGCCGTGCAGCAATTGGATGCTCGTCACGATGCCGACCTTCTTTCCTTTGAGCGCTTTAACAGCTACAGGAGTTAACGTGACGTCCTCGTCCGAACGCGCGTGGATAAACAGCTTTTCCATGGTGAGAATTGACGACGGGACGTTTATAAAGGTAGCGGAACTTTTTTAAGCGAGGGGTTTGGGCGTGAATTGATGAACGGGTTGGATGATATTGTGAACGTTTCGGTCGGCGACTCGACGGTTACGTTGCTCGGTGTGCGTCATACCAGGTCTGTTTTTCAGAAGCATCATGAATTCTTTCGTGACTCCGTGCAAACGCATGATGCGGTCGTGCTGGAGAATGCCGTGATTCTTGCCGGAGATTTTCGCTGGGACCCGGGTTTTTTCGGTCAGTTTGCTGATCTCGCGCATGCCGAAGGGAAAAAAGTGTATTGCGCTGATGCCGCGCCTTTTCTTGAAACGACTTTTCTGAAGAGGCAAATCGATTTTTGCAGAAAAACGGTTATTGTGAGTGCGTTTGCGCAGCCCGCTTTGTTCGCGATGGGCTTGCCTGAGTTTGGCATTCTTGCCGGAGCGTGCCTGGCCTCAGGGCTGTACGGATATCTGGATGTGACTCAGTACGGATTCAGTCTCGCTCGCAGAAAATGGTTGCCTTGGACAAATGTGCTTGCGCATACGTCAACCGATTATCGCAATATCAAAATTGCGGAAGGCATTCGTGATGTGGTGAACGTTTGTGGCGAAAAAAGCCTACTTGGAGTGCATGGCACCTTGCATAATAGGGGCATCGCGTTTTATTTGAAACATCCGCGTATTGCGGCCGAGAAGAAAAAATACTATGCGCTGTATGAGGAGTTTAGCGCGCTCGTGGGCAATGAGACGGTGCGACAATATCGTCCAAGAAGTCTAAGTGAGGCACGCGCCTCGCTGCAACAATCGTATGCGGAAGTGGGTGGTGAAGGCGAGCCTGGTCCGGATTTCCTTTCGGCGTGCCCGTTGCGCGTGTTTGCTTGGGAGAAAAGAACATTAAGTGAAATTAAAGCCCAAACGCGTCCGTAAACTCTTTGACCTTGCGGTACTCTTCCAAGAACTTCAATCCTTTATCGGTGATCAGGTACATGGAGTGGTCGTCCTTGTTCTGTTCTGTCGCGAGGAACCCTTTGTTCTGCAAATCTTCAACGTAGCCCTTCATGCGTTTGTGAGAAAGATTTGATTTGTACAGCAGATGCGTCGGCTTGATGCGTCCGCCCTTGTCCTGGATGGCTTTCAGTATGTCGGACACAATCTCCAGCTGGCTGCGACGTTCTGCCATTGTTCACTTCTTTGTATATACCTTGATGAGCATGACCAATAACGTCAAGTACGCAATAAGTCGCACGGCGTACGCCCCGACCACCATCGGCTGGTTGTAGAATCCGGCCATGAAGAACAGCGGCTCGAACACCATGATGCCGAACGCTAACGAAGTCAATAGTTTGGCTTTCGATTTCTTTTCGAGGTAGTTCTCGCGATAATTCCACGCGATGAACACCAGCAGCAAAAACGAGACCAGGTAGAAGATGATGGGCATCGCGTCGAACGCGCTCACCGCGAACAGCACCATGAATACCCCTAAGAGAGTCAATAATTTTTTGTCGTAGATGCGCATGCTGAGTGCGAACAGGATAAGGTAGGCTCCCAGTACAAGCAAGAAGTACACGAATCGTCCGAAATCGAACACCTGTTCGATGAAGTTATATGAGAGTGTGGGCGCAACCACGCTTGTCGCGACGTTGATCTGCGAAATCACGGTGATTGCCGTTATCGCGCGGGCCAAAAACGACAGCGTGATGAACCCGAACGCCATCGCGAAGTAGAAGAATCGCTTCTCTTTGGTCAGCTTGTATGCCCGGTATCCGACGATGGTGATGAGAATCGCCGCAAGGATGCTGAACACTTCGAGAACGATATCGATGCCGTGGAACCACAGCGGGCTATAGACAAGGGTCACTGCCATGTGTCATCCTCCGGTGAATTTGCTTATAAGCTTTACGGACTCGCGCTCGAGATTCGGTCTGCATAACCCATATTAAAAGGGTCAGCTCAAAGAATCTCATGAAAAAGGTGACACACAAAACAAACGCGTTTCCCAAGGCGTTCGTGCGCCCGGCGCACGACCCTGAATGGGACGAGATTTTCAACAAGGATCCGTACGATTCCGTCCAGGACGACCTGTTCGATTCACGATTATCAAACCAGGAGGTGAAACACTAATCCAGGGCGCGCAAGCGCCTTTTCATTTACCGACACGAGCAGCCTCCGCTGCTTGCCGCCGATACTCGGTGCGCATCTCCTCCGTCGTGTCCTCCTCTGACCGCCTCCTAAAGGCGAGTCACTCTCCTCAAAAGAGCGTAGGGCCTCCTCTCCCTGCGTTTCTTTTTTTTCATTTCTGAGTTAAGCCTTTCATTCGTTGTAGCTCTTTCTTGAGAATGACAACAAACGTTCTTATAAGACTGATTTATGAATGGCATAAAAGAGGGTAAATGAGTCGTTTCACAGGCACAATCATTCTGTTGATTGTAGCCTTCGTGCTCTCCTCGTTCGCGGTTTCTGCTCAGACCGTGACGTATTGCTCTGATTCCGATGGCGGCCAAGTCTATAATGTGTTCGGACGAATCAATTATTCCTATGCTAGCGTGCCCGGCCCCGGGGACTGGGTTCAGCGGAGCGACGTGTGCATTTCAGGGTATTCTCAGGTTTCTTCATGCACGGGCGCTAGCTGTTACGTGAGCGAAAACTATTGCACGCCCACGCTTCAGCAATCCTGCAGTTCCGGCGGGGTCGGGCCGCCAACGTGCTATAATTACTATACCTACGCCATAGGCTCAACGAATCAGCTTTGCACGTCTCAGGGATATGCGGGATGCACTGGTGGCGCTTGCACTGGCGCCTTGGCGTCATGCACGGATGGAACCAAGAACGGCGCGGAAACTGACGTCGATTGCGGCGGCACGTGCTCGGATTGCGCGAACGGAAAAACGTGCGCGACTTCCGCTGACTGCCAAAGCGCGTACTGCGCCAGCGGCGTGTGTCAATCAACTGATGTATGCTCGAACGGAATTCAGGATGATGATGAGGACGGCGTTGACTGCGGGGGAGACTGCTCGACGCCTTGCTCGGATCTTACGGTGACCGCGGGCGAAAAGACTCCGGGCGACCACAGCTGGCAGCCAGGAGAGGATGTGTACAACGTGATGTTGCAGCTCAAGCTGCAGGTTCAGGGCAAAAAGCTGATTGAAGTGAAGCAGATAGGCATGAAATATTCCGGTGACGGCACCGCGACCGGCGTCGAAAAAGTGATTGTCGCGATTGACGCAAACTCGGACGGGGTCTATCTTCCGTATGTTGACACGCTCGTCGGCGAACGAGCTTGGCCCGATGGCGACAACGAAATGTACGTATCCATTCAGCCCGCGTTTGAGATGGATCCTACGGTCGACGACATCAAATATCTTTTGGTCGTGTACAAGATGAAGCAAGCTCCCGTCGCGGGACAGTACCAGCTTGTTGTGAACAAGGTGCTCGGCGACATTGACGATGAGAGCTTTTCCAAGAGCGTTGCGTTTTCAGTTTACAAGACGGTGGGCGCCGGCGTGGCTTTGCCCGGCGACAACTGCTATAATGATGTCAAGGACTTCGATGAGCTGGGCGTTGACTGCGGTGGCGCGTACTGCCCGGCATGCGCCGGACATTGCGCGAACGGCGTGCAAGATTCAGACGAGTCCGGAGTGGACTGCGGCGGTGGCTGTCCGACCTGTTCAACGCCCCGAGTCCATTGCCCGAACGGTGTTCAAGATGGTGATGAGACTGGTGTGGATTGCGGCGGTTCAGACTGCCCGGTCTGCGGCTGTCCAACGGTTCCGGGATGCAACCCGAACAGCCCGCCCGTGTGCGATGACGCAACCGAGACGGCGTCAATCTGCATCAGCGGATTCTTGACTCCGGTTGACGGATTGTATGAAACGCAGTGCGGCGTTCCTCCTGAAGAATCGTGCATGCCGGGAACGAGCGTCTGTTTTGAGGGCACGGTCACGCTCTGCAGCCCGATGGGATTCTGGAGTCCGGCGATTGATGATGCGTATTTATGGTCGCAATATTGCGAGAACGACGCGTGCGCCGGTCAGGAAGATTTTTGCACTCCGACGGGAATGGCCTATTCATGCAGCAACGGCGAGTACATGTATCAGGGGCCTTGCGCGGCATCGACCGAGTGCAATCCGGGCGAGATATTGTGCGACAACGCCGAATACTCGTTCCAGCGCTGTGACGCGTCGGGCCATTGGGCGACGCTCGCATCCGCAAACATGGCGGTTGTCGGCGTGCAAGATGGTTTCTTTGATTACTGCGCGCAGGATGTTCCTGAGTGCAATCCTGGGGCGACTCAGTGTGAGATAAGCGAGGAGGAGTATGCGTTCCATTACTGCGAGGAGGACGGCCGTTGGGCGACCACTCGCGATCCGGCTCAAGTGCAAAACAACTGTTTCCAGGCGGAGTGCCTGTATGGAGAAACGTTCTGCGATGCCGAACTATTAGAATACCGTGTGTGCAATGCGAACGGCGAGTGGCTGACAAATCCGGCGAGCTCGACCCCGCCTCCGGCAGGAGGCTATTCCGGCGCTGGCGCGGGAGAGAATCGTCCGATAGCGGACGATGCGGGAAATCGGGAGTCTGAGAGCGTGTTCGCTTCCGCTCAACTGAAGCGCAACGCGTACTTGCAGGCGGCGACCGGAGCCATATTCATTTCTGATCCTGCCGCGTATGAGGAAAATTGCGTTGCCGATCCCGGACAGGAATGCGTTCCGGGCGAGCAGCATTGCGAATTTTTTGAAGGCGACAGCTCGTATTGGAGCTGCAACGAATTCGGGTTCTGGTCGATGGATGAGACGGTCCCGGGCGAAAATTGCGGCGGTTTGGCTGCCGCGTCAGGTTGTAATGAGGGAGATTCTATTTGCGACGACGAACTTCAGCAGTTCTCGGTTTGCGATGGCGGCGAGTACTTTCCGATTGTTGGCGGTTACGAGCAGGCGTGCGTGGAGGGATTGCCTCCCGCAGATGATGTGATTGTTCCTCTGCCCGAGTGCGAAGGCAGCGAACGCCAGTGCAATTTTGATTTGGAACGCGAAGAGTTGTGCGTTGACGAGCATTGGGCTCCGATTGAGCAGTCCGATGAGGATTACGCGGCCAGCTGTGCCAAGCTCGAGTGCAATCCTGGCTGGTTCGCGTGCAACCCCGCGGATGACCGCGTTCAGTTCTGCCAAAACGGGCAATGGGGTCCAGAGCAGGAAGATTTGTTCGATGAACTGTGCGAGCCGCAAGGCGCGACGTTTGGCGGCGTCTCAGAAGACGGCGGAGCGTTCGCTCGCGGAAGCGACCGGGTGCTTGTCGGCGACCAGGTTGATGGCCGTGTTGTGGTCATACGTTCAATCCCGGCGTTCCCGGTAAGGCAGCCTCCCGCTCCAGATAATGCAGTTGTGAGCGCATTGAAGGAGCTTCCCTGGTGGTTGTTGGCGTTGCTGGCGTTCTTTATTGCGGCGACATTCTTCTCATTGGCGGTTCACTGGCGCCACTTGGCCCACGACAAGGCCGAGAAGAAGCGGAAATCTTAATCGTTCATTTTTTATAGGCGTGCGTTCGCGTCAATGAAATGCTAAAAGAGAGTTTCATCTTCCTCCCGAAGATAACAGTCCAAAAGGAGCAGCTTATCTGGCAGAACGCAAATACGTGGAACGAATTCCTGGAAAAGAAGGAAATCAAAGGAATCTCTCCGCAGCACAAGCATGGTTATGACAAAATTCTGACTGCGGCGAAGGACGCATTGTTGAGCGACGACGCCCCGTACTTCGCGCGCTTGTTCGAGAGCGTCGACCAGTGGCGATTGTACGACCAGTTCAAGGAGAACGCGGTTTTCTTGGACATCGAGACTGCGTCCGAGTACGGCGACGTAACGGTCGTGGGGCTTTCCGATGGCACCGAAACAAAGACCTTCGTGCGCGGCATCAACTTGGACAAATCCGCGTTGGAAGCCGCGATGAAGCCCTACAAGCTCATCGTGACGTTCAACGGCAAGAGCTTCGACATTCCAGTTTTGAAGAAATATTTCAACATGGACTTCAATCTGCCGCACGTTGACCTAAAGCATGTCTGCGCGAAGGTTGGGCTTTCAGGAGGCTTGAAGCGCATCGAGCCCATGTTCGGCATCAAGCGTCCCGAGAGCATCAAGCACGTGCGCGGCGACGACGCGTGCGAATTATGGCGCTGCTGGAAAGCCACAGGAGATAGGGATTTCTTGGACATGTTAGTCACTTACAACTCAGAAGACTGCATCAATCTCAAACGGATTGCTGATAGTGTTGTTCCGCAATTATGGGCGAAGACTAAATCTGTTTGAAGAATCCGGTTTCCGTCTGCGTAAATCCGACCGACTTCCAGTAGGCCCATCGGTTCTCGAAGACCAGCATTTTTATCTCGGTGATTCCGATTTCTTTGCAGAATGCTTCGATCGCGCCGTAGAACCTTCGGCCGAACCCTTTGCCTGCCTGAAGCGGATGCCGTTCGAGATAGTCGATGGTGCAGACTGGCTTTCGGAACCAAAAATAGGCGTTGGTGGTTCGCAGCGTCTGGTCTCGGACAGTGCGGATGTCGATGATGGTCTTGTTCCCGATGACCTCTTCCTGGATTATCGGGTCAATGACGGGCACGGATTCCAAATGCCTTTGTAATAGGTCGGTGAGCATAAAATGTAGGTAAAAAAGGGGTTTAAAAAGGTTAGGAAACAAGTATGCTATAGGAAAGACATATAAATCGTGGAAACCCAAGGGAGGCATGGCAAAGAATAAGCTCGGATTTGTGCTTGGCATATTGAGCCTGTTGACGTTCTGGATTCCGTTCCTCGGCACGTTTATTGCGTTGTGCGCCATCGTCATCTCAAAGAGCGCGCTGGGGAAAAAGAAAGAAGGCGGAATCCTTGCGATTATTGGGCTCATATTAGGAATCATATTCCTCATTGTCAGCCTTGGGTGCTTGGGACTGGTCGTGTTCTTGTTCGGCTCGGGCTATCTGGTCGGAAAAATCTTTTAGTTCAAATGACGTGCACCACAAACAGAACGAAACGTTCTATTTGGAGGGGGCAACGAGACTCACGGGATTTGCAATCCCGTAAATCAACTGCGCCGTTTATCGTGATGTCGTAACGCCGGCCCGTTTGCAATACTGAGAAATCGGGCAGATGGAGCATTTCGGAGAAATTGGGGCGCAAATCGTCTTGCCGTGCGCCACGAGCGTATCATTGACGGCCTGCCAGTGCTTCTGCGGAATCAGTTTCATCAGCTTCTGTTCCGTCTCTTCCGGAGTTTTAGTCTTCACCCAGCCTAATCGGTTGGAAATGCGATGCACGTGAATGTCAACGGGAATCGCGTCCTTGCCGAAAGAATATACTAAGACGCAGTTCGCCACTTTCCTGCCAACTCCTGGAAACTTGAGCAGCTGTTCGAGCGTGTCCGGCACGACATTATTGTATTCTTTAACCAGCATCTTCGACGCCGCCATGATGCTTTTCGTCTTCGCGTTGAAGAACCCTATCTTCCGTATAATCTTCTTGACATCAGAAGGCTTCGCGCGCATCAACGATCGAGCGTCCGGATATTTCTTGAACAAATTTTCGGCGAGCACTTCGGTGACTTCATCCTTCGCCCGCGCGGACATGATGGTTGAAATCAGGACTTTGAACGGCTCGTACTTTTGCCCCATTCTACCCAACATCGTGGTGATGCCTTGCTGTTTAACGAGAATCCGTAATGTCTCGTCAATGTTCGGATGCGTTACGATGTTGTTCTCCGCCAGTGGAAGATGTACTGCTGTGCGTAGCCCGCGAGCTTGCCCCATTTCTTCGCCGCGAACGCCCGAATTTCCTTCTCTTTTTCGACGCCGTACATCGCGGCCATCGCCTGCTGGATGTGTGTGTCTACCGGGAACGCCTCCGTGAACCCAAGCGCGAACAAACAGATGCAGTCCGCGACTTTCGGGCCGATACCGGGCAATTCCATCAGTTTTTCTTTCGCGTTTGCATAATTTTCATTTTTGAGCGAGTGCAGGAATTCCGGGGTTATTTGCTTGCTGATGCTGCGCACGTACTCCGCCCGGTAGCCGAGTCTGCAGCTGTCGAGCTTTGCTCCTTGTTTGATGTCCGACGGCATCGGGAACACATGTCCTTTGCCGAAACACGTCGTCAGCGAGTTCATGTTGTTCCGTATGCGCGTGATGTTCGAGTTCGAGCTGCAGATGAACCCGATGGTGCATTCCCAAGGGTCTTGCCTGACGATCCTTATGCCGGGATGCTTTTCGATGATGGGCGCGAGCTTTTCAGCCGAAATCGTCTTCTTTATCTTGCCGTAGTCCGTGCTGAGGTCGAAGAATTCGCGGATGAACGGCTCATCGACGCCGTCGAACGAGAGCGTCTTCGGATTTTCCTGTTCGGCGTAGAACGATTTCCCGCCGTTGCGGATAACATAGCCGTTTCCTTTCTTCTCCCAGCGGAACAGTTGGCCGGACTCGACCGTGTCCGCGAGGTTGAAGTCCTTGACTGTGATGTTCATGGTCTGGCTTCGTTGCGCGAGCTACTTAAAGTTTATCATGTCAAAGTTAACTTTTTACCGCCCAGTTTGGAAGTAGTGGCTCCATTGTATCTAGAATTATGGCCGAAACTCTACAATAACTGCCTGGGAGAGCAACGTGAAAGGAACTCAGACGGCACAATTATATATCTGTGGGAATCTCATTCCCTCATGTTCGAAAAGCTGGTGCCATTAGGACTCACGTCAACCGAAGCGAAAATCTACGTCACGTTGATCGATTTAGGGCGAGCGCAGGCAGGCATCATCTCGCGGAAGACCGGCATCCACCGAAGGAGCGTCTACGACGCGCTAGAGCGATTAATCGAGAAGGGTTTAGTTTCTTACATCAAGGAGAACGACAAGCGGTTCTACACTCCAGCAGACCCGCAACGGCTCTCGGAATTGGCGAAACAGACAGAACAAGGCATAAACAACATTTTACCCACGCTCAAATCAAAGTTCGACGAAGCCAAGCAAAAACAGGAAACCGTCTTTTACCGCGGCGTGGAAGGAATCAAGACTATTTTCGAGGACCAGTTAGTCGTGGGCAAGGACGTGTTCATCATGGGCGCGGCCAAGAACGCCCCGGAAATCCTGAAGTATTATCTCGGGCATTACACGACCAAGCGAGTCGCGAAAAAGATCAAGCTTCATCTTATCTACGCGGGTAAGCGCACAAACCTGGAGCCCATCCCGCTCGGTGAGGTCCGCCATCTGCCGGACGAGTTCGCTTCCCCCGTAAGCACGAACATCTACGGCGACAAGGTCGCGATTATTATGTGGAGTGCCGAGCCCGTTGCTATTCTCATCAAGAACAAGGATGTCGCGCAGACGTATCAGGCGTACTTCGAGCTGCTGTGGAAGCTGGCGAAATGATTATTTTCACTACGGAAAGAATGACTCTCCAGTGAACATTTCATTTCAGTCTTGAAACCATATTCTTGCACAACCACAATATATATAAATGATTAAAAACAGAATGATTGTGGAATGAAAAGAGGGGAGACCACAACTAATGGTGTTTTTTCTGCCGTCGGGCTCGTCGGAGACCGTCGCATAAGTATGCCCAATAAGTTGTGCAACGAAATTTCTTTTCGAGAACTATGACCAATGAAATGCCCGTTTTGTTTGCATCCCGAGTCGAAAGTGGTGGACAGCCGCGAGACGTCCGACTCCTCGGAAACCCGTCGCAGAAGGGAATGCCTCGATTGCGAGAAGCGATTTACGACGTACGAGCATCTGGAATCGGTCGACTTGTCGGTCGTGAAGAAAGATGGCAGGCGAGAGCCGTTCAACAAGGAAAAGCTCATGCGTGGCTTCTTCAAGGCGTGCGAAAAGCGTCCCATCGGCCGGGAAAAGATCGAGGCCAGCGTCGCGGCGATCGAAGCGTCGTTGCGCAAGGGCGACCGGCAGGAAATTTCGTCGAAGAAAGTCGGAGAATTAGTCATGGCGCAACTGAAAACATTAGACCAAGTCGCGTATGTGCGCTACGCCAGCGTGTACCGCTCATTCAGGGATTTGGCCCAGTTCGAGAAAGAAATCAATATGCTGAAGAAAGAAAAATGAGGTGCGAGTAATGGTGCAAGTAACAGTTGAGACTCCGGGATTGATTGTGCAGCGAAAGTTCACTTCGGGCACGAGCCCGTACGACATGGTCGAGTACGATAAGCGCTCCAGCGTCATCAAGGAGCCGGACGGCCGCATCGTGTTCGAGATGAAGGACGTCGAAGTCCCCAAGACCTGGTCTCAGCTCGCCACCGACATCGTCGTTTCAAAGTATTTCCGAAAGGCCGGCGTTCCGGGAACGGATTCCGAAATCAACGTCAAGCAGGTCGTCTACCGAATCGCTCACACCATCCGCACCTATGGCGAGGAGCACGGTTACTTCCGCGGCAAGGAGATGGCCGACACGTTCGAGGACGAATTGGCGTATATGCTTCTTACCCAACGCGGCGCGTTCAACTCGCCCGTCTGGTTCAACTGCGGATTGTTCCACCAGTACGGCATTCTCGGCAGCGCGGGAAACTTCGGCTGGAACTTCCAGACGAACAAGATCGACGTCATGGCGAACGCCTACCAGCGTCCGCAGTGCTCGGCTTGCTTTATCCAAAGCGTGCAGGACGACATCCGGAACATTTTCAGTCTCTTAGGCCAGGAAGCCACGGTCTTCAAGTACGGCTCCGGCACCGGCACGAACTTTTCCAAGTTGCGAGGCTCGGGCGAGAAGTTGTCCGGCGGCGGCACCAGTTCAGGATTGATGAGCTTCTTGAAAGTCTTTGACACCGGCGCGGGCGCGATCAAGTCCGGCGGAACGACTCGTCGAGCGGCCAAGATGGTCTGCTTGGACATCGACCACCCGGACATCCTTTCGTTTGTGGAATGGAAGGCGAATGAGGAGAAGAAGGCCAAGATTTTGATCGAGCACGGCGGATTCCCGGCAGACTTCAACGGCGAAGCCTACGCGACCGTCGCGGGCCAGAACTCGAACAACAGCGTCCGATTGTCGGACGAATTCATGAACGCCTACTTGACCGGTAGCACGTTCGCGACGAAGTGGCGAACGAACGGCAAGGTCGCGAAGGAATATGATGCTAAATTCATGATGCGCAAGATCGCTGACGCCGCGTGGGCGTGCGCCGACCCGGGCGTGCAATTGGACACGACCATCAATGACTGGCACACGTGCTCGAACACCGGCCGCATCAACGCGTCGAACCCGTGCTCGGAATACATGTTCTTGGACGACACGGCATGCAACTTATCAAGCGTTAATTTGATGAAATTCTTGAGCGATGATGGCGTCTTCGACATCGAAGGCTACCGCCACGCGTGTCGTACGTTCTTCGTCGCGCAGGAAATTCTTGTTGATTTGTCATCGTACCCGACGCAGCAGATCGCGCAGAACAGCCACGATTACCGAACCTTAGGACTCGGTTACGCAAACCTCGGGACGTTATTGATGGTCCAAGGCGTGCCGTACGACTCGGATAAGGGCCGAGCAATCGCTGCCGCATTGACCGCAATCATGACCGGTCACGCGTACCTCGCGTCGGCCGAAATGGCCGCGGTCAAGGGACCGTTCCCGGGCTATGCGAAGAACAAGGAGCCTTGTTTGCGCGTGATGCGCAAGCACCGTGACGCGGCGTACCAGTTGGACGTCCGTTTCTGCCCGGCGGATTTGCTCAAGGCCGCGAGAGAAGACTGGGACCACGCGGTCGAGTTGGGCGAAAAGTACGGCTACCGAAACGCGCAAGCCACCGTCATCGCGCCGACCGGAACCATCGGACTGCTGATGGATTGCGACACCACGGGCGTCGAGCCCGAATTCGCGCTCGTCAAGTGGAAGAAGCTCGCGGGCGGCGGATACTTCAAGATTGTCAACAACAGCATCATCCGCGCCTTGCGGTCGTTGGGCTATTCCGAGGACGACATGGGCGAGATGCTCGAGTATGTGTTGGGCCACAACACGTTCGAGGGGGCGCCGCACGTGCATCACGAGGCGCTGCTCAAGATGGGCTTCACTCCCGACCAAGTGCGCGAAGCCGAAGAGGCCGTGCAAAAGGCCAAGACGTGGACGGACTGGACCCCGCACATCAACCCGAAGACGCTCATCAACAAGGGATTGAGCAAGGAGCAGATTGACGAGGCGAAGGTGTTCATCGAAGGAGCTCAGACGCTTGAAGGAGCTCCGGGCTTGAACCCGGAGCACGCGGCCGTGTTCGACTGCGCAAACGTCTGCGGCATCGGCAAGCGATTCATCGACCCGATGGGGCACATCAAGATGATGGCGGCCGTGCAGCCGTTCATCTCGGGCGCCATCTCGAAGACGGTCAACATCCCGAACAGCACGACCGTGGAAGAAATCGAGAAGATCTACGTCGAAGGCTGGCGATTGGGACTCAAAGCGATTGCGTTGTATAGAGATGGTTGCAAGGCGTCGCAACCCTTGAACACGAAATCAGACTCAAAGGCGGATGCGAAGGTCGAGCCGACCGTGGTCATGCAGGAATACACTGGGTTGAAGCACGGCGAGAAGCTCGGATTGCCTGTTAAGCGAAAGGGCATCACCATCGAGTCGACCGTTGCGGGGCACAAGATTTTCCTCCGCACGGGCGAGTACGACAACGGCAAGATCGGCGAGATTTTCATCGACATGCACAAGGAAGGCGCCGCGTATCGTTCACTCGTGAACTGCTTCGCGATTGCCGTGTCGATTGGATTGCAGTACGGCGTTCCGTTGGAGAAGTTCGTGGAGAAGTTCACCTTCACACGCTTCGAGCCGAACGGCATGACCGACCATCCGAACATCCGCATGTGCACGTCGATTATCGACTTGGTGTTCCGAATCTTGGGATTCGAATATCTTGGCCGAACGGACTTTTTGCACGTCAAGCCGACCACGATGGACGAAGTCAAGATCAGCGAAGGCCCCGGTCCCGTCGCGCAGCAGGTCGACGTCCAGGCTGCATTGACGAACTACGAGGCTCCGAAGATGGAAAGCGACGTCTCGGGCTTCCAGCAGTCGATGGGCAAGATGATGGGTGACGCGCCCGCTTGCTCTTCCTGCGGCCACGTGACTGTAAGAAACGGTTCGTGCTACAAGTGCCTGAACTGCGGGAATTCAATGGGGTGCAGTTGAGCGAATCGTCCTGCGAAAAATTTGCGATTGCGTTCAAGCTGTTAGACCAACATGCTGCGACTTTTCAGCATAACGGGGATATGGCTCGTCGCAAAGACTGCGAGGGCTATCGTTGGTTGCTGGAGTATGGTGACGACATGTTGGAGCCGATTCGGGATCACTGTCTGAAAACGAACGACATGCTTGAGGCGCGCATTCTTGCCGAGGCTGCGACGGATATTCTCATGAATGTGGGGTTTATCGCTGAACGCAGCGTTCCGCCGCACTGGGAAGGGGAGCATGAGAAGGTCGTTGCGTACACACTAGGATTGATTCAGGGGTATTTGCACTAATGTACTACACTAAAACAGGGGACGCGGGCGAGACTGGGTTTGTCGGTGGACGGTTGAAGAAGACCGATCCGAGAATCGAAGCCATCGGCGACGTTGACGAGACGAACGCGGCCTTAGGCGTCGCGTTGGCGCACACGGACGACGGGCACGTCAGACAAGAAATAGTAAAAGCTCAGAATCTTCTGTTCACGGTCGGCGCAGAATTGGCCAACACCGCAAAAGTGCAGGTCACCGACGCTCACATCATTCAATTAGAGAAGGCGATCGACCATTTCGCGACGTTGGTGCAGAAACAGACCACGTTCTTGTTGCCGAACGGCACCAAATCCGCGTGTTTCATTCACTTGGCTCGCGCCGTCTGTCGCCGAGCGGAACGATCCTGCTTGCGACTGTCCGAAACGGTTCGCGTCAATCCGGAACTGCTGAAATATCTGAATCGACTATCCTCATTATTGTTCGTTCTCGCACGATACGAAAATAGGAAAGTCGAAGAAAGTGCGCCGAGGTATTAACTAATTTGTTTTGACTGTAAGTCCAGTTTTTCGCTCGGTTTACATAATTCAGTAAAAAAACTGGCATTCCCCAGTTTAAATTCATTATGTTCATTCAGTTGGTATTCAAGCATGCCATGAGGATCATATAGTGGTTCTTTGATCATATTTTCGGCAAAAAACTTATCAATCCTGCTCTGATTTTTTAGAACAGCAACATCATACTTTACAAAAATACAATTATCTTTTTCAACATCATTACATGTGGTGTTAATTGAACCAACTCGGGTAATATGCCCACTGAAATGAATTAAATCCGTAACAGGTTTAATCCCGCCAAGTATTTCAATTATAAAATTAGGTTGAATAGCATCTACGTTTTGTCTAATGGTTACTTCAGGGCTTCCTTCATCAAATTCAAATTTACTAGAGCTTTTAAATCGGAAAAACAGATTATTTTTAAACGGTTTTCCAACATTATAAAATGCAGTGTTAAATTGAGTGCAATTAGGACAAATTTTAGTTGTGCCCAAAAATAATACTTGCTGTTGAAGCTGCTCAGGATATTCTCCGTTACGCATGAATACGAGATTTCTGGTTCCGCAGCCAGTTACAAAAAATACGTGCTCATATGTTGGATATTTTTCATAATCATCGATAAGATAACTGCGCGCAATAGTGATGACTATTTGTTTTTCAACTTCAAAAATGTGTGCGACGAAGGGAGTTACTACGGGGGATGCAAATAGTCCCGCAATGAAGAAAATAACTCCACTTATGAGCCCTATTTTTGTTTGTGCTCTAAATGAAGGACTTTGTTTCCAATGTCGAAATAGTGGCCACGTTGATTTTGGTGCTGAGTGCGGACTATTCGATTCGATTGGCATAAAGTTATATTATCGTCGCCTTCACAATCTTAATCGTTTCCAACGGCTTGTCGTTTCTGTCGCGTTCGGAGTTCACGATCGCGTCAACTACGTCCATTCCCTTTGTGACTTTGCCGAAAACAGGATGCTTCGTGTCCAGGAAATTGTTGTTCGCGACGTTGATGAAGAACTGCGACCCTCCAGTATTAGGGCCTGCGTTCGCCATCGATATCGTGCCGCGGTTGTTCGCGTTGCCGGGCAAAAACTCGTCCTTAATCTCGTAGCCCGGTCCGCCCGTGCCCGTTCCTTTCGGGTCGCCGCCTTGCACCATGAAGTCAGGAATCACACGATGAAAGATGGTGTTGTCGTAGAATCCTTCAGAGACTAATTTCTTGAAGTTTCCCGCGGTAATAACCATCTTGTCGTTCAATTGAATCGTGATATCTCCTTTGGTGGTCTGTAAAAGCACATTTGTCATGGTTTGTTCCCCGTCAACGTTCTTCATCGGCGCGCAGGCCGTTAATAACAAAATCAAGATGAGCAGTCGTTTCATGACTGCATGCCGAAGTTTCGCGTTTAAAAGTTTTGCGTATTTGCTAGAAATGTTTATATTGTCAAAACTCTGAGGTGAACTCGATGAAGAAATACACGGCAGTGCTCACGCCGGGCGAAGACGGCTACATTGTTGCCGAGTGCGCAGAGCTTCCCGGCTGCATTTCGCAGGGGAAAACGCGCGCAGAGGCGTTGCGCAACATCAAGGAAGCGATACAGCTGTATGTCGAGTGCTTGCGTGACCATCCTGAAATGCAGTCCCCTGATGTTGTTTCAGTCTCAATCTGATTTTCTGGGTTCGCAAGTTATAAAAACAGGGACGGTTTCCCGAGTTTCGGGGTGTTCCTATGTACGAACCGAAGAATTACGACCATCTGTTGGGCATTCAAGGATTGAGCGACCAGCTGATGAAGAACCATTTCACGCTGTACCAAGGCTATGTCACGAACGTCAACAAGCTCGTCGACGCCATCGCGAAGATGGTCAAGGACGGAACCTTCACGCCCGAATTTGCCGAGCTCAAACGACGCTTCGGCTGGGAGTTCAATGGTATGCGGTTGCACGAGATTTTCTTCCGCATTCTGAGCAAATCCCCGAAGCCTGCGAAGGGCAAGCTGCACGACAAGATTGTCGCGCAGTTCGGTTCGTGGGACAACTACCTCAAGGAGTTAAAGGCATTAGGAACGATGCGCGGCATCGGCTGGACCATCACGTATTACGACCCGACCACGGACAAGTTCATCAACTGCTGGGTCAACGAGCACGATGTCGGTCATCTCGCGACGTGCGTCCCGGTTTTGTGCATCGACGTGTTCGAGCACGCGTTCATGATTGACTACAACCTGAAGCGCGCTGACTACATCGAGACCATCTTAAAAAATATTGATTGGGCTGAAGTCGACAAGCTCTTCGCGCAGGTGAAGCAATGACGGTCATCTTTAATTTGTACTTGAGTCGTTCTGATCTTAAGGCAGAGGACGGAAGGGTGTACCATGTCGAATGGAACGCCGCGCATCCTCCCGAGCCTGAAGTGCTTCAGCGGTGGGAGCGCGAGTACGGCCGGCTCATCTATTCCGGCCAGCATTCGCAGAAGCAGATTGACGCGGCGCGCCACGCGCTTGTCCCGGTGCTGAACGGCATCGAAGAGGGCGAACGCTACTCGGACAAGACGCTCGTGCATCTCGTCAAGACTGCCGTGAGCGGGAAATGACGCGCTACGATTGGTACGCCGCGCTGGGCAAGCCGTTGCTCCCGGGCGAGTCTCCGATTCCGTACCAGTACTCGTTCAAGTCGGGCACGCAGATTTCAACGGAGTTGGAGGGCAAAACTCTTCTCGCGTCGCGAAAGGATTTGTCTCTGGGCCAAGTCTCCGCGCTGCAGGACGTCGTTGGCGACCTGTTCTTTTTCTCGCCGCGCGACAAGATCGCGGAAAAGATTGAGCACAGCATTGACGACGCGCTCGCAAACCAGTACGCCCGGTTCGCGCATCTGGACGTCAAACCTTAAATAGAAACCCTTCTTTTCAACACTATGGACGAGAAAGACTACAAGTTCTACATATTGCGGGACACCGAAAAGCCCGGCATCATCTACTGCAATCACTTGCGCAGCTTTGACCACAATAATTTGGGAAAGGAGCTCGCGCTCGAGATCCACGGCCGCACGTACCGCGTCATCGTCGACCGGGAAGTGACGCTGGACGAGTCGCGGAAGCTGTGGTCTACCGTCACCCGTCTCGGGGAAGAGATCAAGCGCGGGGCGATTTACAAGACGGTTGACTTGAACAAGATAGTCGACGACACCATCACGCCTCCGCCGATAAAGCCGTCTTGAAAATTTATTTCTAGTACAGAACGATGCCTAACGCCTTTCCTATCAAGTATCCGGCGAGCGCGGATAATATGCCGATAAACATCAAGGAGAGTCCGGACCGCCACCAGGTGCCGACCGTCAAGCGAGCTTTCACCGCGCCGGTGATGAACAGCACGACGCTGCACGTCGCGAGCGCCGTCAACATAGCAGGAATCACAGGCATGAAGAAGAACGGGATGATGGGGATGATGGAGCCGACCATCGATGCGGAGAACACGATGAACGCGCTCGATAAGGGCGACCCGTTTTCGGAGGAGAGGTGCATCTCTTCCGTGAGCATCGTCATCAGCCAGCGTCGTTTCGACGCGGTGATGCGCTCGACGACTTTCGTCAGCAGCGTTCCTTTGATTCCTTTTTTTGCGAAAATTGATTTTATCTCAGCCCGTTCGCTTGCCGGATGCTTTTCGATTTCTTTGCGTTCCTGTTCCTCAAGGCTTCGGGCGTAGTCCTGCGCCGCTTGCGTGGACGTGTACGCGACGGCTCCCATGGAGATGCTTTCCGCAAACGTAGCAGCTAGCCCTGCGATGATGACGATTTTTGTGTCGCCGGTCGCAGACGCAACTCCAAGCACGTTTCCGAGAACATTAACGATGCCGTCCTGGCCGCCGAGAATGATGTCGCGCAATCGCGACGCTACTCCATTATGCTGTGGTCTGGCCAGCTCCCTCTTTTTCACAAGCAGGTTTTTGTTCTCGCGATATTTAAGCGTTTTCATGCACAACGTTTTTAAGGCGTTGATTTGAACAAAAGTCATGCCCATCAAGATCATGCACGAGCGCTGGAAATGCATCGGTTGCGGGAGTTGTGTAGCAGTCGATCCGGCCCGTTGGGAGATGGCGGATGACAACATCGCAGATTTGAAGGAGAGCAAGCACGCCAAGGTCAAAGACGGCACGCTTGAGACGCGCGAAGTCGCTGATGTTGACAAAAGCCAGGATGCCGCGGACAACTGTCCGGTCAATTGCATTCACGTAACAAAAGAGTAGACTTATTTTCTATATTTAAAATTAATACGTTCCGAGGAGCTTATTATATACTCAAGTATATCTTTTCTATATATAAAATAACGAATATTTATTAAGCACCATGCCTATCAAAATGCATGGCGAAACTCGCCCAGATCCGGAAGCGTGATGGATCCTTGGAGTTGTTCCAACCCCAAAAGATTCTTCTCGCGATAACGAAGGCCGTTGAAAACACGAAGGCGAACCCGAAGAAGCTCGCCGAAAGCGTCGTTCAAACAGTGACGAAACTGTTCTCCACTATAATTCCAACAACGCAGGACGTTCAAGACATCATTGAAGAAACTTTGCTGAAAAACAAGCAATCGACCAAATCCTTGTTGCAGTACCGCGGCCAGCACAAAGTGCGAGAATTTAGAACCTTCCTGGGCGTGCGCGACGAATTAGGGTTGAGCGACACGACCTTGCGAGTTCTTGGCGAACAGTATCTGCTGCGCTCCGATCAGGGAACGATTGCCGAGACTCCGGTGCGGCTGTTCCGCCGCGTCGCGAAGGTCGTAGCTCAAGGAGACCGCGCGCATGACGCGAAAAACCTCTCAAAAGTGGAAGACCGCTTCTTTGCGATGCTGTCCAAGCTCGAGTTTTTGCCGAACGAAACCATCCTGAAGAACGCGGGCGCGTCGAACAATCTTGTTTCAGCAATTTCCCTGCGCGTCGGAGACTCGCTTCCGGAAATATTCGAAACGCTTAAGCAAGCTGCCCTTATCCAGCACGCGGGCACGCACGCGAACATTTCATTCTCCCACATCCGGCCGAAAGGGGACAAAGTCAAGCACGGCGTCGCTTCTGGCCCGATGAGTTTCTTGCGCCTGTTCGAGACTTCGACCGAGGTCGTGAAGCGCGCCATGCACACCGCAAGTTTGCGCATCGACCATCCAGACATTCTTGAATTTACGGCGAAATCGTCGCAAGTCGTGCTCACGGACGCGTTCTTGAAGGCGGTTTCGACTTCGTCCGCGTATCATCTTGTCAACCCTAAGACGCACCAGCTCGCGCGTTCCTTGCAGGCGAAGGAGGTCTTCGACCTTATCGCGCTGCGCATCATCCACTCTAGCGAGCCGTTGCTCACGCTTGACGAGCCTGTGCCGTTGGAGTCCTGGTTTTCAGGTTTCTTGAACGTGTCGTTGTTCGTCAAGAATGGCAAGCCCGAATGGGAACGGTTGGCGCAAGCCGCTCGCGACGCCGTCCATTTCCTCGACAACGCCATCGATGTGACGGTATATCCCTCTCCTGAAAGCGAAGCGATAACGAAAGCGCATCGACGTATCGGGCTCGGCGTGATGGGGTTTGCAGAAATGCTCATCAAGCTCGGCATTTCGTATGATTCGCCGAAAGCGATTGAACACGCTGAGAAGCTCATGAAATTCATCTCAGATGAGGCGCGAAAAGCGTCGAATGAGTTGGCGAAGCGCGGCTCGTTCCCGAATTTCGACGCGAAGGACAAGAAAAGCAAGGGAACGCGCAACGCCTCAGTCACCGCGATAATTCCGAGCGCCGTTACGGCAATCGCGGGCGTGAAGATGCTTGAACCGTTATCCTATGCTGTTAAATTCGCTGATGGGCTGGAGGTGCATCCGCTGTTTGCCGAGTTCGCGAAAAAGAACGGCTTGACTAAGGCGGACATCGTCAAGGTCGCGCAGAAAGGCGTGTTGCCGAAGGGAGCGAAGCTATTTGTCACGAAAGCGTCTGCCGAGCACCAGCTCAAGCTGCAGGCCGCGTTCCAGAAATGGTGCGACGGGCCGGTCACGTTCCCGATTACGAAGCCCGTTAAGACGGAAGACCTCAAGAAACTGGTGCTTCTGGCGCATTCTCTTAAGTGCAGAAATATGACATTCTTGTAGACGTAAACTTTTTACCGCCCCGTTTTGTTTCGTCGTTAGAGTTAGCGTTTTCTTTATATTGGAGCCAAGCGATTTTCCGCAATTCTTCCGCTTTTTCCGCAAATCTTCCGGTTTTTCCTGCGAAACGCACCTAAAAAACAATCGCTTAGACTGTTTTATGATAATCGCAAACCATGAGCGCGCCTACGCCGTCGCGCCGAAGGACGACCAGCGCATCTACGCCATCGCGGGCAATCTTGTCATTCCGAAAAACAACGTCGCTGAAACAGAAAAAGTCGCATTCAGTTACGCCACGAGTTTGAAATCCAAACTGTTCGGCGAATCCTCTTGCGATCCAGAACAGCTCGGATTGGACGCGTTGATCGTCGGCTACAGGAAAGGAATAGTCATCGTTGACGGAAACGTTCGTCAGTCAAACGCATCAAGCGACATTTCAATCACTCTCGGCGACCCGCTCAAACAAGTGAATCTTGACGGGCAGCTAGGAATTCTGACAAAAGAGTTCGCGAAAGTCTTGTACGCCCCGAATGCGAGATTGACTGTCATTCCAAAACACTATTCGGACGGGTTCAAGCGAGAAACAAATGATAAGTTCTACGCAACCCTCGCAAACCAGCTACAGTCAGGCGACTTCAAGAAGGCTAACCGCACCATCGACGCATTTCTCAACGAAGAATACTCGTTGATCGATCGAGCAATATTCACGGTGGTAAAAACAGTCAAGCAAACTATTCAGTCAAGCCCAACCATCTTCTCCCCGAAACGGCGTTCAAATGAAGAATCGTACCGCAACGACGTCACGAAGTCAAACGACCGGCTTATCGTTAGAGTCAAACCCAAAGACCGCTGCATGGGGGCGTTGTGCGCCTACGTGCAAGGATATGCGGACTCGGACTGCGTCGCGCTGGATTCAAGTCCTGCTTTGATCATCAAGAACGACCCGAAGGAGCTTCCGCGACTGATGCGCTATCTCAGCAACGAAAAAACGTCCATGGGAGAAATTCTCAACGTCCGCCAGGCAAAAAGAATTGTCGTTCCGTTGCCGAAGCCGACCATCGCAAGGAAACCGTTAGGTGTGTTAGAGCACGTCGCTTTGATCAACGCCTACGCCGCGCACAAGACAACGAGGGGAAACGGAATCACCGTAGCAATCATGGACACGGGCGTCGACTACACGCATCCGTTTTTGGCAAGCAGTTTCAGCGAAAACAAGGGTCGCGACTTCGTGCGCAACACCGACAACCCGATGGATATGCACGGGCACGGCACGCACGTTGCCGGAATTGTCAAGTCCATCGCGCCCGACGTCACGCTGAAGGCAGTCCGAGTATTGGACGAGGACGGCTGCGGCTCAGAGGCGGACATTTTGCTGGCGTTCGAGTACTGCTACAAGAACAGCATCCCGATCATCAACTGCAGCTTCGGCGCGCCCGGCTGTTCCGAAGAAGAACGGGAAGTCGTTGAAGCCGCGAGAGAATACGGCACCTTGATCGTTGCCGCCGCGGGTAACGAATCGACGCAGTGGAGTCCCGACAAGGAAAGCTATCCTGCTGTCTTGGGCGGGGTGCAATCCATCGGCAGCGTCAACCGTTCAAGAGAGCATTCAAGTTTCAGCAACATGGGGTTTGTCGATTTCGCCGCGATGGGAGAGCAGGTGCTTTCGACGCTTCCCGGAAACGAGTACGGAGTTTTATCCGGAACCTCGATGGCGTCGCCGTGCGTCGCCGGAGCGTTCGCGCTGCAAAGGAGCGTCAAACAAAGCTCCTTGGACGACCTTATCATGATGGCCGCCGCGCGATGCTCGAAAGCTTCAGGCTACAGCGACCAAAAGCAGTACGAGCGCCGGTTCGGCAACGGATTGCCGGACTGCGCGAGGTGGGTGGAATGAAGGTGAAACTCAATTACGGAAATTTTAATCCCGAACACTGGCCTGATTTGGCGAACGAACTTGTTGGCGAAGTCAAGCCGAGTCTGCGCGAAACCCTTGAAGCGATCTTGGAACAGCACGGTGCGGTGATCGACAAACGAGAACGGCTCATTCCACAACCTGTGCTTTATGCGGTGCTTAAAAACGATGCAATCGAGGTCTTAAACCGCCATTTTAATCATTATTGCCTCATGATTGCTCCCCAAACCCCCTACTTTTCCAAGGAGAAAGATTAATAAACGTCCAATCTCAGAATTCGGCCAGAAGGGGGACTCCCCTATAAAAGGAGGAATTTCAATGGCAAAAGGTTCAATAGCAAAGGGTTCTGATGAAGGCAAGCTCTGGGCGTTTCTGGCGTACTTGTTGAGCATCATCGGATTCGTGTTGGTCTTCTTGTTGAAGAAGGACAACAAGTTCGCGATGTATCACGCAAAGCAGAGCTTGGTTCTGTTCATCCTTGCGGTGATCATCTCGATTGTCGGAACGGTTATTCCGATCATCGGCTGGTTCATCATCATCCCGCTCGGCAACTTGTTGATCTTGGTCCTCTGGATCATCGGCATCATCAACGCGCTCACGGGCAAGGAGAAGCCGTTGCCGGTCATCGGCAAGTACGCGGACAAGTTCAGCTTCTAAGAAGCTCTATTTTGTTTTTTTTATTTTGATTTATTAGTAACGAATAAACACTCGGGGGGGACTGAAATGGCAATGTTGGGAACAGGATTGGGATTCTTTGCAGGATTGATATTTGCGATTATCGGAATTGTGGTGAGCTCGATACTATTGTTCATCACCGCCAAGATATTCAAGCTCAAGGGCAGCTTCAGCACGGCGTTCATGATCGCGTTGATCGTGGGCATCGTCAGCTACGCGGCCTCGTTCATTCTCGGGTTTCTGCCGATCGTCGGCGGATTCCTCGCGCCGTTGATCTCGTTGGTGCTTTCCGTCTATTTGGGAATCACGCAGATCAAGAGCAAGTACCATTTGGACACGGGTAAAGCCGTGCTGGTCTGGCTCGTCTGGTTCGTCATGAGCTTCGTGCTGATGGCGGTCATCAGCTTCATCGTTGCTGCTTTGTTTGTCGGCGCGGGGCTTGCCATGGGCGGCGCCTCAATGATGGGATTGTTGGGGTAATACCATGAAAAAACTATTGTACTTAGTTATGTTGTCCGTGCTTGTCATGGCTTGCTCGTCGGCTCCGGCTGAGCGAGAGGCCTCGCCGTCGTTAGGCATGCCTGCACCCGGCGCAGACGTTGATAACGTTGAGGAAATGGTCGTCACTCCGGCAGCTTCCGGATTCTCGAATGATTTAAGGGAATTGCTCACCTTAGGAAGGTCAGCCAAGTGCGAGTTTTCGACGCCTGACGGAACTGTCACCATGTATATGGACGGAACCCGCCAGCGCATAGAAATGATGGCGCAAGGAACGGATGCCTACACCATCTCAGATGGCGTTTGGCTCTACTCGTGGTCGGGTACCCAAGGGGTCAAGTATGAATTGGCTGCGATGAAGCAGATGGCTGAGGATTTGGCGGATGATTATCCGTCAACGCCGCAGGCGCCTAACACCGCGGCTGATTATGCCGACACGGCAGCGAATGTGCGCTGCAGCGCCTGGACACCGTCCGGCGACTCGTTCACGCCGCCTTCGAACGTCGAGTTCCAGGACATGGCCGCGCTGTTGCAGCAGATGCAGCAGTACCAGGGCCAGATGCCTGACTATTAGGGCTGATTTCTTCTTTTTTATTTTTCAAATTTTTCTAAAATTTGATTAAATTCCTCTTTGTCTCGCTTCGAGAAACAAATGATATCTGTTTCCTTCGGAAACAGGTTTGCAACGTTCTCTCAGCTCAACAATGTCGGAACACGTCGTCCCCGGCCGTTCTTTCCCCGATAGATTTTGAGCAGTTAGAGCTAAAACAATCAATAATTTCCTTCATAACCTTTAAATACCCTATTTTCCACTATTCTCGGTATGGGGGCTTGGAAATATATCGCTATTTTGCTGTTCTTGGTAGCGTGTGCTCCGGTCATAAAAGAGGAATTCACGCCGGTTACGGTTGACACGCTGGTCGTTTCTGACGCGCCCGCGGAAACTCCTGTTGTGATCGACAAGCCGACTTTTGATTCACTCAACATATCAGTCGTTGGCGACAAGGCGACGTTTTTGACCCGTGAATTGAACGAAGGCCAATGGGCAAAGTACAGCATCACGACGACCGAAGAGGGAGTTTCTCCCGCGGTGCGTTCTTACAGCATGATTTCAACCTACTACAAATCCGACCCGTGCATCGGCATCGAGCGCAACTCGACCCGAATCGGCGAGTCGCGCACGCAAACGCTGTGGTGCGATGACACGAAGTATCTCATCATCTGGAACGAGCGCAGGGGCGCGTTCTCCGATGCGCAAGTGCTCGGCAGAAACAGCCGTTGGGCGGAAGAGTCCATCCAGGGCTTCTCGGCAACGACGCCTGTTTTAGATGGTCTTGAGCAAGTGACCGTTCCCGCAGGGACGTTCTGGGTGTTGCACAAGAGCTCATTTGATGGGGCAACGCGCAAGGACATCTGGGCCTCTCCTTTGGTTCCTGGCTTCGAGTCAGGCTTGGTCAAGAGCATTATCATCAGCGACGGAATTAAAACAACGACTGAGTTAATCGAGTATCATTTGGAGTGAGGTTCATGTCATTAGATCGCGCGCAAGTGATTGATTTCTGCGAACGCAAGGGATATCAAATCAGTCCGAAAACGTCTCCGGGTTACACGTTGTATCTTTCTCGCGAAGGTAAATGCGGCTGTTTGGGCGCGCTTTTCGGGATGGAAGCTCCTCGTTTGCATGTCGGGGATTTCGACCTTGCTCGCAACCAAATCAATGTCTATGGGCAGGCCGTGCGTGATGAGATGACGGAGTTTGCGCATTCGTTGGAAGCGCATTGCGCAGACAGAATTCATGTTGTCGTGATCAATGATGAATTGAATTACGACGATTCTATCTGGTAATTAAGAAAACTCAATCTCGCCGTCTAAGTAGATGCCTTTGTGCAATTTAACCGGTCGCCACGTGTCTTCGACTAAGGTTGCTTCTAGCCAGTCGGCCAATTCTTTCGGGTTGCCGATGGTTGCGGACAGTCCGATGATTTGTAGATTCTTTAACACTTGCTTCAACACAGTTATAAGAATCTCAAGCGTGGGGCCTCGTTCGACGTCGTTCAGCAAATGGATTTCATCGATGATGACGGTTTTCACGTACTTGAGCCATGGCGTTTGGTGGCGGATTAACGAGTCTAGTTTTTCCGCCGTGCAGATGATGAAGTCGTAGTCGGCCAAATATCCGTCCGACGAGTCGACGTCGCTTGACGTTTGCGTCACTTTGAACAGTCCGGTGTACTTTCTGGCGAACTCCTTGTACTTCTCGTTCGCCAATGAGATTAACGGCACGATGTAGATGACTTTTCCTCGTCCTTCGATGATGCTCTTGACGCCGGCTAACTCGGCAATCAAGGTTTTTCCAGAAGCAGTCGGCGTGCAGATCAACAGCGATTGGTAGTCCAGCAGTCCGGCCTTGATTGCCTTTTCTTGTGACGGACGTAATTCATTAATCCCTTCTTTCGCGAGAATCAGTTGCAGTTCCGCGGGAATCTTCTCGGCGATGTCGGAGAGGTTCATAGTTTTATTTTTTCAAACATGCGGTTGAGGTATTCGATGCCCCAGAGTCTGAGCATTAAACTCGTGCCAAGATTATCAATGTTGTGTCCGGTGTAGCCCGACACGAAGACTCCTTGAACTTCTTGTGTTTTCTCGTCACGCGTGAGCGAATAGTCTTTGTGCTCTTTACCAACTGCGAATTTCAGCGAGTCCTCTAATGACAGCGTTACATTCCCATAGTCGGGTCCGATCATGATTGATCGCGGGAACGCAGACCCTTTATCGAGACAGATGCACGAACAGTTCAAATCTAGACAGAGGCTCGTCACGAATCCGTTCTTTTCTTGTCCAATACGGGACATCCAGCCGTACTTGTGCGCGTCATAGTATGATCCGCGCTTCTTCAGGCCCGGACTTCCACCCCAGCAGCCTTGATAGAATGCCTGGCTGTCTTTGGTTAGTTTCGCGATTTCTGCAGGCAATGCTTTGCGGAACGCTTTTACTGCGTCCGGGAACGCTTCGATTGCGATGCAAGGATCATAATTTTTTCTAGGATCAAGAAACGCAGGGTGAAAGGGCAGCGAAAAGTAATTACCGTAGACTTTCACGTCCTCATTCCGTAATTGAATTCCCATAAGTAGCATCCCATTTCCAGTCCTATAAATTCCTTTGTATCACTCCAGAATCGTTACGCTTCTTTAAGTAGCAATTTTTGCTATCCTTCATAAAAGGGGTGTGGGTTGGGCGAACTGAGGAAAGACTACCTCCTGGATCGTTGGGTGATCATCGCGCCGAAGCGTGGCGAACGGCCTAATGAGTTCCAGAAGGCATCTACCATCGCGACCACGTCGTGCTTCTTCTGTCCCGGTCACGAATCGTTAACACCAACGGAACTCGGAAGGCTTCCGTACGGAAAAGAATGGCAAGTCCGATGGTTCGAAAACAGGTTCGCGGCCGTTCATCCCGATAACTTCCGGCTCAAAACGGACAATCGTTTTTACACCGTTGCGAAAGCGTCCGGCACGCACGAAGTCATTGTTGAAACCCCCGACCATCGGCAACTCGCAGAGTTATCCGAAAAAGAAATCAGTTTGGTCATTGACGCGTACAAGAACCGCATCGACGCGTTGTCAAAAAATCACGCGTACGTTTCCGTTTTCAAGAATTCAGGCGTCGATGCCGGCACAAGCCTCATCCACAGCCACAGTCAGGTCATCGCGACACCTATCATCCCGACGGAAATAAATGAATTAGTTCTTGCCAGACGAAAGTTCATCGACTGTCCTCATTGCGCCATCATTTCATCAGAAAAGAACAGCGCGAGACGCTGTTTCGAAAACAACGACTGGGTCGCGTTCACGCCGTACGCGTCGAGATTCAACTACGAATGCTGGCTGTTCCCGAAGGCGCACGTCAGAAATCTGAACGAAATTAATTCGACAAGTTTAGCAAATCTGCTCAAGCAAGTCCTCGGCAAACTTCTCAAGCTCAACTGTTCCTACAATCTTGTCCTCAAATATTCGCCGTCAAATGAAGACCTGCACTTGCATTTAGAACTATTGCCGAGAATCAGCCTGTTCGCGGGCTTCGAATTCGGCTCGGGAATCATCATCAACACCGTCGCGCCCGAGGACGCCGCGGCGTTCTACCGAGGGGAAAAATGATTTTGCTCAGCAACGGCCAAGGCTCGTTCGCATTACTCAGAGTTCCGCAGAGCCGTTACGACGGCGTGTTCCTGCGCAAAGACAATCGCGTGTTCCGCGTCATCGAGTCGTTGGACGTTCCGGCAGAATGTTGCTGGATGCCGGACAACCAGAATGCGTTTGTCGTTAATCTTCCGAACGCAACGGAAACCACGCTCAATTTAGATTGCGGTGAACTGTTCGACAACCGCCAGTGGGGCCGGGCGTACGAAGTTTCGCAGATGCACAAGTGCTTGGTCTTCTCGTTTTCGAAGTTCAACGATCCCAGGGACGGCATGGGTAACCCGAGCGAATACCAATTGCACGTCGCCATTTTCGGGGATGAACTGGAATACCTCCCGATCCAGAAATGGACCGAACGGATGTACTCGAAAGACCAGCAACGGAATTCCTGGCCGTGGACGCGTTGGGTGTACCAGGCGTGCAAGCTCAGGATCAAGGACGCGGTGTTCGCGTTCAGCACGAACAAGAACGAGGCCGTTGAGACGGCAATCAATATGTTCGCGCAGCGCTCGAAACTCAAGTCGCAAAAAGCGAAACGTCTCGCGTTACTCGCCAAAGGAAAATCAACCGAAGTCGCGAACGCCCTCCTCGCCATCGACGCGCTGAAAACTCCCGACGGACTTCTTGCGGGCTTGCCGTGGTTCTCGCAGGTTTGGGCAAGGGACGAATTAATCTCGTTGAAATCCCTTATCCTCGCAAAAGAGTTCGCGACGGTCAAGAAAATCCTGTGGAAGCATCTCGCAAACGTTGACGTCACGTTGCAATCGAAACGCGACGGCGCGAAGTCTGCCGACGCTCCCGGTTGGCTCTTTTTCAGAATTGGAGAATTCCTGCAAGCGTTGGAAAAAGCGAGAGTGCTCAAAACATTTGTCACGAGCAAGGAGCTCGCGTTCGTCAAGCAGAAGCTCAACGCCGTCTTAGACTCGTTATTCAAGACGAGATTCAATGAAGGTGTCATCGTTAACTTGGCAGGCGAGACCTGGATGGATTCTGAATCAAGAGAAGGCGCGAACATCGAAATCCAGGCGTTAACATTAGCGGTGCTTAAGCTGAACAGCAAACTCTCAGGCAAGCAGGATGTACGAGAATTGCAATTGAAAGTCGCAGTGAGGCGAGATTTCCTCAAGAACCGCACAATCATAGACGGCAAGGGACATTCTGAGATACGCCCCAACCTTTTCCTTGCCGCCTATCTTTATCCTGAATTGTTCACGAAGCAAGAATGGACGGATGGATTCGACCGTGCGTTGGACGCGTTGTGGCTCGACTGGGGTGGACTCGCAACCATCGACAAAGCCAGCCCGTCGTTCACGAAGGACAGCACAGGAGAGAACGCAAAAAGCTACCATCATGGCGACTCCTGGTTCTGGCTCAACAACCTCGCGGCCATCGCGATGAAACATCTTGATGCGAAGCATTATGCGAAATACATTCACAAGATCACGGAAGCGGGCATGAAGTCGCAAAAATTGGATGTCATCAACGTATCGGGCGAACTGAGCAGCGCGTCCCATCTCTCGTCCCAAGGCAGTCCAGTTCAATTATGGTCGAACGCGACGTTCGTCGAACTGTGTCAGACAGTTTTTAAATAACGGCCAATTCTTGTGGAGTATGGATTCATCGGAGCTTATGCGGTTCTATTGTGCCATCGGCTTGGCCGAATCGTTCGACGCGGGCGCCGTCTTGTGCCCTCGCCTTTCGCGAGACAGGATGGAGTTCAAGCACGCCGGAGCCGAAGCGTGCGCCTGGTCGGGCGTTGAGGCTGTTTTCGACAAGGATTATGCGCGTTTCCGAGCGAAAACGACGCAGACCATTAAGGGTATCATAGATGGGATTTTGGACCGGGGGTTTCCGGCGAGCTGTTTCCATGACGATTCGGAAGCGAGCAATTATCAGTTTGCGCAGCAATATCTTGACTCGCAGGACCAAAACGGGGGGAATGAGTTCTGGAACGCCTTGCGCGACCTGCACGTGCGGCTGTATCCCGTCGCGCAGCAGATTCCGCATGAGTTGCAGACCGCGCGCAACGTCGCCGCGTTCGACCTCACGGAAGAGGGGCTTCATTTGATGAACCTGGGCGTGATGGTTGAGAAGCAGGTTCCGCTTTCTCGCATGCGTGTCCTGTACACGACGGATGATTTGGCCGCGAACCATCTGCTTAAGGGAAGCAAAGTTGAGGTCAAGCCGTTTTCCGAGCTGTTCCAAAAGTTTAAGAATGACAGGATTTCTGCTTAAGGAATGGATTCGATAACCCTCGACCGGGAAAGCTTCAAGGCGTTAGCGGCAGAGACAAGGATCAAGATTCTGAAGCTCTTGCAGCAACGAAGGCATATGCAGTCGGAGCTGGCCGTTTCGTTAGGAATGAAGGAGCCGTCCGTCAACGAGCATCTCGCCGGACTGTTGAAGGCTGGATTGATTGTCAAGAAGGATGACGGCCGTAAGTGGAAGTATTACGAGCTCACCGCTAAATGCAAAGCGATTCTCGACCCGGAGCAGCAGCGCATTCTTATCACGTTGTCGTTACTGATTTTGACCGCCGTCGCCGGAGCTGTCGCGTACATCCGTCCGTTTGTCGAGCCGTTGCTTAACCCGCCGGTCGCGATGAAGTCGGCCGACTCGTTAGCGTTAACGATGGAAGCGGCGCCTGGAACGTCTTTAGCTATGGACGCGGCACAGACCGGAGCTACGTATCAACTCAGTCTCGGCGTCATCGTGTACGTCGTCTGGCTTGCTTTGCTCATAGGAATGTTAAGCTATTCGTACTATCAAAGGAAGAAATACAGCCAGTTCTTGCGATAATCCTAAGGCAACAGCCTTATAAAATCCGAGCTTATATATAAACAGGTGAATTATGGTCAAAAAGGTGATCAAAATGGAAAAAAACAACTTACCCTGGATCGTCGCGATCGCAGCAATCCTCCTCGTCGCGTTCGTGATGTACCAGAACCAAGGAACGAGCACGCAAAATGTGATTTCAGTCTCCGGTCTCGGCGACATGAAAGTGTCCCCTGACAAGGCGGACATCTGGGTGCTTGTTGAAAGCACGGGCATGGACGCGAGCTCCGCTCAAGAAACGTTGAGCAAGAGCACGGACAGGATTCTCTCAGCCATCCGGGCGCAGGGCATCACCGATGCGGACATCCAGACCACCGGGTTCAATGTCTACCCGGACTATCAATGGAATCCTGAAACGGGCCAGCAGACCATCAAGGGCTACCGAGGCACGCACAGCATCCAAGTGACGGTCAAGGACTTGACCAAAACAGGAGCCGTCGTTGAGGCGATTGGCGGCCAGAACGGGCTGATCCAGAACGTGCAGTTCGGCCTGACGGACGAATTGCGGAAGCAGTACGACAACCAAGTCCGCGCACTTGCTGTTGCGGACGCGAAGCAGAAGGCTGAGTCTCTTACGGCAACCGCCGGCGCAAAGCTCGGCAAGGTGTTGTCAATCCAGGAAAGCGACAACTACTACCCGTGGCCGATGTACGGCCGCGACACGATGATGGCCGAAGGCAGCATCGCGAAAGCCGTCGAAGTCATCCCTTCAGACGTCTCTGTCCAGAAGACGGTTAGTATTACGTATGAATTGAAGTAATTCTTTTTTTTATTTTTTTTATTTGATACTCTAAGTTGGCTTTAGCACTAATTTTATACGCTGTATTTTTAATTGTACGCACGGATTTATTTTGGATGGAGATAATTGATCCTTCCGGCAAGATTAATATTTTTTTAATCCGATGTTCATTGATAAAAATATCAAATTTCCACTGGTCGTCTTTCTTATAGTGACAATATACTGAATATCCGTTTATGAGATTACAACCATTAGTACTATCGATATGTACTTTGTTGGTATCATCAATACTTGCTGTTAGAATGCTCGTTCCTAGCACTGCTGCACCGGCGCTACTTCCATAAATAGTGCCTCCTTTCGCATAGTATTCTCTTAGCATGTTGATCCCTTCTACGTTTAATTTTTTTAGAAGTTGAAAAGTATTTCCTCCTGAGATATATACTAGTGCGAGCGTGTTCATTTTAATTTTTCTCAAATCAGCTACATTCTTGACAATCAGTATTTTGCTCTTTTGAAATTTATTGAATACTCGATTCATCCAGTCGACATGTTCTTCCCGGCTCTTTTTTTGATTAGCAAAAGGAATACACAATATTTTACCACCGGCAATTTTTTTCGATAGAGCATTGTCAAAATCTTTATAAATTATTGAATTACCCCCTCCGGAAAGAAATATGGTCCCTGTCATCATTATTTCAAGTATTTGAATATATTAAAGGTTTTGCATTTGAGAGAAAGTATTTACTAACTGGAGTGCCTTTTTTGCGTCTTTTTCTTTACCCGAAGGCAAATCTATATTGAGCGCTTGAGTGAGTTTGCTCGTAATCATGTAAAACAAGACGGAACGTTTGTCCCGTTCCTGAAGACCATATTCACCAAAAAAGGCGCGTGTATACGTTTTGAACTCATTTGGATTAGATTCAAATACATCGGCGGCAATGCTACCTATATCTACAAGAGGATCAAAAAGACCAAAGTATTCAAAATCAATTATTCCTTTAAGCTGATTATTTTTATCAAAAAAACAATGTCGGCATTTCGCATCATTATGAACATAACTAAATTTTTTCGGGGTTAATGCTAATCCGAGGTCAAGCAGATTCTCAGCGGGGACGGAATACCCTGATTTTGCAAGACCATGAATATATTTATTTCTGACATGAGCTGTAAGCGTTCCAGCAAAATCTTGCAACGGGAAACGCGCATCTTCCAGATTACTATTGGCACAACTAATAGAATGCAGCTTTTTTAAGATGCGAGCGATTTCACATAATCTTAAACAAGGGTCCTTGTCAATTCCTGACTCGTACATAAATCTTTCAAAAATAAGTGCGTTTTTCGCCCGGTCAATTCTCACTATCCTCGCAAGGGGGATCTGATCACCCAAGAGTGTTGCCGCCGCGAGTTCTCGTTCTAATCCACTTTCTTCAGTAAACTTTTTAGTGACCCTCTTCTGCGTGATTTTGACATCATTATGGTGACGCGAAATATCAGTCATTGTTATTCACCACTTTGGATGACAACTTAGGATACCCGATAAATGGCACTTTCTCTTCCGTTTTCAGATTAAATCTTGCGCCAGTACTATCAGGATTATTGAATACAACTACAATTGCCTTACGTTTTTCATAGGATAAAAACATTCCCTGAGCGATGTTACGGGAAATAGACGTAACCGAGTAATATTGATTTTTTTCAATCGTCCAGTCTTTAAGCATAGCACGGAATCGTGACGCGTAATCTTCAATAATTCTTTGGGTTTCTTCAGGCGCGATATAGTCGTTTTGGTGCTGTAGAATTGAACTTTTAACCCGTTTTTCAAGTTCTTTGTATTCTTGTTGGTTGTCGAAATATTCAGTTTCTAAACGTACATCTAAGGCGGGGCAATAAGCTCGTATCTCTACTAAATACTCGTGTATTTTGCTGCTGAACTCGGCATATTTTTCAGGGCCATACTTAAACATATCACCATCAGCCACAATCAGAATTGGTTGTTTACTTCCGGAATATTTTTTCAGGTGCTTGGCAAGATACAATATTTTTTTGAGTTGATACGTGTCTGAAGCTCCTTTAAACATAACTGGCTTTCCATTGATATCCTGAGTGCGATAATCGTCTAAATGAGGACAGATATTAAGATGACCTTCATCATGGGTGAACCGCAAGCATTTGTAAATCAAAATATCTGCCGGTTTCATTTTGTCAGCAAGGATTCGTCTAAATTCACGTTCGTATAAAATACCCGTGCTGTCTTGACTAAAATCAAGTAAAAACTCAATAAATTTGTTTGCTTCACCATCACTGTTCATCGATGCGTAACTCCTTGTTAAACCACTCACGAGGTCCCTATAATCACGCAACAGTACTTGTTTAATCGAAGATTTAATGTGCTGAGCGTCACGATCAAGATTCAGACTAATTCTGGCTTCAATGAATTTTCTTTTGAAAATGACATCATCTAATGTTTTTTTGCATTCAGAAAATATTGTTTTTTTAGCTTCAATCGGACAAGCACTTTTTTTAATGCGGACATATTCTTCAGCGAGTTCTTCGTTCACATTTGCTAAAGATTTTATGTATGCTTCTTCTGCTTCTTGCATGATTTGCATCATTACACCACTATCAGCAAGAACCCTATTCTTCGACTTCTTTGCTAATTGAGTCACTTCGTCTCTTGCCATGCCGGTCATGACGTCATTCGTAATATACGCTTGGAATACCAATTCTGTTTCCTGCTCTATGCGCAAGTCTATTTTTTCTTCAAGAGTTTCCATTTTTCAAGAGCAACCGAGTTATCATTTTATCGTGATTATTTTCAAAATGTACTTCTAACTGTTCCCGGGTCATTTTCTTTTCAGGAAATTGAGATTCGTAAATTTGGTGCAAACATTGTGCATGTTTTTCAATATCCCCAATGGGAAATAATAGTGCGTTTCCGTATTTGCGTTCCATCTCTTGAGAACATCCAACAACACTTCCCACAAACGGAATTCCCAAATAACATGCTTCAAGAAATACTGTGGGGTAAGATTCTGATTGAGAATGAAGTGTTACAACCGAAGCATTTTCGTAATATTTGCTTGGTTCAGTAATTACCGGTTCTATTTTAACCTGATCTTCCAAGTGCAGCAGCTTTGTTCTTTTGACTAGTTGCTGCACATAATCTTCTTCGGCAGGTTTTCCTTTACGTGCCCCTACGAAGACGAGGTTTGCATTTTCAATGCAATATTTTTTCAATAATATGTTGAATGCTTCGAATGTTTGTATTGCTCCTTTGCGCTCATAGATTGTCCCTACTTGAACAATATTAAATGCGCCATCGTCCCTCCTTTTTATTGCTTTAAACTTATCAACATCAACCACATTATTGATAACATGCGATTGAATCTTGTATTCCAAGAGCTTTTTTGAATAATGGAGTTGACTTTTTTGACCCGAAAATATAACTGTAGAATTGACCAGTTCTGAAAAATAATCATCTATTGATTTTGCATCAACATTCCATAAGTCGCTTTTATGGGTGAGAGGCAACTCTTCATGAATGTGCAATACAGATTTTTTTTGATTGCCGGCCAATAAACTACCATAATAATTTAATGAAAATAACGACTCAAATAAAATAGCGTCATGTGACCCATTTGCCAAAGTATTGAACCCATCCTTATCGGTTGCAGGATTTATCGCTTTCGCATCAATTCCTAATGCGAGATATGCAAGCATCCCCTCTTTCTTTGTTGGTGCAATGACCGTAATGCGCACATCAGGCAGTTTCTTCAGAATGTGTTTTGCTAATGAAAGATTCTGGTTTAATACTCCATTAATGTTAAATGAATGAAGGCAAAATAATAAGTTCATTCTCCATCCCTCAAGTAATCGTGTGCTGCATTTCGTTCTTTTCTATCAACGCAGACGTTAGTTTCATCAAAAATGAGTTCATATGGGAGTTCTTTCATCAAACCCAATTGGTACATTGTATCAGGATGCGGCTGTTTGAACTTTGTACCACGTACATTCACTTCATCAATAATGAGTTTTTTGCCGAAAAGCTCAAGAGAAGGACAATTTGCTTCTCGTAGCTCATGTTGCACAAATTTCGTAAAACTTCCATATTTTTCTCGCTCACCTGGTGTAAAGCGCGTAAGAAAAAATCTACGACCGACCAAGCTTGAAGGTTTAACCGTCTGCAAGTGTACGCCAGGCACAATACTTAACTGCATTTCTTTATAGGTAAGAGGTACTCGCATAGCTTCCCAAAAGTGTTCAGCATAACGTTCCATTTCAAAATGAATATCATCATCATACCGATACAGTCTTTTTTCGCAACCTTGCAACTCCAATCCGCAACCAGTCGGGCCATATTCAGGATCGCCGAATCTTGCTTGCAGGCAATGGAAATAATCACCCCAGAGATTAAAAAAACTGTATCTTATAATGTCCACAGGAGAACCGTTAGCGAATACGCGTTCTTTGAGCTTTAAGATGGAGTTTTCTCCCGCAGTGTACGCAATAGTGTCAACATCCCACTTCATAACCCACTCGGTTGAAGTCAAGGATAAGGCAAAATTATTCATGTCCGCAAGATGATTGCCTCCTGCAACACTGTGTGCATAAGGGCGAATAATGAAGTTTTTATCTTTGAAATGATCGTTCTTAAATCTTTCAGCTTCGGCAATGCTATTATCCACCGATTCATTGTCAACAAAGACAACTTCATCAACAAGATCTTTTATTGAAAATAAACTTGCGTATACCGAATCGCCTTCATCTTTACACCTCACCAATGCTGAGATTCCCGGAAATCTTGTTTTCATATTTATCCTCTCGTGATTTTATGTTTTATTGTGGTGGTTATTCAGATTTAAGCCATGGTCTGTTTCATGAATTCCCATGCGCGTTGTGGTTGGTCGTGCATGATTTGTTCTGCGTAGAGCGCCGCGAGCGCTTTTGCTTCCTTTTCATAGCCTGCTGTTTTGAACATGGTAATGTGGTCTTGCGTGTCGTGTTTGTCGCAGGTGCCTTCTCCAATGATTTTTTCGTCTACTTTGCCGAGCACTGTTGAAGTGGGAGCGATACTGCGCACATCTTCAACGAGCGTGCGGTAATGGAGGAGGCGTTCGACCGGGCAATTTGCGAGAACGTGTGCCGTGCCTGTATAAAAGACGAGGCGTTCTTCCGCGACCTCTTGGCGTGTTTCCCACGCTCTTGCGCGGGCATATTTGTGGTTGGTGCGTTCGACAAGGTCTTGTGCAGTTTCTTGGTATTTGCGGATATTGTAATTCATTTGCCAGTCATCATATCTTGACGGTTGGGCGCGTTCACAGAATTGGAGGTAGAGCCGGAATTCATCTTTATGGCGAACATACTCCTTAGCAGAAGAACGCGCCTTTGCGAGAGATCGGTCGCACAGTCGTCTGGCGATTACCGGGCTTGTTTTACGTATGGTGTTTTGAACAATGGACGTTAAGCTCATTTTGTCTTCCCTCAACACCACCATTAAGTAGTAAAGATAGAGCTAAAGGAAGTATATATTAATTGTCCTTATAATTTATATATTTTATATAGATTTTAAGGTCATTTATAAGGGGCAAAAAGGCGAATTCTGCTGTTTTCATGTCCATCATCGACGAAAACAGTCATAACAATTATATACTGATTTGTTTTATATAGTCGTAATACGTCCATCTTGACATGGATGTGTTTCGCCAGCTCAAGTCGGTCAGCAACGGAGTCAAAACATTAAGTTCGCGCCGCCGAGATTTGCGGTTTGCGAACATGACCTTGCAAGACGCTCAAACCGTTTTGCAGGAGATTGAGCTGTTGCGCACTGCAGCAGTCACGGTAACACAGAACGTCACCGGAACGGCTCGCAAACACGCAGAAACAGCCGTTGTTTGGCTAGACGTGTTCAGGCAAGACATCACACTATTCAAAGAACATTTGTCATTAGGATTGCCCGACCAAAAAGGGCAAAAGCGGGCAAAACAGTACGAAACGTACAAGGCAAGAATCATCATGAGCATCGACAACGCAATACAAAACGCAGAACAAGTGCCTTTACAGAAATCATTCTGGCACAAAGCACGTAACAACATCGCCTACGCAGCCATACTCACAACCACCGCATTCGGATTCTCAGGACTAAACACACCACGAGTATACGCAGAAGACCCGAAAATACAAGCAGATGTTAAAGAAGTGAATATCGATGATTTTACCGATGATTTAGCCCAAAAACTTGAAGCAAAATACAAAACCGCGAAAGAAGTTTTTGATGACAAAGATTTTGCTAGTGATGCTAAAGTGTCTTATATCGGGAAAGGAGAATTTGCAAAAGAAATTGCTGAATTGAAAGATGATAAAAGTCTTGTATTAATGTGTGATTTTAATGGAAAAGATAATGCAACAATTTTATCCATTCGTTCTGCCATTCTTGCAAAGTATGCGAGTAAGGTTTTGGGTGTGCCGCTTAAAGTGTATGATGCGGAGAACACTGCGGTCAAAGATGATCTGAAGGAGGTCATGAAACAGTTTGGTTCTATTGCTGAACCTTCCTTGTTCATTGTTGCTAAATATGATGTCGTAAAAGGTGAAACACCTGAGAAAAATGATGGTAAGATAAAGGTTCTTGACGTTCTTGCAGGTGCCCCTCAAGAAACAAAATATGTTAAAGCGTGGGCGCGTGACATTTGTAAATATTGGGCAAGTACGAACCTCACAGCACCCAATGGTTCCTTTGTTTGGCGCTCACAAAATAAACGAACTGAGAAAGAACGATGGTCCAAAGTTGAGTATGAGAAGAAGTAAGCTTTAAATAACGTCTCGTCTGTTTCTTTAATTATGAGTAAAAGAGGTGTTATCCCTATACTACTTGTTGTTCTACTTTTACTTTCAGTCGCAGTAATCGCTGATGGAACAACTCCTCCTCCAAGTGATGGTCCGGGTGGAGGTGGCGATGCTGGTGTGAAACAAGATATTACTCCTGACACAATGGCTAAAGATGCCAATGGCGCCACTTATGAAGGTGGTACGGCAACCAAAAATCCTGATGGATCCTATAATGTTGATACGGACAAATTTACGGATGCTGATGGTAATGTTTTCACGCATGTTGTTGGCGGGAAAGTTGATGCAAGTGGTCATTTAACATACGCAAAAAGTATGGATACTCCGAAAGGTTCTGGCAAGGCTGCTGATGTAACGGGCGTTTCTGTCCAAGGCGGCGGCTACTCAATCGCTTCCGTCGGTTCCCTCCAGCAAGGCCCCATAGTCATCACCAACGGCAAGAATGTAAAATACGAAAATGGTTGTTTAACCGCCGACACAGCCGATTCTCTCGTAGAAACCGACACTATCGCAACTAAGCTCGATAAAGTCAATTATTGCGACAAGACGATTGACGTAAAGAAAGCAGATTCCGTCTGGGCGAGCTGCGTTTACATGGAAGATGTTGAAAACGCGAAGATTACGGCTAAAACCGACGTGACCATCGACGCGGATAAGGATTCCGAATTCAAGATCAAGGACTGTTCGACGAACCAGTACGATTTCAAGTCTCTCTCAGATGATTCCTCTTTAGTCATTTCAAAGAGCACCACAACAACCGTATTAGACCTAATAGATGTCCAAATCGAATTGGAAAAGAACGGAATAACGGAAACAGTAGAATCTAACAATTCCGCAAAGGTCGAAGTCTCAAGAACTGACGGGATGCAGCACATCCATATGGAGCCCGTCACGTTGTACACCTATGATGCGAAGGACGCAACTAAAGACTTCAGCATCCGTGCCTGGCAGGACAATCACGATATCTTCCTGAGAAAGTCCGACTCCGACGCGTTCCCGCCTGAAGTGAAGTCCTGCAAGTCCTGCTCGATCTTCGACCTTCCGAACCACGCGTTGGAAATCAGGGGAATCGTCGACCTCAACAAGCCACAAATAAAGAAGGACGGCAAGTCGGAAGGATTGGTCACGTTCTTCACAACGGGCAACAAGGACGCGAAAGCCATCCTGACGTTCGACAAGGACAACGCGTTCATCAACGACGTCTTGATCCTGAACGACGCCCCTCCGTACAAGACGGTCGTCAGCAACTACATAACCATCGAAGAGGCCATCCAGCATGGAACGTCAACCGAACGCTTGCTCACCATCAACGACAAGATAACCAAAGAAAAGCTCACGCAGTCCTGGATCAAGTCTTACCGCACCGCGTACAGCCCTTCGGTCATGAAAGTGGACGACAACACGGTTGATTACCAGAGGAATGGGGTTGTCTTGACCGTCTACCCCGCAGGACACAGTAAGATTGCAGAATTAATCAAGCATCTCACTTCAGTTCACGCGTTGCTGTTCGCTTCGTTCGCGGTGATATTAGCCGGAGTTGCCATGTCGCGCCCCGGCAAGACTTTTTACCGCCAAGATTGGACGCGTTTAGGCCATCATTCAAAGCTCAATCGAGCCACTAACTCAAAATCTGCCGGGGTCAGCAGTGGTAAAAAAAGTAAACGCTCATCCCGCGGCCAATTAACCATCTTCATGCTCTTAGGCGTCGTAATCTTAGCCGTAGCCATGTTATTGCTTTTCATCACAGTCCCAGACCATATTGTAGTAAAATCAGAATCAACCGTGCAAGAGTACGTCAACAACTGTCTTAAACTCGCGGGCGAAGACACCTTGAAAGTATTAGGCCTCCAAGGAGGTCATCTCGCCTTGCAAACCCCGTTCCAAACCACGCCAACAACCGCCTTCGACTACCTCCAAGGGGTTGACAACCAATTACCATTAGAAAGAATAGAATTAGACGTAGGAGAGGATACGAAAGCCAGAACAATCAAGTGCATCGACAATTTCAAGGCGTTTACCGGTGTTACAGTTGAAAACGTCGGCAGTCCAACAGTAAAAGCAATTCTCGGCAAGGACCAAACCACGTTCATGATGGAGTACAGGTTCTTCGTCAACAAGGGAACGAACCGTTGGGAGTTCAAGGATTTCGTAGCCACAGGAAAGCCAGTATTGAACTTCTTAGAAGCCACAAACGCCACGGTAATAAGCCAAATCCAGAACGAGGAAAGAATAAACTTAGATTCATTACCATCCGCGACCTACACGTTCTTCCCGTACGAGAACGCGCTCATAACGTTGTTAGAAGGCAAGGACTACCAATTTGTCTTTGCGAACAAGCGTTAGTCATTCAAGTAGGCATTATCCCGTTTTCTGATTCTCAAGATGATGAGTGTTTCAGAGAAGTAGTCATAGAATATCCTGTAGTCGCCAACGCGTACCTTGAAGATTTTTTCTTTGCTTTTTAGGCGTTCGCAATCAGGAGGAAACGGATTATGTTCAAGGGAATAAATGCGTTCGCGTAGGCGAAGAAATAGCTCTTTTTCGCATTTGCGGAGAAACTTTTCTGCTGCCGGCAGAATGCTTATGGTCATCGATAGCCGAGTTCTTTTTCGAGTTGGTCGAGAGTGATACCTTTTCCTTCTCGAATGTCTCGACGTGCACGGTCAATCGCTCTTTTGTCAGCCGGCGTCAGGATAGTGTCGTCGTCTTCCTTTCGGAGAACGACCATCCCTTTCTGTTCCACCAGCACGAGCCGTGATCCGCGCGTGAGCTTCAGGTGCTTGCGCACCTGCAGCGGAATCACTATCTGGCCTTTGCTTGACATATGCACGAGCTCCATGCCTTCGGTAAGGCAGGGCTTACTTATTAAAGTTTCGCTCATGAACAAACATAACCAAACAGAATTCATAACGTTTGCTCGAGAAAAACCGAAAACTTTCCGGAAAAAGCGGAAGATTTGCGGTTCTAGTTTGTGTGGTTATATATTCACATCAAATATCGTGATCGACCATTACAAGGGCAACCTTTAAATAGTCTATCTCAGTCATACCAATTATGGCGAGTCCAAGTAAGGAATCATCAGTGGTGAAATTAATCCTCGAAAACAGCCCGCTGAAGGAATGGCATCTCAAGGAGATAATCAAAGAAGCGAAGGTAACGAAAGCGGTCGCAATCAAGTGGCTAAACAAGTGCGTCGACGAAGGCGCGCTCATCTACGTGAAAGTAAAGGGCAGATTTCCGCATTACACCGCTGGCGCGAACAATCCCTATTATCAATCACTTAAGAGAGTCTACGCTTTGGAGCAGCTGCACAACAGCGGGCTCATCCCGAAGTTATTGTCGTTAAAGTCCGCGAAAACCGTCATATTGTTCGGCAGCATGGTGAAAGGCGACTGGTACAAAGAGTCTGATGTTGACGTTTTTATTTTCGGCGACAGTTCTGGTTTCGACAAGCGCGAATTCGAGCGTAAGCTCAAGAAAAGAATCGAGCTGCACGTCTTCAAAAGCAAGAAAGAAATCGACGGCATAAAGACCGGACTGATGGCCAATGTCATCAACGGCTATGTTGTAAAAGGCCAAATCAATGACGTCGCAGAGGTCGCGTGAAGCTTACGATCGACAATCTTGACGCCACGTACGAGTTCTGCATCAGCACGGGAAGCATAAAAGAAAAGTCCATTGATATCGAGTTCATCAGGTCGTTGAAGCTCGTCGCGGAAAAAGGATTGGAGTTCATCAACCGCAAGTCAGCGGATATCCCGAAGGACAGCACGGACTGGACGTTCGTGTTCAGGGACCATTACGAGTCATTGCGGGGGCTTATCGAGGCGTATCTGCTGTTCGACGGCATCGCTGCCGACAACCATCAGTGCAAGAACGCCTATCTCTGTTTCAAGCACTCGTCATTGGATGTCGATTGGGAATTCTTGGAGACAATCAGGCTAAAACGGAACGCGATAAATTATAGAGGTCAGTTGTTGAAGTACGATGACTGGAAGTCGTTTAAGCTGAAGTTTGAGCTGCACATCAATTTATTGAGAAAGGAGCTTGAGCGAAAGCTCAGATAAAGAACTTCGCCAAAACCAAACCTGCCAGTATTCCCGCCATCAGTCCTAACGAGTAATGCACTAAGTGCCGCATCAGGTTCGACTGTTCCTCGACGGTCTCAGGCGCACTTATGTTTTGAGCGGCTTCAACTTGCGGCTCCGTAATCGTCACGGTCGTGTTCGGCAGCGCGGCTAATTTCGACCGTAGCCTGTCTTCGACAGAGTCGACGCTCGGCAGTTCCGACATCGGGACGGGCGCGGGATTAAGCAATGATTCGTATCTGCGCTCGTGCTTCAGCGGCGCCAAATCCAGCTCGACCTTTGCGACGGGCTTAGACGCAATCCGCCTTAAGCTCGAGATTGTTTTTTTCTGCACGGCGGCTTTCTTAGTAGTCTGCGCCTGCTCCAACGACAGTATGTGCTTCTCGACGATGTCCGCCATCTTCTTTTGATTATTTATCTTCGAAAGCTTCAATGACAAGTCGTGATCGTTGATGGTGTGGTGGATCCAGCTGTAGAAGTCGTTCTTCGCCGAATTCACGTGGTGCGAGAACTGTTCCGCGCTCATGTTGCGCAGTTCGCGTTCTAAATCGTAAAGGCTCTTTAGCGCCGTTCCGTCCTTCACGAAGAAGGGGTCGTTTACGTCACGTAACGATTTGTGGCTCATGGTTTCCTCAATAATCGAACAAGATGTTTGAGTATGATTTTCTGGTGGTCAGTACGAGAGGGAGTTTTGCGCAGCTCGTCAGCTAATGTTTTCTCTTGGAACACGCCTTCAATCCAAGAAGCAAAATCGTTCTTGCCTTGGTGAACAAATGACTTGAACGTATCATCGTTCATTGTCTCCAATTCATCAATGAGTTCGTAGAGCGTCCTTAACTTTCGTCCATCATGAAGAACAAAGGCCTTTCCTTCGGGAGCGCTGCCTAGGACGGTTGTCTTCGGAGTCGCTTGTGCCTTCATTCCACACCTCTTTGCTGAGTCATTATTTTTGCTGTTTTTAAAGCTTGTTGCGTTGCTGTTCCCGCACGTTTGCTGTCGCGTCGTTGGTTCGTCCTTGCAGATTTTGAGTCGTTGTTAACTATTTGCGTAACGACTCTACAAAATCTGCCGGGGAGAGCAACGTCAAAAACCATCATCCATGCTCCATAGCGAGATTCTTCAATCGACGTGAAGTATTCTGCGCCATTCCGAGTCGAGTCGGATTGTGCTCGAAGTCTTTCGCCAGCTTCTCATCCGAATACACGTGCAGCACCCAGTTCCGGAAGTCATTCCTTCCTTCGTTCACGTGGTGCCGAAACGTCGAATCCTCCATTCGTTTCAGTCCGTCAATCAGGTCCACGTAGTTCCGTAGCACCTGGCCGTGCGCGGTCTTGAACTGAAGTTTTTCAGGGCAATCCCGCAATAACGGCGTTGTTTTTCCTTTCACGATGTCACCTCACTGTCACCCATGCTTGGGGTTGTACGCGCTGCTTCATGTCATTCAGCACGTTCATGAACGCGATGAACCCGTCGTACGGGCTTTCATAAGGATTGAAATATTTGTGAACATCGCCGTCGGCGAACCATTTGGTGCACAAGTAGTAGAAGTGGTCGCTCGTGCTCAATTTGCGCCAGTCCTCAAGCAATTTCTTGTCACCGGTCTCTTTGATAATTGGTAACAGCGAATACAGGTGCTGCGCCGCGGCGTTCTGCATGTTGTTGCCCAGCCATGCGGACACATCCCGTTCGACGTCCGCCCATGACATTGGAGACTTGACATCAAGCGTGCCGACGGGCTTCAGCGTCGCGACTTCGGAAGGCAGGTGGAATCCGATCTTGCGTTTCAACAGCGCAGCCGGCAGTCCTTCAAGCAATTTGAAAATACCTGAGTCTTCCCATTGATGTTCGCCGAACGTCTCGTAGTCCATGAACAAATTCACGGTCTCGCCGCCGGACGCCTCGATCCATGACGCGAATTTGCCGGGCGTCAGCGGGTATCCTTCCCATTTCTTGTCCGAGAACCGGAATGCTAAATCATCTGACAATTTGTAGTTCTTGAGCAGCAATTTCGTTTTCGTTCCCGAGGCGGAATAGGTGTGGTTCGGGCTTTTGCCTTGCAGCACATGGTCGGCTCCTTCCATCAACACGGCCTTGTACCCTAATTCTTCAACGACCTTAGCCAGCTCGTTCGTGTAAATGAGCTCCGTGTTCCTGAACACGGTCGGAGTAACTCCGAACAGTTTCTTGATGCGTGCCTTGTGGCTACTTACTTGTTCCTTGAACTCTTTTCTATCAAAAAGGAATGTTAAGCTGTGGTGCGACGTCTCGCTCAGAAATTCAACTCGGCCCGTTGCGGCCAGTTTCTTGAACAGCGTGATGACTTCAGGCGCATACGCTTCAAGTTGATCTAGAGCCGTTCCCGTTATGGAAAACGCCACCTTGAACTCCTTGTGTTCCTTCAATAGCTTCAACAACAACGTCGTCGCGGGAACGTAGCATTTCGCCGCGACTTTTCGCAGCACTTCCTCGTTCTTCGCGTCATCGAAATACGCGTGATTCTTGCCGATGTCGAACACCTGATACCGTCTCAATCTGAACGGCTGGTGGATTTGGAAGTAGAAGCAGACGTTCATCGTGCCCTCATGAGCTTGCCGTACAAATCGAGCATCTGGTGCGCGGGCTTCTTCCACGTGATCTCCTTGACTTCGGCCGCGCCTTTGAGCCCTAATTCGTCCTGCAAGTCTTTGTAATAAAGCACGCCAAGTATCTTGTTCGCCATTTCGTTCGTGTCCCAGAAGTCGACCTTCAGGCAGTGCTTCACGACTTCGGACACGCCGGACTGTTTTGAAATAATCGTCGGAGTTCCGTTCCCCATCGCTTCCAGCGCAGTTAAGCCAAACGGCTCAGAAATGCTTGGCATGACGTAGACTTGCGCCATTTTGTAGGCCTTGTCCAAATCCGCGCCCGTCAGGAATCCGGTGAAGAGAACTTTGTCCGCAATTCCAGCAGCGGCAGCGCGTTCGATGATCGCGGGCTCCATGTCGCCCGAGCCGGCCATCACAAAAGTAACATTCGGCTCTTTTTCCAGCACTTTTTCGGCTGCCTTGAGGAACCAGTCCGGTCCTTTCTGCACGGTCATGCGTCCCAGGAACAGCACGATGCGGGACTTGTCGTCGAGTTTCGAAACCGTCTTCTTCGGCTCGCTGCCGTTGTGCGAAACGACGATGTTTTTTGCGGAAATGTGGTAATTGTCCATGACTTTTTGCTTGGTGTATTGACTTACTGCGACGACTTTGTCCGCCTTCGTGAATCCGAGCCGTTCGATCGCGTTTACGGCCGCATTGCCGCTTCCGCCAGTCCTATCAAATTCCGTCGCGTGGACGTGCATCACCAAGGGCTTGCCTGAGACCTGTTTCGCCGCGATGCCCGCTTGGTAGGTCATCCAGTCGTGGCAGTGGATGACGTCGTGCGGCACCTCGCGCGCGATTTTCTTCGCTGCCTCAGCGTAGCGCGCGACTTCCTCAAACAAATCATCGCCGTACAGCGCGGCTCCGGGATTGCGGGACTTGTAGAGGTTGTACAGTCCCTTGTATTGCGACGCGCTTGAATACGGCACGAGCAGGCTCTTGACTACTTTGATGCGCACCTTGCTGCCGTACTCTGATGCCGCGATGAGGTTGATCTTGGATTCGTCGAGCGCTTTCGGCAGCCGCGGCAACACGAACGTGACTTCGGCCCCTTGCGCGACGAGTTCTTTGACCAATCCAGCGCAAGCCACGCCAAGCCCGCCTGAGTACACCGGCGCGAACTCCCAGCCGAACATGAGGATTTTCACTTAAGTCCTCCCTTGAGCGCGTCAATGCCCTTGTCGGTGATGGCGTAAATCTTGACAAATGGTGAAATGAAAATCGCTTTCAGAAATCCTCGTCCCGTGAGGTAGATGGTGTGATTGTCGACGGTTTTCCAGTTGATGCCGGTTTCAGTAGCAACTTGATTTACCGTCTTTTGCTCCTTTGCAAACGCCTTGAGAATGATGGGTCGAAGTGCTTTGTACGTGCGCTTGACCACTAATGACACCTCATAAAGGCATTTTGCGATTTCCCTTTATAAATATTGCGGTATTATGATACTAACATACTACTTATTTAGTTATTATATGCTACTTTTATGATTATTAGTTAATATCAATATAGTATTAACATATTAACTATAGTGAGCATTTTAGAATATATAGTTTAAAAGAATTAACTAAGAACGTATTACGGCAATCTTACCGTCACGACATCGATCCGTTGGTTGTTCGCTTCGTCGCTTTCTTGCAGAATGTCGTGCGGGTCGACGATGTTGGTGAACTTGAACGTGCCGGGCAATTTGCACGTGACGGAATACGTGGCCATCGTGCTCTTGCCAGGGTCGACGGATTTTGCCGGCTCAATCAATATTCCGTAGCACGGCTCGAAATACGTGTCGACATCGACTGCAGAAGCTGGAACATTCCCATTGTTGAATATCTTGTAGGTGATTTTGAATTCGTCCGAGGTTGTCGGCTGTTTCGAAATCAAGAAATCAGTCGCGACCAAGTCCGGCGTGCCGCACATCGATTGGTAGCAGCCGTGCTTGCACGTGACGAGTGCCGTCATGGTCTTGCCGCGCAAATCCGTCGCGGGGTAGGAGCAAGAAAACTCTTCAACGGTTTTGGAATCAATGCATCGGTCTTGGAACATCGTGCCCGAGCGCCAGTCGTACGTGTTGCCGACCGTAAACGGGTTCGTTCCGTCCGTGTCGGTGCAGTGCTTTCCCGAAGAATCGTCGTCCGGAAGCGTCTGCACAATAGCTAAGATTACGATGGCTAACACGACGCCGCCGACCCAGCCGTACGTGAGCTTCTTTCTCCTCACTTGGTGACCTCACGTAACAAATCTTTCGTCGTCACGATGCCGACCGGCAAATCTTGCTGCACAAGAATGACCGAAGATATTCCTTGGTCGTTCAGCAATTTAATCACATCAGCCGCTTTCGCGTTCGGCGAGCACGTGGTGACAATCTTCGTCATGATGTTCGAGACCGGGAGCTGCGTGTAGTCGGGCCGGTCGCCCGCGTCGCCGCCGGAGTGCGAGGTCTTGCCTTGCTTCGCGTTTCTGCCCGAGACCGCGCCGTGCGGCGTGCCGGACCCGTATCGCAAGAGGATGTCGATGACGGAGATGATGCCCGAAAGCTTTCCGTTCTTGTCCACGACCGGGATTCGGTCGATGTGCTTTTCGCGCAATAACGCAAGTGCTTTCACGATGGCGTCGCCTTCTTGCAACACGACGAGCTTGGTGCTTCCCAATTCAATCGCCTTACGCGTGCCGAAGTTTGATTGCAATGATGCCAAAACGTCTCTTGCCCCGCAGATGCCGATGACTTTTTCGCCGTTCAACACTGGAAGGACGTGGGTGTCGGACGCGTTCAAGAGTTCTGCCGCGCGTTCCAGCGTCGTCGTGTTCGTCAACGTGGCCGTTTTCATGACGTAGTTCTTTGCCTTGGTGATGGAGGCGTCGATGCGGCTCTTCAACAGCATGCGTTTCGAGAGCATGCCGACATAGTGTCCCTTTTCGTCAACGACGAGCGCTTCCGTGTGCCCCTTGCTGAGCTTGCCGAAGACGCTGGACAGCGTGTCGGTCGCGCTGATTTCGAGCTGGTTTGTGCGAAGAATATCTTGAACGTTCATGGTATCACCTGTTTCAGTTGATTTCTTTTACGCTATTTAAACATTCTGGAAGCCCAATGATTGCGTCCCAGGCAAACTTTTTACCGGCGATATTGGTCGAGTGTTGGCATTAATCATCTACGACCTCACGCGAACTCAAAAATTTCGAACTCGGTTCGAAAATTCTCGAACGCAACGTTCGAGATATCTGCCGGGGAGAGCAACGTGGAAAGCAGAAAAGCGCAGAAAGTCCAACGACGAACGTTCAGGGAAACCCTTATAAACCCACTTCTAACCTATCGTTTCAATGCAGAAAGACAAGAGCATGAATAGCCGAGAAACTCGGGAAGCGAAGGAGCAGCAGCTGTCCGACGAAATCCGTCGCACGCCGATGCCGCGCAACAACCAGGTTATCGGCCTCTGCGAGCAAAGATTGGGCGGCTCGCACTTGAGAGTCAAGTGCCTTGATGGTTTAACAAGAATCTGCAGGATCCCGGGCCGCTTGAAGCGCACCTTGTGGGTGCGAGAAAATGATATTTTGCTCATCGAGCCGTGGGAATTGGGCGGCCATGAGAAAGGCGACGTCGTGTTCAAGTACCGACCGCACCAGGCGGATGTTCTCAGAAAGAAGGGCCTACTGAAGGCATTGGAAAACGTCAACGAATTCTGATACTACTTTAGAATAGAAATCCTTATAAGACGTTCTTTGTCTCTACCGTTAGATTGGGGGTATTATCATGACTCGTACTGGATTTTTGGTTATCTTGGGTGTGCTCAGCATACTCGGCACGCTGTTCTTGCAGCAGACGCTCGGCGTGCATCAGTTGCTTGAGCTTGGCGTCACGCTCACTTTGGTATTTGTTCTGATGCTCGCCGTCATCGGCGGCTGGCTCAGCGCATCCTGGAGCTGGCCGTTGTCCATCTTGTTCTTCGCCGCGAGCATCGCGAACCTCACGATGATCTATATGACGTCGCGCGAGGGATTCCTTCCGTACTTGTTGATTCTCGCGTGGAACGTTGTTGGATTGATGGTCTCAAGCCTGAAGTCGCACAAGTCCGCGTTGGAGGCCTACAGCGAGATGCCGCCGATGCAGCTCGAGAACATCATGCCTGTGCCGAAGAGGGCTTCGAAGCGTGCGAAGAAGTCGCGCCGACGCGGAAAGTAAATGGGTATCGGTTCCAGCGACACGGAAGGCGAATCTGTCTTTTCTCCAGTGTTCAAAGAGAAATATAAGTTGAGCCACAACCAGCAAGCGATGGATGAAACGTGCCCGATCGATGGCACACCGCTCGTGTATGAGAATATGCACGGCGATGACTCTTTGCAGTGTCTTGCCTGTCGATGCGATTATACTCATTGCGTCACTGAGCGAGAATTCAAGTACGTGGCAAAAACGTATGTCACCAAACAGCAAGCAAAGATTCTCAAGATTAAGATCGAAAAGCTCAACCCGCTCGAACGCATAGTCGAAGCGGCTCAGCAGAATAAGATAATTTAGTCTTGCTTTTCCTCGCTACATTTTTACCAGCGATATTGGTCGTAGTGTTAGTTTTATTGTAAATAAATTGCTTAACGTAACGACGAAACAAAACGTGCCGGTAAAAAGAAACGTGCTAGCAAAATTACTTCTTCTTCTCAATAAGCGACAGCCAAATCAATCCAATAACTCCAATACACAAAGCGGAGTCAGCGACGTTGAACGCGGGCCAGATGTGAAAATCAATGAAATCAACGACAAACCCGTAAAGAATTCTATCTATCAAATTCCCGATAGCTCCACCGAGTATCAAAGCAACAAAGATTGTCGTGTGGTGGTCCTCTAAAGTCTTCCGCAAGGTGCAAACAATGACTATTATCGCGACCAACGCAACCAAAATGAACAATGAGTTCTGCCCTTGCAGTATCCCGAATCCCGCGCCGGTGTTGTGCACCGACGTGAACGAAAGAACAGAACCAAGGACTTCGACCGAAGTATTGAACGGGATTTTCGTGACGACAATCGCTTTCGTCAGCTGATCCAGCATGACAACGATAATCGCAATGACCCAGAACCAGTACTTTCTCACCATCGGACTTTCTCTTTCGACTCTTGCCGTTCCATCTTATCCAAGCGCTGCATGATGTTATCCAGCTGAGCCTTAATCACGTCCAGTTTCGCATTCACGAGCTCCAAATCCTTGTCGCTCTTGGGCGTCAATTGCGCCATCTGCTGGAACGAGTTATTCTGAGTTAACGAAGGATCGGGCTCCATTGGCTGCATGCCGGGCATCCCTTGCGGCTCGTACGGCTCCAGTCCAGGAGACTGCTCAGGCGCGTGCTTCCAGAATTTGAATTGCTCAAGCATCAGGGTCCTCCGTGGTAATGAGGTATTTCAGCATGTTTTCGGGGATGTTCTTGACGGTCCAGAGCATGATGAACGTCGGCTCGACGCCGAGTTCGCCGCGGTTGATTGCCTGGATGGGCTGCGTCGTGGCGAAGTATTCGCTGATCAATGACGCGAAGAGCATGCCTCGGATTTCATCCCCGTTCATGTCCGGCAGGGCTATCTGTTGTTTTTCAGGAACGTTCGCAGCTATGCGTATCGCGTCCTTGTAGGCTTGCACCGAGTCGGCTGCGTTGATGATGCCGAATGTTGTTTCTTTGGAGAGGGTATATTCGCCGAGCTTGATGCTTGATATCTTGCTGAACGTCTCGTAGGTCGCCGTGAAGACGAGTTTGCCGTCACGCAGCGTGTCGAACGCTTTCGTGCCGTAGGCTTGTTTCCACGTCGCGATATCGTTGACGAACGTCGGCGTCTCTCCCGAATGGATGAATCCGGCCACGGGCGTCTTGTCCGAAAGTAACAAGAAAATCTTTTCGCCGGCCAGCTGTTCTTGCACGTGCTTGCCGTCAAGATACAGTCCCACCGAAAGGATGGCCATGATGAGCGAAATCGTGGTAAAGACCGTGTTCAGCGTCCGGAACACCTTCCGTTGCGCCAATAATGATAAGACTACAGAAATCGCGAAAAACACTATCATGATGATGATGGAAAGATTCATTGTCGCCTCTTTAGGAGAATAAACAGAAAAGCTCTCTTATAAATCTATTGGGGGCGTGCGTACTGTTCCTTAATGCACGTAAAGATTTCGGCATCGGATAACTTCAATCTGTTACCCTGCGCGAACAAGTGCTTTGCGCTGAAGCGTGGACCTGACACTTGCGTCCCAAACTGCGCTTTGCTTACTGCGAATGCCGAAGTCGGAACCTTGTGCCGCAAAATTTCCGCCACTTCTTCCGCGGTCATCGCGTGAACCGTGATCATGATGGGGTTGCCCGGGATGCTGGAGATGCTGTACTGCTCGCCGAGGACCTTGAGCGCGTACGCGACGCGTTCGTTGTGGTCCTTAGTCAATTCGACGGATTCGTTCAAGTCAGACGAAAGCGTGTCCCGGTATCGGTTGCCGTTCTGCGCCCAGTCGATATTGACGCCGTGCTCGAACTGGCTTCGGAAATAGTCCGCCTTGTGCGACAGCATGTTTGCGCCGGTCTTCCACGTGGAGAACGCGACAGCATCAAGGAAGGTTTCGAGCGTGGTCATGTTACTCGTTCTCCAGCACATACGTGCAGAGGGATTCAACGAGCGCAAGCTTCCCGCAGGTTTCGAGGTTTTTTTCCGTTTGCGGTCGGCAACCCTGCATTGCTGCGAGATACGCCGGTTCATTCGCCTTACGGTTAAGTTCGTCCAACTTTTCTTTCATGAGGATATTGTCTCCTTTTGCGGCGTAGAATAATGAGAGTCCGATGTCTTTTGAGAGTTCATCAATATCTGATCGAACGATGGTGCGCATTTGGAGCTGGAATATTTCGGCTGAAGTCATAGCTATTGGCTCAGTTTTGCCCTATTTAAACCTTTCGCTTTTGTTGTTACTAGAAAGTGACAATAAAACAATCAAATCAGAATTGCGTTGACTTGGCCTTCTTGGCCCGGTCGGTTCGTGACTCGGGCTTTTCCCTTGTCGGTTTCGATGATCGTGCCCTTCGTCAGGATGTTTCGTCGGACGAAGTGTCGGTTTGCCGGGTTCTGGGTCACCATCTTGATGGTGGCCTTGCTGTATTTCTTGGACTTGGAATCGTAGATGTTCGCCGTGTTCGCGGTGATCAAATGGATTTTCGAGTTTCCGCCCTTGGTTCGCATGCGCTCGACGACGACTTCGTCGATTCGGGTCATGGTGGCGTGGTTTCCTCGCTCGTACAGCTTCTTTCCGCGGTGCTCCTTCTTGCGTCCGCCGGATGCCGTGCTGTCCTTGATTGCGCGTTGGATGATAACCATAGACGAATACCCTTTGGGGTTCTTTATAAACCTTACTGTCCGGAGGAGGTGGTGATGAAGCGGCGCCCCTGGCAGGCCGCGCAAGCTAACGCTTGCCGGCGCCAGCGCCGCACGTCAGGTCTAGTTTATCCCGCTCATGCCCAAGTAAACTTTTTACCGGCGATATTGGACGTAGTTCGGCAATAATTCTATTTATACAAGAGCCCCTCATTTTCCGTCATTCTTCCGCTTTTTCCGCAAATCTTCCGGTTTTTCTCGGGAAAGACACCTAAAAAGAATCGTCTTACGAACTGTTGAGGTGGTTCCAATGGGAATCGGTAAGATGATCAGAAATTTCGCAGTCTACGGTACAATAACCGTAGGAAGCTTGTACGCGCTGTCGAGCTGTGAAAACAGATACGACAGAAAGCCCGACATCAACCGGATGGCGGACAAGGGTCTGGAGTGCACGCAGAAAGCCATCAGGCTAACCGAATACGGCCTTGACACATTAGACCAGAAAATCGAACAACATAGAGACTACTTGAGACAACAGAGGGGGGAACAAAAATGATCATGCCAATGGACTATGAAAAGAAGGATTTGGGCGACGAAATTCTCAACCGGATGAAATCGTACCTCGGCGAGCGCCACGCGCCCGACACCAACTGGGCGGCCGTAGCTGAAACAAGACTATTACAACAAGTCAAGCGCGCGGACACCATCACGGACGCCGTGTTGCAAATCACGACCGGCAGCGTCGAGCAGGGAAAGCGCTACCTGACGTTGGGCGAACGCCTCTGCTACGAATCACTGCGCATGCTCAAATCAACGACAGCGAAATCATACTTGCAAAAGAAGCGCAACGCCATCGCCCAGCGCTCGTTGGACGACGCGATAAACGTGCACGACGTCGCGTACTTCGAGAACCATCAGTTGCTGGACAAGCACCGCGGTCAGGAGGAAACCTTGGAACGCGAACGCGACGGTCTTTACACCATCCTCGCGGACTTGGGCAAGCAGTATCGCGGCCACAAGGAAGCCGCCAACAAAATAGAGCAGCAGGCGAAAGAAGCGCAAGCCCCGGAACAAGGGCCGTTGCCGCTCAAATCAAGAAAAGACATTGACAAGGAGCTCAACGCCTCGCGGATGGTCGGCGGCGCTGTCCGTGCGCACAACCTCATCCTGTCGTACGTCAACAGCCGTTACGAGACCACAAGAGCATTGGTCAGATTCCAGGACAATCTTGAGCTCGCCCTTATCGACCAACAACAAATCATGCGCGTGTTCCGTGAATACCAGTTCGAGCACGACACGACGGGAGTCACGCAGCGCTGCGTCGGGATGCTGAGAAAATACGGAAAGTTAGTGGAGCGCATGCAGGAGTTCCACGTCGCGACTGACAAGGCCGCGTCAGACCTCGCGCAATTGAGCAACCAGCCCATCTCGGAATTAGGCAATGCCAACGACGCGCGAGCGAACGAGCAGCACGAACGCCTCGACGTCATTCAGCACGAGCTCGACTTGAGCGTGGAAGAGATTCTCGAAAAGCGCGAGCAAGAATATAGGGGGATTTAGACTCTGTTTTCTATTTCTTTTTTGATTTCTGTAATGAAGGCGTCAACCTTCTTCTCGCCGTGCACGACATTGTCTCTGGTTCTAACTGAAACCGTCTTGTCTGTCTGTTCCTTTTCGCCGACAACAAGGATGTACGGGATCTGCGCCAGTTGCGCTTCGCGCACTTTCTTGTTCAAGGTCTCGGATACGTCGTTGATTTCCGCGCGTATGCCGTGCGCTTTCATTTCTTTGACGACATGATTTGCATAGGTATTCACTTTCTCGGAGATGGGCAATACGATGCACTGCACGGGCGCCAACCACATCGGGAACTTGCCCGCGTAGTGCTCAATCAATACGCCGAGGAATCGTTCCAATGATCCGAGCACGGCTCGGTGGATCATGACGGGTCGCTTGACCGAGTTGTCCGCGTCGGAATATTCAAGCGCGAATCGTTCGGGCAAATTAAAGTCGAGCTGCACGGTCGCGCACTGCCAGGTTCGTCCAAGCGAGTCCTTGACGTCGAAGTCGATTTTCGGGCCGTAGAACGCCCCGTCGCCTGCGTTGATGACGTAGGGCATCTTCGCCGCGTCAAGCGCGGCAGCCAGCGATGCCTCGGCTTTTTGCCAGGTCTCGGCGCTGCCAAGCGATTTTTCTGGCTTGGTGCTTAGTTTTGCGATGAACGGCATCTTGAACACGTCGGTGTAGACGTATTTGATGAATTCGAGCAAGGAATGGATTTCCGATTGTATCTGTTCCATGGTGCAGAAGATGTGGGCGTCGTCCTGCGAAAACTTGCGAACGCGCGTGAGTCCGCCGAGCACGCCGCGCAGCTCGTTACGGTGTAGCATGCAGAAGTCCGCGATGCGCAACGGCAGCTCGCGGTACGAGTGCGCCCCTTCCTTGAAAATCAGGCAGTGCGACGGGCAGTTCATCGGCTTGAGCGAGAACTCGTCGTCGTCGACGTTGATGATGAACATGTTTTCCTTGTAGTGGTCCCAGTGGCCTGACTGTTGCCACAACGCCTTGTTGAACAGCTGCGGCGTGATGACTTCCTGGTAGCCGCGCTTTGCGTATTCGTTGCGCACGAATTTTTGCAATTCGTTGTAGATGATTGCGCCTTTCGGCAGCAGGAACGGCGAGCCCGGAGACCATTCGTGGAACATGATGAGTCCTAATTCCTTTCCGATCTTCCTGTGGTCGCGTTTCGCGACTTCTTCCTGCAGCGTGACCCAGGCGTCCAAGTCTTTCTTCGCCGGGAAGCCGATGCCGTACACTCGAGTGAGTTGCTTGTTTTTCTGGTCGCCTTTCCAGTACGCAGCCGCAACTTTCAGCAATTTGAACGCTTTGATCAGTCCCGTTCGAGGGATGTGCGGGCCTTCACACAAGTCGATGAATTCGCCGTCCTTGTACGCCGTCAACTTCTCGCCTGCGGCGGAAAATTCAGTTGCTAATTGGATCTTGTATTGGTTGTTGCCCTGGATTTTCTTTACGTCGGCCAACGTCCAGTCCTTTTTCTCGAACGGAAAATCGGCAGTAACGATTTTCTGCATTTCCGCTTCGATTTTCGGGAAGTCATCAGGTGTGATCTTCAAGTCGTCGAAGTCGTAGTAAAATCCTTCCTCGACCGGCGGGCCGATGGTGTTCTTCGAATTCGGGTACAAGCGTGAAACGGCGTGCGCGAAGAGATGGGCCGTCGAGTGCCAGAACGTGGCTTTGCCTTCGGGGTCTTTCCAGGTGAATATGCGTATGTTCGCGTTCGCTTCGATGGGCAAGAACAGCGCTTGTGTCTTTCCGTTCAAACTAATAGACAAAGCATCCTGCGCAAGCCGTCGTCCGATGCTTTCGGCGACCTGCATGCCGGTGACGCCTTTCTCGTACTCCTTTTTCGTGCCGTCCGGCAACGTGAGCGTAATCATAGTCATTTCAGAAGGAACGCGCTTTAAATGGTTTTCGCTCAAATGACGAGCGTTGCTGTCCTTGCATTTGGTTCGTCCTTGCAGATTTTGAGTAGTTGGCTCTATCATAAACAAAATTGATGCCGTAACGACGGGACAAAACGTGCCGGTAAAAAGTAAGCAGGGGAAAAGCAGACGTTTAGGACGTCCACGCTTCAAACGCCGGAGAAGTCTCAGTGTCCTTCAACAGGCCCATGGTGTTGAAGGGCGCCGGCGCGGCTTGGTCGTACAGGAATGACCAGATGGAGAATCGCGGGTTCAGCGCGGTCGTATGCTCAAGGAACCAGGAGGCAAAGCGCGCTTGCTCTTCCGCGCTGGACGGCCAGCCGGTTGGTCCGTCGCGGAACCAGCCCGTTTCCGAGAACGCGACGCGCTTGCTCGTATGCTCGGCAATCTGATTATAATAGTCAGGATCAAGCGCTTCCGGCGCGTTGTAGATCAAGCCAGGGTAGGTCGTGAACGCGATCAGATCAGTTTCAATCCCGTCAAGCAATTCCCAGTTCGGTTCCGTGCGTTCTCCGCCGAACAATCCGTCGTTTCTACCGAGCAATTGCTCGTATTGGATGACGGTGAACGTTTGCGTTTCCGGCACCGCAAGTTTCACGGCAGAATTGATCGCATTGACCGTTGCAACCAGATCCCCTTTCTTGAAATTGATTTCGTTGCCGATGCCCAAGAACGGCGGATGGGATTTTTTGACAAAAGCGACAACCTCATCCGCATTCGTGTCCTTGTTGACTCCAACGATGATGATGGGCGTGTACTCGTACTTTTTCGCGTTCTTCACGATGATGTTCGCCGAGCCGTGTTCGTTCGCCAAATTCGTCGCTTCGTCGCCGCCCGTGACCGCATCAAACACTTTGATTTTCTCGAAGAATGCCGGAAAATCCGTTGCGGAAAAACTCTTGGGCGACAGCGCGACCCCGCGCAACGTGTGCTCGGGAATGACGTCCGAGATGGCATTTTCCGTTGTTGCGGGCGCGGAGCATCCGATGAGCAGCAGCAAAAGAACGAACGCGAGACGTTTCATTTTTTCTTCTTAGAAAAGTATCCGAGATACAATATCGGCAGCAGTCCGACCGTGTTCAAGACCAGCATCGCGATGAACCATTTCAGGTGCTTCTTCTGCGCGGCAATCCACAGTCCTCGGCCCTTCCAATAGAGCTCCCAGAGGCTGACGAACAATACGAGCGCGAGTAGGCCTTCCATATTCAGAACTGATGCTTTCGCGTATAAAAATGTTGTCAATCAAGATCGCGGGCCAAACGCTGCGAGAATAGCGTTGACCCTTCCGGTGTTAAATGGTCGGAGTCTGCGAACAGCGACGCGTTGTATCGATACAACTCTTGATAGTCAAGAATGGGAATGTTCGCGCCGGAGAACGACTGGTTGAGCTTTGCGTAGAATGCCGTGACGTTGAGCCCTTTCTCGGCGACCGCATCAAGGTAGGCATCCGAGAGCGGATACTTGACGAGCACGACGGTTTTGTCGTGTTCTTTCAACAATTCCAGCGTCGCGAAGAATGCGTCAAGGAATGGCGCATCAACGATGTCAGGATAACCTTTCAGTTGCGAGTCGACGCGGCCCTTTCCGACTGCTGTCATGTTCTTCTTGGTGAATTCGCCGACGGATTTTCGCCAGCCGAGCGCCAGTTCGGTTTTGTTCACGTCGCTCATCGCAAAAGTGATTATTTCTTTTCCCTTGCCAACAAGGGGCAGCTTTGTCGCGATGAGTAAGGAAGGAATCGACGTGTTCGTCATCGCGCTCAATTCAGAATACGTCATGAAGTTCAGTTCTGGCCGTTTCTCGGCGTATTGGCCGTCACGGTAGCTGTTGAACGAGTGCAAATCATAGTTCAGCACGAATACGTTAACCAAGGGCATGTTTTCGAGCACCCAGCGCACGCGATAATAGGTCTGCTCGTAGGTTTCGGATGGTTCGGCGAGGTTGTAGGAATTGTTGATGTACGCCGGATTCACGCTGAACGTCGGGTGCGAGTCGCCGAAGAACACAATCTTCAGTTGCGACGCGTCGATCGAGTCCAATTCCGCGTAATGCCGGTTGATGCCTTTCGCGTCGTCAATTGTCCAAATGTACGCGAAGTTCAGCACCGTCAAGAGCATGAAGAATACTCCGATGAAAGCGAGTCCGGTTTTGATTAGTTTTTGCATGTTAAAATTGGAAATAGATGAACTCTGCGCTTTCGTGCGCCCCGAAGACGAGGATGGCGACGATCAAGATGACGTACACGGTCCAGCGCAACGCAATAGGTTTCGTGTCCATGAATTGACGGATGCTCTTGTGCTCCTGGATGACGTGGACGAATTCCATGAACGCCAACGCCCCGAGCACGATGCCGAGATCGACCCAGCCGACGCCGATGTTCAATCCCTTGAAGTGCAATGAAATGCCCGTGAACAGGTGCGTCAAGATATAAGTAGCGTCCGAAAACGTGTTCGCTCGGAAGAAGACCCAGCCGATGTTGACCAGCGCAAACGTGAGCAGGATTTCAAGCGCTTGCGTGACGCGCGGAAATTTTGCCAATCGCGTGAACTGCAACAGCTTAGCTTTCGCTGGCTTGGTGATTTGTTCCAGCACCATGTATGCGCCGTGCAGCGCTCCCCAGGCGACAAAGGTCCAGCTCGCGCCGTGCCAAAGCCCGCTTATGAGAAACACGATGAACAGGTTGGCGTACCAGCGCGGCACGGACACGCGGTTTCCGCCGAGCGGAATGTACACGTAGTCTCGGAACCAGCTCGAGAGTGAGATGTGCCAGCGCTGCCAGAACTCGCCCAACGACTTTGAGAAGTACGGCCGCTTGAAGTTGTCCATAAGCTTGAAGCCCATCACTTGCGCCGCGCCGATGGCGATGTCGGTGTAGCCCGAAAAGTCGCAATAGATCTGGAACGCGAAAAAGACGGTCGCCAACAGCAATGGAATTCCCGTGTAGTCCGTCGGGTTGTTGTAGATAGTGTTGACGATGACCGCTAATCGGTCCGCAACGACGATTTTTTTGAAGAATCCCCAGAGCATCAGCTTCAGGCCGTCCGTGACGCGCTTGTAGTCGACGAAATGTTCTTCGCGGAACTGTGGCAAGAGGTTCTTGGCGCGCTCGATTGGTCCCGCGACCAGCTGCGGGAAATAGATGATATACGTCGCGAAGATGCCGAGGTGTTTTTCGGCACGAATTTGTTTCTTGTAGATGTCAATCGTGTACGTGAGCGCCTGAAACGTGTAGAACGAGATGCCCACGGGAAGGATGACGTGCAGCGTGATCGGGTCGAACTGAATGCTGAATCGAGTTATTATTTCGCGGGTGGTTTCGCTGAAGAAGTTGAAGTATTTGAAGAAGAACAGCATCCCGAGATTGGCAAATAGACTGAGCCCTAAAAACAGTTTGCGCCGATACTGCGAGACGGACTTCTCCATCTGGATGCCGGCGAAATAGTCCACGAGCGTCGTGAACATGATGAGGATGGCGTATTCCGGCTTCCAGCTCATGTAAAAGTAGTAGCTGCTGACCAGCAGAAGCATCCAGCGGAACCGGTGCGGGATGGCGAAATACAGCGCGACAACAATCGGGAAAAACAAGAGGAATTCGAGCGAGTTGAAGAGCATGAACAAGGGCGATAGCGTCGGTTTATATGGCTTTCTGGCAAGGTTGGCGGATTCTGGTTGTTCGTTTGATCCGCGTCGTTTTCAACCCGAAGCTTTATAAAGCCGTTTTTAAGCCTCAAGTCATACAAAATTCTCCGTAATTTTGTCGCGACCATGGGAATACTGAACATCAAAGGGCATGAATTTGCCGCCATCACCGTCAAGGATTCGTTTAGTCGACGCGCCGTGCAGTACGCCAACAACATCGCGATGGTGCTGAAGAAGATCGGCATCGCGAACGACCAGGTTGACGTGGAACTCCAGGGCATCGCGTCGAAGAAAGCTCCGGCCTCGGCTGTCTGGTTCTTGGACGGTCACCGCATGCATTATAGTTACAACGGCTCGCCGAACTACGCCGAAAATCTTGCTGTCGTCTGGAAAGTGCTTGAGTGCGAAGTCTCGGATATTCTCGCCGGAAAAAAGACGGTTAGAGATTTTATCGGCGAATTCACGGAAGAGGACGACGTCGAAGAGCAGCGCCGAGAAGCGCGCGCGGTCTTAGGCATCGATGCTGACTCGCTTGACTTGGAAGAGATCGACAAGAAGTACAAGGAGCTCGCGAAGAAGCACCATCCTGACCGTCCTGATGGCAACATCGAGGAGTTCAAGAAAATCAACGCCGCGCACAAGGTTCTGAGACGGGAATTGCATTAGCGATATTTCTCACTTGCGTGGTCCGACATCGTTGAGCTGAGAGAAGCTTGCAACCCTGTTTGCGTAGCAAACAGCTTATGAATTGCTTCTGGAAGCGAGACGAGAAGGACTTTGCTCAAGCGTTATGAACGCTTGAGCGCAACCTTTAAATACCCCCATTCAGCACGTCAATGTATCTGGGTACTGGGAAACCATATCCACCGTCGCGCGCAAGCGCAACTATGAGGAAAAACAATGGGTCACTACGATGTTCCGACAGACAAGCTTCTCGCTCACGTTACTGTCGAGCTCAAGAAGCAGGCTCCTGAAATCAAGGCGCCGAGCTGGGCTTCGTTTGTCAAGACCGGCGTCAATCGAGAGCGACCTCCCGTCCAGAAGGACTGGTGGCACATCCGAGCTTCGGCAATGCTCCGTCGAATCGCGATCATCGGTCCCGTTGGAACTTCAAAATTAGCAAAGCACTTCGGCGGCGCTAAGAACATGGGTCACGCCCCCGAGCGATTCAAGGCGGCTTCCACTAACATCATCCGAAAGCTTCTCCAGCAAATGGAAAAAGCTGGTCTTATCAAGCACGGCGCGAAGGGCGTTCACAAGGGACGCATGATCACGCCGAAGGGCCACAGTCTCTTAGACAAGGCGGCCAACGAAGTCGCGAAAGAACTCAAGATCACCATCCCGAAGTCACCTGCCGCTCCGACTGCCGACGAAATTGCCGCGCAGAAGGAAGCGAAGAAGGTCGCCGCAGCCGCCAAGAAGGCCCCGAAAGCGAAAGCTGAAGAGGTTGCGTAAATGGCGCGCTACAAGCACCCGTCGAAGAAAAAGCGACTCGCAAAGGCAGGCACGCAAACCCGATGGGCGCCGTTCTGGACCGTTCCGAAGATTTACGGAAAGGGTCGACGAGTTCACCCGGGAAGACACACGCACGTCAAGCGAAACTGGCGACGCAACAAGTTAGGAGCCTAAAATGACCATCCTCGAACGAACCTACATCATTCCCTTGCGAAAGGAAGTGCAGAAAGTTCCGACCTACAAGAAGTCCAAGAAAGCCATGAAGGCGATCAAGGAATTCGTGGTTCGCCACATGAAGGCGGCCGACTTCAACGCGGTCAAAGTGTTGAACGAAGCGAACGAGGAAATCTGGATGCACGGCATCCGAAACCCGCCGTCGAAGATCAAGGTTGTCTGCCGACGCGACGACAAGGGTATCGTGCAAGTGCAGTTGTTCGGTCAGGCGTTCCCCGAAGCCAAGAAGGCCGAGGAAAAGAAGGGTCTCGCCGCAAAGGTCGCGGACAAGTTGACGGGCAAGCCCGCCGCTCCGAAGCCCACGGCAAAGCCTGCTCCCGCAGCAAAGCCCGCTCCGGCCGCGAATCCGGCACATAAGACTGAGCAGAAGAGATAACTAATGTCTTTTGAGTGGAAATCTAATATACTCGGAATTTTAGGCATAGTTATTGGTCTTTTAGCATTTATTAACGAAGAATACCGGCTTATAGCGGCACTCATTTTTTCAGCAGCTGTCGTCTTCTACACTATCCAGTCGTTTTCACAAGAACTTGAAAAACACGAGACACGTGTGCAACGTCTTGAAGAGAAGCTTAAAATACATGAACAGCTGATAAATCTGAAAGCAGATGTGGAGTATTTGAAAAAAGAGGTGAGAAAGTAATGTTCATTCAAAATATTAGGGGGCGATTGAATGGCGATCTCATATCATTAATGCAAATCATAATTATCGTTGCTGGATTGATTTTAATTCTTTCGTCAATTGGCATCATTAAAATAAATTAAACATTTTGTCATTATTTAGTTATTTGAAAGTAACGTGAACGATAGTAAGTTTACAATACGATCCTGCAAAGCCTTTTAAATGAACTTCCTCATTTCTGAGTTATGTCATCCGTCCTTCCCTTTGAATTAAGGAATCCCGAGGTCATCGTTAAAAGAAAAACGAAGACCGATCAGAAGTTCGGCTGCGAGCCCAATAAGCGTCCGGTTGAGCAGTTCATCAATTATGGTATCGTGAACGTGAACAAGCCTGCCGGTCCGAGTTCGCACCAAGTCTCAGCGTACGTTCAGAGAATTCTCAAGATCGAAAAGTCAGGTCACTCCGGAACGCTTGACCCGATGGTGACGGGCGTTCTTCCGACGGCGTTAGGTAAGGCAACAAGAATTGTCCAAGCCCTACTCAGCGCCGGAAAGGAGTACGTCGCGCTGATGCATCTGCACGACGACATCCCCGAGGGCAAAGTCTACAGCGTCATCAAAGAATTTACTGGAAAAATCCGTCAACTTCCGCCCATCAGGAGCGCAGTCAAGCGTCAACTCAGAACGCGAGAAATCTATTACATCGACGTCATCGAAGTCTCAGGAAGAGATGTTTTGTTCAAGATGGGCTGTCAGGCCGGAACGTACGTCCGAAAGTGGTGCCATGATGTTGGTGAGAAATTAGGAACCGGCGCCCACATGGCCGAACTCGTGAGAACCAAAGCCGGTCCGTTCCAGACAGCTACGTCAGTTACGTTGCAGGATCTCGAAGATGCGCTGTGGTATTACCAGAATGAAAAGAACGACAAGTTCCTGAGAAAGTGCATCCAGCCCGTCGAAAAGGGCGCGGACCATCTGCCGAAGATTTGGGTCATGGACTCCGCCGTCGAAAGCCTGTGCCACGGCGCGCTGTTGCACATTCCGGGCATCGTCAGATATGACGCGGACATCGAATTGAACGACACCATCGGGATATTCTCATTGAAAGGCGAATTGATTGCATTAGCAACCGCAAAGATGGACGGCCACACACTCAAAGACAAAGACAAGGGCGTCGCGGCGAAGATCATGGCTGTGTTCATGGCGACCGGAACGTATCCGAGACTGCAAAGAGAGCCTGAAACGGATTAATTCTAAAATAGTAGTAACTTAATAGTAGTGACTATAGAAAGCTTTAAATAGGGTATCATGACCCTTCATTCATGGAATCGTTGGCAGGCTTGGAGCGGAATCTGAACCTGAACTATCATCGCGCTATGGACGTCGATCATGTCGACAAAGTCATTTCGTTTCTGCATCAGCACCCGGATCCGAACGACCCTGCGATCGCGAAAGAATTGACGTTTCTCCACATAAAAAAGCTGACGAAGACAATCTCTAATGGCATTCATGGTGCGACCTTCTCGGCGAACAAGACCTGGATGACGCCGGAAACGATGGAGATTGCCGTCAATTACGCGCAGAAAGGAATGGATATGATGTCGGGTAATGCGCTTGCTCGATCGCGAAGCAGTTTGAGGACTGCGTACGCTCATTTGTGCACGCATATTGCTCAGTTCATGGAGCTTCAGGCATCTTTAACGAACAATCCTGCGCTCATGAAGGATTCCTATGCTGCATTTAAGGCGGCTTTGCCGTCGTTGCAGAAATATGATGCGCGAAAGCTCGAGAGTTATTTTTATTCGCGGGGGGTTTCTGCGCGCAAGGTCGCGGAAATCTCCAAAGAGCCCAAATACTTCCTTCGCGCGCTGCACGATTTCAAGAAGTGCCGCGAACTGTGCAAGGACAAATTTCCGCGGCTTGCTTCTGACGCGAAGCTTAACATTTCTCGGGCATATTTGCTTCTTGCCGATCAGGTGCCCGCGCGCGCGGAGCAATACGCGTCATTGAGTTTCGAGCACGGGCTGCTCGCCTGGAATGAGTTGAAGGTGCACCGAAGAGATCTCGTGACGTATGCCATAGAGTATCTTGATCGTTCGCTCGCGCTCATGCCTCGGGAAAGCGCAAAATTGCTCGTTCCCACGTTCAAGCAGATCTTGGTCGCGACATTGCCGTTGTTCCACAATGAGTCCGAGACTCCGTCAAGAAATCATTTTAGCTATGCGCTTGCCGTGCTGCGGTCATTGGATGAGGTCTGGCAAACGCCGGCGCCGGAACGGCTGCGGAAGACCGTTTGTGTCAAGGGCAAGATGGATTCGAAGATGCAGCGCCATATTGAGGATGAAGTTACGGATTATTTTGCCGGTTCTAGTGACTAAATATAGTCTAATCACAACCTTTATAAATTCAGTATACCTTTTCCCATACTAGAAAATTGGTGAGTAATGAACATAGGGCCTATTACGATAGGTGAGCCAAGCGGATTAATCTGGTTGCTCCTATTAGTCCCTCTTATTCTCTTTTATTTGATCCGTCCGCGGCCGAAAACGAAGGAAATTCCGAGCCTGATGTTCTTCATGAAGGCCTCGGGCAGAAGCAAACTCCTCAGTTTCTTCCGCGTGTTTGTCCACGACTTTTTGTTCCTCGTGCAATTCCTGTTAATCTTGCTCTTAGCATTAGTCGCGTGCAAGCCCTCCATCAGCATCAATCATGACATCGCGTCATCAAACACCGTCATTGTGTTGGACGCGTCCGCGAGCATGCAGACAAACGAGGACGGCGAAACAAGATTTGAAATAGCAAAAGACGCCGCCAAGGACGCCCTCACAACGAGAAACACCATTATCGTCGCAAGAAACCGTCCTGGAATGGGCGTCAGTGACGTGAACGAAAGAGATGCAGCAGGCTACCTCAATCTGTTGAAACCGTATGACACCGAAAGCGCGTTAGGCGACGCCATCATCCTCGCCGGTGAAGTTTTGCGAGGAAAGGAAGGCCGTGTCGTCGTCATCAGCGACTTCCTCGCGACGAGCGGCGTCGAACCCGAAATCGCGAAAGCCGTCCTAACAAGTAGAGGTTTAGTCGTCAATTTCATCAACGTTGCAGAGAATAAGAAAACGAACGCAGGATTCATCGACTTGGTCGTCGAAGATGGAGTAACAACAGCTTACATCAAGAACTACAATGACGCCGAAGGGACGTTCACCTTGAGCGTCGGCGAACAGACGAAGCAATTGGTCATCCCGGCGAAGGGCATCGAGCCGTACGTGTTCAAGACGCTTCCGAACGTCGCAGAGTTGAAGCTCTCGCCCGAAGACGATCTTCCCATCGACAACCTCATCCGCACGAGCTCGCCGGACTACCAACCCGTGAAAGTCCACCTCATCACTAACCATCCGAGCGATTTCTTGCAAAACGCATTGAAAGCCTCCCCGATTATCGAACTTACCGTCAGTCAGCCTCCCATCGTTTCAAAGGGAGATTTTGACATCACAATAATTCACGACGTTGACAGCGCGGAAGTCCTCCCTGGAACGTATGATGATTTGCTCAAAGAAGCCCAAAACGATCAAAAAACAATCATTGTTGCCGCCCAAGAAGGCTCATTGGGCATTGACTACCGCGGATTAGTGCCGTTCGGCCTCGTCGGCACGGAAACCGAAGGATTGGTCCAAGTCGCAAACCCCACACGATTCACGAAGAACATCGAATTTGGTAAGCTCCCGTCATATTTCACAACAAGTCTCCAACCCGGCGTCGTTCCAGTAGCAGAAACGGGCAACGGAACTGCCGTTATCACCGTCGCGACCGTCCCCGGAGGCGGAAAATTAATCTGGTACGGCATTTTGGAAAAGAATTCGGACTTCAAGTTCTCCCCGTATTATCCGATTTTCTGGCACGAGCTCATCAAGTTCGCGACAAACCAGAAAGACATCCGAAGCATGAATGACAAAACCGGGAACACGCTTGTCTTGGACCACGAGATGGACGTCATGACGCCGGACGGAAAAATAACGACGAGCCGTTTAATTTTTGACAAGGCAGGATTGTATCGACTGCAAGATAGAACCATCGCCGTCAATCTGTTAAGCGAAAAGGAATCGGACATCAGCCCGCGAGAAAAGATCGGCGACGCGTTAGACGAAGTTGCGCTCACTCCCGTCCGAGAAAAGCGCCAGTTCGCGTGGGAGTGGCCGCTCTTGCTCGCCGCATTAATAATCCTGTTCGCGGAACTGGCGTACATCAAGCTGCGAGGGGACGTATGACGTTCACGCAAGTTTTGGTTGACGGCTGGGCGACGTTCCTCGCGCACGTCGAAAAGCCGGCGTGGCTCGTCGCTATCCCTATTTTGATTTTCCTGTTGTTCCTCATCTTGCGCCATGATTTCGTCAAGCTCGCCGAGGACCGAGCGACAAAATGGATGCGTAGACGACAGCAAATCGCGATCCTGTTGTTCAGAAGCCTGGCAATCATTGCGTTAGTCTTAGCTATCGCTTCGCCGTTCATGGAACGACAACGCACCGTTTCCGGCGATCCCTTCCTCAAGATATTGGCGGACAATTCGCAATCGATGAATCTCTACCCGTCAAACACGGCGGACAATTTGAAAGCAAGACTTGAACAAGCAATCAACGTAGAAATGCATAGCATCGCGTCCGGAACTTCCTCGCCTTTAGGCGACAGCATTCTCAACACCGTGCGAGAGGGCGACAATGTCGTTCTCGTTACGGATGGCCAAGCAACTTCAGGCGCATCCTTGGGCGACGTCGCGCTGTTCGCCGTGACGCACAACATCACGTTCAACGCAATCACGTTAGTCACAAATGACGACGACGGCTGGATCAAGATTGACGGGCCGGACAAGACCGTCGCGAATGTCGACAACACGTTCACCGTAACCGTCGCTTGGGCGAGCAAGGCGAAGAAGCCCATCAGCGCATCTCTATTAATAGATGGCAAGCTCAAGCAGGAGTTCACTGAGCCTGGTGTTTACACCATCACGGAAAAGTTCAGCGAAGGGTTCCACCGCTTGGAAGCGAGAATAACGGAAACGGATAAGGTTCCGGAAAACAACATCTATTACAAAACAATAAAGGTCGTCCAAAAGCCAAAAATCGCACTGTGGTCGCAGGTCACGAACAGCCCGATAGAGAATCTCCTAAGACAAGTCTATGATGTCACCACCACGTCAACCTTACCATTAGATCTTGAGCCGTACTACGCGGTCGTCACGAACGACCTGTACGGCAGCTCCATCTCGGACGATGACGTAACGAGGTTAGGAGACTATCTGCAGGACGGCAACGGCCTCGTCGCGGTCGGCGGCCAGGGCTCGTACGACAAGGGCGCGTACAAGAGCTCGTTCTTCGAGACGCTCTTGCCGGTCGTCGTCGGAACACCTGGCAAGGAAGCCGGCGACGTCAATATCGTTGTTCTGATTGACGCCTCATTGAGCGTCAGCTCGGATGAGGGCGGCGGAATATTCTCGTCAAAGCAGCTCGCGTTGGACATCATCCGCCAAATGAGTCCGAACGTCAAATTAGGAATCACGGCGTTCAGAAACATCGCGTTCACGGTTTCCCCGATGGGCTACAAGTCGGATTTGATTGGATTGGAAAATAAGCTCGCCGCAATTTACGGTTCGGGAAGCAGCAAGATGCACCTCGGCATCGCGCAATCGATTGACCTCTTGAAAGGCACGCACGGCAGCAAGAACATCATCATCATCAGCGACGGGATGCTCTTCCCCAATGACCAACAAGCGGCAAAGGACGCCGTTCTCATGGCGCGAAAGAATGGCATCAAAGTCTACACCGTTGGCGTCGCTGTCGGCGACGCGACATTCGTCGCGGACCGGGTCGATGAAGACGTCATGAAGTCATTAGCAGCATTATCGGGCGGAGTCTATTTCAAAGCAAGCGATCGAAGCCGATTCACTCTGCTGTTCGGCGACGTCAAGAAGCCTGAAGCCGAGAAGGCGCAGGAATGGGGCGTCAACGTCCTTGACTCGAACCATTTCATCACGGACGGCATCGAGACGAACGCCACGATTTTCGGGTTCAACGCGGTCGCGCCGAAGACGACCGGAAGAACGTTGGTCGTCACTTCGACCGGCGAACCCATCCTCACGACCTGGCGCTTAGGACTCGGTCGCGTCGCAGCCTACTCGACTGACGACGGCTCGGCCTGGGCAGGCGAGATGCTTTCCTCGGCGAACAGCAAACTCCTCATCCGTTCAATGAACTGGGTCAACGGCGATCCCGACCGAAAGCGTTCGAACTTCGTGGACATCAAAGACACACGCGTGAACGAACCGACGGAACTCACCATCAAGGCCGCAACCCAACCGACCGCGCAAGGCATTGGCTTTTTCAAGATACGGCCCGACACCTACCAAGCAGATATCACGCCGAAAGAAACGGGCTTCCACGAAATCCTTGGCGCGACTTACGCGGCCAACTATCCGGCCGAAAGCGGACCCTTGGGCATGAGCAAGGAATTAGAGCAGTTAGTCAGAGGCACGGGCGGCCAGTTCTACGCCGCCGACGCGGCCGACCAATTGGTGCAGTTCGCCCAGAGCCACGCCGTCAAGGAGATGAAGGTGAAGGACTACTTCCGCTGGCACCTCGCGGTCATCGCAGCCATACTTTTCCTGATCGAGGTATTTTTGAGGAGGATGATGCGACGATGACGTATATCAACAAGAACGCGAACATGCTGTTATTATTCCTGATTGTGCTTGTGGCGGGCACATTGGTCGGCGCAACGCTCTTTTTTCAGGCGAGATTCACGAAAGTGAACGCGGAGTATGACGCGAAACTGATGGAGCTTCAGAACCTCACCGAGCAGGCCGAGAACTACAAGACGATCTTGCAGAAGGCGCAGGTCGAGCTTGAGTTGAAAGCCAGCCGAGAGGAAACGTTCACCGAAAAGTACACGGACGCGAAGACAACGGCCGACCAGCTGCAGAAGACGACGGCCGAATTGCAGGCCGACGTGGCGGATCTTACGGAGCAAATCGTGGCGAAGTCAAAGCAAGTCTCAGATTTGAACAAGCAGGTTGTGCAGTTGACGCTTGATGTCGAGACGCAGAAGGACAAGGTTGAGGATCTCGAGGATGAGGTCAACGATTTGGACGATGAAGTGGACTGCTTATCGTCAACGCCTGACGCTTCGGAGGGCGACTGCTGATGAAGCCTATCGGCAAGGCGTTGTTGGAATTGCGTTCCGTGCTGTTCGGCATCGGGATGTTCAACAGCCTTGTGGATAGTTTCGTCGTCTTGCTTGCCGGCGTGTTGGCGGCCATATTGTTGACGCTGTCGTGGTATTGGGCGCTCATTCCGTTTGCGATATATTTTATTTGGCACACAAGAACGCTCTTGAAGTCAGCAGGCTATACGAACGTCGAGGAGCAGGTTCCGCAGTTAAGAGAAGCGCTTAGGACTGCCGCTGACAGCGTCAACCAGGACAACGAGGTCGTCAGAGGCTTGCACACTGAAGTCATCGACAAGATGCGTTTGATTAAGACGTCTGCGTTTTTGCATTTTGGCTCGATGACGAAGCAATTGGTCACGATTGCTATATTGTGTTTCATCATCATCGCCGTCTCGGCATTGAACATCCATTTCCTCGATGCGACGTATTTGTTGAGCGAGATCGGGGTTTCGAGCGGAAATTTACTGAGCGGCGGTGCCGGCATTTTCGGCAAACTGTCGAACAAAGACTCGAAGAACGCGGTGTTAGTCAAGGAAGTGACCTTGATTGACGAAAGCGACCTGTATGGCAACGCAACCGTTATTGAGATGGGCACGGAAGAGCTTAATCTGGAGTTAAACCCTGACGGTTCCGGTATTAAGATGGGCGATGTCCGCGACGCCGAAAAGCGTGAATTCAGCGAGCACGACCCGAACGAGATTCAAGCCTCAACCGACACGGCATTCACCGAAGACATCCCGAAGGAATACCAAGGGATTGTGCGAAACTACTTCAAGAGTATGAAATGAACAAGAACATTCCGCACGTTGCCGTCCCTCGTGTACTTTTTACCGCCCCGATTGGACGTCGCTCGTTAGCAACTAGGATAATGGCCGTAACGAAACAAAACGTGCCGGTAAAAAGGTCATACGACGCCAAATCCCAAGCATAACGTTTATAAACAATAACTCCTGATAAAAAACAAAAGAAGGTGACCTGATGCGCAGTGTTGAAGAAGTCAAGAAAACATTCGAATACCTCTTCAGTGAGATGGAGAAGGTCGTCGTCGGCCAGAAGGACATGCTCCAGCAGATGGTCATCGGCCTCTTCTGTGACAGTCACGTGCTCTTGGAAGGTTATCCTGGGCTTGCCAAGACGTTGAGCGTCAAGACGTTAGCCCAACTCATCGACCTCAAGTTCAGCCGTATTCAAAGCACCCCTGACTTGCTTCCGTCCGACATCACGGGCACCTACATCATCGAAGAATCCACCCAAGGCAAGCGAACCTTCAAGTTCCAGCCCGGTCCGGTCTTCGCAAACGTCGTCTTGGCAGACGAAATCAACCGAGCCACGCCCAAAACGCAATCAGCTTTGCTCGAGGCAATGCAAGAAAAGCAAGTGACCGTCGGAAACAACACGTTCAAGCTGGACGAGCCGTTCTTCGTCATCGCGACGCAAAACCCGATCGAACAGGAAGGAACGTACCCGTTGCCCGAAGCCCAGTCTGACCGATTCCTGTTGAAAGTCCGTGCAACTTACCCGACGTTCGATGAAGAAGTCGAAATCGTCAACCGCTTCACGGAAGTCTGGAAAAAACCGCAGTTGAAGCCGGTCTTGAACAAGGAAACGCTTCTGTACTTGCAGTCGTTGACGAAGCAGGTTCCGATTGCGAACGACCTCAAGCAGTACGCTGTCAAGCTCATCAACACGACGCGAACCAAGAAGGACTTGATCGAGTTCGGCGCATCGCCGCGAGCGAGCATCGGTCTCATCCTCGCAGCCAAGGCGCGAGCCTTATTGGAAGGCCGAAAGTTCGTCAGCAAGGACGACATCAACACGCTTGCGCTTCCTGTCTTGCGGCACCGCATCGTGCTCCACTTCGAGGCCGAGCGCCAGGGCATGTCCGAGGACGACGTCATCAAGCAATTGCTGAAATGATTGCGAACAGTATGTCAGAGGAGGTTCTTCGTTGATAGACCTCAGCTTCCTGAAGATCCTGGACCGATTCTCGTTGATCGTCAACAAGCATCTCACGTCGAACTACGTGGGTGAGCGTCGCACCGCATTCTTAGGTCGAGGATTAGTCTTCCGTGACTATTCAACCTACGCTCCCGGCGAAGACTACCGCATGATTGACTGGAAGGTCTACGCGCGTACAGACCGTTTAGTCATCAAGAAGCATGAGGAGGAACGCAACCTCACCGTGCACATCATTTCCGACTTTTCCGCGTCGATGAACTTCGGCGACCCGGTGAAGAAATCCGATTACGCCGCCATGCTCGGCATCGGTTTCGCGTATCTTGCCATGAAGAACAATGAGCGCTTCGTCATGTCGACGTTCGCCGAAAAGCTCGAGCTCTTCCGTCCGAAGAAGGGAAGAAAGCAGCTCGCCGGAATCGTTGATTACTTGAACGAAAAGAAAGCCAAAGGCGTCACGAACTTCGAGGAATCGTTGGGACGTTACAAGAAAATGATTGGCTCGAAGAGCATGGTCATCATCATCTCCGACTTCCTGTACGACATCAAGGAAATCAAGACCGCATTGCTCAGATTCAAAGGCCACGACGTGCGATTAATCCAAGTCCTGGACAAGACCGAAAAGGAATTGGACGTCGAAGGAGAAGTCAAACTCAAGGACTCCGAATCCGGCACGCAGTTGCGAACCTACATCTCCCCCTATTTGAAAAAGAAGTACTTGAACTTGTTGGAGGTCCACAACGCGATGATTAAGCATGCCTGCCTGGAAACGAACGCCCATTTCTACAGTTTCGCGACAGATACGCCGATTTTCGACGCGTTCTACCAGATTGTCGCGAGATAGTGCTCAGTATGGATGTCTGATACTTAACGTTATTAAACGTGAATTCTGCAAATGGAGTCATGAGTCATTCGCAAGAAGTGCGCATTTATCGAGTGTACGGGAAGCCGTGTCAAGCGGAGCCCGCTTGCATTCAGATATATGTCGCAAATCAGGAGAATCGCTTTTGGAGAGGCGGAAATAAACTATATTTGTCCTCAGATCACATATTTAAAGCGCAAAAGAGGCCTGAACGGGACTGTGATGGTTATGAGCTGACGGGTTTGGGTTATCGCCTTGGGTGTTATAGTGATCATTGGCGAGCTGTTCGTCAAGACGCGCCGTTTCGTCGTGGTGATCGCATTATCGTTCAGCACGCTCTGGACCGCGGCAACTCGCTTCGTAAGGTATTTCATACATTTGATACGGGCAGCATCAAGCAAGTCAAAATCACTTCTGTTCGGGAATGGAATGCGTTCAAGGTTGATTTTTACACAACGGAGCGTCAGATCGATGAGCAAAGAAAAAAGTTGCAACTCGACATCGATGAAGCGAAAAGAATTTTGTCTGAACGCCATGAGCTGCTTGACCGCAAACCATATCCGGATATAGAGAAAAGAATCGCAAAGTTCTTTTTGTGATTACTTCTTCAATTCTAACTTAACGAGTTCCGCAATCTCGTCTTCAGAAATCGCAGTTCCATGCAATTTAACGCCCCACAACAAACTTTCGAGCAATTCTCGCCGCACATTCGGCACGTTCACCAAGAATTCGTTCAGCAGTCCTTTCTCGTAGGCTATCAAGACGAGTTCAACTGAGCGGATGATTTTGATGCCTTGCACGGCCTTGACGAACTCGTGCAGCGCCTGGTCGTTGCGTTCGACTTTCTCGTGCAGCCGTCGTTCATACAGTTCTTGCAGTTGGTGCGGGGCTTCAATGAGCGTGCGAGTGATTCTCTCATCACAAACTATCACAGGCGCGTTCATCAACAGCGCCGCCGCAAGCGTCTCGCATTCGCCGTTCTGAAGTATCTGCATCGGTTGTCGTCGAATAACGAAGATTCTGTTCGCGAGATTCTGAAGATAGGCTGCCTTCTGTCGTATTGCGGGCGAACTCACCACATCAAGTGCTTTCTTTTCGACCATGCCCTGCACCTGCAAGGCCTCGAATTTGAACTTCTTGGTCTCGAGCGGCTTGACGACGAGCTCGTACCTTACGCCGTCCGTTATCGCGAATTCGCCGTTGAAAACTTCTTTCAGTTTTGGAATCAGCCACAATAAATTATTCGTCGTTAAACTAATAATTGGACCAGCATCGAAGAAGAGCGTCTTCATTTGAACAACTCCCGCGCCATTTGCAGCCGTTTCGTTGCGCTCGTCGGGGTTTCTTGCGCGGTCATCGTCGTTTTGCCGAGATAGGAATACAGCTCCCACTGAGAAACTCCGAGCATGTCCGCGATTCTCGCGACGGAGATTCCGTGCTCGTACAATTTGCTTCCTTTCTTGACTCTTGCTTTGCTGAGCACTTCCTCGATGTACATCTTGAGGTGCTCGTCGTGCTTGCTGATCAAGTCAAAGGCTTCCGCGAACGCGGCGTGGAACAGTCCGTCCTTGTCGCGCAGCAATCCGTCTTGGGCTTTCGCGAGTATTGGCGAGACCAAGGGCACGGGGCACGAAGTCTCTGTGCACCTTTGAACAACTTTGCCTATTGCGTAGATAAGAATAGCCGTCGACGTCGAGTCTTCATCCTGATAGATGCTCGCGTTGTGGATGGTGTGGTTGGATAGCTCGCCTAATACGGTGAAATTATTTGACTTCAAAGCTTCGATAGCGTCCTTAAGAACTGCCAGTATGTCCTCTTTTATTCGCGGGTCCACTAGACAATATTCAGCGTTCTTTCTTTTTAAGCCTTTGTACGCCCAACGTGAACTTTTTACCGCCCCGATTGGACGTAGTACGGCATCAATTTTAATTACGATCGAGCTACTGACTCAAAATCTGCAAGGACGCACCAACGAGAAGGAAAGCAACTAAGCTAACTTCTCAAACAGTCTCTTGTACAATTTGTGCCCGTATTTAGAAAAATTCTCGAAATAGCCAGTGAACCAGTGGTTCATCGACACGCCGGCGTTCCGAGATTCTTCTAGGTCTTTTGCCGAATCGATTCCGCCCGTGCGCCAGACGTGGAACTCTTGCTTGGGTGCCCCGTTCTTTTCATAGTCCGCGGCAGCCGTGCACAGCTCCAATGACTTTTCCTTCAACGGCCGTCCGCTGATCCCTCCGGTGAATATTTGCGTGAAATAATCAAAAAGCGCCTGTTCCTTAGGATGGATGCGCGGCCGGATGCCGATGTAATCCGTCGACGTGTTTCCGAAGTTAACCCCGTTGTAACCCAATGAGAACAGCAAATCCATCCATTGAGGGACATCCTCAGTCTTTGTATCATTCGAAAGCTTCACAACCACCGGAACTGCCCGTTCGTGCTGCAAAAAATGTTCCGAAACGTATTTCAAACTTTTCTCGATGGTTTCAAAGTCAGGCTTGCCGTGGCCTGTATTCGGGCAGCTCTGGTTCATCTCGAGGAACTGCACGCCCATCTTGCGGTACTTGTGCATCCCTTCGACGAGCTTCAGAAGTCCTTCAGTGCCTTGAATGTTCGAGTCGGTCATGACGCTCATCCCCAATGGAATCGAGCGCTGCACGTAATACATCCGATACGCGACGGCTTGGTCGCCGTCGTTCGGCAGCCCCATCCAGTTTGACGCCGCCCCTGAGCGAGGATACGGGACGAACGGATGTTTGATGCCGTCCTTTTCGTTGCCGTCGCGCTTGTACGCCGTCGTCGTCCCGCCGAGATACGCGCCGGCTCCTTGCCGTACGCATAAGTCGTACCCTTCTCCATTTTTGAACATCCCTGCCGCGTTCATTAATGGAGAATTGAACGTCATGTTCCACATTCGGACGGTCAGGTGTGTTGGCGGGACGTACGGTTTCGGAGTTTCCTCGACCAATCGCGCGAGGAAATCCTTGCGTCCTTTGGAATAGCATGTGACCGCGTTCTTGGGGTCGCCCGAAACAAGCCATGGTCGCAGCCATCGCTCGACGCGAGAAAGGAGGACAGGATTCATAGCGCGCCGGTGCCTTCGTACGGGTTGAATTCGTATTCCTGAGGGCACGATTTCGGCACGCAGACGCGCGGTTCCAATCCGAGCTTGAACAGCTCGTTGGCTTTTGAGAATGTGACTTCATTGATTCGTTTTTCAGAGAATCCGTTCTTTCTGAGGTGTTCGATGAATGAGGGATAGATTTGCAGGCCCGTCATGCCGGACGCGTACATTGGTTTCCCTTTCGCGTCCAAAACCCGTCCGGTTTTCTCCGCGAGGGTGTGCGGCGCGTGGTCGGTGCCGATGCAGTCGATGGAGCCGTCTTTCAGCAGTTCGCGCATCGCGACGTTCGCCCCGGTGTGCCTCAACGGAGGGTTCATCTTGCGGCGCAGCCCGTATTCGCCGTTCAGCGCGTTCCAGTCGAGCAGTATGTGCTGCGGCGTGACTTCGCAGGATATGTTCATTCCCTCTTTTTTCGCCTGGTTGATCTCGTAGACTGACTCGGGCATCGAGGTGTGCGCGATGTGCAGGCGCCCCTTGAATCCTGACGCTCGCTTGAATGCGATGTTTTTGTGCACGGAAATTATCTCCGAGTGCGGCGGCCGGCAGTATTCCGCCCAGCTTCGAGGGCTTGCCGGATTGAAGAGTGAGTCGTCCATAAGCGAATGGTCTTCCGCGTGCGCGACGAGCACGCCCTCATACCCTTCTTCCGCAAGTATCGCCATGTTGTGCAGCTGATCATTGTCGTGGATGACGCCTATGTTGCCCGTCGAGTGAGCGCAGTACTGCTTGATTCCCATCACGCAGCGGTAACCGAGCATTTTTTCCAAATCACGGATCATTTGAGGGACTTGTTTTACTTGTTCCGGGTCGTTCGTGATGCCGAAATAGATGAGGAACTTTACTGGCGATTTGCACGCTTCCGCGTTCTGCATATAGAAAAGCGCCTGCTGCAGATTGGTTATTGCCGGGTTGGTGTTCGGCATCGCCGCGACGGCCGTCATCCCGACGGTTTCGGCGACTTTGAGAATGTGCTCGATGGTGTCTTTGTGCGCTTCGCCAAAATCACGGGCGTGGATATGCGTGTCGATGTACATACGATTTTGCGTCAGAACTTCCTACTTAAAGATTTCTAGTCTGCCGTGCATAGTTAACTTTTTACCGCCCAGTTTTGTCGTTACGTTGAGAATTATAATCAAAAGACTAACGCAAAATCTGCCTGGGACAGCAACGTAAAGGAGAACTAATCAACAGTAAATAATGTGCTATCATGCGCGACGTCAAACAAACCTAATCGCGCGCCTGCGTCCAGCCAGCCATGCGCGTAGTTCAAAGCGGCAAACGCGTTCACCACATCACCCTTAGAATAAAAGTGTCGTGCGTCATCATAATATCTCTGCGCCATGTCAAAGAAGTCTTCAGCAGCCACTCTCCATTCAATCTTCTTCTCCTTAGCAATAGACACTTTCTTAAGAGCCCTACCGGTAACATCAAAGTATTTCTGAACTTTCTCGTCAGAAATAATAGAAGTCATAAAAAAAGAATTAGGCTGCCTTGGCTTCTGCCTTGTGTTCCTTGTTCTTCGGAACGGGTCGTTTGACACTCAAGGGCAAGACGTCAGCCGCGAGTTCCATCTGCGCAATCCTGATGGGATTGTAGCCAATCTTTTCGAGGTCTTCCTCGGAAAGCTTGATCATGAACGGGGCGCCCATGGCGATTTGCAGCGCTCGCGCGCCGAGCATTCGTGCGATTTCGTACTTGGTGTGTTCCATGGGTTTTACCTCGCGATCTTCTTTCGCAGCCACGCGCTCTTTTCGAGCGCGATGCCGACCATCTGGTCTATCTCCTCGATGGTGAATTCAGCCGAACCGCCTTTTTGCAGTGCGCAGATGTGGCCGTCGTCCTTGCAGCCGACCGTGAGTCGTCCGTCGAAGTTCTCTTCTTCGTCGGGCGTCGGGTCGATAAACAAAGTCGTGCCGATCTTAAACACCGTGATAGGGATCGGGTCGCCTTTCAAGGGCAACTTTTCGTCCGTTCGGTTGTCGTAGTCTGCCTTGTTGAATTCGTTCTTGCCCGGCATTCGAGCGTCTTTCAACGCCGCTAACGCCGCAAGTCCGCCCGCGTCGAACAGGTTGCCGTCGTCGTTGACGGCGACGATGTCGATCGCGACGCTCCAGACCATTTCGCCTTCCTTGATGCAGAGGTCGTGGACGTCGATGCATTCGCTTTCTCGGATGCAACGGTCGATGACTCGAGCCAATTCGATTCCTTGGTCGGAGGGCGGGCCGCTTTCAAATAGAGGCGAAGCCATCGGTCGCAATTCTGCGTTGACCATGAGGTTTCCCTTGTTGGCCGTGTCCGGGTACGGTTTCTCGATCGAGATCTTGACTCCGGCGATGACGTCGGTGTTGCCGATTCTGACTCGAGCTGAGCCTTCTGCTGACTTTGAAACGCCGTATTCAATCGAGACGTTGCGGAAGTCCAACGGCTTTCGTCCGTCGAATCGGATTCCTTTGCTCAGGTACTTGAGCATGTGCTGTTTTTGTTCGCTCATGATTAGTCACCCTTGTATTTGTCGCGGAGGGCCTGCTTTTGCACGGCCACGATGCGCTTGCAGACTTCTCGTCCGAGCGTGAGCGCGTGTTTCAATGCTTCGCGCGTGTTGTCTCCGTCCATCTGGAGCAGCGTCAACTTGCCGGAGTTCGGCATGAACGCCACCGGGATGTCGGCTACGCCTTCGGTTTCGGTCTTGTTCTGTTCTTCGTCATACGTCAAGTCAGCAACAATGCTTCCTTGGACGTTTCCAACGGCTACAGCAGCCACCATGTCTTTCATGACGAAGCCGGCGTCAGCTAGGGCCATCGCGGCAGCGCAGATTCCTGCGCATCGCGTGCCGGCATCAGTCTGAGGCAAGTCGATGTAGACGTCAACGACGGAGTTCGGGTATTCCTTGAGGTCGAGCACAGGTAACAACGCGTTTTCAGTCACCATGCCGATTTCTCGCGCTCGTCGTCCGCCGCCAGGTCGGACTCGTTCGCCGTGGCCTGAGAAGGGCAACATGTTGTATTCGCAGCGCAAAACTCCCGTCTTGGGGTTCTGCATCCACTTCGGGTGCAACGTTCGGGGGCCGTAGACTGCCGCGAATGCGGTGGTCTTGCCGATCTGGAACATTGCGCTTCCGTCCGCGCGGGGGATGATGCCGACTTTCGCGACGATCGGTCGCGTCTCGTCGGCTTTTCTTCCGTCGAATCGTTTTGTGTATGGCATTAGGAGTCACCTTGTTCTTGCGGCATCGCGTGGGGCTCGACTTTCTTGCCCGTCTTCTCGAACAAGAATGCTTTGATGCTGTTGGTCAAGCCGGACAGATGCGCGTCTGCCTGGATTTTGTGGATCGTTTCGATCGCAACGACTTCGCCTTCGGGCGGGCCGTCAATCCAGACGATTCCGTTCATTCCTACGACAATGGTCGCGCCGGTCGCCTGCTGGATCATGCTGAGCATCGAGCCATCTTTGCCGATGATGCGCGGGACTTTCGCCGCGTTCACGTGGATGGTTCGTCCGCCCTTGAGCTTCCGCAAGCCTTGTCCTCGCAAAGAAACGTCGATGAGCTTCTGGCTGGTGACGTTCACGAGCTTGCACGCGATCAGGTCGCCCAAGCCGAACAGTTCCGCGAGGTTTGCTCCTCGTCCGATGAATTCGCTGGTGGCTTCCTTGACGCCGAGGACTGCGCTGTACGGGCCGAACAGGTCGACTCGCCAGCCGGAGAACAAGACGTCGTTCACTTGGCCGATGACTCGGTCGCCGATTTTCGGCTCGTAGTTGCCCGTGAGCGGGACAACCTTCAACACTTTTCCTTCGATGCTCAAGAGTCCGACGCGGTTTGCGTAGACCTTGTCGCCGTCTCGGTACGCTCCCTTGCTCGGGAGGTAGCCCATGCCGGTGGCGATCAGATCGCCCGGCACGACGACGGCCTTGTCGTTCATTTGTAATGCTTCCATGTGTTCACCTTTGCAATATGATTACTTCTTTCCCCTGAGGGCTTTCTCGATGTCGGCGCGCTTGAACTTGACCAATTTCTTGTCCTTGGTCGAGATGAATGCCGCGTCGACTCGCTCGACGTTGAAGTTCTTGTCGAGGACTTTGCTCAATGCGTTGAGCGTCAGCGCCAGCCCGTCTTGGATGCTCAATCGTTCGGTGTATTCCTTGTTGAGGATTTCCTCGATTTCGGTCTCGCCTTCGCCGATGACGGTGGCCTTGAACTGGAAAAAGATGCCCGTCGGATCTGTTTCGAACAGCTTCGGTCCGTCGTTGTCGACGCCTGCGACAATCAAGCTCACTCCGAACGGTCGGAGTCCGCCTGACTGCGTGCAGATCTGACAGAGAGCCGAAACGTCCTTGACGATGGTGCTCGTGTCGATCGGCGTGTCGTACGTGACGCGGTGCTGTTGCGCCTTGACCTGCGCCCGTTCAACGAGAACGCGCGCGTCTGAGAGGATTCCCGATGCAGTCGCTGCGATGTGGTCATCAATCTGGAAAATCTTTTCGACGCTTTCCGGGATGATGAGCTTGTCCACGATGCGCTTGTCCGCGACGAGAAGCACGCCATCGGTGCAGACCATGCCTATTGCGGTCGAGCCCTGACGGACGGTCTTCTTCGCGTATTCAACTTGGAGGAGTCTTCCGTCCGGGCTGAACATTGTGATAGCGCGGTCGTAGCCCATCTGCTGATGGATCATCGGCTGCATGTTTTCCTCTTTGGCCATGGTTTGTTTCCTCCGTTAATCAGACGAGTGCGTCGATGCTGCCGTCATTTTCCTTGGCTGGTTCCTTAGGGGCGGGTTTCGCGTCGATGCCTGCCAGCTTTTCATAGGCTCCATCCCGTGAAAGGATGTCCGCATTGTCTCCTTTACTTAGGAGCTGCTCATACTCAATTCGGCGTCGGGCCAACTGAGATGTTTTGCCGTTCGTGTAAAATGCGGGCTTGCTGTTCGTATATCCTATCTTGTTTTCTGATTTTTCCATCTTCACTCACCTTATGTTATTTTATATCGCTTGTGTCGTTATGACTGTGATGCTTTTGTCGCGAGGTGCAACGCCCCGCTCGCGCGCAGGCTGCGCACCGTGACGGCGTGGCCGTTGATGTCTTTGATGAACGCAAAACTTGCTTTCAGCGTGTCGAGCGTGTTGTGGCTGCAACGAGCCACGCCTTTGTTGTTCGCGAAGGTTTCCTTGAGCATGATCAGGCCCATTTCGGCCAAACCATGCTCGCCGACAAATTGGAGCACTGCGTTCTTGATTGCCTGTGAGACGCTTGAGGCGTCAAGTTGGATTGAAGAAAGCACCTCAAACGCTACATACCGCTGACGTTCCCTCAGACTCGGCATTACTGGTTTGAGCTTTTGCATGACCCCATCCAACCCTGGATGAGAAAAGAGCCCTATATCGCGTCCTTTCTCTCGTTTAGACTAAATTATAGGGAAGGCTATAAAAAGGTTTCGTAGGGGAATAGTGAAGGAATTGCTGCCCTGACGTTGGCTTTCCCCGGCAGATTTTGCAGTAGTTTTAGTATCATGAGAGCTCTAAACGTAACGACTCTTCAAAACGTGGCGGTAAAAAGGTGGCTGGGGAAAACAGAAGTATCAAACTCATCCTCCATAACCCTTTTAAAGGGGTCAAAACCACCCTCTATTGTGAGTGAAGATGGACATCGGACAACTAGCTAGAGCGATTGCGCCGGACCAGCGTGTGCCTCGCGAAGTCGCAGTTGTGGCCCGTTCTGACGCAGTTATGATGGTCAGATATTCAAGCAAACATTCGTTGCTTGTTGAACGAAACAATCTTGATTCGGCCATGCGGCGCGTTTATGATTCGGTTCGGGAAGGCGACCGAGTTGTCGTTCAACCGACGCACGATATCGGTCGTCAGCGGTATGGTGTGCTTCTTAAAAAGAGCTAGATTGCTTTGTTAATTAACGGTTTGCCGTATTCACCATCGTAACCTGGTTTAACTTGAATCTCTTGCCGTCTGTTTTTCAAAATAATATCAACAAATTTCTGATCAACGATTTTTTTAAGTTCGGTCGGAGTCGCGTTCCGCAAAATGTAGAACTCGTTTGGAAAAGAAGCTAACAATTTGTTGTAGACGGCCCAGACTTTCTGCGTCGCCAATCCGGAGCCTAAGACACCAGCAATTAACTCCGTGAGTGGAATCAAGTTCTCGTGCGGCTTCGCGTTCTTTAAAGAATATCCTTCAGGTCTATCGGCTAACTCCTCAATGCGTGCAGCAACCCCGACCGTCACTTGTTTACCGCACTTGGAACAAATTCCTTTCCGTTTTTTCGACTCTTCAGGAGAATACGAAACCCCGCAGTCCTTGTGCCCGTCGAAATGATAGATGCCGTAGCCGGGGTCAGTCTCAATCGTTCGAGTCAATCCTTTTCCCGTTCGTATCGCGGCAACAATCGAATCGTAATCCGTTTTCTTGACGTCAAACATCGTCGCTTCGCGCCCGATTCTCCACGGCCAGAACGAGTGGCTGTCCGAAAATGAAACCAGTTGAATTCCGTCGAGCTGCGAAAGCCGATGGTTCATCGAAGGGTCTGAGCTCATTCCCGTTTCAATTGCGTGAATGTGTTTTGTCTTTTCCTCAAAACATTCCTTCAAAGAATCAAATCCTGATTTCGAGCCGAAGACTCCGAACCACGGCGTCCAGGCGTGCGCCGGAATTATTTCGATCTCGTGGCTGATCGAGCGCATCAGGTCGACGAATTCGATGCAGCTCATGCCGAAGATCGGCCGTCCGTCGTAATCCAAGCGCCCTTTTTTCAGCAGCGCTTCCGCGATTTGGTCCACAATCTCGAGCGACGGCGCCAACACCACAAGGTGAATCCGTCGTCCTTTTCCGCCTTGCGTGTACGCGAATGAAATCTCCGTCGTTAATAGAAATTTTTGCCCGCCTTTCGACTGGTAGATTCCAGTACCAGAAATCTCGGTCAAAGAATCCTTCAAATGTTTTTTCCACAATGGATGCTGGGCGTCGCCCGTGCCCATCACGTCAACTCCCTTGAGTTTCGCGTACTTTTCGAGCATCGGGATGGTCAAATCTTTCGACGTCGCCCGCGCGTATTTGCCGTGGATGTGGAAGTCGCCGATCAGATTCATGTGAAGAACTCGTGCACGTTCAGTTCGACGATGAGGAACAGCACGTAGAACAAGACGAGGATGATTCCCTCTTCCCAGGAGAATCCTTTTTTGCGGCTGGCCATCGTGGCGAACAATATGACGAGGAACAGGAGAAAGACCGCGCTTGTGAAATAGATCGCAAGGTTCGTTGATACCGGCGTTATCATGGAGGTGATTCCCGTCACGAGCAATGAGTTGACGATGACCGCTCCGACGAGATCGCCGATCGCGAGCTGCGGATGCTTGGCCAGCACGGCGCGAGTTCCGAACACCAATTCGGGCAACGCCGTCCCGAGCGCGACGAAAATGAGGCCGATGAAAATTTCGGGAAGGTCCAAACTGATCGCGAGCGACGTTCCCGAGCTGACGATGAGGTTTGCGGTGAAGTATAGGATGAATCCGCACGCAACGAAAAGGAACACGTTGAACACGGCTTCCCATTTTTTGACGTGGTCTCGCATCTTGACGCTGCCTTTGCGCTCGAAGAAAAGCCAGGCGAGGTAGCCTGCGTACGTGCTGATGAGGATGAGCCCGTCGAACCGCGACAACTCCCGTCCGACAAGCATCAAAATAATGGGGATAGTTGCGATGATGACCATCATCCAGACGTCCCGTCGCACCAATCGTTCGGTGATTTTGATTCCGCGCGAAAGCAAAATGATCAGCCCGCCAACGAGCGACAAATCGATGATGTTGCTGCCGATGACGTTGCCTAAAGAAATTTCGGGAGTTCCAGCCAACGCGGACTGGATTCCGATGAACAGCTCAGGAAGGGACGTCGCGACGGCCAGTATCAAAAACGCCACAACGAACTCGCTCATGCGGAGGAATTCCGCCAGTTTCAGGATGGTTCGCACGAGCAGCGCGCCGAAGATGACGAGCCCTACTGATGCGAGGATGAATATGGCTAGTTGTTCGAACACCATCTTTCTTCATTCTCTAGCAATGAGCAATCTTTTTAAATGTTCGGTCATTAGCCTGAGCTATGAAAAAGAGGGATGCCCGGCTCCACGCGTTTGTGGGGCATTTGGTTCTTGAATGGATTCTCGGCGGCATCTACGTAACCGGACTTACGTTGTTGTTTCCGTTCCTTTATTTCCTCGCGCTGCCGGGCAGCACGTCCCCGAAGATTCTGACGCTTGCGGTCGTCCTGATTTTGGCGAGCTTCCTGGGCTACGTCTGGCAGAAGGGCAAGTTGTCCAAGGCTTTGCGCGCGCTGAGCAAGATAACCCTCATCCCCGGGCTCATTGGCATCCTGTTCATGCTGTTCGGCAAGATCACGTTCTTGGCCATCATCGGTAAAACGATGCCTCAGGATCTTGTCGTGCTCATCACGCTGTATTTCGACCAGGCCGTCCCGAAGGTGCAGGCGTTGACGATAGTCTATATTTTGCTCGGGATATTCCTGTGGTACATCGCCAATAAGTTGGAAAAGAAATCTATTGCGTTTTAGGCTGCTCGACTTTCGGCGGAATCGCTTTCGCGATCAAGGTGATTAACTCCTTGATGCCTTCCTCATTGTTCGCGGAAATCTGGGCGAGGTGTTGGCTGCGCTCGGTCGCGTCGCTTAATTGCTCTTTCGTCGCGAGATCGGACTTGTTGAGCGCGATGACGACGGGAACTTCGAGCGTTTTCGCGATTTCTTTCAGCAAGTTTTTCTGTTCCGCGAGCGGGAAGCCGCAGGCCTCCGTCGGGTCGATGACGAACACGACGACGGTCGCGAGATGCTTCAGCGCGAGCGCGGCCTGTTTCTCGATGGTGTTTCGCTTCGCGATCGGTCTGTCCAACAACCCGGGCGTGTCGATGACTTGCCACTTCTTGTCGTTGTGGGTCATATATCCGAGCATCATGCTTTTGGTCGTGAACGGATAGTCCGCGATGGCCGGGGCGCTGCCGGTCAACGCTTTCAAAAGGGTGCTTTTGCCGACGTTCGGCAGTCCCGCGATGACGATGGTCGGAATTGACGTCTTGAATGACGGCAACTCTTTCATCGCTCTGCGAGCTTCATTCAGAAACATAAAATCAGTCTTCAATTTCTTGACGACGCTCGAGACGCGTCCGTAGTACGCACGCTTGTGCTTCAGCAGCATCGAGTCATTGCCGCTGCCGCGGAACTTCTGGTTGAATTCCTGGAACATTTCTCTAATTCTGTGCACGGCCCAGTTGACTCCGCCTAAGCTCTGCCGCACTTGCGCGACGTCGACGACGCACGCCGTCAGTTCACGATAAAACGGATCGAGCTCTTGGATATTTGGAAAAGACGTCAGGATGGTCATGAAGTGCTTGATGAGCACGTTGTGGACGACGTTGATGGCGTCCAGCTCGCGTCGCTGCATGCGCTGGAACGGGCTGCCCGTGAGGTTCTTCGCGATTTCAGCCGAGTGTTCTTTCGCCTGGTTGAACGCGATGTTCAGGTATTCATCCGCCGTTTCGACGTTGCCGAGTTTTCCGAAGTTCATCAAGCTTTGGGCAAAGCTTGAGCAAAGTCCTCCTCGTTCGCGCTCGAGAACCAGTTCAGCTGCTGTTCGCTCCGCGAACAGGAAATTGACTCTTCTCTCGCGCTCACGACGTCGGACCAGCTCCGCTCGCCCATCCTCCAATCAATGTGCGTCTGAATCACCATAATCCTTTTAAATGCTCCCTTTCGTCGCCACTTAGTAAAGTGGTGAGCTAATGGCAGACAAACGAAAGCCAGTAATTGACGATTCTCCCGAGCCTAATCAGCATTCGCTGGACGACGATTTCAACGATTTGATCCGGCGCGAGCTTTCCGACGACGCTCCCAAGTCTTCTGAGCCGAAGCCCGCTCCGGTTATTGAACCGAAAGTCGAGCCGAAGCCTGTTAAGATCGAGCCCGTGAAGAAAGAGATTAAGATCGAGCCGGTCAAGAAGGTCGAACGGCCTGTTCCGGCGAAAAAAGTTGAAATTGAAGCGAAGAAACCGGAACCGAAGAAAGCCGAAGTCAAGAAGGTCGAACCGAAAGTCGTCGCGGTCAAGCCGCAGCCGAAGAAGGTCGAAACCCGGCCCGAGCCGCGAAAAGTCGAGCGCGCAAAGGTCGAACCGAAGAAGGTCGAGCCTCGCAAGGCCGAAGCAAAGTCTGAGCCCATTCGAGGGGCTCCGGCGTATGATGACGAGCCTAAGGGGCTTGGCAAATGGATTGCTATTCTATTAGTCTTGATTTTGGCCGCCGCGGCGGTGTATGCTGTTGGCGCGCTGCGCAGCGGCAAGGACGCCTCAGGTCTTGAGTGCGCGACCGAGTATGCGGACGCTCGAGGCACGACGCTGTCATGGAGCGACGCCAGCTCGGTCGAGCAGTTCTGGCTCACGAAGGCGTTCGAGACGAAGTCCGAGGCTGAATCCGTTGAAATCTTGCACATGCTCGCGTGCGAAAGCGCGTTCATCAGCACGCTTTCCGAGCCGGCCGGCTATTCGAGCTGCCCAACCAATGATATTTTTGTCGTTGTCGATGAGAGTGCGCTTTCCGACAACCCGATTGCGCGATTGGACAAGGACAGCGTCCTCGCGAAGCTCAACACGGAATCGACCTTGGTTAGGTTCACGCTCGCGTACAAGTTGACCGACCCGAACGTCCGTGCCTGGAAAATAGTCGAGCCCAAGAAAAAATGAATCCGTCTGAGCAACGACCGGAAGTTTCTATTGATCAATTGAAGAAGGCGCAGAATTTTCTGAAAGGCATTGGTCCGTCGTTGGAAGAAGTGACAGTTATCGTGCAAGGCGTGGTGCAAGCGGCAACGTATCGTGTGCAAGAGGCAAAAGAAAGTGTGCCACAACACGTGATGGACATTCGTATTGGTGGCGGTAGTCCTTCAATGACGGTTCGTTATAACTCGAGCGAATTGGACGTCATCGTGGACGCGCCGTATGAACGTGTCAAGAAAATAAAGTTTCCTGGAATCATCGGGTTGCAGCAGGGCGACAATTTTCGTGCGTATCTTGTCGCAGCCGACGTGCAGAGACATCACGGCATGGATCATACGCAAGACAGGAATTTCTTAATCAGTCGCGAGCTTGGCGCCGAAGAGCGGGCTTACAAAATCGAGAAGTACCTCGGTCCGCAGATTGTTGCCACGTTTATTTCTGAGTAACCTTAATATAAGGTCAGTCCTTTGATTCTTGCATGGTAGAGTACAAGCAGGTCATCCTCGTTCGTGATGACTTGAAATTGACCAAAGGAAAGATGTCCGCGCAAGTGGCTCACGCCGCGGTTGATGCCGTCATGGTTTCTGACCAGTCGGAAGTCAACGCTTGGCGCGCGCAAGGGATGAAGAAGTTGGTTCTCAAAGTAAACGATTTAGCCGAGCTCACGGCGTACGAGGAGAAAGCGCAACGAGCTGGCTTGGTCGTCGCGGTCATCACGGATGCGGGCCACACCCACGTCGATCCCGGAACGATTACGTGCATGGCCATCGGCCCGCACGAAGCGAAGAGAATTGACAACATCACTGCGAATTTGAAGTTGATGAATTAGCGTTTTCTTACTCGGTAGGATGGATCTCCCAGTTCCGCGATTTTATCCAACAAGAATTTTCTCTCTTCAGGATTGTTGAAATTAATATTATCAATGTCGAAAGGCGCCTTGACGTGCTGGATTCCGCAGTCGACGCCGGGCGTTTGCCGTTCGTACGCGCGCAAAAGCTTGTTCACGAATTGTTTCGCGGTCGGTGTGAAATAGTGTTTGATTCCGACGATGAACTTGTTTTCGTTAGCGAAAATCTCGACGCTGATATCCTCGTCCTTGATTTGGCACGCGCCGAGCGCGGGAGTGTTTATTTCAGTGTGTAGATAGTTGAGAAAATCCTTCTTCACGATGTCAACGACAACGCAGCTGAGCTTGTCAGCTTCTTTTCGCATGGTTGCGATGTGCTCCAGCGTTCGCTTGACTTGCTGCTTTTCCGCCGCGTTCATTTTATTACTGGTATTTTTTCAGCGTGAATAACTTCTTGGATATAGCTCATTAGACTTGCTTCTGCTGGCTTGCGAAGATAACGAACTTCTAAGCCAGCGCGGATTAAGCTTTCAAGCTCTGATTTCGGGAATGGTTTTTCTCTGATGCGGATGTCTTCCCACCCATGCCCTGCCATATAGTAGATGAATGCTTCTTTGCCGTCAAAAATCATTTTTGTTTCACGTTTTGATTATATCTTGCCCTTTTATCCTTTCCCATTCTCCAGCAGATACCTTTATAAACACCCTTCGTGAAATCAAGAGTATCTATGCTGAGCCGCTGCAACAACGCGGTTCGGGGGAAAACACTATGCCAATGAAATTAGTATTCGGATTGAAGAACGGCTCGACCGCGAATAAGGAACTCGCAGACGCAGACGCGAAAGCGCTTTTGGGAAAGAAAATCAAGGACCACGTCAAGGGCGAAGCAATTGGCTTCCCGGGCTACGAGTTCGAAGTCGCCGGCGGTTCTGATTACTGCGGCTTCCCGATGCGATGGGACGTCCAGGGATTCCAGCGAAAGCGCATTCTCGCCGTCAAGGGCGTCGGCTTGAAGAAGACCGCGAACGGCATCAAGCACCGAAAGACCGTGTGCGGAAACACCATCCATCCGAAGATTTCTCAAGTCAACTTGAAAGTCATCAAGGAAGGTCCCGCTCCGTTGGCTCCTCCTAAAGAAGCGAAAGCCGAAGAGAAGAAGGCGTAAGTATCTTTCTTATTGTTTCATTTTTTATTTCCAAAACCTATTTAAACCTCTGTTCGCATAACCGCGCAAAAGATGGTGAATTCAAAGAAGATTGCAGTAGGAATACTGATTTTGCTTATCTTGAGTCTCTTGACGGTTTTGGTGTCTGACAATTTTAAGAAAGACGCCACGTCTTCGATAGGTCGCATCGCGCCCGTTGTTAAGATCGATGCTGAGACTGTGTTCGTCCCGAAGACGGGCGGCATCTGGCACGCGCTTCCGGGTCAGAAGATAGTCGCGGTCGCGCCCGTCGGACTAAGGCATTATGTTTTCACAGAAGGCAGCGCGTATTCAGTTGATGAAGCGGGCGTTGTTGAAGTTATGTTCACTCCTGAGGACATAGGCATCACCGAAATTGATGATGTGGATTGCACGGTTGTGCTTGATGATCCTTCATGTGTCATCACAGGTCCCACGCCTGACGGTGATGTTGTTGACATTCCTATTGATATTGATCCAGGGGATGAGGAAGTCATTCCTGGAGATCCTGTTCCGACTGAACCGGACCCTATCCCTGACACTACAGCCCCTATTATGACATTCATCGGTCCTGATCCGTTCACGCTTTTTGTCGGCGACACGTTCGTCGACCCAGGGGTCACGGCATTCGACGCGATTGACGGGGTAATAACTTCTGTTTCCGCAGTGAGCACGGTTGACACGTCAGCTCCAGGAACGTACACCGTGACGTATACTGTGACCGATTCCGCGGGTAACACTGCGGTGCTGGTGCGAACCGTCATCGTCACGACCCCTGCAGACGTCACGGCGCCTATAATTACGATGCTGGGCGCTGACCCGTTGCTGTTGACTGTCGGTGAGGCGTTCATCGACCCCGGAGTGAGCATCATCGATGCGGTTGATGGAACTTTGACGCCGGTTGTTGTCAGCACGGTTGACACTTCAGCGGCAGGAACGTACACGGTCACGTATACGGCCACAGACTCCGCTGGAAATGTCGCGGTTGTCGTGCGAACCGTCATTGTCACGACCGTAACTCCACCCCCCGTTCCTATTGATACCACTGCTCCCACAATCACTCTTCTTGGCACGACCCCGTTCTCGCTTGATGTCGGTACAGCGTATGTTGATGCTGGGGCAACTGCGTCCGATGTTGAAGATGGCGACTTAACTTCATCCATCATCACCACGAGCACGGTCGACACAACAACGCCTGGCTCGTACGCCGTCACGTATTCGGTCTCTGACGCCGCGGGAAACTCGGCTGTCGAGACGAGAACGGTCATAGTCACGGCCATTGCAGACACTACCGCGCCAATCATCACGATCATCGGAGACAATCCCGCAACCGCAATTGAAGGCACGCCGTATGTCGACGCCGGCGCGACCGCGAGTGATGCGGAAGACGGCGATCTCACGTCAGCTATCACAACCGTTAGCACATATGTTGACGCGCTTGGAACTTACACGGTCACGTATTCAGTTTCGGACGCCGCGGGCAATTCCGCGGTTGCCGTGCGAACGGTTGAAGTCGTCGCGGTCATCCCGGAGCCCTGCACAACCAGCGTCGTTGGCACGGATGGATTGATTTACATCATCTCGCCGACTGGACCGACGCCGACGTTTGAGGGCGACACGGTTGGTCCGTTATCTTCTCCTCCGTTAGGTTATCCGTTGTTCACCGCGGACTGCTTGTGCGTAGGGGATGAGATCCACAGTTATTGCTTGCCGAAGATGCTCGGTCCCGCGCCAACCACGATTCCGGGCTACCCTGAGAAAGCTACGCTTCCGCCAGGGGACAGTCCCGATATTTATTTCGAGGGATACGCGCTCTGCAGTACGCTCTGTCTGAGCCCCGATGAAATTGATTCGTACATTGTCACCGCTGAGACCGACACGTGCGGCCCGGTCCCCGCGCCTGCGCCGATTGACGAACCGCTCATTGCGGATCCTGGATTGTTCACGACGGTTTCATCAGTCTCTACGGTTTCAACCGCGAGCACCGCGGCTTCTGTGTGCTCAATAGATGCGATTGCCTTAACGACGGCTTGCGCGCCGGCAACGTACGCGTTGGACTCGTCCACCGTGTACTCGGTCTCGGTCGTCGACCCGAGCGCATTGTCCTATTCTTATGTTGCGACCGCTGACGAGCTCGCGGCATATCTTGCCACAACGGATCCGTTCCTTACGCTTGAAGAAGGGCCATTGTCAATTGAGGCGTACCGATCGCCGTCCGACCCGACGATGTACGAGGCCGCCATCACCGTCACGTGCGAACTTGACCTGACGTTCACGACCCTCACGACGACCGCGGCGTTGACGCGCGATGAATTCCTCGCGATTATCGCGGCGGTTCCTCCTGCTCCTGGTGTGGTCACGACCACCATCCATCTTTCCCCGGGCACGACGTTCATCAGCGGCGCCGCGCCGGCCGACATGTATGTCTACATGAAGGCGGATGCCGGGTCTTGCGTTGACACGGGTGCGCCGTTTATCGCTTCGCCGTGCCCCGTGCCTCCGGTTCCTCCGTCGAACACGACAAACACGACGAATTCAACTCCGCCCGCGCCGGTCACGTGCGATAAGATTGCCTGGGTTCCGGGCGCATCTACTGTCGTAGCGGGAACTTCCGGCTGCGTGTTATTCGACACTCCCGACACGCCGTGGCAAGGACACACATACGACGATGCTACGGGCGAGCATACGCTATACGACAGTGCGACTACTGACTACTGGTGCACGAGCGACGGAAAGCTGCACAAGCAGCAACGAACCTGCTCCTCGGGATGCTACGGCTCTTCAGACCCGATTTACGGGTTCTCGGCATACTCGAGAGTGGCCGGCACGAGCGACTGCGTCCCTACGGGCGACCCGTACGTTGCCGAGTGCTTCAGTTACAAAGAAGGCGGCGTCACCAAGACTGCGTGTGACGGTAACGACGCCGACTACTCCTGCGGCCCCGCGAAGTATTACAGCTACGAGCCTGACGGAACGCCGGTGCTGATGAAGATCGGCTACAGCTGCGGACCGTACTAATTTTTGTTTCTTTTCCCAAGTGACCTTTTTACCGCCCAGATTCGAACAGTGGGCTCAATCATGATTGTTATGATGGCCTGAACGCGACAAACTCTGCCGGCGCGAACCAGCGAGAAGGAGAGCATAACTAACATCCATTCGCATCGAAACACTTATAAAGCAAAAACGATGTATCTTCTGAATAAAAAAGGTGACTCGTTGGATGACTCGCTAGTGCCGCAGTTTGTGCAGTCCTACTACGCAGCGCAAGCTGCGCTGCTGACGGGCAACAAGGCGCAGGCGATGTCATCGTATCAAGGCCTTCTTGGGTTGTACAAGCAGATCGCGTCGAGCTCATTGGCGAAGCCGCACAAGGACTTGGCGCACCAGCAGGTGCAGTCGATTTATGCGGATTTGGCGCGGATGTCAACGATGTCCATCAAGTCCGAGCCGGTGAGTCAGGTCGCGGAGTCTACCTTTCTGTCGGGCCTCGGCTTGCGGGATTTCGCGACGCTGGGCTTTTTTGCCGTGCTCATCATGCTTGTCCTGTTTTTCAAGCCGGAATACATCGGACTCACGACGTATGATGTTGTCAACTATCCGCCGGAATGGACGGGAAAGGATATGCTGTTCGCCGCACCGGTCGGGTTGCCGATCTCAATCGAGTTGAAGGACAAGTTCAGCGATGCGGATGGAAACGCGTTGACGTATCTGGCCACAAGCACGCCTGCCGTTGAAGTTTCCGTGAAGGGTAGCATCGTGACCATCAGCTCAGCGAATCTCGGCGACCACATTGTCATGGTGATGGCCAGCGATTCCGAAAGTATTACAAAGGTCCCCCTAACAATACGCGTCGTTTGACCATGCGCCGACTGATTATTCTCCTATTGGTTCTTGCCCTTTTTGTCCAAACCTCGACCGCCCAGACGCATTCTGCATTTGTTGACCCGGCAATTGACGTTGCGCTGCAGTCTGAAGCAAAGGTGCCGGTCATCATCACGTTGAAATCGGACATTCGAACCGCGGTCTCGAATCTTGCCGATAATGTTCAGTCGGAAGAACGGAAGGCGCGCATCAAGGCGAAGCAGGAGCAATTAATCGCGCGCTTGCAGCGCAAAGCCTCGGTTGGTATTTCCGGAACGGACGCTGCGGTTCACACCCAGCTCGAGAATTCTCCCGTCATTACCGCGCGCATAGGGCCGAAAGTCCTTGCGTTGTTGGCCGCAAGCTCGGATGTTCAAAGCATCTATCTTTCAACGCAATTGCATCTCGCGCTCACCACGACCGTTGGCGTGCTGAACGCGGATGATGTCTGGGGCGAGAAAGTTTCAGGAATTAATCTCACTGGCGCAGGTCAGAGCGTCTGTGTCATCGACACGGGAGTGGACGCGTCGCATCCGAGTCTCTCGGGAAAGGTTGTCAACCAGAAATGTTTCTGCGCGGGCTGTTGCCAAGGTTCAGATACGAGCGACAATGCGTCGGACGACAACGGCCACGGCACCCACGTCGCGAGCATCGTCGCGGCGTCTGGCAATATCACAGGCGTCGCCAAGGACGCGAGCATTGTCGCGGTCAAGGTCTGCGATTCCGCAGGGTCATGTTCTTTGGCGGACATCGCATCAGGCATGGATTATTGCGTGAACCAGTCTTCCGTTTACAATATTAGTGTTATGACGATGAGCGTTTCCGATGGTGGCGCGTACGCCACGCAAGCGGCTTGCCCGACGAGCCTTGACGGCCCGATTAATTCCGCCGCGGCCGCGAACATAATGTTCACGATCGCATCAGGCAACGAAGGCAGCACATCCGGCATTGGTTATCCTTCTTGCTCGCCGAACGCGACGAGCGTCGGGGCAACCGTGCATGATGGAACGTCGATGGCGTCGTACTCGAACCGAGGACCGTTGATTGACATCGTTGCTCCTGGCTCAAGCGTTGTCGCCGCGAGATCCGGAAGCTTGTGCTCGGGCGGGTGCACGTGCTCGGGCGTGACCCAAACCTGCTCGGGCACGTCGATGGCGACGCCGCACGCGGCGGGCGTCGCGGCGTTGTTGGCGCAATACGCTCGGGCTCAGAATCGCACGATGACGTCATCCGAAGTTGAATCAATCTTGAAGGAGACTTCAGCAAGCGTTTCGAGCTACCGTAGAGTGGACGCGTTGACGGCGTTGCTGAAAGAAAAGACGAACTACACCTACAACGCGACGAATAGTTCCTTGAGCGCATCGTTCTCGAAAATATTCTTCCGCTCCGCGCAAAATGTTTCTGGCTTGGACGATTGCTTCAACCTGTCGTTCAACAACATCACGATGCAGGACATTGCGAACTGCACGCAGCACAATGTTTCCGCGACGTTGCGTTTGGAGGGGCTGTCTTTCCTTGGCGCGCAGCCGTTGCTTAACGGCGTGGCGTGTTCGTCAACGGATTGCCAAAACCGTACGTATGTCGGAGGGGTCTTGACGTTCGACGTCAGTCATTTCTCGCAGTATAGCGCGGGGCTCACGAGCAATCTCACGATTGTTGACGATGCTTCCGGCAAGTTCATCGGCGATGTCGTGACGTTCTTCGCGAACTATACGAACAGCACCGGGCTTTCGAACAGCACGTGTGTGATCTCAATGAATGCTACGGGAAGTTACGATGTTGCGCAAAATATGACGTTCAATGTCAGCCAGCACTACTTCACAAACACGTTCAACTCGTCGTTCACCGGCACGTACAATGTTTCTTGCGATGCGCTTTCGGCCGTCAACAGTTTCACGATTCTGAACGACACGGTCGCGCCGGTTGTCACAATAGTGGGTCCGGCTAACAATTCGAATCAATTGGTCTCGTCTGCCGTGCCGTTTGTCTACCGCGTCGCGGACAACAGCTCGGTGACGAACTGTTCGCTGTGGCTTGACTCGGTCAACAGCGCGACTGAGACGTCCGTCGACAAGAACCAAGATGAGAGCTTCAATGTCACGATTGCGTTAGGTCTGCACGCGTGGAACGTCACGTGCACGGACGTCTGGAACTACACCGGGCCGTCAACGACATCGTTCATCAACGGAACGGAAACGCAAACCGTTCCGTCAAGCGGTGGTGGAAGTTCGAGTGGCGGCGGTGGAGGAGGAGGCGGCGGTGGCGGCGGCTGCATAGATAGTTGTTCAACATCCGGATTCATGTCCTGCGCGGGCAAACAAGAAATTCGTTGCGGTAATTTCGATGCGGATGCGTGCCTTGAAACGAGTTTGGTCTCGTGTGCAGCGGGCTATTCCTGCTCGTCTGGTGTCGGTTGTGTTGAAGATGTCTGCACGGAAGAATGGATGTGCGATGATTGGGCGGCATGTGCTGGCGGACAGCAAACGAGAAAATGTACCGAAATTTACGGCTGCGGCACTGAGGACTTCAAGCCCGCGTTGACGAAACTCTGCGCGATGCCGATTGCCTCGGTTCAGGAAGCAGAACCGAAGATTGAGACGTTTCCCGGAACTGCTGCCGTATCAGCCGAAACAGAGGCTTCAAAAGTGTGCTGGAACGACTGTGATTTCGCGCTGCAGAAGCCGCTCTTGGTTGTTCTCCTTGCGATAACGGGGCTGTTTGTGATGCGAATTTGGCAGAAGCGACGCATAACGACTAAATTATAGCCCTCGTAACCTTTAAATACTGCAATTGGGTGTTTCATCTCGCAAAACAAGTTTTGCGCAAAAAGAGGGTTTGTGATGGGTAAAAGAGGACAGCTTACTATCTTCATCATCATTGGCGTCCTGATTGTGCTCCTTGTCGGGACGGTTTTGGTCATAAACGCTCGGCAATCGAAGACTTACTCGCTTCCGCGAACAGAATCTGTTTCTCAGGAGGCCCAGCCCGTTCAAGATTTCATCATGAGCTGTCTCTCGAGCGTCAGCGAACAGGGATTGCGGCTCATCGGCGACCACGGAGGCTATCTTTCAACGGAAGAAATCCCGAACGCGAAAACGGATAGATTGGAAACGACCCAGAGCGATGTTGTCTATTTCTCGCCGGACGGAAATTACGGCATTCCCTATTGGTGGTATTTGAAATCGGACAACACGTGCACAAGTAATTGCGAATTCGCTTCGAAGCGTCCGGCGCTGCACAAGTCGGAAGGCGAGCCGAGCATCGAAGGGCAGCTTGACAAATACGTGAAAGCGAATTTACCGAACTGCCTCAAGAATTTTGAGGCGTTCGAGGAGCAGCAGATCACGGTTGTTTCCGCAGGGACTCCTGTTGTCAATTCTATCGTCACCGAAGATGATGTTGTCGTCGGGCTCACGCAGAGGTTCACGATGACGAAGGCAGGCAACCAGAACGAACTGAGTCAATTCGCCACCAGCATTCCAGTCAGGTTGAACGACATGTACGAGCTTGCCACCAACATCACGACATTGGAGGCCGAAAACGGATTTTTGGCCAGTCACGCGCGCGAATTGATAACGGCGTTCTCACGCACCGACCCCGGGGCGTTGCCGCCCGCGTCAGACGTCGAGTTCGAATTGAGCCCCGGCACGCGCTGGGTCAAGTTCTCCGTTGAAGAGCGCGTGATTGATCTCCTTGTGAATTATGTTCCGCTGCTGCAGGTGTTCGGCACGCTGAATTATCGCCCTATTGAGCCGCCGACGGAGGTGCAGAACCGCGCGACCGTCATCAACGCACTCAATCGTAACGCGCTGATTCCGCAGACGCGCCCGTGGCCTGACTTTGAGGCGAAGTTCGTCTATCTGCCCGAGTGGAAGCCGTACTTCGACCTCAACTGCAACGGCCAGGTCTGCAAGCCCGAGTCATTCCTCAGCACATTCCAATTCAACATCGGCATCCAACGATATAATTTCGCGTACGACCTGAGCTATCCTGCGATGGTCGAATTGCGGCAGCCTGCCGCGATGAACGAGCAAGGCTACACGTTCCGGTTCGCGCTGGAAGGAAACATGCGCAACAACGAAGTGTTGACTTCCGATTGGAAGCCCGCGCCGGTTTCAGATTCGTTCAAGAGCCTGTTCTGTGACGAGAGCCAAAGGACGTCCGGCGTCGTCAACATTTCCGTGCATGACAGCGTGACCGGAAAGCCCGCAGACGCGACGGTCGCGTACAAGTGCGGTGACGAGGCCTGCTTGATAGGCGACGCGATTAACGGCTCATTGTCGACGCGATTGCCGCGCTGCATCGGCGGGGAATTGAGCGTTGTGAAGGAAGATTATCAGGGCGAAGTCGCGCTGTTCAATACAAATACGGACGCTCAGCAAATCAAGGATCTCGCGGTGCACCCGATCGTGCACCTGAACGGCACGGGCTTGAAGCTGCGATTGAAGAAAGATATGGTGTCCTGGAGCTGGGCGCTTGACCCGACGGCCGTTGCGCTGACGAAGTTCGACCAGATGCTCGTCACGATGCAGCGCAAGGAAGGTGGGCAGAACAGCTTCGCGAACCTCTGCGGCGCGAACATCGACGGCTTGCTCGACACGGACATCCCGTTGACGGTCGGCAACTACTCGGTTTCAATTTCGCTCTTGTACCATGGAAATATCACGATTCCGCCGACGCGAAGGTGCGGCGACTTACAGACGACGTACAGCATTGATTGGAAGAAGGCCGCCGGCGGCGCCGTGTTTGGCCAGCCGCACCGCGGAATTGAAGTCGAACAGGACCGCGACTGCTATTTTGTTCCCGAGAACGCGATTTATTTCGGCAACGTCCCTCCTGGAAACACGACGATCGGCAACGTGACAATGGTGCTTCCGCCGGTGCTGGATAAGCCGTGCACGTCGCAGAAGCCGTTCCCTGCCGGAAATATCCAGTTTGATTGGGAAGTCACGCCGAGCATGCTGTTCCACGCCAGCAAGATCAAGTTCAAGGCCGGCGCGATGGGCGCGGAGATTCCGGGCACGTTCCTCATCATCGAAGATTTGGAAGAGATTTCGAACGTTCAGAAATACGTTGATGCGAACATGAAACTGTTCTACCCTGAGGTCGGACCGTGAAGGTACAACGATTCTTCGCGGTCGTGATGATGGCGTTAATCATGTCGTTCCCAATCGTCTCGGCGCAGTCCTTGAGCATCCAGCAGTTCTCCGGCGACCAAGGGATTAGGAATGTCGCGAAATCGTTTGATACGTTGACGGTGAAGGCGTTGGTCGAAATTCCAGGAGATCCGGAAATCACGCCGAACCAAGTGCGCTTCGTGACGGGCGGCGGCATTATGTATTTGTTCGACGCTTGCTCGGGCGACGGCTCATCCGCGGTGTGCACGTTCAAATACCCGATAGAAGGCCAGCTCGGAAAAACCGATTACGGCGTCTGGCTGTTCAACGACGACGGCGTGAACGTGAACGGCGAGGTCGAGATTCTTGTTTCTGACATGGTCGATCCTGAAATGAGTTCATTTTCTGTGGACCCGGTCGTCAGCGGCGGCAGTTTGAAGTTCAGTTATGAGGCTCATGATTACGCCGTTTCTCCAGGCGATGTTTCGTCTTGCGCAGGGGTTGGCGAGTTGCAGATATTTGAGGAGTCGACATTGAAGGCGACGATTCCGGTAGGAAAGGATTGCGTCAGCAAGGGAACCTTGGATTATTCCGCTGAAAAAACCGGAACGTACAACTTGTGCGCGGTCGCGGTCGACCGCACCGGAAGGACGAGCGCGCCGTTGTGCACGGAAATCACGGTTGATAAGATTGGTCCGGCCGTGACTGGCTCAAGGATCATCTCGAAAGACGGATTCGACATCCTCGCGATTCCGCCGACGGGAACGCTGTCGGATATTCAAATTATTGTTTCAGAAGATTCGATCGACCCGAACAGCGTTCGTGGCGATTTCGGAAAACTTGCGGACAACGGACTGTACAATGACCGGGCGCCGGTTTCGATATCCTCGGATAACCCTCAGACGTTGACGTGGACTGATGTTCCAATCAATAAAGTCTCGCCGTGCGAGTTTTCGATTCGGGCGGCCGACACGTTCGGCAACACGCTGTCGAAGACGCTGTCTTGTTCAATTACGTCAGACGTCTCTCCGCCGGTATTCCAGTCATTTAGCACGGGATTCGCGCAGGCGGACGGAAAATCGTTGCTGGGGACGCAGGGGGTTATTTCCGTGCGGTTCACCGAGTCCGCGATGGCGCGCGCGAACGCATATCTTGATGTGTCGGGATTCTCCGGCAGCACGATGAAGGCGGACAAGTGCGTCCAGGAAGGCGCGGATTGGGTTTGCTCGTGGAAGATTGACGCGGGCCGTCCGTCGGGAGAGTATTCGGTTTCATTGCTTCCGACAACGGCAGATGATTTAGGAAACCTTCTTGGTAACCAGTATCCGTTCACGTTCGTGTATGACGCCGAGCTGCCGACCGTCGGCGAGCCAGTGTTCACTCCGCAGCACATCGGGCAGGATTACGGGCAGAAGGTCGTCAACGGAGATGTGCTTACGTTCACGTTTGAAGTGACTGATGTCGCGGTTGCGATGGCGAACTTCGAGGGCATCGGCGGAAACGCCGACGTGCGAGGGGACTGCACGGCCGATGAAGAAGAAAAGACGCACTGTTCATTCACGGACGCGGTCGGAAAGAGCGGCTCGTTCGAGACGAAGATACTGTTCTCGTTCCAAGATGCGGCGGGCAACACGGTCGACAAAGAGTATCCGATCGAAGGGTTCGGCTTGCTCGACGAGGCGAATCCGAATTATTGGACCAGCAAAGTCACCTGTTCGCCGTCCACGATTGATAGGACGGTCGCTCCGCTGATTGCGACCGATGTGTACTGCAAGATCAAGTTAGTGTCATCAAACGATAAGGTCGAAGTCGCGAATGTCGTGATGGGTCCGACGGACGAGTGCACGGGCGACTTGGACGGCAGCGTCAGTTCGCTTGAGCTCATCAACAACGGGTTCGGCAGCGACGAGCCGTATCTGCACGCGACGTTAGCAGTGAGAGAGTATCCCGAGCGCAAACTGTCGTTGACTTGTCCGGTCATGGTGTTCACGAAAGTAGGAGATGGCTTCACGCAGAATCCGGAGATGGAGCCAGTCACAGTGTCTGTCCAGTTCGGCGAAAGCAAGATGTCCAGCCTGTCGACCGCTATTGATAGCAAGGTGCAAAACGCAGTCGATTCCGCCGAGAAGATGTCGAAATACCTTTCGACGTTCAAGAAGATCGACGATATAGCGCAGAAGGTGTGCATGATTCGCGGCGTCATTTGGGATGTCGTCGGGGCGCTCGAGATCGTGATTGGCGTGCTTGGGGTGGCGGCGACGGCGTTGAGCGGGGATCCATTGACTGAAGCCGCCGCGAATGCCGTCAAAAGCATCCATGGCTCATTGTGTTCGGGCGTCAAGGAGCCGTTGCAGTCCGTGCTTGGCGGCGAGCTTGGGGGAGCTGTCGCGGGAATCGACGCGAACGTGCTCAAGCCGATGTGCGATTTAGCAAACTGCCAGCTTACTGATTTCGGAAATCTCAACGGAAATAGCGGCGAGAAAGACGCGAGTGGAAAAGCAACCCAATCGGATGCGCAGAAGCAGAGCGCGTCAACGACCGAGACCATCAACAACATCGCGAACATCAAGGAAAGCCTCGTGCTCAGCGTCGCGACATTGTGCGTGCCGGGCATCATTTACAATCTTGACAAGTATCGACAGATTCAATGCAGGTACGCGGTCTGTTTGAAGCGCGACGTTTCCGAGTCGGGCGTTCCGATAAGCGTCTGCGACGACGAGAAGGCTTATTTGACTTGCCTGTTTGTCTGGACGCAGGCATTCGCGCTTGTTCCGTATAGCAAGATCCTCGGTCAATACGTCAACATGGCGAAGGACATCCTTTCAAATCCGTTCGCGTTGTTGGCGACTCTGACGGGCCTTGCGTGCAAGAACCAATGTCAGGGCGCGGCGAGCACGGGACTGCTGTACACGTTCTGCTCGCTCGCGGGCGTCGTGAATGTTCTCGGCACCGTCATCGGCGATGTGCAGGCCGTCATCAAGCCCGAGACTTGGAGTCTTGGCCAGGGTTCGTGCGACGAACTGGATGATCTGACATGAGAAAATTGCTTTCGTTGATGGTGCTGATGCTTATCGTGATGGCGGTGCCGGCGATGGCGGAAGTCACGCAAGTTTCTGGTCCGTCGGATAAAAAAACGACGGATACGAGCTCATCGAAGACAAAAGAGATCGCGCATTATTATGTTTCTGGAACGGGCGCAGACCAAAAAATATTCAAGATTTCAGGGTCTTCTGATACGTTTGCGGTGGACAAGGCAAGTTTGCCGAAGGATTCTGTTGAGATTAGTAACGAACTGGCCACGTTCGCGTTGAAGCATACGGACAAGTTAATTCGCAATTTGGATTTCGCGCCTGGGCCTGAGTTCACTTCAGAAAATAACATCGGCATTGTTGTCGGCGATATGAAAGTGCAGTCCAAGAATGGAGTGTCAGAAATTTTCATTGGCGACTACAAATGGACTGGCAGTATCGACAAACTTGACTCGAGAAACGACAAAATATACTATCTTGGCAAAGAGGTGACTGCATCAGGTAGCGACGGCACAGTTGTCTTGTCAGTCGTCGGCAAACCTGGCGTCACGTACACGGTTTCTGGCCAGACCGCAGTATATGACGACGGCAGTTCCGTAAAAATAATGGACGGTTCAGGCCGTGTTTATGAAAGCATGACTAAAAAAGAGTTCACGGCGCTGAAATACGACGGCAAGATTTCTGATTTGGGATTCTTGAGCGCGAAATTCAACCAGCAAGGCGCTCAGTTGGCCGGCGCGGAGAAAATAGCGGGCGGTTATGTCGCGTCAAGCGCGTTCGCGCGCGACGTTGCGATAAGCGCCGACGGCAAGACCGTCATCAAAGGAGATTTCTTGATGAAAGAGATTGATTTTGCAGGCATTCAATCTGGCGATTCTGAAATAATCAAAAAAATGTTTGATGGCGATGAGGTTGAGATTAATTCTTACGTGAACGGCGAACTTGTTTCGCGCCGGGTGTACGAGTCCGCATCTTCAAGCGGCCAGCGTATGAGCACAGAGTATACTTATTCTGCGACGGAGTGGAAAAGCGTTCGATTTGCGACGGATGGAACGCCAGTTCCCGAATTAACTCGCGCATACAAAATGAATCATCTTTCCGATGGCAATATTCTCGTCGAAATCACTCCGGGAGTTTGGGTCAACTCGAATGACTTGAGCGTTCCCGTTGATGCAAAGACGGGCGAGGCATTAAGCGGAGAGAATGCAGACACGCAACAGAAAACCCTTGATGAGTTGGAGGCAAAAGACCGTGATGCATTCAACGAGCTCAAAAAACAGCACATGAAGGATAATCCGGGCGAACTTGAATCGCTTTTAGGCTATTGGCGTGATGTCTGGCGAAATGGCCAAAAGGGACTTTTCGGAATCAATTTTGGTTGGGTCGGCAGCGTCCTCGCCATCGCAGGCGAACTGTTGAAAGGCTACCAACAATACCAAGGCATCGCATCTTTGGGCGGACTGTTCATGAAGGACCAGATCGGCGCGTGGAGAGAAAAAGTCGATAACGCGTTCTGCAAAGCAATGTTGGGCGCGGACTGCATCGCGCAGAAGGCGTGCGAGAAGTACGGCGACAGCGCGAACACGGACATCGTCATCACGACCACTTATCCTGGCGTCGGCATCCGCTCGGCTGCGTATGTTCAGGCCGAGAAGTCTCAGCCGTCGTATTATTCCGACGCGGAAGGGAAGCACCAGCAGTATCTTTACCGGGTCACGTTCTTCGCGGCGAGCGCGCAGGAGGACAACAGCGTCCAGCTCACGTTCAACTCGCCGGGCGGCCAGTTCAACTGGTATCCTGAGCCGCAAAAGATCAGCAAGGGCGGAGTGGTGAGCGCGCAGGGCGGTGCAGCCATTGTCAAGTACAGCACGAAGAATTACGATCAGGTGTGCATCACGTACGCTCGCGCGATTGACACGGGCACGGGCGGAAAGGAAAAGCAGCTTTGCGTTCCGATTGTGACAAGCGGCGTGACGCCGAGCGGCGAGAACGCTCCGGCCGCGCCGGACGACGCCGCGAATGCTCCGACAGATGCAACGGGTACGGATGCTGCTGATCCGACGGAAGACATCACTCCGGAAGCGCAGGCGCAGCCGGGTGACGGGTTCTGATGTATTTCAAGAAAATCTGGCACGCGTTCAAAGAATCGTTCAAGTTCAAGCTCTCGTTTGTTTTTGTTGTGCTGTATGAAGTGCTGTTCTTTCTCATCGTGATGGGTTTCATTTACCTGTTCATCGACGTGCTGTACCGGATCGCGTTGTCCATGCAGAACTTCTCGGCGCTTCAGGCGGAGGAATTGTCCGTCGTGATGCAGTCGTTCTTGACGAAAAGCATCGTCACGACCGTCGGCTTTTTCCTGTTGATTTGCGCGGCTTACGCGATCATTCAGTCGTTGGCCTGGGCGCAGGTTGTTGACAAGAAACTCTCGGTCAAGTTTGTTGCGAGATTCTTCGGCGCGCAGTTGTTGTGGGCGCTGCCGTGGGCTTTACTTTATTGGTTTTTCATAGTCGGGCTGACGCAATCGTTCGCGATTTACGGAATCGTTATTTTATCGCTTATTTTTGTCTATCTCACTTTTTTGTTCCAGCATTCGCTGATGCACAAAGGAATAAAAGAGTCTATGGGTGCGGCTTTTAGCGTTGGTTTCGGGAAAATGCATCTGCTGTTCCTTCCGATGTTCATCGCGTTGGCGACCGCGTTCATTTGGATGAAAGTTATCGAAGTCATAACGAACATTCTGGCGTTCACGGGAGTTCAAGCCGCGCTTTCATTGACGAACGCGACGGCTTTTACTGCGATTGTGCTTTCATGCATCGTTCTCGCCCCGCTTTTAGCCTGGTTCAAGTTCTACATGCATAAAGTTTTAGCAATACTATGACGCTTAAACAGGAACAGGAAAAATATAAGCTACTCAATCTGTTAGTTTTTATTCTTGCTTTTATTTGCATTTATCTTTACGCTCATTTGCCCGTATCTCAAGTGGTTGGTTGGGCTTTATTTGTGATAGTGATGATGAATCTAGCATTTCTTTTTCAAACAGTTCGTTGGGATTACCAAAACCATAAACCAGGTCCTTACTGGAAAGATATGGTTGCGATTAAATTTTTCAATTCAGGATTGATTACCACCGCATTTGGTGTTTTGTGCGGAATTATTTATTGGTTTTTTAGATAATTAATACTTGAATTTCCGCTCGTATGTTTCGTGATCGAGCCAGTCTAAGATGATGGAAAGCACGATGATGCCGTCTGATTCGATGCTGTAGAGCAGACGCCACGCCTCGGGCAGATTGTATTTCCATAGGTTCTTGACATCCTGCTGCGCAAGATATTCTCGCGGAATTAAGCGTTTGGGAATCTGGACTCCACAAAAAGCATTGGCGGATATTTCTGTGAACGCGCGATGGATGTTTTTGTGCCGTTTGCGTTCCGCGTCATCGCCGTGCGCAAGTTCTTCGAACATTTGTTTTATCTTGTCGTCAGCAAAACGGATTGTCGAGGGTAGCTTCATCCCAAGAATAGTCATTTAGTTTTTTATATGCGTTGCTCGTAAAATTCCGGAAACTTTCCGAAAAGTATTTAAACAAGAGTTATATCAATTGATATAATGAAGAAGCTGTTGCGTTACCCGAGGCTTGATAGTTTACTGATGCTTGAGCGAACGGTTCGAAGCTATGATGGCGAATGCCGGAAAAAGGAGCTCTGGCAGTCATTGCCGAAGAAAATGATGTACCAGACCTTTTGCCTGGCGTTGGACTACCTTATCGTTTCGAGAAAAGTCTCGATCGATGCGGAAGGAAAGGTGGGCTGGATATTCTACCCTGCGAACGTCCGCGGCAAACTGATGCAAAAGCACCTGTTTCTGGTCAAGTGACGCGCTATATATAGCCTCAAAACATTTATAAAGGAACAGACTAGTGTCCATTCGAGGAAAAAGATGGTGAGACGTGGTCAGATTACCGTATTTATTATCCTAGGAATAGTGCTCCTCTTAGCGGTTGTAACCGTCATTTTTATCACGAACAAGAACTCTGTCTTTAAGGCCGGCATCGTCGTTGATCGCGAAGCCCAGCCAGTATATGATTACGTTTCGAGCTGTATGTCTACCATTTCCGAGGAAGGCATCCGAATTCAGGGATTGCAAGGCGGATTCTTGAGCATTCCGCAAGATATCGAGCGCACGCCGAGCAGCTATCTGCCGATCGACGACCGCGGCGTCGTCAAGGTCCCGCTGTGGTACTATGAGGGCGAAAGCCGCGTGCCGAGCATCCAATTGATGGAGTCCGACTTGGCGACCTATGTCGAATCGAACCTTCCGGCATGCGTTGAAAATTTCTCTGCGTTCACGTATCCGGTAACCGAAAAGTCCGCGCCGAAAGCGACCGTCACCATCGGCGAAGGATCCGTCACGGTCCGTCTTGATTACAACGTCGAAATCCAGCGTCCGGAACGAGTGCTTTCATTGACTGAATTTGTCGTGCAGCCAGAAGTCAATCTCAAGGCCGCGTACGATCTCGCGGTCAAGGTGATGCAGCGCGAGGACGACGAGGCCTGGTTCGAGAATCTCACGTTAGATTTGATGACTGGCTCGACGGACATTCCGTTCAACTCCTTGGAGTTCGACTGCTCCCCGAAAACGTGGCGGCTCGACGAAGTGCGTGCTGAACTGCAGGAAATCATGCGCCAGAACCTTCCGAGCATCCGCGTCGGCGGCACTAATTACGCTCCATTTACCGAGAAGAACAGCGCGTACGAGAAAGTGATGGCGTTCAAGCTTGAGGATTTCTTCCAGGACCGATTCCCGAAGAACGTCCCTGAAGACCAGTTCGAGTACGCGCGCATGCGCTATGACGTCGGCGTTCCCAAGAGTTCCGTCAGCGCGGCATTCCTTTACCAGCCCGAGTGGGGGATGGACCTGAACGCGCAGCCCAACCGAGGAGGAGTATTGTCCAGCAAGATCGGCAAGGGGACGAGCAAGTACTTGAGCTTCTTGTGCGTCAACTCGTACCATTTCGTGTACGATGTCATCTACCCAGTCATGTTCAAGGTGTCTGATGAGGCCGCGTTCCAGAACAACGGATTCCTTTTCCAGATGGCGTTCCCCGTAATTATCGACGACAACACCGGAGCTCGAAGGAGCTTCGGCTTCCGCGAGTTCCGCGGCTTCGACGAAGCGACGGGATTCTGCGAAAACCTCGGCAACGACGTGATCGAAGTGCACGTGTCAGGATTGGAGCCCGAGATCGGCGTGGTCGAGATGGGCGATGTCAGCGTGAACTACCAGTGCGTCACGCAGTCGTGCAAGCTTGGAGTTACGCAAGCCGACGCCGGAACCTATCGCTTGATGGCGCGACTGCCCGAAGGCTGCTTCAACCCGCAAATCACCGTCGAAAAGGAAGGCTACCTTCCGGTCACGAAGTTCGCGACGACGAACACGATTGATTTTGTCATGCCGAAGGTTAGAGAAATGAAAGTCAAAGTCATGAAGCTGCCGTATGATTCCGACACCAAGCAGTTCCTATCCGCGCGAGCGTTGGGCAAGGACGACAAGGTGTCGCTGCAGTTCAGCGTCGCGAACGGGACGTACGACCAGTTCATGACGTTGCCGTCCAAGAACGAAACGCTTAATTTGATCGAAGGCACCGCGACGTACGACGTCAACGCAATCATGACGCTCTTTGGCGACCTTGTTGGCGGCTACCAAAACGCGAACCTGAAGATTGTCGGCCGGGAACTGTCCGGCGCGGATACTATCACATTGTATGTTGCGGAAGTCGTTCCGATCAAGCAGGACCGCGACTACCAGATCGCGGTTGGAACCTTTTTGAACGACGGAAGCTATGTTGAATCATTGAAGCCCAAACTTTCATGAAACAAGAAGAAATTTGTGGACGAATGAACGCTGATACTAACGAACGTTCCAATCGTGCCGGTAAAAAGTTGCATCGGGGAAGCTGTAACGGAAAACAGTCGACCGGTCGTTGCGGCGCTGGCGCGAGCGGAGCGAGCCGCCAGGGGCGCCGCATCGTCCAATTCAGTAGCGTCCTCTGCATAATCCTAATCTTAGCCCTCTCAGTCTCAGCCTTGACCATCAGCATTTCGGGCTCGCCGACAAAATCTGTTTCTTTGAACGGCGCGAGGATCGAGTGGAACACCGACATCGCGTCGACCAGCCGCGTTGACTACGGAAAGACGCCCGCATTGGGCCAAGTGAAAGAGTCGTTGGCTTTCTCAACATTCCACACCCTGACATTGGATGACCTCCAGGCCAACACGAAATATTACTACAGGCTCACCAGCATCGCGCAGAACGGAGATTTCACGTCGAACGACAACGGCGGGGCGATGTTTACATTGAACACGAACGCCGGCGCTGATGCTGTTCCTCCGGTTTTCTCTGATTTGCGGCCGTTGTATTTCGGCGACACGACGACGACGTTCGCCTGGACGACGAACGAGCCCGCGACATCGATAGCGTATTTCGGCAAGGATGATTTGGCCACGGTTTCTGACGACGCGCTCGTTGCCGAACACGTGCTGGTCGTTCCGACGCAGTCTGGCCAATTGTACAACTTCAACATCGCCGGGTGCGACGCGTCCGACAACTGCGCGAACGGCTCATCGCTTAAGGTTTTGGCCGGCGCGCAGAACGGCATTCCGCCGTTGACCGCGGACATTCCGTCGGTCATCAGCACCAACAAGCTTACAATCAGAGGCACGACGCGGCCGTTCGCGACGATTGAACTCTTCCTTGATGGCGTCAAGCGAAATACGATTACCGCTTCCGGCGACGGGACGTTCGTCGCGCCGAATGTGCTGTTGTCGAGCGGGAACAGCACCATCAAGCTCGTAGTCACGGATGTCAACAGCAATAAGGTCGAGCAGTCTTATTCCGTTGCGATCGACAACACTCCGCCGAACGTCAAGCTGAACAAGATTCCGGACATCGCGGATTCATCTCCGTTAACCGTTTCAGGCAGCGTTGACGAGCCGGTCACCATCACGTATGAAGTCAAGAAGTCGTTTGATAGCACGGAACCTGATCGAGTTACTGGCGTCAAGACGACCGACGTCGAGGATAACACGATTTCATTAGCGTGGACGGAAAGCCCCGAAGACGACGTCAGAGAATACGCGGTCTACCGTGACGGCGTGCGCATCACGACCGTGACGACGACGGAGTATGACGATGCCGTCAGTTCTGGCGCGACGTATTCGTATCGAATTTCCGCGGTTGATCAGAGCTGCAACGAAGGCGCGCAGAGCGACAGCCTGGTTGTCAAGTCCGCGTCTGGCGGCAACACGTTCACCGGGTCTCCGACGGAAGCCGTCTTGACCTGCACGACCGAAAAGCAAACGCTCGAAGCGAACGGCCAGTTCTCGTTCAGCCTCGGCCTTGAGGACGGCGCAAACCAGTACAAGATCAGCATTTCTGATTTGGCTGGAAACGTGGACGAATATGAGGGCACGGTGCGGTTGGACAGCACGGCCCCGACGTTCATTGAAACAAATCTCGATAGATTGAGCCCGACGTACATCCCCGAAGTCACGGTGCAAGGAAAAGTGTCCGAGCCCGCGACGGTTTTCGTGTACTTGAACGGTGAAACAACTCCGCAGTCTTACGAAGTCACGGATGATGAGGGCAATTTCAAGATCAAGGTGCATTTGAAGATCGGGTCTGCGTCGAAGAGCGCGAACGACGTCATCACCGGAAACGTAGTTTTGGAAGCCGGCGTCGGCGTCTCGACCAACAAGATCAGGTTGGAAGCCGTTGACTTGGCTGGCTTGAAAGCGACGCAGGGCCCGGTCGAAATCAAGTACGCGCTGTGCGGCGAAGGCGGGGCGTTCGACGTCGACATGGGCGAGATTTCGCCGTCCATCTTGACGCCGCGAAACATAATCGAGGGCGTGCAGACCATCGGATTCTCGGTCAATCTATCTTATAGGGGCCCGTACACGGCCGTAATCACGAAGAAGCCATCAATCAGGCCTTTGACATTGAGCTTGGAATCGGAAGACCGGTACGACAACGGCTGGGTTCAATCAAACTTCATCCAGGCGCGCGAAAAGACGCAGGGATACATCCAGTTCTCGTTCGTCGCTCAGCCTCCTGAGGACGGCCATAGCACGCCTGACAAGGAGAAGGAATTGTTCGAGCATCGCCTTGGCGAGTGCACCAACCCGGCTGCCGGCTGCGCGAAATTCCTCTACCAGTTCAACATCGAATATCAGGAAGAGAAGCCCAAATCAGCTGCAACGATATTGACTGATCAGACGACCGGCACGGTTGCGCCGTTAACCCAGACGCAGAAGATCTGCATCCCGATCGAAGTCCACATGGACAAGCCGATAAATTTGGGCGATAAACTCCCTAAGAAACTCTACGAAGTTCAGAGCAGGTTAATGGGTGACGCAATCGGGTACATTGACAAGATTTTGAAACCGTTGACGGTGATTGGCGAATACACGATTTATTCTTGCTTCGCGTTGACCGCGGTGAATTATGTGTTGGAAGTCAAGGAGCTTGTCGAGTGTGATTTCGCGAGCATTCCAGGAATATTCTCCTCAGTAAGCGGCGACAAGTTTGATCGAAAAGTGGCCGAAATTGGCATGTGCGACAAGGTGTATGCGGAAGATAAAGATAAGCAAAACCAATGCAACGATTGCTACAAATCCATCCGCGACAAATTGAATCTCAAAGACACAATGCGCGAAGTGTGCGACCGCGTCGCCTGTCCGGCCGCGCCGACGCTGCAGACGTATATCAATCAGAAAGCGGGAAGTCCGCCGAAGGTCGTGAGCGCTGCCGGAACTGATGCTGAAGGAAATAATTATTACTCCGGAAGCAGCTGTGGATTTAATGGGAAGGAAAAACTTCAAAGTGCTAAGTCAGATATTGAGTACACAACTCCTCAAGAAGGCCCTACAGTAGATACTTCAACAAAATCTATGGATGGACCGGTAGTCACGGACACATATGCAAAAGCAGTAACCGCTGACTACAACAGCATCAAAGAGCAGTACAAGAACTATCTCAAGCACGAAAAGGACACGTCGACGAAAGTCGGCGAAGACGCTAAGGACAACAAGGAAGGAGTGAATTGCGCCGGTCCGCACCCCGCAAACGCGGAATGCTGTGGTTCGGAGTACTACGAAGAGTGGAACAGCGCCTGCGGACTGCCGGGCGTCTACGCCGAAACGTTCAACGAGATTAAAGAAAGCGCGTGTCTCGCGGCTCAGCGAGCGAATGACATTCCTAAGTTCGAGTCGGAAACGGGCGCATCCTGCGGCGGGCTTTTGGGCGCAACAGGTATCACCGTCGCGTACACGGGTATCTGCGACCCGAATAAATTATCAGCCCAGCCCGAATTCATATCTACTCACGTAAATTATGACGCTACGATTCTTCCAACCAAAGCGGACCCTGAAGCCATCATCATGATTGTGCCGGATACAACAGGCAAAAAATACGAGATTTTCTCCGGCTATGCGACGCGGGATATTACTGTAACAGCAGAAGACGCGGCTAAGATTGGCAGCCATGAAAAGGTTCCTATTACCCAGACGAGTAATTACATTAAACTCCTTAAATTAACTGCTTTCAATGAGTTTGATGTCAATAAGAAAGAAGATAATTTGAAAAAATTTGCGGCTGAGTATTGTGGTCAACCCGGTATCGCCAAGGACCCGTCTTGTACGGGCGCCGCAAAAAAGATTTACGATCAGATTGAAAAATTCATCACCACATCAGACAAGGAATACATCGTCCAGCCGGCCGATGAGGGAATTTTCCGCAGCATGCAGTGCGTTTGCTTGCCGGCCGTTTCGGGCTATTTGCAGCACTGGCGCGCGGTTTTGGGCGCGATCAAGACCTGCGTCGACCACGTGAGAATCACGGGCGAAGGGTCCTCAGGAGCCTGCAACGAATTGTACAGCAACCTCATCTGCGACGTCATCTATGACGTCTTGCGCTGCTTCGTCAAAGGGTTCAACAACGCGGGCTCGGGAACGTCCGAAACGCGCGACAAAGGACTGGGCGATGTCATCGGCATTTTGACCAAGGCAGGCGCGAATACTGAAAAGAGCGTCGAGGACCGCTACGGCACGACGGCATTGTACAAGACCGCGTTCTCGGAAGGCAACCTTGTGCACGGCGCGTGCATGTGGGCGTTCACGGGCGAATGGGACTTGAACGTCGGCGGATTGTTCCAGCAGACCGTGAAGAACACGCCGCTGGAAAGCACCGGCTTCGTCTTCCCGGCCGAACGCAGCTATGTGAATTATAATCCCGCATCCAGCCCGAAGGGGCTCACGACCTGGCTGTACCACATCGGCGTGCAGTTCGTCGCGGGCGCGGACGCTGACTATAGATTGTATCTCAGATGCTCGAACAGCCGGACGTGCGAAGAGCGCGACGGCTACAAAGGAAATCTCCAAGGTCGTTCGCCCGGCGCGTGCGACTGCTACGGCCAGACCGAACAGACTTTGGAAATCTCTGACCCATCATTAGGTTCGGGACACATCGGCCAGAACGAGGACCTCGGCGCGGACATAAGATATTTGGTCCAAGGCGAGTCCGGCGTCGGGCAGATACGGTACGACACGGTCGTGTTCGAGTACTCCTACAAGGACGCGACGGGCCAGACGAAGACCGTGAAGAAGGAAGCTGAGATCCATCTCACTGGCTCTGACGCGCCGAACTTCTGCAGCCTCAAATTGTTAGGCACGCCGTTCTTCAGCTGCGTGTTTGGCGGGGATTACGTCGGCGCGATATTCGACGGCGACCCGAAGATAACTCCGGCACCGTTGCTGAAGGACAGCAAGGTGCACTTCAACGTTCCAATCACGTTATTTGGCGATTCCAACCCGCGAGACACCGGCGGCGCAAGTTCCGGAGCAAACACGAAGTATCTTGTTTACGAAATCAGGAATGGCGCGAACACGGTCGTCGAGACGAACAAGCCGACCGACCCGTACGCGCAGGACAAATTGATACGAATTGAGACGTCCGGCTCGAACACGAAGACGTTTGATTCGATCAACCCGATTTCTGAATCGATGTTCGGCGCGACAACGGGCGGGGTTCCTGCTGATTTCATTTCATACTATGGTCCTAATCCATCAAGTCCTGATTCGCGTGTTGCCGCCAAGAAACACATCAATCCTGGCGCAACAACCGTTACTGAAACAAGCTCACTTGTCGATTTGGCGTTCAATTTCACGGCCGCGGGCGTTAAAGTTTACGCTCCAGCAGTTGTTGGCGAGAAAGTGAGCGCTGTTGTAAATGGAAATAACTTCAAGGAAGTTGGCTCCGCGACATTGAGCGGAAAGAAGCTGACGTTCCGTGATGATGGACGTTCTGGCGGTTTAATCACATTAACTCTTCTCGAGGATGTTCCTCCTGGCGGAGTATTGTATCTGCGCTACCAGTCGTCAGGCGCGTCAAACGCCTGTCTTTCAGCATCAACTACACCTCAAACCTGGCACATCAATTTCAAGCTTTTCGACGCGAAGAAGACGCAGTACGGCGCGACATACGAGCCGAACTACCAGCAGCCGACGACGGACGCCGAAGGCCAGATACAGGAGAAGACCATAACTGTTGACGCGATTTGCGCGACGAATTACGCGGGCGCGTCAGGGTATCCGTCGGGAGTGTTGCCTTGCAAGATTGGCGAAAAGAGCGAGATGGTTGGCGGCTGCTTCTGCGGAACGAAAGAAGACGCCGAAACCAAGTGCCTCCCGGGCAGCCAATGCTACAACTGCGGGCCCGACCAGACAATCAACGCCGGAAAGAGTTTCTGCAACAAGGACGCGGCGGGAACGTTTAGTTGTGATGATTTGAATAAACCGTTGGCTGCTCCAACTCCGTCATCTCCGGTTCTTTCAGGAATTTCGTTTGTCGAATTAAATCCGGACAAGTCATATAGCACGGCAGTTAAGATTGTCTCAGCAGGAAAAGTGCTTCTTGCAAGTTCAGTTGTTTATGGAGTTCGTGTCAATGTAGATTACCCATCTCCCTTGAAGGTCACGTTCACTTACAAAAATACTGACGGTACTATTGGTACGTTTAATGAAGTTCAAGAATTGTCCGCGCCAATTTCGGCAAGAACTATTGATGTCATGGCTGGAACTACCGAGAAAAATACGGGTATAACCGGCGCTGGATATGTTAATGCAAAGGATGCTACTGCGTTTGAAATTAAGATTTTAGATACTGCTTCAGGAAAGAGCGCCGTACAAACCTTTACTATAGAAAAGGTGTAGAGTGAACTTCTGGCACTACTTCCATAAGTCCTGGCCATTGCTAATATTAGTCGTCGTCCTCGACATCTTCTTCCTCTACAGCTTCGGAAAAGTGTACTTCACCGAGTTCCAAGTGTTGTCGTTGCATTTGGGCAAGCTCAACGCGTTGTTACAATCAGGTTTAGGAGCGATGGTCTCGACGAACGACGCGTCGAACATCAGTCTGGATGTCGCGGCCTTTGACGCGGCGACGCACGCGATCTACTGGAGCATCGCGCGAGTTCTTGGATTTTTGTTTTTATTCTGGACAATCTTTCAAGGCAGCGCGTGGTATTTCTGCCACAGGATTGTCGGACAAACAAGAAAGTTTCCGTCATTCTTTCTCAGATTCGCGCTTGTCTCTTTAGCCGGATTCATCCTGTTCTTGGCGATACTTTCCGGCGCGATGCTGTTGGCATTTAAGTCCGCTTCCGACCCGTTTCCGTTAATCGGAAGAACGGGCATCTCAATCATCGCAGCGTCTTTTGTATTGATCATCTATTACTTCCTGACAATCGCGTACAGCGTGCTGTGCCACGGTTCTTTCTGGAAAAGATTCAAGCACGCGTCAATCTACCACATCGCGACAAACGGCGGCTGGTATGCGTTGATGCTGGTTACATTAGCGATTCTGTACCTAATCATAGCTTGGTTGGCTGAATCGTATGTGCTTATCGCTATGAGTGTTGTTCTGTTCGTGTTATTGCCGGTCATCTCGGTCTGGCGCGTGTTCTTCATCAGTAAGGTTAATGCAGAATAGGGACAAAATAGTCATATTTAAATACTGAGACAATAATGTCATATTCATGGGGGATTTAGAGAGAACAATCGACGAAAAGATCAAGCCGTTGTTAGACCAAGCGATGCACCAGTATCTCGGCATTAAAGTCGTTGAATTGGAGCAAGACATCTCATCAAAACTTAAACACTTGGACGAAGTAGACATCAGCATTCCATTCAAGAAAGCGAAGCGATTGTTCAAGAAAGCGTATCTAACACGATTGCTCCAGCACTGTTCAGGTAACGTCGCGAAAGCGTCCCTCATTGCCGGCATCGACCGGAGAAGCATCCACCGTTTAATCACGAGCCTCAAAATCCCGATAATAGACTATCGTGAATTGAAAACGTACGCGAGGCAAGACACCGTCACGAACATCCTTGAATCCTCGGTAGAAACCTACAAATCAAGCCTTAATCCGGAACGAATCAAGCAGTTCTACAAGATCGCCCCGAGTTTGAGCAAAAACATCCTTGAGCAATTGCCGGAACAACCAAAGTCATTTTCGGACGCAGAAAAAGAATTCGAAAGGCAGTACATCGAAAAAGCCATCAAACTATTCAACAACAATCTCAGCAAAACAGCGAAAGCGATAGGATTGCGGTATGAAGTGTTGCATAGAAAAAAGAAATCTCTTGGCGTGAACCATCCCCATTCTAGACCACAATAAACTTTAAATACGCCGTCCTATGGGATTATCCTATCAGCAGGCGAATTCCCGCGAGTTCTCTGCGCAAGAGGGGTTTCAATGAAAATAATGACTTTGTTCGCGGTTCTGTTGGTTGTCTTGTCCGGTTGCCAGTTTCTCAAGCCGGCGTTAGCGCCGTCCACGGACTGTGCCGCGGGCGTTGTCAACGCAGGCGATACTGCCCCGATCACGGGCGCGGTCGTCAAGGAAACCCCGAAAGAAACCTCTCGAGATGGCGTTCCCATCAAGACGGTCAACGAAGGCCAACTGGTCTCGTTCCCGAACCTCAAGGCCACCGACCCCGATGGCGACAAGATCACGTACACGTTCACCTCGCCGTTGAATGAGAAGGGCGAATGGCAGACGAAGGCCGGAGACGCCGGCGAATACAAGATCATCATCACGGCTTCTGACGGCAAGACTTCGACGAAGCAGGACATCATCATCAAGGTCATCGCGGGCAACAAGGCCCCGACGATCGCATTATCGGACCTCTCAGTGAATGAAGGCGAACAATTAGTGTTGGCGCCGAAAGTCGCAGACGCGGACGGCGACAAGATCACCGTCACGTATTCCGGCTGGATGACCTCAAATACGAAAAAGGTATCCTTCTCTGATGCCGGCGTGCACGATGTGGTTGTTACGGCGGACGACGGCAAGGCGAAGACGGTTACAACCGTAAAGGTCACCGTCATCAACGTCAACCGCGCTCCCGTAATCAACCAGATGCAGGACTTGGCCGCCAAGGAAGGAGATAAGATTGAATTGATCCCGCAGGTCTCAGACCCCGACGGCGACAAGATTATGCTCTCTTACAGCCAGCCTTTCGACGCAAAGGGCGTCTGGCAGACCAAGGTCGGCGACGAAGGCACCAAGAAGGTGTCCATCACGGCCGATGACGGAACAGCCAAGGCGACGGTTAATTTCTTAGTTGCCATCGAATCAAGCAACACCGCCCCGACTATCACGGGCCCGGCGCAGCTGAAGGTCAATGAAGGCGAGACGGTCGACCTGTCGAAGGCATACTCGATTGCTGATGCCGACAAGGACGCGCTCACCATCACGTACACGGGCTGGATGACGGCGGCTGTTAAAACAACCGGCTACGACGATCAGGGCGACCATCAGGTCACCATCACCGTGACGGACAAGAAGCACGACGCCGTTGTCAAGGTTATCACCGTGACCGTCGCCGACGCGAACCGACCTCCGACGTTCGATTCGGGCAGCTTCAATTGAAGATGGCAGAATTTAATTTTTTTAGTTATTATATTCAGATTTCAAGAATGGGCGATAACAAAGTATTGAGGCTCGGAGGGTCTGGCGACTGCTATGTGAGCGTGTACCGCAGTCTGGATAAAGGCCACGGCAGTCCGCCGGTTGAGCACGTGCTTCCCGTTGGTACATTCCATGTTAAGGACGCAGATACGCTTACTATGGATGCTTTCTTTGAAGAAGTGCGTAACGGCATCGTTAAGACGGTTGCGGGGAAAAAATGAAAAGCTACACTGATTTGGCTCAGCGCGTTCGATGCTATGTCGAGCGTGCCGCGAATAACCCTGATGGCATTAGGTTGTACCCTTTGAATAAGGTCGCAACCTGGAATATCATGAGTGGCTCTCCTGAATCTGGCGGACGATTAAAGATAGTGGTGCACGGCAGGTATGTCGACGCAATTGTCTACGCAATTCAAAAGGGGGATTTCTACGGCTGGTATTGCGGGGATGAGTCGCCCGATTCCGTGAAAAACTGCAACAATGGATATGTCGCGCTTTCAAAAGACAAAGTCATCCCGCTTGAACCCAATACGTTGCTGGACAAGGTGTTAGCCGCAACGGCCGAGCTTGAGAAAGACAAGAAAAAACTCGCTGAGAAGATGAAGAACTTGCGCAAGCTTGAGAAGAAAGCGGGCAAACGATAGTATGGCTGATTCTGATTATCTTAAAGTAGGCATCGAACGGTTTCTGCACGATTTCAATGTGCCAAAAGCACAGCTTGAGATGTTGGGTAGGTTTCTCGCGTTGAAAGACCAGCCAAATGTTACGCGAGTTGAACTTAGTTATGCTGGTCCTGATTATTATGAGGGGTCTGAATGTAATATCAATATGCGTTCGGCACAATATCCAATCGACGATGACGAGTCAGAGTATCGCCCGCTGGAGTTCAGGTTAAAAATCAGTTTAAAAGGTGCGAAGTCATTGCAGGATGTAGGACAATTGCTTGACGCTATGGGCATCCCGAGCAATAATGTTACCAAATACAATGATAAATGTTATGCCTTAGAGCAAGACCAAATTAATGGTTTTCGTGTTGAGTTTGATGTTGTATAGAATCACTTAATCTTCGCCGAATCCTCAATTTCACAAGTGATGTGTCCCGTTTTCGTCTTCAGGATTTTGTCGCCGTAAATAACATTCTTTCCTTTCGTTGTCAGCGTGACTTTCGCGAACTCATCGATAGTTATCTCTCCGAGATGCTCAGTAACGCCGTCGACAAACACCTGGTCGCCCTTTTCTGCCGTTCCAGGATCCAATAGTTTTACCGCGCCGCCTTTCTCGGCCGCGAGCATCATACCTTGCGACTCGACGCCGCGCAATTGCGCTGGCTTGAGATTAGCGACAACGATGATTTTCTTCCCAACCAAATCCTCGGGTCGGTAGAATGCTTTGATGCCCGCAACGAGCTGTCGGTGCTCTTTTCCTAAGTGTATCTTGACGACGTACAGCTTGTCCGCGTTCGGGTGCGACTGCACGTCTTCGATGATAGCCACCCGCAAGTTAAGTTTCGCGAACGGGTCTTCTTTAACCATTTCGAGTTTCAGGAACACGGGTTTTGTTAGAGTGAGCGTTCCCGTGGTTGTCTTCTTAAACGTTGCATCCTTCAACGAGGTTATTTTCTGGTCCAATTGCATCGCCACTTTTTCTGCCGTTGACGGAATGAACGCAGAGCTGAGGATGGAAATTATGCGCAACGATTCGATTAATGAGTACAGCACCGTCGCTAATCGTTCTTTGTCGTCTTTTATCTTCCACGGTGTCGTGAACGAAAGATACTTGTTGCAATAGCGGATGAAGTCCCAGATTTTCTCGATGGCCTTGTTCCACTCGTAGGTGCGCATCAGCGAATCGACTTCTTTGACAATCTCGGACTGCACAATCAAGTCGTTGTCGACGGCTTGGAATGTGTGGGGCTTCGGAATCTTTCCGTTGAAGTGCGAATGCACGAGCGTCGAAACACGATTCAATAAATTGCCGATGCCGTCGGCCAAGTCGCCGTTCGCGCGCGCAATAAGCGCCTCTTCCGTGAAGTCGCCGTCCTCGCCCGCAGGGATTTCGCGCAGCATGTAGTATCTGAAAGCATCAGCGCCGTATTTTTCGACAATATCAATGGGATCGACATGCACGCCAGTCGTTTTGGATAATTTCTCGCCGCCGACGTTGATGAATCCGTGCGTGTGCACGCTCTGCGGCAGCGGAAGCTTCAACGCGAACAACAACGCGGGCCAGATGATGATGTGGAATCGCGCGATGTCCTTTCCGACGATTTGCACGTCCGCGGGCCAGAACTTTTTGAATAAAGCCCCCTTAGGATATCCGAGTGCAGTTATGTAATTAGGCAGTGCGTCGATCCAGACGTAAATCGTGTGCTTCGGGTCAGACCGCACAGGGATGCCCCACTTGACGGACGTTCTTGAAACGGAAATGTCGTGCAGTCCTTCCTTGATGTGGTTGAGGAATTCCTCCTTTCGTTTCTTCGGCAAAACAAAATCGGGATGCGACAGGATGTGTTTTGTTAGTTGGTCTTGGTATTTGGAGAGCTTGAAGAAGTAGCTTTCTTCCTTAACTTTTTCGATTTCTCGTTTGTGAATGGGGCACTTGTTTTCAACCAAATCTTTTTCGGTGTAGAACGCTTCGCAGCCCGTGCAGTACAGTCCTTCGTAGTTTCCTTTGTAGATGTCGCCTTGTTTAAGTAATTGTTCAAAGATGTCTTGCACGGCCGTGATGTGTCTCGGCTCGGATGTTCGGATGAAGTCGGAGCACTTGACGTTCAACGCGTGCGCCGCGGCGATGAAGTGCTTCGCTTGCGCATCGACAAACGCTTGCGGCTCTTTATTCGCCAATTTGGCTGTCCTTTCTATTTTCTGTCCGTGCTCGTCCAATCCGCAAAGAAAATGCACGTCTTCGCCCGATAATGCGTGCCAACGCGCGATAGCATCCGCTATCACGAATTCGTATGCGTGACCCAGATGCGGCTTCCCATTCGGGTAGTCGATCGCCCGGGTGATGTAAAACGTGGCTGGCATGACGAATGTCAACAGTTAGAAGTATTTAAAGGCTGTCGTCTCGGTCTTGGCGGTAACAAAAGACAGTCAGGCTCTTGCCAAGTATTGTCGTAGCGTCAAAACAGTACCTAAGAACTACTCATCATCATCTGCCGCGTCTTCTTCCGCGGCTTTGCCCTTTTTCTTCGGGTCCTTCATCTTTTTGGTGATGAGGATGCGTGATTTGCATTTGTCGCAGTTGAACACCAGCGCTTTCACGCCGTCGACGTTCTTGCGCTTGAACGGGATTTGGATTTCGCCGGAGTGTCCGCACGTGCACGTGTACTGTATGTTCGCCGTCAACGTGTCTTCGTGAGCGACTTTTTCCTCAGAATGTCCGCATTCGGGACAGACATATTCCTTTGCTCGGATCTTGACCTTGCCGCCTTCGACGGGCTTCCCCATCAGGGCTTTCTTGCACTTCTTGCACTGTTCCTTGAACACCCAGCACATAGTCTTGGATTTTCCGTCCGCTCGGCGCGTGAAATAGATGCATTCTTCGGTCGATTCGGGGAACTTGAGCGCCATGAGAATAACACTAGGCGTCTAGTTAAAAAAGGTTTCTAAAAAAAGAATAAAAAATTAATCCCATTTGTCCCAGTCGGTGTTCGCCGCAGTGTCGGGCACAACACGTTCGCCGTCCGCGTTGATGCGTCCGGGCGTGAACTCCTTCTTCTTCGGGGCATATTGGTATTCTTCTGCCGGTCCGAGGGCCGCGAGCTCTTCGGGCGTCATTTCTCGCGGCTTAGGCACGTGGATGGTGCCGTCGAAGTCCGATTTGAGGGGAATGACGTCGAGGAACATCTTGATTTCTCGTTCGATTCCTTTAAGCAACGGCTCATCTTGCTGCGTCAGCAAGGAGATTGCGTCCCCTTCGTCGCCCGCTCGTCCGGTTCGTCCGATTCGGTGGATGTAGTCCTTCGGGTTGCGAGGCAAGTCGTAGTTGATGACGTGCGTGACGTCGTCGATGTGCAATCCTCGCGCAGCCAAATCTGTCGCGACGAGGATTTCGAACATGCCTTTCTTGAAGTCTTCGATGACTTTGGTTCGTTGGCCTTGCGACAAATTCGAGTGGATGCTCGCGACGCGGAACCCTTTGCCGCGCATGATTTTGGTCATGGTGTCGGCCCAGGTCTTCGTGTTCGTGAACACCATGCAGCGCTTGATGTTGTTCTTGTAGATGATCTTCATCAAGGTGTTGAGTTTTTCCTTCTTGTCGACGCCGTAGCAGATCTGTCGGATCTTGTTGACGGTGATTTCGTCCTGGTCGAGGATCAAGTGTTCAGGTGTGTTCATGTACTCTTCGCTCAAACTGATGACTTGCTGCGGCATCGTTGCCGAGAAGAGCATTGTTTGTCTTGACTTCGGCGTGTGCTTCAGAATCTCTCGGACGTCGTCGATGAAGCCCATGTCGAGCATGCGGTCGGCTTCGTCCAAGACGACGAACGCTAAGTTTGAGAAGTTGATGGTCCTTCGGTTGATGTGGTCGAGGATTCGTCCGGGAGTCGCAACAACGATTTGCGCCCAGCCTCGCAATTTTTCGACCTGGGGCGTGATACTCACTCCGCCGTAGATTTCGATGACCTTGACGGTCTTGTCGAGCTTGATGACTTCGTTGTGGATTTGGTCGGCGAGTTCTCTTGTGGGAGCGAGGATCAGCGCCTGCACGTGCGCGTTTGCTTTCAGGTTCTGCAAAATCGGAAGGAGAAACGCAATCGTTTTTCCGGAGCCGGTTTTGGCTCGCGCAACTAAGTCTTTGCCCGCCAATAATAGCGGCAATGAGCCCGCTTGCACGGGCGTCGGGTCCGTGATGCCCATCTTCGCTAGCGCTGCCTTATGTTCTTCTTTTATGTTTAGTTCGCTGAATTTCATTCGAATCACTCCGGTGTTTCTGACAAGAAAGATAGACACCGATTATTCTGAGAATAACCAAATCCCGGCAGTTAACTTCCGGAATGCTACCTTCGCTTGCCTCTTCATCTTATTTCGAGAAGGGGCTTTTTAAAGGTTTGCCTAGTTGAACCGTTCCTTGAACGTCTCGAAATACGTGATCAACAGAGGCAGGAGTATCGGCCCGATAAAGAGTCCGACAATGCCGAACAAGGCCCCGCCGCCGATGACTCCGACGATGACGATGATTTGGTTGATGTTCGCTTTCGCTTTCACGATTCTTGCGAGCAGGAAATTGTCGATGGTGCTGATGATTACCAGCCCGTAGAAGAACAGCCCGACCCCTTTCCACGCGAGAGCGGCGTCCGAAGTCAAATTACCGGTGACGATGAGCCCGAGGCTGATGGGCGCCCAGATGAGCGCCGTGCCGATTGTCGGAATCAACGAGGCGAATGCGACCACCAGTCCCAGTATGATGGGAAAAGGCACACCGAACAGCCAAAACCCGATAGTGGCGATGACTCCCTGCACGATGGCGACGAACAGCTGCGCGTAGATGATGGTGTGCGTGATGGCCTTGAACTGCGCGATGAGCTTGTTCTTGGTTGTTGTCCGCATCGGAAGGATGTCGGAAATCTGGACGATTATGTTCCGTCTGCTTTGGAGAATGAAGAAGCACAGCACGAGCGAAAGGAAAATTTCTGCGAGGTACAGCGGAATGCTCAAGATGAACCGGGTTATCTGTTCTTCCGCGAGCGGCATAAGTTTTTGCAGTTGCCTGTCGAAACCAAACGCCGTCAATCGCTCTAAACTAATTTGCTCGATTTGGTTGATGACTGAACAGACTTTTGATTCGGCGCTTCGGCAGCCATAGCCGAATATTGCCCCTTCCGCGATGTTGGTCGATATCGAATCATAGAAGATGTAGCCCTGCTGGGTGATTTCGTAGGTCAAGAACGCGACCGGAATGGCCGCGATGACGACGACAATCAGGATGGAAAACACAATGGAGAGCGAACGGTAGCGGATGCGCTTCATTATGCGCTTGTAGAGCGGATGGCAGACATAGGCGAGAAGGACGCTGCCTAATAGCATGGTGATGACGGGACGCACCAGCACGAATAACAGCAGGAGCGCCAACACAAAAATGATGAACGGGACGACTTTTTGGTACTGGTTATGGCTTTTCATGTGCTCTCAAATAAAATTGGCCCGAGGCGTCCCTCAGGCACAACAATCAACTGACTAATTCTCAAACCAATCATTTGCTTTCTCCGCGAGAAAGTCATCATCGTAGGCGTTTTCGCCTGCGCGCTCAAACCCTGCGAGCGGGCCTTCTTCCTCCTCTTCATTGCTGAGGTCGGCCTCTTCGTTGACCAGGTCAGTCATCTCTTCCCAGGTCCGAAAATCCCTCAGCTCATTCCACACTTTTTTTGACATGAGCCCACCTCCCGCTGTATGCTTTATGCGAATGTCTTCGCCTTAGTCTCGCCCGGCGACGCGGAAAGCGTGTCTTTCTTGTTTTCCCGCGTTCCCAAGGCAAAGCGATAGTGTCGCGTAATCTTTATGCGAGCGCTGTCCTCGATGACGTCTCCGGTCTTATCCTTGAGCAACCGCATCTTGTGGATGTCCATCCCCTGGATCTCAATCTCAACCTTGCGGATGCTGGAGTGGTTCGGCGTCAAGACGATTGTCTTATGGTCCGGGCCCCACTTCTTCTCGAACGTTCCCGAGGTGTAGTTGAACTTCGCCAACGGGATATTCTTCATCGGCGAACAGTCCGCTTTCAAAAACACAATGTAGTCGCCGTACGTCATGATCGGCTGCGTGTCTTTCCCTTCTTCCCGGCATTCCCTCTCGAACTGCTCGACGTCCTTGCTCGCGATGCAGTAGAGGCTGTCGTCCTCGTTGATGCAGCGCTTGATTTCCTTCAGTTTTCCTTCGTTGGATTCCATTGTGCCTCCTTACCTGCGGAACAGGTCGTTTCTCGAGTCCCGTCCGACGAAATAATAGATAATGGCCGTGATGATGCTGAAGAATAGCGCCAGGATGATCCAGAGGGCTTTCATCCCGCCGGATAACCTTCGGTTGTTCACGAGCACATCATAGATGACCCAAATCGCCGCGATGAGGGCTAAGAGCCCCCAAAGGCCCCACGGTCCGCCGAGGAGCATCACAAAGGACCTGCGATGGTCGGCAGCACATAGCTGACGACGGCCGCGAAGACCCAGATGATGATTGCCACGACGAACGACTTCACGAAGCCCATGCTATACAGGCTGCTGAGCGCGATCAGCCAAGCCACTCCTGCGATGAGCGATGCGATCAGCCCGACGCCGAGGAAGTATCCCGCAATCGCGAAGATGACCGCGCCTGCTAGTGCCGCCATCAATGCCGTGCCGAACCCTTCGCTCTCGCCGAACAGCTTCGTCGCGACAAAAATGACGACGGCCGAAATGACTAGGCTTATCAAAAATCCAATTATTACGCTTGTGATTAATACCATTCTATGCACCTCCGTGCGTTTGTTTGACCATAAAATGTCCAACAGGAAGCATCGCTGCCTCCGTGTTGAAGCATTATGATTTCATGATTCGCTTGCCGGCTTTCCGGTTCTTGATGTGCCCCTTGCCGCCCGCTGATTTGGCGGCTCGGTTCTTTGCCGCGGTCATTCGACCGCCTCGACTTGATTTTGCCATTGTTTGTTCCTCCGCTCAATCCTTGATTTCGAACCCTTCCTTGATGTTGTTTCCTTCAATGAAGAGTATTGCGTCTTTTTTGAGCTTGAATCCTTCCGTAAAGTTGCCATCGAGATCCATTCCGGCTTCTCGGTAGTCGTCCACTTCGCCGTCGTTGATCCGCACATCGTTGCGCGCCGTGACGTCAACATTCGCGCGTTCCATCGATTGCAGATGGATGACTGGGGCGAACACATAGGTTCCGTCGCCCGTCAGGTGCAGCGATTCATCCGCGATGAAGTCAAACGTTACGATTGACGTTTGGTTTTTCTCGACATTCAGATTGCTCACGAGCTTGAGGTCATTCGACGGGAGCTTCGCGACATGGTCGCCATCGGCGTCCGTGACGATGAGTTTTGATATGTGCAGTCGCACTTGGTTGTACTTCCCTTCCTTCAGCTGGGTGTCCGCGAGCAGGACGCTCGTGCCCGAGGCCTTCAGCTCGAGCAAATCATACATTTGCGGCGTGGATGAGATCGCGATCCAGCCGTTTTCCGCCCGATGCGCCTGGACGCTGTCTACAGTGAGCTTGATGCGCGTGACGCCATTCATATCCTTGGCATCATCCGTCAACAGGAACACGACGCGTCCTGAGTTGAGCGTTCCCAACGGAACGCAGGCAGATAGTAATACTGCGAGGAGCAATGCCGCCGCAAAAAAAGGTTTCATGATTACCTCGACGCTTTCTTGCCGGCAGGACGGCTTTTTACTGGGCCTTTTCCGCCCACACGCTTGGCGGCTCGGTTCTTCGCCGCGGTCATTCTGCCGCCTTTTGCCGCATTCGCGGACTTTTCTGCTTTGAGCGCGTTCTTGTTTCGCGCGTGGTTCCAGATCGCAGCACCGGTGATTCCGATGGCCGCTCCGACGCCGGCTGCTATAGCTACCGCCGCTTTCGGGCTTTTGCTGATGGCGTGCTCGGTTTGGTGTTGCGCTTTGCTGAGCTTGTTGCGGGCTTTCTTTGTGCTCGTCGCGATTTTCTTCGTGACGATGTTGTAGCCTTTTCTGAGGTCGTCGGTGCTGATTGTGAGTGTTTTCATGGTGGTTCCTCGTTGTTTTCACTAAGTCTGAAAAGAAAAACAAAAAAATAAAATTGAATTAAGCGCTGAACTTCTGATGTCCCTTCGCTTCGTGGATCCAGTTCGCGACCAAGTCGTGACCGGGCGTGTTTCCCTGGATCTTGATGTCCAAAGATGCCTGTTTGTGCTTGATAAGCTTCAACAGTTTGCCGGTCTCGTACTTCTTGAGGTCGCTGATGCTGTGGACGCCCGAGCGTTCCAATAGCTCTGCGTACTGGGGTCCGATGTCATTGACGCTGGACAATTCCGCCATGTTCTGCCAGCTGATGACGCTCGCCAAGGGGGCGCCGGTCTTCTTCGCGACTTCTTTCGCGTCCGCCTGCCACAATTGCTTGGTGTTGTCGATGCCCATCGCCTTGAGCTCCTTGTTGTAGACCGGGCCGATGCCTTCGAGGTCAATAACCGGATGCACGTCGCCGAACGGCGTGGTGTGCTTTCTCGCGTGGTGCACTTTCTTCTGCTTCTGGTTCGCCGCGATGACGAGCAAGATGGCGATCAAGGCGAGCAAGATTGCCGCGCCGACGATCCACCACCAGAAGTTATTCTTTGCCGAGGGCGTGGTCGTTTGCGCCGCGGTTTGCGTCGCTACCGGTGCCGTGCTGCCTGCCTGCGTTGCTATCTGTTCTTGCTGCGAGGTCGACGGGCCGGTGTTGAACGCGTCGCCGCCGGTCGTGAAGCTCCAGATGTAGTCCTGGCCGAGCGAGTTTCCTGCGAGGTCCTTCGCGCCGGTCGTGACCGTTACTGTGAAGACGTTGCCATAGATTTGTCCCGTGCTGAAATCATAGTTCGGGTTGAATGTCGCCGTGCGGCCGCTGTAAGAAACGACTTTATCAATTTCTACCGCTCGGTATGAGCCGGATGCGGGCGTTGTTCGTCGGAACACGGTGAACGTGTCCGCATTGATGGTCGACGGGTCCATCGCTTCACTGAACGTGACCGTGATGGCCTTGTTCGCGTCAAAATTCACTTCGTTGTTGCTCGGCGAGATCGAGGAGATCGTCGGTCGAGTGGTGTCCTGCGCGAATGCCGATGTTGCCATGAGCACGGCAAGAACGACCATAATGATTGAGGTTTTTAGCCAATTTCTGTTGTTTGTCATGTGTTCCACCCCCAGTGGATTGATGCTACTAATTAATTGAAAAGTCCTGAAAACCATGTGGTGAAGCGTGCCCAGAGGGACAGCTTCGGCGTGACGGATTGCGTTTCTGCGCTGCCGGTGTGCGGAGAACCCGGCTCTAATGTCGTGATCGGCATGTTCGGAATTGATGCATGCGTGGTTGTGATTTCAAGGTCTGGGATGTCACTGTTCGAATCAGACTCCGTGCCTGAGCTGCTGCTTGACGAGCCACTGGAACTTCCTGAACTGGAACCCGATGAGCTTCCTGAACTGCTCGAACCTGAGCCTGATCCGCTGGAGTTACTTCCGGAGCCGCTTGATGCGGTTCCCGGTGACTTGACTGCGTTCGCGTCCAAGGTGACGGCCGTTTGGGCGAGTGCGCGTCCGTTGAGGACTGCGCCGGTGTTGAGTATGATGGCGGTTTTACTCAGAATGTTTCCGTTGAATACTGAGGTTGTCGCGAGCGTTGCTTGGCCTGCGACTTGCCAGAATATGTTCTTGGCCTGAGCTCCACTGGCGAGGATGACTTGCTTGCCTGCGCTGATGTCGAGGTCTTCGCCGACTTGGAAGATGTAGATTCCGTCGCCTGAGAGCGTAAGATCAGTGGGAATGGTGACGCCGGTGCCCCACTTATAGAGTCCCGGTGCGAGCGTCATGCCGCCGATGCTTCCTGCGCCGAGTTCGGTTGCGTCGGGCGAAGAACGTCCTGCTGCGTCGGTGTATGCAGTTTCCATGTCGGAAACGGCAGTGGTCATGATTGAAGGAGTGGGAGAGGTATAATCAGATGCGTAAATGTTACCCGTTACGAGAGAAGAAGTCGCGAATGTGTCTGATGCATCGACTGATAATGCAAATCCGGTGATGGCGGTGCTATCTATAGGGCTAACTCCGATGTTGCCGGTGATTGCGGTTGTTCCCGTTGTTGAGATGCCGGACTTTGCGAGAATGACGTAGTCGTTCGCGGTGCCGAGATCGACTGAGGATTGTGCTGCGTTGACGCTGAACGCAAAAAGCGAGAGCATGAGAAGGACGACGAAAAGTTGTGATGTTCTGTTCTTGTTCATTGTGAGTTCCCCCGAATGGTTTGTGAGCCTATGTTGTTTCTAGAAAGCATATAGTGAGCAAACTATATCTAATAGAACTATATGTTCCATATACGATATATATAATTAATTCACGACGAGAACTGATATGACTATGAACGTGGGCGATGTTCTATATGTAGTGGGGATATTTTCATAGAAAAGAGACCATCTTATATACTCGAGTAGCATTGTATAGGACGTGGACGAACGGAAGGTCATTCAATTCGGCAAATCAGCGTTCTGCATGACGATTCCTCACACGTGGCTAGCGAAGAACCGCATCAAGAAAGGGGATTCATTGTCGGTACAAGAGACGTTGCGAAACTCGCTCGAGATCATGCCGACGTCCGTCGCGGCGAACGTCTCGCACGAACTGACTATTGACATTTCCGGAAAGTCGACGGACGAGATAATCCAATTGCTTTTGTCGACGTATTTGAACGGATACACGGTCATCACGCTTGTTGGTCCGAATGCTGGCAAGGTCGCGTTCGTGCGCAAGCACGTGCACGAATTCATCGCCGCAGAGATCATGGAAGTGACGTCGAACAAGATCGTCATTAACATCTTCTGGGACATCAAGACGATTGATTTGCATTCGATCATCAATCGAACATCGCACATCACCAAAAGCATATTCACTGAAACGCTCGAGCTCATAGAATCAGGAGACCGCGCGGACGACATCATCGAGAAAGGGTTTGAAGTGCAGCGACAGGTGTTGTTGGCCCGCCGAGCAATCAAGTACGCGCTGAATAACTCGGCCGCGGCGCAGAAATTCAATTTATCCTCTCTGGAGCTGTTGTATGTTTCATACATCATCTATTTCCTCGGAATGACGGGCGACTACATCCTCCAGGTCGCGCAAATCATCGACAAATCGAAGATGAACAAGTTCAAGGATTTGCTAAAAGACAAGAACGCGGTCAGCGAGCTCAAGCTGCTTATCCAGCGCGCCGCTGATTACTATTCTAAAGTTATCGACGCATATAACCAGCAGAAGAAGCTGACGAAGTTCATTTTCAGCGAATATGCTAATTTTGAGACTGCGATTGACGATTTCCGAAAGAAGAACCCTCAGTTGTGGGCGCCCGTGTTGTCGGAATATCTGAAAATGATCATCTTCAAAATCAAAGAGACGGAATTCATGATGATCAGCATGGAAAACGCGCCGAAGTACTAGTTATAGGAAGTTCTTTTTAGAGGAACCGTGACATTTATATAACTGTCAAGCATCGTTCACCGCATGAAAAAAGGAGGCATGTTTCTTCTCATAGTGTTGCTCTTAGTCACGCCCGTTCAGGCTAATTTCTTCACGAATCTTTGGGAATCAATCACCGGGGACATAGAAGACGAGCTCGACCGTTCACGGATTGGGCGAGAGCTGAACCGCATCGTTGACGATCTCAGTGAAGTCGCCGATATTATGGATGAAGTCGGCACGCTCGCGCAGCTTGCCGCGTCAAACACCCCGCAAGGGGCGATTATAGTGCTAGCAATTAAGTACGGTCACGACCCTGACAGGCTCTGGGGACGGTTCCATGAGCGTGTTGATTCCTTGGAGGCGAACAACCCTGGCGGTGGCGGCGGGGAGAACGGCGCGCTTTCTGAAACTGAATTGGCCGCGGCGTTATTGAGCGTGCTTGAAGAGCCCCCTCTTCCGGATGGGGTGCAGATGGGCGACGGCTGTGTGGTTGACCTGACGGAATGCGATGATTCGGAGCGAGGAGAGTATTACGCAAGTTCCTGTTATCTTGACGGCAGCGTCAACAAGAAGAGCATGGCCGGCCTGAATCGGGCCACCTGTTCGGTGGATTGGCTTAATCCAATCAGCGGAAACACCATTCGTATCGGATTCCCCTCGGACACCGAACAAGCGACCTACGCGTGGGAGCGTTGCGCTCGGGCGCTTATCGTTCCGCAAGAGCAGCAGACGTTCTTAGACATTCGGGTGGCGGCCTGCGACCAGCCTATCGCGAAGTATGAAGTCGGCGATGTCTGTGTCGTTGATTATACGACGTGCGGGTATGGGGCGACCGGAGCGTTTAACGCGAACCGCATCGGAACCGTCCGTTACGGGCTTCTAGGAAATGCGAGACAGTATACGTGCAGGATAACTTATGGCGATTACGCGCTCAAGGAAAGCCTGCGCGACCCGTGCACGACCGTGTATGTCGGGGACGATGAAGTTTCTGATTTCCTTGCCGCGCATCCTGAGCCGCGATTGGTTCCAATGGTGCAGGTTGCGCCTGAGCTGCCGGAAGTCACGCTCGCGACGGAATTAGCTGATGTTCCGGTTGTTCCGCAGGAATTGCCGCTCGTGTATGGCCGAGCTGGTGTAGTGTTGCCGCAGACGCTCGAACAACGACAGGCGCTGATTGGCGCGCGATTGAACGCGTTAGGGGTTGCGACGGCGTTTTCCATCGATGACTTGAGCGAACAGGCCGTCGGCTACGAAATTCCCTCTCCGTTGAGTTCCTTGTTCAGCGACGAGCGCGCCGAGATTCGCGTGCGCCAGAATTACGGCGACGATGTGTTCGCGTGCCTGACGCTCGCGGAAAGCCGCATTACGAGCCTTGCTTCTTGTTCTGAGGATTATGAGCCGACCATCCGCGTTGAGACGACGCAATCGGTTTTGGACCAGGTTCATTCCGCGTCCGATGTCGCGACGATGCTGGACGAGGACAGGATCACCTATACTTCAGTGGGTATTGGAAAGAAGATCAAGTTCGGAGTTTCAGGATTCTTGTTTAGGATGTTTAATTAGTTCTTGCAGAAAAAGAGGGCTTCCTACTGTTGTTCTGAAGCCCCCTCGGGGCACCGTGTCCAGGAGTTGGTGCCCTCAACAGGTATAAGCAAACTTTCTGAATCTGATTTATGAATTAAATTGAACTTTATTATTGTTTCGGTCCAGGAAAAACCCTCCTTTTTCAATGAACTTTTCAGCAAGGTACTTTGTCAATCCATCATTTTTTCTGGTGAATTCAAAATATAATTCTTCGAAGTCTATTCCTCGTGCAGGATTTCTAGGATCAGGAACATTGCCTTTTCGCTCAGAGTCAACAAACTCCGTAATCTGCAAAAATTCTTGATTACAGTGAGCAAAATAATTTCTAATAGTCATTAAACGACGCAAATCTTGCATTTTATTTTTATCGAATAGTGGAACTATCTTTTCAAGAATATTTCTTTTAAGACTAAATGCAAAGTTTTCATCATAGAGAACTTCAAGAAGAAAAGGTTTTACTACTTTTTTAAAATAATGTTGTGAAATTATGGCGTTGATGAGCCATTCAATATTGATGGTTTTTTCGATTATTTCATTACGATATTTTGATAGCGTTTCGTGATTCATGAGGTCTCTTTATTTATTGGCACTTGGGTGATTCTAATTTTGTATTTTTCAGTATTGATCACATCAGGTAGTTTTTCACAATTTAGGCGATCGTCGAATATTACGTAATGTGATTCAAGAGATTTATGCAATCCTTCTTTGTATTTAAGATATTTTTGTGATATTTGAGCTATGCCGTCCTCGAAATTGGAATTATTACGGTATATCTTTGTTTCGATAATGAATGCTCGAGTTGCATCTTTTTTATCAACAACGAATAAATCCATTTTAAAAAAGTTAACTTCAGATTCGCGCGTTAATTCAAATTTATTCAATGCGCGGAGAAATATGAGTAATTGACTTCGCCCAATATCTTCCGCATTTGAATTCAATTTCCCCTGTTTTGCCCAAAAACTTTTAACAGCGCCATCTTGAATAATTATTTTAAACTTGTTTAGAAGGGCAGACATATCATTTATTTGAGAAAAGTCTTCACTGGTTTTTTGAAAAACTTCAAGATATTCAGTCATTGCAGATTTTTGAATAAATTTAATCAAAATTCGTGTCCATAAATCATTGGTCTTTTTAAATGTGTTAAGAGTTAAAATACGGCCATCATATGGCAATTTAGTCAACTCCAAAAACAATTGGATGAATTTCTGAAATTCTTTTGATTGCTTAAAATCAAATCGTTTAATTTTTTGCAGCTCGGATTCAATCTCAACATATTTTTTACTAACAAAAAGATGAACAATTTTTGTTTTTAAGAACAGATACCATATAAACTCGAATTCGTATGCTTCAGAGATATTTTCTTCAGCTATTTTAAGCGCTGTTTGAAGCTCTGAAACAAATAAGTAAGGATTGTCTTGTGAGTGGCACATCTCCAAATGATAAAATATTTGTATGAATTGGTCAAATCTAGCAGTTTGAGAAACATCTTTCTGCAACGTGATAAGCGTAATGGGGGTATTTTGGTTTAACTCTCTTGCTTCGGCGTACAGTTTTGACTTCAAACCAATGTCTTCGGTGAAAAAAGCTTCCGCGAACTTTCCTCCTGCGCGTATCCCGTGATCATTAGGTATATTGAATTCTCCCGAGGTGTACGTTCTAATTAGTCGATACATTTCTGACAAACTCTCATAATTTTCTTCAAACGTAAAATTTAATTGATTAATCATTAATTTAGTGAATGTTGAAACTTCAAATTTTTGCATGAGCTGATCAATCTTTTTTCTATTTTCTTCAAATTTTTCAAATTGCTGCATGCAAAAACAAAGTTGTCCTACTGCGTTAAATGCGAAAATGATATCATCAACTTTTGGTCCTTTCGGAGCAATTAATTTCATGGAGTCATAATGTTCTTCAATAAATTCTGCAAAAGTCAAAGCTTCTTGATATGCGGATTCAAAAACCGAGGAGTCTTGAGTAATTATTGCGAATTGTTCTAAAAGATGCGCTCTGGCCTGTTTTATAGTAAATAGTGCTATCGGGTCAGAATTCTTCAAAATTATTTGTTGAGTTTCCTCTAATAGAGCATCCATTTCGAAGCGCGTTTTTTGTGTTTCCTCTCGGCCACAGATTTGGAAAAAAGAAACCAGGGAGCTTATTCTATTAGAGATTTCTAGTGCTTCGTTAAATCGAATGATTCTTTTAGGTATTTGTTGAATGAGTTTTAGAACGTTGCGTTCGTAAGTTTCCAAAATATCTTTGCTGGAGCAACATGTTAAAATCTCTTTTTTTAAATCTTCAAAGTAGTTTAAGAAAGGACGTTTAAAATCAGAATAATGCCCCCAATTAGCGGCAGCTAATAAACTACTTATTAGTGTCTCAACTTCATCATCCCTTTTTTGTGCAATAGTAATATCAATACTCCACGTCAAAAAAGTAGTTGTCAAACTAAGAAAGTTCTCGAAATAATGTAATTTCTTGATCCAATCGTTAAAAAATCCTTTTTGAAACAAATATATTCTTCTTTTTGTAGAATCAATACTTTTAACTAAATACTCATTTGACAAATTTTGTTTCGCGAATTCGCCACTTATTGAGTTTACTAGCACATCTCTAAATCTCTGTACTAAATCAACATCCTGTTCATTAAATTGAGGTTTTTTGTATCCTGCGGAAATTACGTAGTTTTCGACAATGTGCAAGTAAATTTCGGCAGTTTTTTCACGCAATTCTTTGGATGGTAGAGATGATACTTGCGAATCTAACTGAGTGAGTAAAAATCTGAGATCTCCTTTTTTTAAAGGAGCATAATTCAAAAAAACATACGGGGTGCCTTCACGGATAACTAAAGCGTAACGCGACTCTTTTTTATTTGCGCAGTCTATGTCAAAATAGTGTTTACAAAATCGATTAGCTTCATCTTTACTCTCTGCAAAAACAAGGTATAATTTATTTTTCAATTCAATAATTTCTAATTCACTAATCAACTCAAAGAAATCGGAAGGCAGATATTCAAATTTACCTATGGTGATAAAACAAGAACCTATTTGGAGAAAAGGAATATCACCTTTAGATGTTGAATGGTTCTCAAACTTTAACGAATCGAATGATTTGTTGGTTTGGGTGGCATACTTCTTTAGAAATAACGTGAACTCCATTTTTGAATTATAACGGCTAAAATATAATAAACTATGCTCTGAGTCAGAAATAATCTTAAGTTGTAAGCAGTCAGAGAGAGTTGTACTCCGCTTGTTTGAAGCCCTTTCGTGATTTTAGTACCTTCTTGATATCAATCTGGAGGGCTAACAACTTAATAGCGGAAGCCCCCAGCGAGAGTTGCACTCGCGACCTCCACCTTACCAAGGTGGCGCAATAGCTACTATGCTACGGGGGCATAGTTTATTTTGCTCGTCGTCTGTTGCTTTTTAAAGGTTTGCGTCAGGAGAATTTGTTTTTCTTGGCGCTGGTTCCTGCGCAAAACTTTTTACCGCCCCGATTTGTCGCAGTTTCGTTATGTTCAAAATTCTAATCGCAATAAAACTACGACAAAATCTGCCGGGGAGAGCAACGTCGGGCTAACGCAAGCAGAAATTAAAAGTAATAAAAAACTAGAACTACTCGTCCTTAACGTCGGATTCCTTGACTTCGGAAACCTGCTTGGTTCGGTAGATCGACGCGAACGACGGACACACCACGATGTAGTCTTCTCCGAAGCCGGCGATTTCGCCTTCGATGGCGTCGGTCGTCTTCTTCAGCTTGCTTATCGCTCGCTTCAAGTCAACAATGTCCTTGTCTTTCAACGGACGGATGTTGACGAGTGCGATCGTATATCCTTCTCTCAGTGAATCGAGGATCGGCTTGACGTCCTCGAAGTCTTCCATGAGGAACGGTCGGACAACGACTTTGCTCTTGCCCTCTTCGCGCTGATTGTCGATTTCGACGAACGCGTCTTCCGGAGAGTCCATCTCGTCGTACGACGGTCCTGAAATCTTGTCCTTCAGTTGCGAAAAGAATCCTTTGCCCATGTGATATTCCTCCGTTTATCTCTTATCTTCGCGGATGCTTTATTGCATGTCAGTTGCTATTTAAACTTTGCTGTGGTTGATTATTCATGATGGGGAGCTAAGTGAAATTACGCCATTTTACTGGAAAGTGGGTGGTTTTTGTGACAGCGGCGGTGTTGGCTGGGGCTTGCAGCCGAGCTGCGCCCGCCAACCGCCGCAACGAAAGGTCGATTTTCGCCCGTTCAAGTTTCCCCGCAAGTGCGTTCCCAAGTGAACTTTTTACCGGCGATATTGGTAGCGTCGTTACGTTCGTTGTCAATAGAGGAATGAATATCTAACAATCCCCAACAACAACCTTTAAATACCCCCTCGAGTGAACTTCTCGCTATGAGCCAACGTGTAGGTGGAGCGAGACGACGAACCCGACGTACGTTCAAGAAGGACGCGCGCACGGCAGGAAAGGTCAGCATCGCCAAGTATCTCGAAGCGTTCAAAGTCGGAGACAAAGTCTGTCTCCAGTTCGAACCGAGCTGCATGGAAGGACGCTACTTTCACCGCTACCACGGCAACCAAGGCAAAATCGCAAGCAAGCGTGGCGAAAGTTACGAAGTTGTCGTCCGAGTCAGCAAGAACGACCGCATCTTGTTCGTCCATCCCGTTCATTTGAAGAAGATCTTGGCATAAACATGAAACAGAAAATCCAGGAAACTCCGATCAGCGCCGCTGAAGTAAAGGAGATTCTCGACACGATCAAGGCGAAGGAGACCGAGCTCAACTACCGAGCGGGAAAGACGTTCGAGTACTTGGAGCAGTTCGCCAAGCTCTCGGCAACGCGCGCGAAGGAATTGTTCGCCGCCATCACCAAGTTGGGCATCCCGCGAATCAAGGAGCCGCACATCATCAAGCTCATCGACGTTCTCCCCGTTACGGCGAAGGACGTCAAGATTGTTCTGCAAGGCTACGCAGTCACGGTGACGAACGACAATCTCGACAAGATCGCGTCGACGATTGCCGAATTCGTTGCGTAATGTTTAAGTAGCACCGTTTCTCAAAGGTTCTAACATGGACGAATCAGACCGCAGAGGACTAGGACGCGTTGTCCCGAAGGAGGACATCGCCATCGTGCTAGATTTCTTGCCGAACGGCTATCCGTCGGATCCGCGACCCAGTCATAGAAAAACTGCCATCGTGCACGCCATCGGCAAGACGCACTTCCTGCCGTTGGAATTAGTGCCGAGAAAGGACGTCTTCTTGCAGCCGTACGAGGAAGTCTACATCGGCGAAGGGAAGCGCGACAAGATTCACCATATTCTCGGCAGACTCACACTCGACAAGCTCACCGCAACCGCAAACGCAGAATTAGAATTCGTGCTCGGCGATTTAGTGAAAAAGGGCGAAGCCCGCTTCATCGAGTTCTTCAACAAGGCTCCACCGATGACGATGCGAATGCACCAGCTCGAGCTTATCCCCGGATTCGGAAAGAAGCACATGTGGGAAGTGCTCGAACGAAGGCAGGAAAAGCCGTTCGAAAGCTTTGCTGACATGAAGACGCGAGTCAAGCTCCTTCCGGACCCCGAAAAGGCGATTGTGCGCAGAATCATCGCAGAACTGGGCGGTAACGAGAAGCACAGACTGTTTGTCGATTTGTAAGTTGATTGTTCTAGTAACGACGCTAGCGACTCAATAACGACCTGGGGTAGTTATGATTGACACAGTAGGCGTTACGGCTTCATTCACGTTGCACGAGTCAACATCACTTTTTACCGCCCAGATTGGACGTTCGTTCGTGAAAGTAGTTTTTCTCGTCGTGAACCTAAACACAAAATCTCATTTATTTTCCATATTTAAAATATTAAATTTCACGAGTGCCTAATCCAAAAGTTTAAATACAATTGTGAAGGAAATAGACGATATCCTAGTAATAGGAACTGATTGAATAAACCTCGGGGTGAACGCAAATGGTAGAAGGACGATGCATGAAGTGCAAGAAGGGCGTTGAGATCAAGGACGGCAAAACAGTTACGATGAAGAACGGCATGAACGCGATGAAGGGCAAATGCCCGCACTGCGGCACGACCGTTTTCCGAATCATCGGCAAAGCGAAGAAGTAAGTTTCTGATTTTGTTTTATTCTTTTTTTATTTATTAACTCTTTTCATTCTTATCCTAGTGCATTAGCAAGTCTTAAATAAAAAAGACATAAGGGAGCTTCATGGAAAATGAGGTGCTGGAGCGCATAGCAAATGCCTTGCTCAGGCTCGGCTACCAGGAGCAGCAGATTCTCAACAGCTTCTCGAACAGACTTCAGCTCGGCACAGTCCACGTCAAGCTCGCGACGCAACTCAGAGCTGCGTCAAACAACCCCGCAGAATCAAAGAGGTATATCGACCAGATTCGTTCATTATTGCAGGGCTTCCGTGTCGTGAGCTCCTACGTCGCGCGAGAATCTGAGCTGGTCAAGCAGGAGCTCCGTGAACTTACCATCACAGAATCCGCGTTTCGTGAAGACATCGCGGAAAGCCAACAAACGCTCGCGGGCATTCACGGCAATTCAGCGTTAAAAAAGCTCTATGGCGCGATCGAAAACGCGACCCAGGGGCTCAAACAGAATTTGGCCGAAGCCGCCATCGACAAGCGCATCGAATACGCGCTGAACGAATTCCTTCCTATAGTCGTCGCGCAGCAAAAATCGTTAGCGGACGAGGACGTCATCCTCTCTCGCGCGCTCGCGGAGCAGAACCCCGTCGAGCGTGCTCGACTCGCCGCAAGCATAGCCGGATTCGCCAGTGGCCTGCAGTTGCTCCTCATCGAGGAAAAGCACAAGTTCGTCGAGCCGTTAAACTTATTGATGCGGCAGAAGCAGGATGTCAGAAGCGTCATCGATAAAATCAAGCTCGGCATCGCCGATAAAACGAAAACGTTCATCACGTTGGACGACGTCAAGGAAGATCTCAGAAAATTCACGAAGCCGGACGAGGTCGCCGAATACGCGATGCTGCTGCAGAAGCAAGTGCGCAATGTCGACCCGCAGGCGCTCAAGCTTCTTTCGATGGTCGGCGCGAAGGCGTTTGAGCGCGTCAAGACCGCGAGCGCCGCATTAGATGCCGTCACGCTCTTGTACAATCGCGCTTATTTCGACACCGAGCTCCAAAGACGAATCAACGCGACGAATAACGGCGGCAAGCCTTTTGCCCTCATCATGTTTGACATCGACAATTTCAAGGGCGTGAACGACAACCAAAGTCATGCCACGGGAGACGCGGCCTTGCGAACCGTCGCGACCATCCTGCGTTCACACACAAAGATTAACGACGCGGTCTGCCGGTTCGGCGGGGAAGAGCTTGTCGTGCTCGTCGACTCCGATTCGAACGACAAGGACAAATCCATCCAGCACGCGTTGGACGCGGCCGAGCGCCTGCGTGACTTAATCGAAACCACGACAAAGCAACTCATCGCCGCAAGGAGATTATTCGGCACGATGCCCATCACGGACAGAAAAGCCATCACAGCCAGCGTCGGCGTCGCGCTCTACACGGCAACAATGGACGATGTCAAGCATTCCGCGCTGCACTTGATCGAACGAGCGGACAAGGCGCTGTACAAGTCGAAGAAGCTGCTGGGCAAGAACGTCGTCAGTCTGGCAGAATGATGTCACTTAAAAGGGGCGAAACCTTTATAAAGCGTTATTCGTTTGAGGGCGTATGAGCGATTTAATCTCCTGGCTGACGTCAAGTCCGAGCGATTCCTCAAAGTATGGCCGAAGCCATAACGTGCATTACGTCAGCAACAACAAGCCTTCTTCGCTGATTATGATGAGCGCCCGTCCGTTAACAACCTCGGAGTTTGACCCGTTGCCGTCGGTCGTGAAGGACATCAGCGACGATATCCGTTCTCGTTTGGGCTTCCGGCGGGACTTCGGGCTCGTCGACGAATGCTCGTTCGGCGACATCCCTTCGCTTGACCCGTACGACGCCCTTCCGGCGTTCCTGGCGTTCGTGCACGCCATCAGCAATGATCTTATTGATTGCAGGCTCGTTTCATTTGGCCGATACCCGATTGCCGCGGACTTCCGGCGCCAGCTGTTGAGCGTCCACGAGAAGTACAATGTCAGTGAGTCAGGTATCATCATCGACGGCGGTCAGCGAAGCAAGCTGCAAGCAGTTTACGAGCCGTGGCATCAGGAGCACATGCAGGTGCACGACCAGAACACCATTGCGCCGGTCTTCCGCAAATACATCATCAACGCGAAGAGCCAATAGCAATCTTTAAATACCACCACGATTAGGTGGAATATAGCATTCTCAAAGGGATTCTGATGGACGAGAAGCAAGCAAAAACGGGAACAACGACAGTCGCGATTGTCTGTAAGGACGGCATCGTCCTAGCCTCTGACCGTAGAGTCACGGCTGGCTATGTCGCGAACAAGAAGTTCCGAAAGATCCTCCAAATCACCGATAAGCTCGCAGTAACCGTCGCGGGAACCGTTTCCGATGTTCAGCTCCTCACTAGACTATTGAAAGCCGAACTCAAGCTCAAGGACATCCAGACGAACAAGATTTCGACCACCAAGGAAGCCGCAAACTTGCTCGCGGGCATGGTCTATAACAATTTCAGAAAATTCTCCTCGATTCCCGGCATCACGGGCTTTTTGCTCGCGGGCGTGGATGAATACGGCTGCCACGCGTTCGAGATCGGCATCGACGGCAGCGTCATGGACATCGAGGAATACACGTCTGACGGCTCGGGCTGCGTGTTCGCGCTCGGCGTCTTGGAAACCGTGTACAAGAAGGGATTGAGCGTCGAAGAAGGGATCAAGGTCGCGGGCAAGGCCATCAACGCGGCCATCCAGCGCGACACGGCCTCCGGCAACGGCATTGACGTGCTCACTGTGACGACCGACGGCGCGAAGTTTGTGTTCGAGAAGGACTGCACCGTCCGTCTCGAGATGTAATTACTCTCATCAGTATTAACTCAGCATTAGAAATTAGGATTAATAAAATTAGATAAACTCAGTATTAGGAAATCTTATGGCAGATATCATCAAGGAAATCATAAAACTATTGCCCGAAGGCAAAATAGACGACGCGGCGTTTGAAGGCGCGAACATCGTCCTGTACACGAAAGACGCGGACTTCTTCCTGAACGACGGCGGCGTGATTCGCGACGCGGTCAACGAATTCAAGAAGCGCATCGAAATCCGTCCCGATCCCAGCATCAGCCTCAGCCAGGAGAAGACAGAAAAGGAAATCAAGAAGATTCTCCCGGCCGAGTGCGAAATCTCGCAAATCCTGTTCGACCCGCCGCGAAGCATCGTCGTCATCGAAACCGAAAAGCCCGGTCTCGCGATAGGAAAAGGCGGAGAATTACTCAGAGTCATCCGAGAAAAAACGCTTTGGGTGCCCGTCATCCGCCGAACGCCGGCAATCAAATCTCAAATTATTGATAACATTCGTGCCGTTCTTTTCCAAGAAGCAGACTATAGACGAAAGTTCCTTGACAAGACCGGCCACCGTATTTACGACGGCTGGATGCGCGGCAAGAAACAAGAATGGGTTCGACTCACGTTCCTCGGCGGCGCAAGGCAAGTCGGACGTTCATGCTTATTCTTGCAAACGCAGGAATCACGCGTGTTGATGGACTGCGGCGTTAACGTGGCGGACAACGCCGACCCGTACCCGATGCTTGACGTTCCAGAGTTCCACATCCAGGATTTGGACGCCGTTATTCTTTCGCACGCCCACACTGACCACGCAGGGTTCATCCCCTACTTGTTCAAGTACGGCTACCGCGGCCCAGTGTACTGCACCGCTCCGACGCGGGACATGATGGCGCTTTTGCAGTTGGACTTCGTCAAGATTGCAAAAGGCGAAAACCGGGATCTCGTCTATGACATGGACGACATCAAGGAAGAGATCAAGCACACAATCACGTTGGACTGGGAAGAAGTCACCGACATCACGCCCGACATCAGAATCACGTTCTACAACTCAGGCCACATTCTCGGCTCCTCGATGGTGCACGTGCACATCGGAAACGGGCTGCACAATTTAGTTTACACGGGCGACTTGAAGTACGGCAAGAGCATCCTGTTCGAGCCGGCCGTCACGCGATTCCCGAGAGTTGAGACGCTCATCATCGAAGGGACGTACGGCGGCAAGACGAACATTCTTCCGCCGATGAAGGAGATTGACGATCTTTTGATGAAAGCAATCAAAGACACAATCGCAAGAAAGGGAAAAATCCTCATGCCCGTGTTAGGAACTGGCAAAGCCCAAGAAATGATGGTGCTTTTGGCCGACGGCGTCGCGCGAGGCGAACTCCCTGAAATTCCTGTTTACATTGACGGCATGGTGTGGGACATCACGGCAATCCACACGGCGTATCCGGAATACTTGAACGCGCAAATCCGAAAGAACATTTTCCACCGTGACCAGAACCCATTCCTCAGCAAGATTTTCAAGCACATCGGCTCGCAAAAAGAACGAGCTCAAGTGCTGGAAGAGGAAGGCGCGTGCGTCATCATCGCGACTTCCGGTATGTTGGTCGGTGGCCCGTCGTTGGAATACTTGAAGAACCTCGCGGACAACCCGCTTAACAGCTTGATCTTCTCCTGCTACTTGCCCGAAGGCTCGTTGGGTTACCGAATCCTGCATGGCGAGCGAGAAATCTCGTTCAAAGTGGGAACGAAGACCGAAGTCGTTCCGGTCAAGATGGACGTATTGAAATTGGAAATTTCAGACCACTCCGACAGAAAACAATTGATGAGCTACGTCTACGCCTGTGAACCGAGACCGAAGAAGGTCATCATCAACCACGGCGAAGCCTCGCGATGCTTGGACTTAGCGTCCAGCATCCACAAGCAGAATCACATCGAGACGGCCGCGCCGAGAGTTCTAGAAACTATCAGACTACGTTAATTTTTTCTGATTCATTTTTGCTTGCGACGGACGAACGTCTAATCTGGGCGGTAAAAAGTGACGCGAGAAAAATTGTTGCTAACTGCCTGTTGCCGTTCCCCCGGCAGATTTTGAGCAGTCGCAGTAGTAGAATTTTACCGTTTCTTGAAGAACCAGTGCAAAAAAGTAGAATGTCCGCGTTGGTACTCCCACGATTCGAGCGTCGAGAACATCGGATGCATCACGTTCTCAAATTCTTCAGCGTTCCAGAACGAGAAGTAGCGTTTCATATTTAGGTTAGCATCAGTAATCATCCCTTCTCCTTCACCTTGTTTCAAACAAACATGCATGACGCCCTCGTTCGCGAGAATGCCGTACAACGAATCCCGCACGGGAGCCATATGTTTTTTCGGGATGTGTAGCAATGACGTCATCGCCCAGATGCCGTCGAATGACTCGCGTGCGAAATCAAGTTGCTCGAGATCCATGACGCGTGCGTCAATGCCTTGCTCTCGAGCGCGCTTGACCATCGCTGACGAGAGGTCAATCGCTCGCACATACAGCCCTTGTCGTTGAAAATACGCCGCGTGGTCGCCCGCGCCGCAGCCGACATCCAGCAAACGCTTTCCTGGCATGAGGGTCTGCATCGTGCTGAATTCAGAACGATCACTGGGAATGTACGTTTCGCGGAACTTTTTCGCAAAATGGTCCGCGTGCCGGTCGTACGAGTCTTTCGTGACTTCCTTATAATCTCCCACAACAGACGAGAAAAAACAAGAGTATAAAAATATTTAGCGTTTCCAAATCCCGCCGCCCGGAAGCGCGCCATGATCGGAAACGTAGTTAATGGGTTCTTGCACGCCGTAAACGTCGGCAATCTGGTTCTGCAAACGAATAATATCAAACGCGAGAATGTGCGGGCTCTGCGCTTTAACAACGATGAAATACTGTCCGACTTTCTGCTCCTTATCCGGGCCGAATCCGTGCCTAACCTGCACGACGGAAGGATGCGTCTGCGCGAACGCTATAACGTCCTGCGCTACCCGTTCATCGAGCGTCTTCAATCGAACTTCTTCTTCAGTGATTGCCAATAGTATTCCCTCCAGCCTGCTTTCAATCCGGGCGCGTATTTCGTGGGCGCGCCGTGCGTCAATGTCAGCAACGTGCCTGTTTTTATCTTGTCAAACTTGAACGTGACGGTCGAATCTTCCCCTTTCTTCCAGTCGCTCGCGCGCCAGGACTGCACGATCAGTTTGTCCTTTACCAGAATAAGATTCTTTCCTTTGCACCAGCCTTCGAAAATCGAGAATTTGCCGCCGACCTTTCGGCTCACAACTGCCTTCGCGCCCGTTAACGCAGTGTGCTTCTTCGAGTCCATCAGCGTCTCGAACACGTCGTGAGGCGACGCCTTGACCTTGATTTTTTGCGAGAATATCACGCGAGAAGCACCGTGAGAAATATCGCGAACGTCACGACGCTGCTTCCGAGGCAGAAGTCGCACCATTTCTTGAGCACGAACGCCTGGATGAAGATGAGCAGCAGCGCCATCGCGCTTGCTCCTCCGGTAACGAACAGCGCGAGCGTGTGCGGGATCGGAATCATGAAGAATGAAAAAATGAATACGGTCGCGTAATAGAACATGCCTAACATATCATTGCGAATGCCGAACAGTTCGCCGTACTTGCTTTCAACGACCGCGTTGCAATCTTTTCCGAGCGGGCAAATCAGCTGCTTGTGGTTGTGCACCGTGACGAAAATATAGGAAGAAATCAAAAATCCAGCCAGCGAAAGCAGTTCGAGGATCATTTCAGCCCAAGTTTCGCGTCAACGCTGAGCTTTCCGCCGCCGTGGGTCATGATCCAGAGGAACGCCGAGAAGTACAGCACAGCAAGTTCTCCGCCGTTCGAGAACGGATTCCAGCCCTGCGGCACATGGCCGATTATCCAGGCCATCGTCATGTGGACCGCGCCGAGCATCGCCGCGTAGCGCGTGAGCAGTCCGAGCGCAACCAAGATTCCGACAACGATTTCAATCGCGCCCGCGAACCAGAACAGCCCGAACGTCGGGGCCGGAGTGTTTCCGAGGAAGCCGAACTTCATCAGCCCGTGGAACATGAACAGGACGCCGAAAATGATTCGGGATAACGTGGTCAAAATGTAGCCGTGGTTTGCGAAGAATTTTTCACACATGGGAATCACCTTTTCAGTTCTATTCGATTCACCAATATAAAAAGATTGGCGTTGGCCAGAATTACGTTGCTGACCTGCGCATTTGCTTCCCGGCCGTTATTGTTTCGTCAGAGGCAGGGAAAGTAGCTAGGAACAGAATATTATTTCCTACACTCATAGACAAACGCTGGGGGGACGTTGTTCGCCAAATGACTCGCCATTTGATAGCGGACGAGACTCGGCAGACTTGCAGCCTGCCAAATCAGCTATTTCCGACACTCATAGACAAAAGCGGGTGGAATGTTTTTTGCAACCCATGTCCGTTTCACGTTCGGGAAGAACCGGTGAAGTACTGATTCTAATTTAGACGTGTATTGGAACTGAATAAACACTCCTTTATCGGAAAGCTGTTTGCGCACGGTCAAAAGGATGTTTTTCCTGAGCGTTTTGCCAAATGCCAGGAGCGGAAGTCCTGAGATGATGGCGTCGGCTTTGAAGTCAAGCATTTCCGCGCTTTGGTTGCGTACGGTAAATCGCGAGTCCTTCAATCGAGAAATATTGGTGTAGAACGTTTTGTTTGTCTCGAACGAGGTCAGGGTCGCGTCCTTGCGCAGTTTTGCGAGGATTCCTTTGGTTATGACGCCGGTCCCGGGACCGAATTCAACAATAGTTTTCGCTTTATTCCAGTCGACCGGCTCGAGCATCGCTTCGACAAGCGCCGGAGACGACGGAGCTACCGCCCCGACCTTTCGCGGGTGGCGCGCATATTCAATGAGGAATGAAAGCCAGCTCATCATCAACGAGCCCGATGGCCTCTTTTAATACCTTTCGTCCAATAACATTTATAAATAGCGCAATACCATGTGAGTTCGATAAAAGATGGTGACCGCGACTCGTCTGTTAGTATTCTGTCTTATAGGACTATCTTTAGCCGTTCCGGTGCTTGGTGCGACAAGTCTGAGCTCAAACCAGAACGTTCTCCAACTCATCGGCGTAGTATTGGTCGTAATCGCTCTGTTCGCCGGTGCGTTCATCCTCCAGCCCAAGGGAAAAGAAGCGGGCATATATTGGATCGGCGCGGCCGTCATCGCGGCATTGGCGATTTCGAGCTTGTTCGGTGCAAATACGGGCAACACGGTGTTTGCGCAAGTTAACCCCGCGCTCAATACGGCCATTCTCCTCGCGGGGCTGGTTCTTGCGGGCGCAACGTTTAGCAAAATCGACTCCCGAAACAACCAAATCCTCGGGGGCACGCTGTTTGTCGCGCTTGTTGCGGTAATCGCGCTTTTGAACCAGGCCTATCTGAATTCCGCAACCCAGTTCGCGTCAATCGTTCCGTTGAATGGCGCGGAGCCTAATGTGCCCGCGAGCCTCGCGATTGTTTTCGGCGCATTGGTGGCGGCGGTGTTGATTGTCGAGAAGCGAAGCGAAAGGCTTCTTTTCGGAATCGGCGCGACGGCCATACTGTTGACGGCAGCATTGGGACTTGCCGACCATGAAGGGCAGCAAAAATTCGCGGTTGTCGGACCGCTTATCAACTCCCCCGACAGACAAGCCTCTTTCGACGCAAATGTTGCCGTTTTTGTCAAGCCCGAAGAAGTCGATGGAAAGCAAGACGTCTTGCTTGCCCAATTTACGTTGAACAACAAGCCGTTGCGAGTAACGCATTACAGCTTTTATTCCGGTCCTGATGCGGTAGGCAACGCGGAAGACGTTGGGCTATCGAAGATTACTGCAGTCGCTCCGGGCGCGGATCCGAACACGTTTATTGTCGCGGGTCCCGATATGAGCTTGATTCAGCAGACGCTCGTGACGGTGGTTTTGGCTGACGGCGTTTTGACTCCGATTGCGTCAGCGGACATTCCCTTCGTGGCAACGGACATTTTCCAAACGACCGCGAATGGCGTGCAGACGACCGTGCTCACTTCAGAAGAAACGACGTCCATCGCGACTCAAACTCCTAATCCCGTAACAGAATTCAATCCCGATCTCGTGGTTCCGGCAATCACTCAGATTGACCAGTCAACGCCGGACACGCTCACGGGCATCGTTGATGGCAGCATTGTCACAATTGATATTGGTTCGCAGACAATCACTCCGCTTGACATTCCCGCGACCGCCATCATTCCTGAGCCGACAATCGGTTCGTCGCTTACGGAAGCGACGCCGAACTTCATTCCCGACAACAGCATATTGACGATTGCGGACGTTAACGGGGTCAATACGGCGCAATTCGTTGATCTTGGCACGGGAGCGATAACGACCCTCGGCGCGGTTGCTGCGTCGACCGGCACGCTCACAACCAGCGGAAATCTCGTTACGCTCGGGGCGGACGGCACGACGGCGTTCAGCGCGACCGTGACTCCGAATGCGTTAACGAACTACCAGAGTTTGCCGTTGGGCTCAAACATCCCGGTCATCACGTTGTCCGACGCGTCGCTTGCGGCCGTTGCGCCAGCTCAAATCCTGACCAGAAGCACGCGTGACATTGAGTTCAACGCATACGCGGTTGACGCGTCGACATTCATGTTCCAGGCCGTCATTCCGGCGAACTCGCAGATTGAGGTCGGTGTTTTCGCAACCGCACAGCCGATTGACGCTCAGCAGGCAGCACAGCTTACTCCTCGGTCGATCTGGACCTTTAGCAATCCGTATGATTATTCCGTGCGGGTCGAGCAGGAAGGATACGCGGATTTGACGAGCACGTACATTTCAATCCAAACAGAATATTTGGGTCCTGCCGAATCTCCCAACTGGGTAGCCTCGATCGATCCCGGGTTTATTATCAACCCCGATACTGCCGTGGTTTCGCCGCAGAGCTCGTTTTCTGACTTGACAAACACACTTGCAGCGACGAATCCGGACGCGCAAATAAGATACACGAACACGTTTGCCGAACAGAATCAATGCCTGGCCATTCCGAATGTTATTTGCGTTTACGCCGCGTCAAATCCGAGCCAAGTTATGTATGTGACCACTCTTGATCAGGCGCAAGCATGCGCCGCGCTCACGAACACGGTGTGCGTTAACAGCCTTGCGACGGCAAACACGCAACAGATAAGGTATGTGTCGAACATCGCCGACTACGCCGCGTGCACGGGAAACCCGGCATATTTGTGCGTGAATAGTGCGCAACCGGTTGCGAGTTCTACAACGGTGACGCAAGATGTCACGGCCGCAAATGCTGATACGCTCACAACCCGCGACTCGACAAACATGGTTGCAGACCCCGCGCCCACGACCGTTACGTCCAATCAAGTGTCAGTGAATCAAGTTCTAACCCCCACGGCTTCCCAATGATCTGGGAAGATTTTCGCGAGATGCTCACGGCGCAGCTTGTTTCCGTGACGGGAGGTTTGGCTGCCGGCACCCTTCTCGCGTTCGCGACGGACAAGATTCTGTTGCTTCCGGGATTGTTCATCCTCATTCCGGGTTTTCTTGCGATGCGCGGTAGCATCGCCGCTTCGTTGGCCGCGAGAATCAGCACGGCATTGCACCAGCACAAGCGCGGCATCGCCAAGGACAACAGTGCGTTTGGAAAGCAGAACGTGCACGCGTGTTTTCTCTTAGCCATCGCGACGAGCGTGCTTTTAGGCGTCGTCGCGTACATTTCAACAAAGCTTCTGTTCGGCATCGATGCGCCAGGCATATTGCTCATCGCGATCATCGCCGCGTTCATCTCGAACATCCTCATGATTCCCATCACGTTCGCCTCGACCGTCTGGCTGTTTAACCACGGCTACGACCCGGACAACATCATGGGGCCGTACATAACTGCCGTGGGCGACATCGTGAGCATCATTTCCTTGTTGACTGCGATGATGGTGGTCTAGATGTCCTATTCTCCGGTGCGGCAAATCCACAAAATCGAGCACGAGAAGGCGACCAGCAAGATTTTGCGCGAGAGCGTTCAGATACTGGCGTTCTCGAGCATCATCAGCTCATTCGGGGGCATCGGGCTGGAATTGGTCCGCGAGAAGCTTTTGTTGTTCATCCCGTTCCTTATTTTAGTTCCTGCGATGAACGAGATGGTCGGCGGTTTCGGCGCGATCGTCGCGAGCAAGTTCACGACGGCGCTGTTCACTCGGAAGATAACGCGCAAGAATATCTGGGCAAATCCGTTCGTGCGTTCCTTGTTCATGTCATCGATGCTCGCGGCCGTGATAACGTCGCTCTATATGGGCAGCATAGCGTATCTGCTTGCGTTCATCAAGGGGTTTCCATTCGACGTCGGTTTGTTCATCAATGTGATTTCGGTTTCTTTGGTTGCGACGATGGTGCTTGTCACGATCATATTCATCGTGAGCATTCTCGGCGGGCTGTATGTGCACAAGAAGGGCCACGACCCGGACAATTACTTGATTCCATTGGCCACGGGAATAGCCGACTTGGGAAGCATGGCGGTTTTGGCGATGGTGTTGCTGTATCTGCTTTGAGCGATTTTACGTTACAGCTCCTTGCTAAGCTTTTTACCGGCGATATTGGTAGCCGTCCGTAACAATCGCGACGACGACACGTCCAATCGGGGCGGTAAAAAGTTTACCGGTGAGAGCCAAAGTTTTTAATACGCGGCTTTCCACGTTTTTCTTATGAAAATCCTCGTTGGCTGTCCGACGTCAGACCATAAGGCCTATTGTCTCAAAGAATACGCCGCGGGAATAAAAGCGATGGAAGGCGAATTCGACGTTCTCATCGCCGATAACTCAAAAACAGAGGCGTACTCAAAAGAACTAGAAAAGGCCGGGCTCCCCGTCATCCGCGGCCCGTATTTAGAAAAAGCGAGGGATAGGCTTGTCACGTGCAGAAACCTATTGCGGAAAAAAGTCCTTGACGAGGGCTATGATTGGTTTTTCTCGCTGGAGCAGGACGTCATTCCGCCTCCCGACGTGCTCAAGAGGTTGCTTGCGCACAATAAAAAGATCGTTGGCGGAGTGTACACGAAAGAGTACAATCTTATGCAAAATGATACGCAAATCGGCACGCGCGAGCTGCCGCTGCTCTGGATGATCCACAACGGGACGTTCACGCAGATGGAGATGGAGGATTTGAGGCCTGACCGACTGCAGCAGGTCATCGCGTGCGGGCTTGGCTGCTTATTGATCCATCGCAGCGTGCTCGAGAAAGTTGAGTTCCGTTGGGACCCATTGAAAAAAGGATTTGACGATTCGTTCTTCTGCACGGACGTGCAGCGCTTAAGATTCGGCGTGTTTGCCGACACGTCCGTCAGGTGCGAACACTTAGAAATGAGCTGGGATGGGATTGAGAAGTAATTACTGATTGAGCTCGTCCTGCTCCGATCGGTATTTGCAGTCTTCCAGCCAGGTGCTGATGTCGTTCACGCGTTCTGCGTCATAGCCGGTTGCTTTCAGCTGGTCGATGAGGTGGCACGCATACTTGAATGCCTTTCCGTCGGCAAACGAGGTGATTGCCTCAAGGATGAGCTCGGGATTGTGGCGGTAGGGGCTTCCTTTTTTGTGGTAGAGCGCTTCGCACGCGAGTCCTTGCGCGAGCGCGATTTCCACGGGAAAATCATCGTACATCTTGGATGCCGAGCGCGTTCTGCAGCCGCGCACTTTTCTCAGGAGCGCGACTTCTCGCTCGTTCAGCGGGCACCATTGGTGCAGGATGTTGCTGAGCGTGGCGATGCGGGCATGCATAAAATCCTCAAAGGAGCGTGTTCTTTATCTCGCTGAGGCAGTTCTTGAACGAACGGTGGTCTCCGGGAGTTGCGGGAATGGTGTGCTTTCTGCCTTGGCCTGGAACAGTTAGAATGTAGTGCGGACCCTGGTGCGTGACCGTGAATCCGAGTCGTTCGAGGTCGCGCTGCATCTCTGCCGTGAATTTGTGCGTCGCGCTCTTGAAAATGCGGTTGAGCTCTTCGATGATGACGTCCCGTTCGCCGGTCGGCTGGTTTTTTTCGAGAAGCGAGTTCAGCATGTCCAGTTTTCGCGACTCGGGGTGCACGTTGTTCGAGTAGTGCTTGATTGCGGAAACGATGAGGTCGTAGGTCTCGTCAGCGTACAATTCAGGGGTATCCACTGATTGGATGAGGCTTCCTTTTGCCTTTTGCTGCTTGAACGGCTGGGATTCGTAGAACGCGAGCTTCCCTTTCAGCTCTTTGATCTGGCGTTCGTAGCGTTCGCCTTCCTGGATTGCGATATTGAGCGCGTCCTCGACGCTGGTCGCCTTCTCGAGCTTGAGGCGTTCTATCGCGTCGTGCATTTGCAGGGTTTTTATTCCATCAAAAGTCAATTCAGAGGGCATGTCCTGGTAGAGCGAACGTTCGTGGATGTGTTTCAGGATGCGCTGCTCGAGTTCGGCTGAGTCGGTGATTGAGTGGATGGACTTGCGTTCGCCGTTCGGCCAATACACGCCGATAGCGCCGCCGTACACATTCTTTCGGTTGGTCAGTTTGCTCAGCTCGTACGAGAAGGGGATGCTGGGCTCGATAAGGACGTGCGCGATTCCGCTGAGTTGCTGGGACAGCGCTTCCGCGTTGAGCAACGGCTTTCCGCGCGAGCAGCTGATGTACACGATCGGAAGCGTGTTGTTCGTCTTGTTCAGGAGGATTTCGCTCGCGAATTGGGCGTCATCCTTTTTGAGCTGTTCCGGATGGAGCGACACTTGCAGCGCCATGCCGTCGTAGCCGCCGCCGACCTTTTCGATGAGGTCGTTGACGATTCGCGGCTTGTTCGTCTGCCCGATGCCGTCGCCCAAGGTCGTTGTCGCGATGTCGTGCGTCACCGAAACGTCGAAGGCTGCCGGCGTTTTTCGCGCGACGATTCTTGTCTGTCGGAGCGCGCCGTTGGCTTCCGTCAGGTTGAGGCCGAACAGGGATAGTTTGTCGCGCTGGTAGTTCGCCGTCTCGATCTTCACTTTGCCTTTCTCGTAATAGAGGTCGCCCGAGGACAAGCCCTCGAGTTCAGAAAATGAGATCCCGCGGTGCTGGTTTCCCGAAATCCAGGTTCTGAGTTCGCCGATGACGGTCTCCATGCTGCTCTCGCGCAGCAATGGGAATGAGGTCGCGTAGACGAGCGCCATTTAGGTCACCGTCGGAGCGGTTTGTTCCGCAAGCATGCGATCTCTCGCCGTGTCCGCGAATCGGTGCGCGAGATGCAACGGCTCGGGCAGCTTGTGCGGCGGGATGACGCAATTCAATGCCAAAGTTGCAGCAGTTTCGCCCGTGATCAAGTGCCCGGCCGTGACGAACAGTTCTTTCGCGTATTCACGTGTCTTGATGACTTTGCCTACAGTGATGTCTTCGATGAGGATGTTGCCGTCTTTAAGTTCGCCGAAAAGGAGGCTTTTCGCGACGCCGAACGCGGGCTTGCCGAGCTCGACGCCCAAATACGTCGCAAGCCCGCAGCCGTTCGGATGAGCAACCCCGTGTCCGTCAACCATGAGAATATCAGGATCGGATTCGAGCTGGTAGTAGAGTTCGAGCATCAGCGGGCCTTCGCGGAACGAGAGGTAGCCCGGGATGTACGGCAACGGCGATTTCTTAGTTAGATATCTTTTTTCGACGAGCTTCATCGAGGGGTATTCGAGCACGACAACGGCGCAAACAAGCGAGTCCTTGAACACGGCGCAGTCGAACGCCGCGATTTTCTTGATAGAATCGATAGGGAGCTGGTCCTCGAGGATTGCTTGCTTCGCTACGGCGCGCTGGATGTCGCGAAGGGAACCAATAGAGGTCGTCATCGTTTATCCTCAACATCATGATATCTGCTGACGAGATAGCCTTCAGTTCCATGCTTAGGCTCATGCCGTACGACATTGGCGAGTTTGATGGGAAAATGGAGTTTCTTTTGATTTTTCTTTTGCAGGACGACATTTCCGGGCTCGCGCCATCTAGTGGATAAGAGATAGGAAAGTTCATCGTCCTTGAAGTTGGGTGCCCACTCGGCGAATAACGAGTTCAGACGTCGCGCGCTGTCTTGCGCATCTTCAACAAGCGGGTCTTCTCGTTGGATACATCCTGCGCGCAGGTGTAAGAGTGCTGTGCCGTCCTTGGCGAGCAAACGATTGTAAATACGTTCGATTGCGGCAAGCTTGTCAGGCATATAATGGAACGCAAAAACCGAAACGATAACATCAAACGGTTTTTTAGGTGTAAAATCAAGCACGTCGGTTTGAGTGAATCGCGGAATTCTTACGACGCCGTATTCGTTATCGCTTATGTGGATAGAGGTGCCGTTAAGACCGATACCATGAACATGCATTCTGTTCGCGAGTCCATCTTTTGCCAATGCCTGTTCGAGTTCCATCATGGCCCTGCCCGTTCCGCAGCCGATATCAAGAACGCGAACGATTTTGTTCCTTCGGGCATAGGTCTTGACTAATTGGGTTAGTCCATCCGGATGTCTCTTGGACAAATCTTTGTTCGGGTATACGAGGAAATCATCATAGCCATCGGTGCCTGGAAGATCCACGAACTCATCCCAATAGGGTGGATTGTCGTGAACGAGCGGGCGGTTCATCTGGTCAAACTGGTAACAGGTTCGATTGGTCTGTTTAACGAGTTCTGTCCATGCATCGGATTTGGCCATATTCACCTTTTACGTCCCCTTTGCTTATTCTAGGGTTTATTCAGGGTTATTTATAAGCTTTCCTATTATACCTACTACCTAGTGACTACCAATAGTAAAGCTTATATACTAATGATACTACCTAGTAGTAATGATTAAGATTCCTTCGGTGCAGCAGTGCATCACGGTGTTGCTGGCGTTCTCGCTCGGCTGGCTTGCCAGCACGACCGCACTGAACGCGGCGCCCGTCGTGGAACAGGCGCAGGAGACGATCGCGATTTTTAGCGACGCTGCTGACGTCCCAAGCCCGGCTGACGTCTTAACCATGGATAAGATTCATGTCCTGCAGAACAGGGTCGAAATCGACCAACCTGGGGTAATCCCGGCGGTTTTCGCGGACACGAACTCGATGGATCCTGTGTTTGATACGGAATCCACGGCGCTTGAGCTTATGGTCACCAGCACGTCGCAGGTGCAGGTCGGGGACATCGTCTCGTACGAAACTCCTCTGGCACCTGGCGCGGCCATTGTCCACCGCATCGTCGAAATCGGCACTGATGAACAGGGCTGGTTCGCGATAATGAAGGGCGACAATTTGCCGACGACGGACCCGGGCAAAGTCAGGGCAAGCCAATTGCGAAGAAAAGTGATTGGCATATTGTACTAAGTCCAACTCAACACCTCCCGTGTTTTGCTTTTGTTAAAGCGAAAACACAACACCAGCAATCCGCAAGGGTTGTTGGTTTTAACTCAACACCTCTTTTCCACCATCACGGGTCCGCAAGGGCTCGTGGTGATGGTTTTATTCAAACACCCATGATCCGCGTCTACCACTCAGCGTTAATGCACGAAATCCAGTTCTTTGCCGACGAAGGAGTCATCCTTTCGCCGCTTGAGCGGATGTTCTACAAGACTCCGCGCGTGCCGGTTAGTTTCGAGCAAAAGGCAAGATTTCTCAAACAATATCCGGAGAAAGATCGGGCGAAAGCGCTCGGTGTCCGTTTGCGTACGGACCATGATGCCGCAATGAGCGAGCTCGAGGACAATTACGCAAAAACGGGCGGGCTCGTATTCGAGCTCGAGTTCGACAAAGCTCTATTTGCGCCGTTCATCAACCTGAAAAGCCTGCCGCCAGTAATCTATGGTCCGGAATACATCTCGCTCAAGGAATCGCTCCGCGAAATCACCGTAACAAAATCCGCCCAAAAGCATATCGAGCGGATTTCGTTCAACTTCAGAAAGTACGGGGTTCCGATACTTCAGCAACTCTTTTAAAGCCCCTTTTGACTCTCCCACTATGACTCCTGAAGAGCTCGCTCAATGGCGCAAGGCCGGAAAGATCGCGAACGAAGCGCTTCTTTATGGCGCGTCGCTGATCAAGCCTGGCGCGTCGATGCGCGAGGTCTGCGATAAGATTGATGCGAAGATTCTATCGTTGGGCGCCCGTCCGGCCTGGCCGACCCAGGTCGCGTGCAACAACATCGCGGCACACTACACGCCCGAGCCCGACGACGACCGCGTATTCAAGGACGAATTGGTGTGTCTTGACGTCGGCGCGCACGTCGACGGCTACGTCGGCGACAACGCAATCACGGTTGATTTGTCCGGCAAGCACGGTAATTTTGTCAAGGCATCAGAGTCCGCGCTTTTGGCCGCGGAAAAGATGCTCAAGCCCGGCGTGCATCTCGGTGAAGTCGGCAAAGTCATCCAAGAAACCATTCTCAAACACAATCTTCGTCCGGTCAAGAACCTGTCCGGCCACGGCATCACGCAGTGGGAAATCCACGATTTTCCGACGGTGCCGAACATCTACGTCAAGGAGGCCGAGACGCTGAAGGAAGGCCAGATCATCGCGATCGAGCCTTTCGCGACGGACGGCTCGGGCATGATTCACGAGCAGGAACTGTCGAACCTGTTTTCGTTGACGCAGAAAAAGCCGGTGCGTTCCCCTTACGCGCGCGAAGTTTTGAAGTTCATCGAGGAAGAATATGGCCCGCTGCCGTTCACGACGCGCTGGTTGAGCGCGAAGTTCGGCATCGGCAAGGTCAATCTCGCTCTGCGAGATTTGTTGCAGGCAGGCATGCTGCACCCGCATCCGCCGCTGGTCGAGGACGAGGGCTCCTTCGTCGCAGTATACGAGCACACGTTCTTGATAACGAAAGACGGCTGCGAACGGCTGACGAAATAGCGATAGTTTTTTAAATAGTAACTGCGCAGTAGTCACAAATGCCTGCGAAGTTCCCTCTTGAATCACTCATCTTATTAGCGTATGATTTCGTCTATTTCGATGAATCGGTTGATGAATTAAAAGAAATTTATGGGGTTGGAAATGTTCCGCGTCAGGTGCGTTATGCTGTTGAAATAAACATCATTACAAATGAAGAGCGAAAGTATGGAACATATCGACGCCATGCCGGAACGAGACTGAGCAAATATGAATTAGAGGCGCTCGCCCATGATTTCCTCTATTTTGATGATTCTGAAAAGGAACTTGAAGGAAAATACGAAGTGAATGACTTACCCCGGCAATTACATCATGCTATCAAAAGAGGATTTTTGAATGAAAGTCAAAGAAAAGAGTCAAAAGAAAGACGCAATCCAAGAAACAAACTAACGTATTTACAATTGCATGGTCTTGCTCATGATTATCTTCTGTTTGATGATGATATGCAAGAGATGCTGACAATTTTTGGTCTAAAAAATAACTTTCATCGCTTTTTGAAACAGGCCGTACGGCGCAAAATTATTACGAAAGATGAGCTCAATAACGCCGTAAAACGAAGAGGAGGAACCAGCAAGCTTACTGCGAATCAACTCAAAATACTGGCAAACAAATACGTTGCTTTAGAAAGTTCTTCAGATGAACTTGAACGTAACTACAAAATAAAAGATATTGGATCTCAATTAAGTCGTGCTGTAACCTTAGGTTTCATCACCAATGAACAACGCTATGCTGCCGGTAAAAAACAAACCATCACTGCACGAAAGAATTGGACACTCAAACCTGAAGCGATCGACAGCATAAGAATTTCGAACAGTAAATTATCAAATGAACAATTAAACGCATTAGTGCAAGATTTTGTGCACGGCGACCTTTCTCACACGGCACTGGCAGAAAAATATAATGTTCCTATTGCAAACCAACTACGGCATGCGGTTAAGTTAGGATATTTAACCCTTGAACAAAAACGCGAAGCGGTTGGACGTAGAAAATCAACAATCATGAAAAGCAGGGGTAAAGAGTTCTATGAACGAATTGCCATCCGGCGCCGCTCTTTGTCCGACGACCAAACAGCAGCGCTTGCATATGACTATGTTTATTTTGACGACACTCCTGCAGAACTTCGCACAAAGTATGATTTAAAATCCCTGTCGAATTACCTGCATCGCGCAATCCTTTTGGAAAAGATCACGACAGAACAATTTGAGGAAGCTAAGAGCAGAAAAAACGGCCAAGTTGAACGACATTATGAGCATCTTCCAGAAACATTAGAAGCGTTAGCTATTGCCGCAGCCAACCGATGTAAGCATCAACCCGGAAAATATCATGTCGAAAACCGTTTTTTTGCAGCGTCAGCAACAGAAGCTGCTGTCGCTTTACTCTTTGAAAAATACTTACCTCAGTTTAAGATTCAACCAGGCGTCACCTATCAAGAAAATGGGAATACGCGGTGTATTTTTGATTTCATTCTTCCGGATGTTCTTATCGAATGGCATCCTGTGTCTTGCAATCACGATGGAAATACTCTTTTACCTGATCAGTTAGCTGCATTAAAAGAGATTCGTTCAACGTTAAAAAACCGCGATCGTACCACCTACACTCAAATCAAAAATGAATTTGAAGATCAACTCGCAGTTGAATATTGGTGTCGACGACAGTTCGCGTCGGACAACTCAACTTTATTTAAGGGCCGCGAAGTGTGTTTAATTCAAACGGTAAAAGAGCTCCATCAATTTTTAAAGCCTCGGGCGACCGCAATTTCCGGTTATTACTCGTTTGCAAAAGAATTCACGCAACTATTCCTACAAGTAAAAGCAAAGTATGCTATTCAAAAGATTGAAACTACTCAATCATAAATTAACGCCGTACTTTCTCAATTCCGTCTTCCACTGTAACCCGACTTTCATTAAATCATTTGAGAACTTGATCGAAATCTTGTACGTTTTCTTATACAGGTCGTAGTCGATCAGTCCCATCGCTTTCATCGGCGTGAGGATTCGGTCGTAGAATTGTCGTTTGTTATACGAGAGCTTGACCTTCTTGCCCTTGTATTGGCCGTCGTCAAGCGTCGTCTCGTAGACGCCGTCGTGGAGTTGGGTCGCAAAAAGGGACATCTCAGTCTTGGTAATCTCGCCCGTGTGCTCGGCCATGAACTTGATCAGTTCGCGGGCGACAATAGTCTGCTGTCCCGTCGAGAAGATTATCTCGAAGATGTCTTCCGGCAGGTTGAATCTGTCAAATAGGATGACCATAGTGTATTCCCAACAAAGTGTGCTTTATGAATCCCAGTATATAAATTTGATGCATTGGCACGATTTTTACCGTCGACAAAACGGCTTTCTTGAAGTGCCCGAAAATGACCTTTTTTCGCCCCTAATCGTAACATTTATATATCAGTAGCCTATGGTATATCTCAGTATACAGAAATGGTGCATTACGTTCTCAGAACGCAATGTTGACAATCAACAGACGGGCTCTCTCGCGTTTTTCTTAGAAAAACCACCCCCCCAAACCCACACCGAGGGCCCGTTTCATACTCACCGGCACATCTGTGCCTGCATGCGGGACGTAAGGTTTCCGCCAAGTAAAAAAAAGAAGCGCTCTCGGGACATACCGTTTCGGGCCGCGCGGGAAAAAGAGGGAAAAGAAAATGGACTTCGTAGTGCAGAGTGCCATGAAACAGCAATCGAGTTACGGCAGTGAAGACGATCTCAATGTCGGTCACGCAAACATCAAGGTGATTGGTGTCGGCGGCGCCGGCAACAACATGGTATCCTGGCTCTACAAGAAGGGCATCAAGGGAGCGGAAATTCTTGCGGTCAACACGGACAAGCAGCACTTGGACATCTCTGAAGCGGACAAGAAGTTCCTGCTCGGCCGAGACACTACTCGCGGACTGGGTTGCGGCGGCTTCCCGCAGAAGGGCGCTGAGTCAGCTCAAGAGTCCATCATGGCGCTCAAGGAATCCTTGCGCGGCTCGGACATGGTCTTCATCTGCGCAGGCATGGGCGGCGGCACCGGTACGGGAGCTGCCCCTGTTGTTGCGGCAGTCGCAAAGGAAACCGGCTCCATCGTCATCGGCACAGTAACGATGCCGTTCAACATCGAACGAGCGCGAGTCGACAAGGCAGAATTCGGACTCCAGCAGCTTCGACAGAACTCGGACACGGTCGTCGTCATCGACAACAACCGACTCGTCCAGATCGCGGGAAACTTGCCGGTCCAGCAGGCCTTCGCTGTCGCGAACGAGCTCATCGCAACGATGATCAAGGGAATCGTCGAAACCATCGCAATCCCGTCGCTTGTCAACTTGGACTACGCTGACGTCAAGGCAATCATGACCAACGGCGGCGTCGCCGCCATCGGCATCGGCTCATCTGACACCAACAACCGTGTCGAAGAGGCCGTCAAGGGAGCCTTGTCGAACCCGTTGCTCGACATCAAGTACAACGGCGCGACTGGCGCTTTGATTCACGTCACCGGCGGTCCGGACATGACGCTCGACGAAATCAACCGTGTCGGTGAATTAGTCACCGCTTCAATGGACGAGGACGCGAACGTCATCTGGGGCGCTCGAGTCGAAGAATCCATGAAGGGCAAGATCTTGGTCATGACCATCGTGACCGGTGTCAAGTCACCGTGGATCCTCGGCAAGAACGACAGTCGCAAGCCGTCCGCACAGGCGTTGCACCGCAACGAAGACCTGGGCATCGAAACCATATAAACCAATTATTTTTTTCCTTTTTCATTTATGATCATCGAAAACAGACACTATGTGCAGGAAATGCCTGCGTTTTCTTCGAGCGAATTGAAAATCGTACGGTCAGGAGTGAGAGAATTGGAAACGTTTAATAAGAGATGTTCGAGCCATAGAAATATGAGTGGATCAGTGAGCTATGCTGTTGTGCTTCAAGATGCGCTTTCTGAATTGGCGGATGAAGAGCAGGCAAAGCGACTCGAGGGATTGGTTCGGCGCCAGCAGCGCAGGATTATCCAGGAAGGAAGCTATTCTGACCCGAATGACTTTAAGGTGCAGTTCGGCAGATATCGACAGCTGAGCGACGCGTACGAAGCGCTGAAGTAGTTTCTCCCTAAAGCTTTTTAAAGCGCATTTTGACCTATTCTGTCATGTCACTCGAAGCCAAAATCAAGACTCACGGGAAAAAAGGCAGAGTCGCGCTCCTGGCACTCATTGAACGCCACCAGTACGACGCCCTGAAATTACGCGCGTACCAATTGCACAAATCAATGGCCTATGTCGTCCGGCAGACGCTTGACATCGGAATGCTTCCTCGAAAAGAGTACGATGCGTTGGTGGCCTATTCCCGAATGAGCGAAAGAAAGATCGCGACAATTGTGCAAGAGGCGCTTGACGCCTATCTTAAATCACATCCTATTTAATTTACATCCATCCTGTGCAGCTCTTTCCCTTGCAGTTGCACTTGTGCTCTCCGTCCGCGCCGTAGAAATAGGTGATTTCTTCTCCTTGCTTGATTTTCTTGATTGAGCGAATCCAGATTTTGCCGTTTCTGCGGAAGTATTTGCAGTTCGGGTCGCAGGAGTGGTTGATCAAGCGCGCATCCCCGCCGGTGGCGCCATCGACGCCCCAATCGTCGTTCAGCTTGAACACGTAGAATGATCCTTTCTGGAGCTTGTCTCTTCGAAGGCATTCGGCGCGGGTGATCTTTTCGCCCGTGTACTCGATAAGCGTCGTGTTCTTCGGAATCTTGGTTCTCGCGAACACCCCGCGGCCGTGGAGTTTCGACTTGCTGACTGAAAGAAAAGGAGACTCGAGTGAAGGCTTCATCGTTAGTACTGTATTTTATGACCCTTATAAAATCTCCCCAGCAGGAGTCGAACCAGCATCTTTCGGGCTACAGCCGATTACTTTGCCGTTAAGCTATGGGGAGTGACGAGTTTAGAACTACCAATAATATACAAAAAACTTCCACATAGCACGCTTTTGCATAATACGAAGAAAGAAGTTCGCATACTTAAATGTTTTGGCGTTAATGTATTGAAGCGCTCAAGCCTGGTTCTTGCTCACATTCGACGTCCAGAATGAAGGCAACGCAACCTTGACAACCCCTTCAAAATCATTATCAAACACATAAACGTGCGCCAATCGGTCTTCCTGGGCGATTTTGTTCAGTTCCGTGTTGGCGTCCGTGTATATCTTCTTCATGACGCTGCGTTCCATCTTTTCCTGCAGCAATGAGCCTTCCTTTAAGAGAATGGTATCCGTCAAATTCAGGACGTTCTTGTCAATCATGCCAGTGTTCTGCGTAATCAACAATAAGGTCAAATCCTTATGTCGCGCGACGGCCAATAGCCCGCCTAACGCCTTGTTCTTCTTGGACATCGAGTCGCGCGCGTTGAAGGAAATCGCTCCTTCGTCAATCAACACGATGCCGCCGTTCTTGACGTCTTCGAGCTTTTCAACCGAGTCAATCCAGAACGGCAAGACTTCTTGCTTTACGCCCAAGACATATGCTGCCCGTTTCGTGGATGCATGAATATTCTCAAGGATTCGGAACCCGAGTGCGCTCTTGCCTGAGCCTCGCCGGCCGGCAATCAGCACGATGGATGATGTTTTTTGGATGCGCTCGTCAAACTTCTCGAACTCCCCTTTCAAGGTCGAAACGGGTTCCAGCGCCGCAAACACAGCCGGTTCTTTGCTCGCGGACTTTTGTTTTTTAGCCGGCGCAACCGTTTCCGTCACTTTTTCCGCAGTCTTTCCTTTGACGTCTTTGCTTGTAGGCGTCTTTCCCGCGAACGCGCGGATGGAATCGACGATGGACATTACTCCCAGGTATTCGAACTTGACGGACCACCAGAAGAACAGGCCGACCATTTTGAGGCACCAATAGAGGTTGTCGAGGAACTTGATGGCTTGATGCTTCTTTTTGGGGCGGCTCATGCGAGGTACATCCGTTGGCTGTCGCTCATCTTGTTCTCGTTGATGGTGTAGAATGTCCAGCCCTTGTACGGGAATTGGTAGCGCGCGCTGCCGTCTTCCATCGGGACGCGCGAGGTCTTTTGCCCCAAGTTTTTCGCGAGCCGGTTGAACTGGCCGACGTAGTGCACTTTCACTTCATAGACTCGTTCGCCTTCGCGTTTTTGGTCGCCGGAGTCGATATCAAATGATTCGATATTATGCTCTGACAGCAAGTGCACTAATGATTCCGGTTTTAATCTATCCCCCATATCAGTTCGTAAGAAATCCGACTTTATAAATAAATTGGTTCTAGCCGTTCACTAAATCATCGATGACTTCTCGCGCGTACTTGAGCCGGGTTATCGTGTCGATCTCGGTTCCGACCGTGTACAACCCTTTGCAGATGACATTTCCTTGCGCAGGGCAGGTTCCGTTGAGGGGCTTCACGTAGCCTTCCGGACAGTCGCCGGGCTTCAAGGACAAGGGAGTTGCCATTGCGGTGCCGAGCGCGGTGCAGATGCAGAAGAATTGTCCTATCTTTTCCTGCGCTAACGGAGATTCCGCTAAGTATCTAAAAGGGAACAATGCGGGCGAGCCCCAGTCCTTGCTGCCGAGCTTGACGTCCTTATTGCTACTTCGGATGAGCGTTTGCTTAAAATCGTCGGAGGCATTGCTTTCGTGCGTCGCGACGAACGGGGTTCCGAGCTGCACGCCGGCCGCTCCGCGCGCAAGCGCTTGTTCGATGTCCGTTTTCGTGCGTATTCCGCCCGCCACGAACACTTGTGTGCCATATTTCGCCGCATACTCGAGCACCGGCTCGAGCAAAACGTCAAAAAGGTCGTAGTCTCGCAAAAAGTTTTCGCCCGCTTGCGTGACTTTGCGGTTGTTGAACCCGAGATGGCCTGCGCATTTTGGCCCAGCCAAAACCATGGCTGCTGGCGGGGCATATCCTTCTTTTTCCCAGTGCTCGTTGACGATGCGCAGAGTTGAAACTGATGAAGCGATTGGAACAAGCGCAATGGGATGATTTTTCGAGCCGTAGTATTTCTCGACCAGTTTGGGCAAATCGAGCGGGAACCCGGCGCCGCTGACAATCATGTTCGCGCCACCTCTAACTGCCCCTTCAACAGAAGCCTCATAGCTGCTTTCGGCTTTGACCATGATGTTGATTGCGGCGTATCCGCAGGCTTTTTTCGTGTCGGAAACTTCGCGCGCGACAGCTTCAACTTGGGTCAGTTGTTTTCCGACGCGCATCGAAACCAACTGATCTAATGCCGCGGCAGAAAGCGTCCCCATGCCTCCCGCAAGCCCGACTGCGGCTGCCAATTTCATCAAAGAAATGCCGATGCCCATTCCGCCTTGGATTATGGGATAGCGTTCCGTGTCCGCCCACGAGAATTTCACTTTACCGATAGGATCTATTGACATAGGTTGCCCCAAGTTGCGGAACTAGGACGGGTTTATAATTCTTTCAGTCGAGAATTAGTCACGTCTTCGGTACGGCAGCAGTGCCGTAGGAACGTGAGGATCGGCGAACCAGTACTTCCAGCCGCCGGAAAGGAAGCCCTTCACGGTCACTTGCGCGACGTATTTGTCCGTGTCTTTGATGAGCCCTTTCATGCGCAATGCGCGCAAAGACGCGTCCCGCAAGAACGAGGAGAGTTTGAGGTCGATGGAGCCGTACGGCGTTCGCGTCAAATCCTGCGCGACGCAGGAGAACACGGCTTCAAGAATCATTTCGGTGGTGATGCCTTGGGCTTCGAGCGCTTTTCGTTCGGCGCGGATATCATACTTGTGAACGTGGGCTTTGGGAAAAGTAACTAGAGCATCAATGCTATTTCGGGCAGCGCCCAGTGTATCATCAAACATCTTCACTCACGCGTTCTCGTCCCTAGGGTGTTTTATAAATATTCCTAAAGCGCGCCGAACAACGCAAGCAGTCCGGTCAAAATCAAGTAGCCGCCGATGATCCATCGGAGGAAGCCTGGCAGTGCAAGCACCAAGACGCCGAACACTATCGTTATTATCGCTCCAACAATTGCCATACGTTCACCTCATAGTTTTTCTATATCGACCAGGCGTTCTTCGCCGGTCTGCATGTCTTTGATTTTGACTTGTTTGTCGGCCAGTTCTTTCGGGCCGAGGATGACGACTTTTCTTGCGCCGATGGCGTTCGCGTATTCCAATTGCTTGCCGAATTTGCGGCCCATCAGGTCTAAATCACAGGAGCTTTTGCGCGACAATTTGGACGCTATCTTGAGGGCTTCTTCCGAAAGTTCAGGCGTTACGGTTACGACGTAGTATTCCGGTCCGATTTGCGGCTGGGGTAATTTGCCGGTCGCGTCTAAGACGAGCCATAAGGTCTTGTCGCCCATGCCGAACCCGACCGCAGGAGTAGGCTCGCCGCCGAACTGTTCGACCAGTCCATCGTACCGTCCGCCGCCCGCGATTGCGCGAAAGTCGCCTTTTCGGTCCGCGATTTCGAACACGGTGCCGGTGTAGTACGCAAGTCCGCGAGCTAAACTTAGGTCGATTTCGACGTAGCCCGCTGGGAGCAATGCTAACACTTTTTCGAATTCGGCTAGTCCGATGACGGATTCGTTGGAGAGTTTTCGTGTTTTGATGACGTCAAGCGCGGCTTTCGGCGTGCCTTTGATGGAAACGATGGAGATGACCGCATCGGCCTGTTCTTGCGTCAGCCCTTCGGTTAACAGGAGTTTGACAAAGTCTTCGGCTGAGACTTTTGATTTCTTGTCGATGACGCGGGTTATCGCATCAATTGAGCTTTTCGGGACGGTGGCTTGCAAAAGCATTCCTTCCAACAATTTACGGTTGTTCATCTTCACGACGAATTCGTTTTCGTTCAAATCGAAGCGGTTCAAACAATCAATTGCTAAGCAGATGACGTCCGCATCGGCTTCGGGCTTGTTTGAGCCGAACAGCTCGACGCTCAGCTGGTAGAATTCTCTTGAACGGCCTTTCTGCGGCGCCTCGTAGCGCCACACTTTGTCAATGCCGAACCACTTAACTGGTTTGGGAATGGCCTTTTGCTTCGCGACGAACATTCTTGTGTACGGCACGGTGAGATCGAATCTTAACCCTAATTCTTCAGTCGAGCGCTTGTCTAAGGTGAAGATTTGCGAGACGGCTTCTTGGCCTGATTTCGCCGTGAGTAATCCTAGCGTTTCCATTGCTGGACTTTCGACTTCCATGAATCCGAAGCTCAACGCGGCTTTTCGGAGCGTGTTGAACACGTCCCGCTGCACCGCTTTTTTCTCCGGATACCAGTCTTCCGTCCCTTTTACGCCTTGGAAGGTCATTGTCCCAATCCTCGTTGTTTTTGTTTATAAACATTTGTCAAGAAGTTGTAGTTACTTTTTACCGCCCCGATTGGACGTGTCGTCGTCGCGATTGTTACGGACGTAACGACGCTACCAATATCGCCGGTAAAAAGTGTGCCGGGGAGAGCTAACGCTGACTTGCAAAGGGCGGCTACCGGGAATCGAACCCGGGTCGCGCGGGCCACAGCCGCGCGTTCTGCCACTAAACTATAGCCACCAATGAAGAGACCTCTGAAAGGTCATGTTTGAATTGGAAAATACTTCGAAGAGGGGTATACTAACAATGAATCAAATCAACTGCCATCATAGTATTGTGAGACGAATGACCCTTTATAAGCTTTTCCGCAATAAAAAAAGAAAAAAATAAGTTCACTTAACCTTGAACAAATCCGCCAGCTTCTTCGGCAAGCCGTGCAGTAGCAACAGCGCCAGCGGCGCGGCCCAGTTTGCCCAGCGTTCGACAAAGTCCCAGATGGGATCGCCGGCTATCGGCCGGATGAGTGCGGTCGCGAAACCCCAGATAGTGGCCCAGATCAACACGAGCCGTATCGGCCAGAACAGGGCAAATACCGCCACCGCGATATCGAGTCCGCCGATAAACGGCATCAATGTCGTTGCCGTTGTCGATGAAAATCCGACTGCGGTGAAGAATGGAATCCAGCTTTGCTTGATGCCCAGTGCGAAGATGCCGTGTCCTAAGAATGACCCGAAAATGCCGATGCGCAGCACCCATTCCGCGGGCGAAGTAGCTTGTTTTGCCATAGATCGACCTCCTTTTGCTGATAGTACGTCGGAACAGTCATTAATTAACTTATCTGAGTCAGAACTGTTGACGGTTTACGATATGTTTTTATGTCTGATTGCATTACTGCATCGTATGAAAAAAGGGATTGTTCTCATCCTGGTTCTTCTCGTGCTTGTAGGTTGCGCTCGTGAGACGGTGATCCCGGCAGCCACGCCGACGAAAACGACCGAGACGACTGCCGCGGCAACCCCTCCGGTGCGCTCAACGACCACGCCGCCTCCTGGCGCTTCAACAACGTCTGCGGAAATGATTGGTGATACGACTGACTGCGTTGTGAAAGCTGATTGCGTTTCTTACGTTGAAAAAGACGGAACTCCTGCGGAGCTTTGCGCAGAGTACGATGAAGTGGGATGTTATCACCACTATGCGTGCGCCCCTTCAGGCGAAGTCGTGCAGAAAGAGACTCCGGCATTCTGCGGACGTTAGCGCGATTTACTTTGTTCAGGTGTCACAAACCTTTATAAAGCAACTTCTGGAGTTTTCAACAAACTACGGGGCCGTAGTCCAACTTGGTAGGATTGGCGATTGGGGTTCGTCCGATGGGGGTTCAAATCCCCCCGGCCTCATTATGAGTGAAGACAGAAAGAACGACATAACGAAGGACTTATCGATCTGTGTAACCGTCGGCCGCGAAAGCACCCGTGGCGCTTTAGGGTATGTCGGACAGGAATATGCGATTTCTGCCCCGCGCAGCTGTCTTTGCGGAGTCATTCAAGTCGGGCCGCATAAATGCGTCATCACGCCGAATGCTGCCCCGAAAGAAATTCCGTTGGAAGATATGGATACGGGCCAAATTGCTACCGTGCAATACGGCGTCAGGAAATCCTCAGCGTTTGTCTGTTATTATGTCCGTCGAATTAAATAGAAACCCTTTTAAGGGCTCGTTCTGAGCTGATGCTTCCCGGAGTGAAGACCCGTGGGGAGATTCCATGAATACGGCTGAGAATACCCGAACGATCAACGTGATCGTCGGTGACAAGACGGAACAGATAGCGGTTGACGGAAAGGTCGCGAAGAGCGAGACTTATTTTGTCGACCGATTCGCTCAATTGCCGAGCGCGGCAGTTGACTGCTATTGCGGAAAGCGACTCGGCGTCAGCGAAAAACCGGTCATTTGCCTTCATCCCGATGATGAGCGCGCAGTCTATGAGTTGAATGTGCGCGGCAAGCAGGGCGAAACCCGAAAGATAAACGTCCGCGGCAAGTTTGAAGAAAAGCAAATCGGCGACAACTACCGCTAAGCCTTGTTTCTTCCTCTTTTTTTTACTTTTTCCAATTGAGTCAAAACTTCTTTCCAGTTTGGGTTTCCTTGCTTGTAGCCGGTCATCATCTTAGTCCAGGCTTGAGCGGAAACCTCGTTGTGCGCGCTCGTCAATGCTTGATGCAACAAGTTCAAATCAACTGCTTTGTCTTCCGCTTTTGTCGAAACGAAGCTGAGCCCGAAGTCGATGAACACGACGACGTCCGAGCGGAGCATGTTGCTGGTTGTCAAATCCCCGTGCACGATGTCGTGCTTGTGTAGCAGTCCGACATTCTTTCCGATTTCAACACAGAGAGGTAAAAGCTTGACGTCGCGGACCTTCGGCGCCTTGACGTATTCCATCGTGAGCGTCATCTTAGAATCATCAGAATCAATAAATTGAGGGACCGGAAATCCGAGCGCGTGCAGTTTTCGCAGCAAGTTCGCCTCGCGCCGCGTTCGGGACTTTCGTAGCTGAACGTCAAGAATCGGATGGCGATACGCTTTTGCAACACGTTCCTTGATAGCATGCTTGCCGTGCTTGAGAACGATTGCTTCCGCGCCGTGGCCGAGCTTCATTTAGTTCATTGAGCGTGTCGAGAATTAAAAGCTTACTGCGCGACGGTTTCTGCGTCGGCAATCGCGTCTTCGAGAATTTCTTCGGTCGTCTCTTCCTTCTTGATCTCTTCCGCGATGACCGGCGGAACCCCTTCGCCCGCGACGAAGACCCAGCGGACTTCGCACGATGAGAGCGGGTAGATCTTGCGCAAGGATTCGCCGAGCGCCTTTTGCAGGTTGTGTGAGAGCAATTCGTTCCAGAAGGCTTCGAGCTTCATCTTGCTCAACTGCAGGATGAAGAATTCTCGGGCTGCCTTATGGATTCCGGCTCGGACGCCGCCTTGGGCCTTCGAGCGAGTGACGATGAGGGGCTTGATGCGCAACTGCTTGCCGTCTGCCGTGACGCCGAGGAAGCTGTCGTCGATCTTGGTTCGGGCGCGTCGGACGAATCGTCGCGTCGCGCTCGGGCTGAAGTGGTACGCGATCAATTCGGTGTTCAAAACATCCTTCTTGAATTCGTTGATCTTGAATGAGAGGTTGACGTGCTGCTTCTGGATGTCGTTGGTTAAGGTCGTCATGCTGACGGTTAACGTGCGGCCGATTGCGACGTTCGGGTCTCCGAGAAGGCTTTCGCCAATCCAGGTTTCGTTGAACACTTTAGGCGCGACAATGGGGATCCATTGCTTCTTGACTGCCTGTGCTTTCGCGACGGGTTTTGCCATGTATCATGAACGGACAAGAGGGGGTTTAAAAAGGTATCGTTCGGAAGTCATAACCTTTTTAAAACGGCAGTTGTCCCCGTTTACTATGGGCAGATATTATCTTTCATCGGTGGTAGAAGAGGCGCTCGCCGAAAAGCCCGTGCCACAAGCATTGGCAAAAGGAGTTATTGCCGATTGCGAACTTCATCGTTATGAAATTGCCATCCGAGATGTCGCCACGAATCATGTCGCACTGTTTCCGTTTCATATGCGGAATGACAGCGCTCCGTTAATTCAGCGAGTTATCTGCCTTTATGATCGCGGCAGTATTGATAAGCACGAAGCAATAGAAATGTTGCGTGAACATCGAGCCGCGGCAGAATCGTACTTGCGCAGTAAAGGGTTTGATCCGGATTTTGCGCGTGGGCACGAACGTAAGGAAGAGCAAGAATTTAGGGAGATTATTGCGCAGGACAAAGAAGATCGTGCCAGACTTGATGCTGCGGATGCACTTATCAAGAGATACGAAAAAGAGATTTAAACGTCCAATTCCTTGACTTCTTTCGCATTGGATAAGATGAAGTCCTTTCGCGGCTCGACTTCGTCGCCCATGAGGATGGAGAACATCTGGTTCGCCGCGACCGCGTCGTCAATCTTGATCTGCTTCAGGCTTCGGACTTCAGGGTCCATCGTGGTTTCCCACAATTGCTGCGGGTTCATCTCACCAAGACCTTTGTATCTTTGTATTCCAACATTGTCGCCCATGTCCTTCAGCGCCAAATCCTTTTCTTCGTCGCTGTACACGTACTTCGAGCTCTTGCCGCGTTGCAACTTATAGAGCGGCGGAAGCGCGAGATAGATGTGCCCTTGTTCGACGAGCGCGGGGAAGTAGCGGTAGAAGAACGTCAAAAGCAAACACGCGATGTGACTTCCGTCAACGTCCGCGTCCGTCATGATGACGATCTTGTGGTATCTTAATTTGGTGATGTCAAACTCGTCCCCGATAGAAGTTCCTAGGGCCGTGATGATGGTTCCGATTTCGTCGTTCTGCAAGACCTTTAGGAGTCTCGCCTTTTCGACGTTCAGGATTTTTCCTTTCAATGGGAGGATGGCCTGGAATTCTCGGTTGCGTCCTTGTTTCGCGCTTCCGCCGGCGGAGTCTCCTTCGACGAGGAAGATTTCGGACTTGGTCGGGTCGCGCGAGGCGCAGTCGGCCAATTTGCCCGGCAACGTGGAGTATTCGAGCGCGCCCTTTCTACGAACAAGTTCGCGTGCCTTGCGCGCGGCTTCTCGCGCGCGGAAGGCGTCGACGCACTTCGCGATGATGGCCTTTCCGGCGGACGGGTTTTCCTCGAAGAAGTCTGATAGTGCTTCAGAAACCGCCGAATCGACGATGCCCTTGACTTCGCTGTTTCCTAATTTGGTTTTGGTCTGTCCTTCGAATTGGGGATTGGGAACTTTGACGGAGATGATCGCGGTCAATCCTTCGCGGACGTCTTCCGCTGTCAAGTTGTTGTCAATGAGTTTCTGCTTTTCGGCGTAGTTGTTGATGGTTCGAGTAATCGCGGACTTGAATCCCGTGACGTGCGAGCCGCCTTCGTGCGTGTTGATGTTGTTCGCGAACGAGAACAGCGTCTCGTTGTAGTCGAGGGTGTACTGCAGCGCGACCTCAATACGGTGGCCGTTGACTTCCTTGTCGACGTAGAAGACTTTGTGGAAAAGTTTCTGCTTGCTTTTGTTGATGAATTCGACGAACTGCGTGATGCCGCCCTCGAACTTGAAGTTCTCTTCCTTGATAGGTTCAGTTCGTTCATCCCGGATGGTGATGTCGATTCCCTTGTTGAGAAAAGCTAATTCTCGAAGTCGAGTCATCAATGTTTCGTAGTTGAAATCGTTCTTTTCGATGATGGTGAAGTCAGGCTTGAACGTGATGGCCGTGCCGGTGCTGTTCGCCGGGCCAAGATTCTCTAATTCCGTGAACGGCTTTCCTTGACGGAATTCTTGTCGCCAGATTCTACCGTCTCTTTTCACGTGTACAATCAATCGCTCAGAAAGCGCGTTCGTACAAGTAATACCTACGCCGTGCAGGCCGCCCGAGACCTTGTAGACGTTCTTGTCGAACTTTCCGCCGGCGTGGAGCATCGTCATGACGACCGTTACGGCCGGTATGCCGAACTTCGGGTGAATGTCGACCGGGATGCCGCGTCCGTTGTCCTCTACCGTAACGTAATGGTCTGCACGCAGGATGAGCTTTATCTTGGTGCAATAGCCGGCAAGCGCTTCGTCTATCGCGTTGTCGATGGCCTCGTACGCGAGGTGGTGCATGCCGCGAACGTCCGTGGTGCCGATGAACATTCCTGGTCGTTTTCTGACCGCGTCCATGCCTTCGAGCACTTGGATTTCTTTCGCGCCGTAGCTTTCTGGTTTGTCTGTCATAGGTTAATTTCGAGCCTGGAGAAACGTACTTCCCTCACCCGATTTATCATTCTTAGTCGGCCGTTTGCTTATAAGTCTTTCTGTTGTAAAATGGCGTTATAGGGTCTATAAATGAGTTTAAATCCACTTTTGGCTCGTCGAAGAAACCCGAATCGGAACGCATTTAAACCCCTTGCTGGACAGCAATGACTGAGTGAAGATGGACTACGATAAACTAGATGAAAGGCTCTTTGAGGGACAGACGGCGCACGTGTATCTGGTGCGCCTGCCAACGATTACGAAAGTTGTCATAAGCGACACCCCGATGTCGGATTCGCGGCTGGACGACTATCGCGCGAAGAAGATCCCTGTCATCAGCGCGCCGAAATTGTCGCACGAAACCCTTGCGGAAGTCGTCAAGCGTTTGGAGCACGGGCTGCGGACGTACGCGCCAACAATCCCGAGAAAGCTTGCTCGTGTCGCAAGGCCATAAGCTTTATAAACCATTTATTGAGGGCAAAGAGCATGGAAACCGTACAAGTTGGGCGGGCATATGTGTGTGTCGTGCAGTATTGGCGCGAAGTTCATCCGGGGCAAGAAGGATATGCTCCCGGAGCATACAAAAAAAGCGTCGTGTGTCATGTGCGCCACCAACCGTTCCCGTCGAAACGCCTCGAAGCGTATGATGAAATGACGGATTATGTCGTTGTTCGTCAGTACCGAAATGAGCCGTTGGCAGACACGAAGGCGCGCGCTTTGAAGCTGTTGGAGCCGTCCGAAATTACGGATGTCGTCGACGGTCCGACGTTCTTGGACCTCGTTAAGAAATTGGCGTGTTAATTATCGTTTTGATTTTCTAAATAGTGTTCAAATCCTGAGCTCATTGAAACGTAATGAGAATTACATTAGAAAAATAAATACGGGAGCGAGGGGATTTGAACCCCCGACCCTCTGATTAAGAGTCAGATGCTCTAGCCAGGCTGAGCTACGCTCCCTTGCGTCGAACAGCAGATGGATGGTTTATAAACGTTATGCTTGGGAATGAGAATAGTCGTTTGCAGTTCCGAGTGGACTTTTTACCGCCACGTTTGGTACCGTTGGCATCAACCAAATTACGCTCGATGCCGTACGACAAAATTCGCCGGTACAAACAGAATCCAGCAGGTTCTGTTGTACAAGAGGACCTCGGGTCCTCTTCGTAAAAAGGTAGCTTGGGAAAAGTTAACGAGAATTACTCTTCTTCTTCAGTGTCGTCTTTGGACTCTTCGTCGTCAAGTTCCTCGATCAGGTCTTGGATCTCCTTGGCGGACTTGAGCATCTTGGACATAGGAGGATTATGCGGCGCTGAGTTTATATATTTAATCAGTCCTCAATAATCAAGGGGAAAGCAAAGTAGGGGTGATGTACATCACCCCACATTAACATATACCTCGCTTCATCACATAATCACATGAAAAACATAACCCAAATCCAAAAATGGACCCGAGGCATCAAGGATGCCGAGGCGAAGAAGGAAGTCAAAGCCCTGATCTTGCGCGACCTCGACAAGGGCGGCAAGCCAAAAGCGCGTCTGGAAAACCTGTTCAACACGGGCAAATACCAGAGCCTCGTCAGCAACGTCAGCGCGATGCAGCCCGAGCGCTACAGCGTGCAAGGATTGACCTGCGAGCTGTGCGGTACGCATCACAAGCAGGGATTCATGTGTCGCTGGCCGGGAAAGGACGGCGCCCAAATGGAACTCTCGGTTGGCGGAACGTGCGAAGCCTATCTTAAGGCGCTCCCGGGCGTCCGAGACAAGTTCGAAGCCGCAAAAACCTACGCGACCAAGCGCCACCAGGAAGAAATTGTAAAGCATCTCGATGATTTGCTCAAGTCCGAGACCGGAATCGAATCCATCCTTATCGACAGCACGCCGAAGAGCGCATTGAAAGCCCAGGGGGCGTATTTGCGCAACTGGCTTCAAGGCGTCGTTTCGGATGACCTGAAGGAAGAGCTCGAGCGCGCTCGCACGGACGACGCTCGCGTCGACCAGGCAACGCTGTACGCGATTGTCGAACTCATCAAGACGCAAAAGAAGCGTCCGGCGTCGGCGTACCAGAGCATCGTCAAGGACGTCAAGTTGATGGAGAAGGAAGGATTGGCGCCGGAAGACCTGCACGACGAATTCAAGGGTCTGTTAACCACCAATGAAGTCAACGCAATCCTTGCGAACACGTCCGAGCACTACCGTTCGTTTAGAATACGAAACAACAAGGAAGCGATGACGCACGGCTCGATTGACACAATGCTCGACACGCTCGGACCTGTGGTGACCGACAGCAAGGAAAAGGTTGCGGATGATTTCGCGTCTGAACGCTGGCTGGGTAACAAAGTCTACAGTCAGCGCGACACGAACTTCCTTTTGGGAATCGCAAAATCCTGGCACAACGAGAAGGAAGCCGTCGCATTGGAGCCCGTCGTTGATTTCAAGAAGAAGTACGACCGGTTCGCGTTGTTGCACGCCAAGCTCGCGTACGCGATGGGCGAAGTCAAGGCGATCGACAAGGAGCAGCAAGGTTACAGCCTCCGCCAGCGAATGGCAAACCGTCCGCAAGTCGAGGCAAAACTAGATAATCTTGCGCTCAGACTGCACAACCCGTCCCATTTCGTTGACGACAGCTACAAAACAAAGATTGAGTTCCTGCAGCGCTGCTACAGCCGGGACGCAAAAATAACCGCTGTCCAGCCGATGCTCGCGGAACTCAAGAAGATGGCCGACCATCAGTTCCTTCCAGATGTGGAACGCAAGATGGTCGATCGCGCGTATAAGGTCGCGGACTTGCGCTGCCGGCCGGTTAACGAGTCGGGCCACGAGGTCTATCGCGCGCAAATGGCAGTCAAGGAAGGCATCATCACGCGCATCGACTTTCTCGACATCGAGAAGTTGAAGGATGACGCGACGCTGATGGACCATCGGATGCTCGCCCGAAGCGAAAAGAATGTCATCGCAAACGCGCTTCATATGCGAAACAAGGAAATGCAGCAAGGCCAGTCAGGCGTCCGTGATTACCACGGCGTAACCTACACCTTATCTGCGCCCAAAGTTAAAGATGCTTGATAAGTCTGATTTCTTTTTTTCTTCTTCTGTTAATTGCTTTCTCTGAGGCTTCGCGACGTCCTGCATCGGCGGGATCTGGCGCTGGAAGCTTTCGGTTGATTTCTTGGCTTCATCGAGCGCTTTCTTCGCCTGCTCGATTTCGGCGCGGATGCGCATGAGCTCGGATTGTTCCTTGGAAATGTTGTCCGCGACCTTGGAGGCTTCGTGCGTCAACTCGACGCTGTTTTCCTCGTCCTTGGTTTGCGCTTCCTTGAATTCGTTCAACGCTTCGACGACTTGCGAGACTTCCTTCATTTCTTTCGCTTCTTCTTGCGCGACTTCTTGAGTTTCCTTCAACAGGCCTTCGTCCTGGAACAGCGCTTTGAGCGGCTTTCCGGAATTATCGGTTTCGAGAATGATGTCGCGTGCCTTTTCGAACGCGTCTTCCATCGATGACGCGATGTGAAGCTCCTTCAGGTTCTTGGCGAGATTGTTAATGCGTTCTGCGGTTGCGGCATCCATCTTTTTCAACGGTTTTGCGTCAGTGAAAGTATATTAAGGTTGCTGTTCTGGAGAAATCATTTCCGTTGTTACTCGTTTCGTGCACGTTGGCTCGCGCCGGCAGATTTTGGGTCAGCGTGAGGTCGTAGATAATTGATGCCGACACTCGACAAATCAGGGCGGTAAAAAGGTGGCTGGGAACAGCATTACAGTCCTTCTTTCCTTATTTTTCCCACGAGCATCACGTGGTCCCCTACCGTCTGCGTTTCTGTCAATTCGCATTCTAAATACGAATCCGCCTGAGAAATCTTCGGACAGTCGATCATCTCACACTCGGAAATGATGAAATCAGTCTCTTTGAACTTGTCGACGTGGTCGCCCGGCATCCGTTTGCAGAACGCAATTGAAGCCGCGTGACCCGAAACAAAATTCACGCAGAACACTTGCGACTGCTTGATCAACGCAATGGCAAACTCAGTCCCTTTCGGCAAGAAGACGGCAAATAATTTCGGCGTGACGCTCGCGTGCGAGTATTTGTCAACGACAACGATGTCATGGCGTTCCATGAGCTTGCCCATGACTTCTGATTTTCCTTTGCAGGTGATGATTGCCGTCATGGTCGTAGGATATAAAGAGCATCAGTTGGGTCGTCGAGGGTTTTCTCGACCTTGAACGTATTGCGGATCAGCTTGTCGATCGTGCTGAATTTCGGCGACTTCTTCAACACGGTAATAATTACAAATTTGCTCGCGACGCGCTTCATTTCAGAAATCCCTTTCGGAATGTCGGTGAAATTGTGCACCGCAGTTAAAGAAATAACAATATCGAACCATTTGTCCGCGAACGGCAAGTCTTCCGCGTTCCCGTGCACCAATTTGATCGAAGCATCCTTCGCCTGCTTCAATAGCTCTTTCGCGGGTTCTAACGCGGTCTTGTCGCCGGGGAAGATCGACGTCGCGTGCGTCGTGCCAGCCCCGACATCCAACAGTCGTGTCGCATCATAAATCAAGTGATGCTCTTTCAAATAAGCCAGAATCGTCCTCGCTTTGCGCAGCTGTTCTTCGCCGTGCAGCTCGTTGTAGCCCGCAGCGGTCTCATTATAGTAGGACATAATGCACGAGGGAGGATTCGAACCTCCGAAGCCCTAAGGCAAAGGATCGCTTAGTGCAATACGGCCCAAAGTGAGCCGCGGACATTTAAGTCCCCCGCGTTTGACCACTTCGCTACTCGTGCGTTGGATGAATTGTATTCTTGATGCTTTTTAAGGGTTGCTGTTAGTCATTTGCATTCCCCTTACGTTGGCTCGCGCCGGCAGATATCTCGAACGCTGCGTTCGAGAATTTCCGAACCGAGTTCGGAATTTTTGAGTCGTCCGAGTTTACGACACTACGACAAAAAGAGCCGGTAAAAAGTAGGGGGAGGGTAGCAACGTTAGGGGCATTTTACGGCAAAATAACGGAAAATTATGCTTAAATACCCTTTTAAATCACATAGTTACGAGTATACACTTTCCCCTACTAGTTATATTTAAATACTAGATTGCTTCTTGAAAAATATCTCATGTCAGTCATCGCGTCAGACCCGCTGTTCCGTTACTTAGTCAAATTCTCCATCGTCGAAAACTTCTACAAGCGCGCGCTGAAAACCTCAACGGCCGACGGCCAGGAGAACCACCGATTGCTCGCGCCGTTAATCATCCGGGACCTGCCCGGCGTTCGTTCGCTCGTTAAGCAGGAATTAAAATTCAGGCAGCTCGACGCGTTGGATTTCCGCCAAACATTAATCGACGAATCCGGAAAGGACGGAGCCTACATTCTGGAAAAACGGATGCTGAGCACCAAGGTGTTCATGCACAATCTGGTCAACAGCACGCTCCGGGATTCGGCATTGCGAACCATCGAAAACCTCCAGAAAAAATACCTTCCCTCGGACTACGTTGAGCATTTGAAGGACGACATCGTCGGCACGAAGACCCAGAATGCGTTGTGCGCCGGGCTCAGGGGCGGAAGAGGCTATCTTGTCAAACAAACCGCGTATGGTCAAACGGGCTGCGGCAAGATCTGTTTGTTCGACCACACAGGATTGAGAGCGGAATTCTTCCTCAAGCAAGATCTCCAAGGCAAATATCCGTCATCCCACTACTTCAATCCGGTCAAGCGCATCATCGGCGTCCTGAATGAGTCTCCGACGTCGGACAACAACAACAGAACTACCACGATAATCACGCCGTTGCAGCTCGGCATAACCCCAAGCAAATACCTGAACATGGGCGAGAAGTTAGTCACGAATATGAATGATTTCTTGTTGCAGTTGGGCGTTTAGAAAGGTTTAAAAACGTTGAAATCATGTCTTTTGTATGGCAGTATCTACTGATATCACCTCTTCTGCACGCGCGTATGGCTACGGGCTGTTAGGTTCAAAACGCATTGATACTCCCCTTCCCATTGAAGATGTTATTCTGGGTTTGATGTATGAAGATGGAGGTCCTCGTCTTGCAGAAGGCCTCCCTGTGATGTGTTTCCGTGGAAAACCTAATTACGCAAGTGTGGCTGAACGCGCACTCGTAAATGGAACGCAAAACGAAATTGGGTATCTTCTTGCAGGAGTGCGTTATGTGTTTCAAAACCAGAAAGTAGCATATGATTCTGCACTTGATGCGGCGATTGAAAAATTATATGTGGCAAAAATGGCTGAAGTTGGTATTATTACGCGGATAGAAGAATTACCTAATTGGATGAATATTTTGCGTAAAATGCAAACGGACGAGGAAAAGAACTGGAACGTGCTGGGTGGACCGCGCTATCCTGATATGGACAAGAAATTTGTTCGATTCACAACGTAAATGGTATTCGAAAAAGATACTTACAAGAAGGAATTGCTTGCATTTCTTGCTCTTGTTGATAGTAGGCTTCAATCAAAAGCAGTCGTTGTGTTTTTCGGCGGTACGGCGCTTACATTAATGGATCTGAAAGAAGCATCCAATGATATTGATGTGATTATGATTTCGGCAGAAAATAAGGCGGAGTTCAAGCGCATCTTTGAGCTCGCAAGAATGGAACTACAGTTGCCTGAAAAAGAACCAATGTATTTGAAGTTTGAACCCGGTATTTGGATTATCAATGATGTTCTTCCAAACGCGCAGCTTTACAAACAGTTATCGTTGAAACATCTGCAGGTGTTTACGTTAAACATTTGTGATATTCTCTTCACTAAATTTAACCGTTATGCACCGAAGGACGTGGCAGATATCTCCAAAGCATTATCGCTCATTAAACTATCCCGTTCAAAATTTAAGAAAAGAATATTCGAAATTATGAAGCAACAACATCATAAGGAACGAGTGAACGTTGAACAAAAATGTGCTCAGTTCTTGAACGAATTCGGAAGCTTAATGGTTCCTTAGTCTATCTCTTCATCAGGTGATACGGATTGATATCTAACTTGCGGAACATCGCGCACAACAAATGAATAGGTAATCCTGAAACTGTTCCAGGGTCTTCCGTTATTGCTTGGATGAGTGGTGCTCCCTTTCCGAAAGCCGTGTAGCTTCCCGCTCTTCCTTCCCAGTCGTTGGTATCAAGATAGTCTTCAATCAAGTAATGGTCTTTGCGCATCGTCACGGTTGCAATCCCTATATCATCCACGATTTTATCGTTATGCGAGAGCATTATTCCAGTATAGACTTCATGTGTCTTTCCCGCTAGCTTCATGAGCGTCTTGTGCGCGTCTGCCTTGCTGCTCGGCTTGCCGATGAATTCACCACGAAAATAAATCATCGTGTCCGACGCGAGTATGACAGCATCCGGATTGGAAGTCATTTTCTGTGCTGCTAACAATTTTCGCTTTGCTACATCACGCACGTAGTCGCACGGTTCTTCATGCGTGCAGCGTTCGTCAACGTTCGTCGGAACCACCGTGAACTTGAGCCCCATCCGTTCCAACGTCTGTTTTCGCGCTTCAGAACCCGACGCAAGTATTAATTCTAGCATTTCGCGCTCGCAACACACGCTAAATTCCCGACAGACGCCAATTGCGCCTGCACTTCGGCCGCATTCTCAGCCCCGTACGAAATCAACACTTTGTCCAAATCATGAATCTCAGTGTTCGCCAAATCGGGAATAACGCGACCATTCAAATAATACTTGACGCTTCGTCCGTTCGCGTCGCAGAATTCTTTGTCATTCACCGTCACGCAATCATCAAGCTTAACTCCAACAGTTCGGAAGAACATTCCGTACGTGATGCCCGTCGCGTGCGTATGGATGACGTAAGGCACAATCTCAGGATCTTCGACGTGGGTTAAACTGTGCGCTTCCTGGTATTCTGGTTTTGTGAAATCAATCTGTTTGCCGTTGACGAACAGCAGAAAGTCCGCGTGCTCATGCGTACTATCGAACGCCCCGATGCCCGTCAGCTCCTTGAGCTGCCCGTACGCGTAGTCGTAGCGCGCGATAAGGTTGTTTTGATGAAACGCAATAACCGAAATGACTGCAATAATGATGCCGAGCGCGATGTAGCTTCCGACCATGAGTCTGCGTTGTTTCTTGTTCACATATTGCGTTCGTTACCGTCGCTATAAAAAGATTTGTGTCGTCCAAGCGTCGAAGCTCACAATCGGAAGAGTGTGTTTGAAACGATAGGTTTCGACTGCAACAATGCTTAAATATCACGTCAGCACGTGAAAAGAGTGAAAAGGGGTGTGGGGCAGTTGGGGTTGGTTTTTCGCGGGGTCAACCCCACTGTTCTCCTTTTTTACGTCTCTCGCGGAAGTGAACAAATGAAAACGGTCCTTGTCTCGGATATTGATAATGTTGTTTTTCCGTTCAGCGAAAGTTTCATGGACCACCTCAGCCATACGTTCGGCGAACGCATGGGGGAGTTGAAGAAAGGGAAAGATGTTTCTTACAGTTTCATGCACTGGTGGAAGAAGACGGATCCGGTCGCGTACGCGTTCATCTTTTCGCACTTCGGCGGGAAAAACATCGAAGACGCGTCCGAAATAAAAAAAGTATTTCTGGGCATGCTGCACGAATACGCGGATTGCCACCAGCAGGAGATGGACGCCACGCCGCCGTACGACGGAGTCATCGACGCGTACAACACGATTGCGCAGCGTCAAGATATTGTCGCCATCACGGCGCGTGCGAAGAAGGAGAATCCTGAGTACATGTTCCGTTCCGCGATGCAACGCACCGTTGATTGGGTTGCGCGGTACAAGCTTCCGTTCAAGGACGTGCTGTTTGGCACGAAAAAGCACGCCGTGCTCCAGGAGTACGCCGCGCAGAATGGCGTGCAGGTCAGCGGGCTTGTCGAGGACCATCCCGGCCAGGCCGTCTGGTTCGCGCTGCACCCGTTGCCGTTCGAAACCCCTGATTTCAAGGCGTATCTGGTCGACAAGCCGTACAACCGTTCCTTGGATCACGAAGCCGATGCCGTGCTCGCGGACATGGCGTTCGATGGAAAGACCGCGAAAGAAAACTGGACGCGTGCGGTTGATTCGGGCAGGCTTGCGCGCATCAATTCGCTGTCGGACATCCTTTCTTACTTCTGAGCGAACAGCTTGAACAAGTCAGGCTGCATTCTCAAGATATCTTTGCTCGTCACGAAGCCGACGAACTGCTCTTTCGAGTCCATGACGGGCAAGTGCCTGACGTTGTGCTTTTTCATCAGCGCGATGGCGTCTGCGGCGTCGTTTGTCTCTTTGATGACGATGAGGTTCTTCTCCATCAAATCGTCGACGTGAGTCTTCGACGCGGATAAATCCTTCACGACGGACTTGCGCACGATGTCCTGCTCGGTCAAGATGCCGACAACCCCTGGCCCGTCCTTCACGAGGATAGAGCCGACGTGCTTCTGCATCATCACTTTCGCGCACTGCTGGATTGAAGTTCCAGGCACGACGGTGACGGGATTCTTTGTCATGACTTTGCTGATGAGTATTCCTGTTTTCATTCGGTCACCATTTTTTATTTGCACGAGCATTTTCCGAACATGCGGCACGTGTTTCGGCACATGAAGCGCATGAACGGTTTTTGCGGCTCTTGCGAGGGCAGGTACGCCTTCACATAAGACTGCTTCGCCGCTGATTGATAAATGTTATCAACCATTGATTAATACCTCAACGTCCGCGCCGAAGATTCGCTTCAAGTCCGCGAATATCGGCGACTTAAGGAAGGCCCGTTGCGGCAATTTGGCCGAAGCCAACGCCGTTTCGAGTTCCTCGTAGTTGCTGCTTTCCGCCAGTCCGAGGCTGCCGTCTGACTTCAAAGGCGCTTTCGAGATCGCCTTCGGGTCGGCGTCCAAATCATGCGTGATGAACGCTTTGTCGCCTAACAGCAAGACTTCGCCGAACTTGGAGCCGTACTTGACACGGATTCTTGCCTTGGACAGCTCGACCCCGCGCTTGCGCTGCAGATAGTCGACGAGCGAGCGGATCAGTTCGTTCGACTCTTTGCGGATCTGATCGACTTCGGTCTTCGTTAGCTTGCCGGAGTCGTAGTCCTTCTTCGCCTTGACGATGGTTTCGAGGCTTCGGTGCAACGATTGAGGCAGTTTGCCCGAGTGAACAAGTTCCGCTTCAAACGTTTTCATGATTTGGTCATCGGTCGTTTTCGCGATCCCTTCGAGCTGCAAAATATCGCGCACGACCGTGACGATGTGGTCGTACGTGTTGAGCATCATTTCCTTTTCCTTGATGCCTTCAATCTGCGTGAACAGCTTCTTGATACGTTTCAAATACGCCTCGGACTGCGCGTACAGTTCATCGATTTCCTTACCCGTGATTTCCTTCTTGTCGCCGTGTTCCAACGCTTTTCGCGTCTCAAGCACTTTTTGGATGACGTCGACGTCTTTGTCTTCGAGCAGATGCTCTTTCTTGACGAAGATGTCGCGCAGCACTTGTGCCGTTTCGCGCGGCGCGGGCGGAGGTAACCCATACAACATCAACGCAGCCTGTGACGGTGTGAACAACGCCCAGTAGAAGTCTTCGATGGCGATTTCCTTAAGTCGCATCTTGACGCGCTCGAGCGCTTGTTCGCCGGAGCTCATGTACATGTCAATGGCTTCGGCTGACGGCTTGATTCTGCCCATTTTGAGCAACTGCTTCCACGGCATGAAGATGCCGCGGTCGTAGAAGGGAACGCCGTCGCGCAACAAAGTGAAGTACACCGCGTTCGCGTCCTTGAGCCCTTCCCAGAAGTCGGTCAAAATGTAGATTTGGGTTTCGATCTTGTTCTTGATGCCGGTGATTTCGCCGGCCTCGACGCCCATGCCGAGGATGATGGCGCGCAATTTGTCGCGCAATTCCGCGCGTGTCATCTTCTTGACGTCCGTGTCGTCCACGACGATCCAGACGTCGACGTCCGACGCGGCCGTGGCTGTTCCGCGCATTCGGCTTCCCGCAAGCACGTAGGAGACGACGTACTTCTCGAACTTCTTCAGCACCATCTGCTTGTGGACTTCGGCCAATTTGATGGAGCCCAACCAGCCTCGGTCGAACACCGGGGCGCACAATGCAATGAGCTGAGTCAGGTCGTACTTTCCGTCGTAGCAGCTTTGCCAGACTTCGGAGAGGATGATGGTCTGCACGGAAAGCTTTTCGTCCGCGTCCTTCGCGTCCTTTTGGATAATGGCGGTGAGCTTGTCTTTCAGCTCTTGTTTGCTCATCTTCTGACTGTCGGAGTCGTCGATCAAGACGAGCACGTGGACCTTGTCCTTGTCTTCCTTGTGACGCTTCAATTCTTCCGCGAGCACTTCGGGCGGCAAATTTGCCGGCGGCTCTTTCGGCGGCGGAAGGAGTCCGATGCCGACGATGTACTTGTCGAACTTTTCGAGAATCTTCTTTTGGAAGACGTCGATTTTTTCCTTGATTTTCTTCAATTGTTCCTGGACTTCAGGAGGCAGTTGCGCCAGCGGATCGAGCACTTCCGGCATTTTTTCGCCGGGCTTGTACTCTTTCTTGTCGATTTTGTCGTTCTTGACGTAAGCGTCAGTCTTCTTTTCAGTTTTTTTTGCCATTGTCTTCACCTGAGTATGGTTTCTAACCGGTTATTGATGCTGGTTATTCCCTTGGCGACGTCCCGGAACGTTTCGAGGAAGTTCGTGCCTAAGGTCATGACGAAATTGAACGCGACATTGTGGAGCCCGTTGTGCGCCGGCTCGGGATGGATTGCGACGGCAATGTTGCCGATGTTGTGCTCCTTGATTTTCTCCATCCAGGCCAAGGAAAAGGCAAACGCTTTCGCTTCTTCATCGCGGGCGTCAGCTAAGGCTGGCGTGAGCGCGTGCCCGATTTCGTGGCCGAGCGTGAGCATGACCTGCGCGAGTTCTCCTTGCTTGACGAAGATTTCCGACGTGCCGAAGCCGTTTCGGTTCAGGCAGAACCCTTGCAACGAAGGCGTGTAGCCCGGACCGAAGGTTTTTGCGAGGACTTCTTCTGAAACGACGTTGAACAGGATGCCGTCGGGGAATTGCTGGTTCGTTGTTTTCTCGAACGCTTGCTCGACCAAGGGCAGCAAGTCCTCGTTCGCGTTCACCAGCCGCGTCGGAATGCCGGACAGGAAGTCGGCTGGCGCGAAGTGATATTCGCGCGTCGCGGATGCCGTAATAGTTGGGTTTTCGGATTTCTGCGCGATGTAGTCCATCGTCGCATTCGAACCGAGATAGGCGTTTCCGCCACGGGAATAGTTTCCCTGTCCGAGATAGCTTGAGCGCATGAACGGCAAATAGGAAGATGAAGAGCCGTACGCCTGTATCGCGGATTGGTAATTGCTCATTTCTTCAGCGCGTCCTCGAGCTTCTTCGGGGCCTTCTTAGCTTCTGATTCCAAGTCGACGCCTAAGTCTTTCAGTCCCTTGAGGTGCATCTGCATCAGTTGCTCGACGATGCCGAGTATTCTGATGAGCTCTTCTCGCTCTTTTGCCAAGGTTGTCAGCGCGCCTTTGTGGAATCCTACTTGTTCTGGTTTGTCGGTCATATTCTCACCTGTCGCAGTATTGTCATAATCTAGTCTATATAATGCATCAGGAGATAAAAACTGGCGGGAAGTATTGTCGCAATAAAGTCATAGCTTGTTGTTCACTTATTTCGGTCAGAACGCTTATAAGGGGTTATTATCCCGTATTTTTGTGGAATTTGATGAGGATGAGCCGAAAAGATATGCGCCTTCTGATTACGCCGATGACGTGATTAATGCGTCGCAGGTGCTTAATGTCGAGGTGAGCGACGCCGAGATTCATTTCTTGTCCACGGCCGCGATGCACATCGATATGGAGCATGGGGCGGATGACGAGGTCCTTTCGCTTGACGACATCATCAAGAATCTGGAGAACGAGCGGGAGATCGGCAAATGGTCGAACAAGAACCGAAAAGAGTATTATTCCGCGCAGACGCAAAAGAAATTAGTCGAAATGGTGAAATACGCCGCGTTCGACCAGACGGGCAACATCCCGATGTTAAGAAATATGCTCGCGCGGGGCGGAATTGAAGTTGATATCGAGCGCGTGACGGCGTATCACGACGTGCTGCTTGAGCTTTTCGAATTAACCGGATTGCACGTCTCGGTATTCAATGCGATGAGGGACATCGGCTACGCAGTCAGAAACCAGGATTACTCGGGCGCGATCGAGCGACGGGACCACTTTCATAAGTTTGTCATCAAGCCGTTGCAAGAGGAAAAGGGCCTACCAATAATCGATTTTGACGATTATTGTCAATTGTTGTTGATTGCGCAGTCGAAAGCGATAACGGATGACTTGACGCTCGCGGAAGAATTGACGGATGCGTCCGGACGGAAAGGATATCTCGCCCGCGCGATAGCGAACTCCGAGTTCAACATTCTAGATAAGTTCAACAATGATATTAAGCCAAATTACGGTTGGGTCAAAGACAGAGTCATGGATATTGTCAAGAAATCTTCTTCTTGAACCGGCTTTCGACGGACATTTCGCGTAATCGTATCTGCTCGTCCAGATGTTTGACGAGCACGTTCGTGTCGAGCGTAGTTAAGTTGAGGATGTCGTCCGCAACTCGCAGGGTCGGCTTTATCTTCGATGCATGTCGTTCAAGTTTCATTTTTTGCTCCGCACGGCTTTGTCTGAGATGATCGCCGAGTTGCCGGTGGGGTCGTCGATGGTGACTTTCAATGGGTCTTCGCCCCAGAGCACGCGCATGATGCGTTTCAAAACATTTTTTGCCTTGTGGCGCTCGTCGTCGTCCTCGGCCGCGTCGCGGAGATGTTCGACCTGTTCCTTGATGCGGTTGATGAGTCCTTCGATGTTCGTGACGTAGCCTTCGCTTGACGGCCCGGGCTCGATGGAGCCGATGGTTCCCAATTTAACCGTCGCTTCGCTCGATTTCACGACGCGGACTGAGAGATCTTCTTTTGATGTCGCCTCGAACGTGACCTTCATCGGGCCCTTGTTCTCGGCCATTTCGACGTCGGATTTGTGGAATCCGCAGTCGGAGCAGCTCATCCCGAAGATGAATAGTTTTCCGAAGTACGGCACTTCCGTGTCGGCCTCAGATAGCGTGAGGGTCTTCTTGCCGCACACCGGACAAACCTGGCCGCCGAGCGTTTCCGCTTTCGGTTCCGTTTCTTTCTTTGCTTCCTTTACCACGTAATCAAGAACGTTTTGTAGGTTTAAAAGGGTTGCGGATGCCGATTGAATTTTGCAGAAACGAACGACGGAACGCGTCCAATCGGGGCGGTAAAAAGGTTCTCGGGGGCGCGAGGACGAATAAGCGCGCAACGCGTGTTCCGACTTCGTGAGAATGAGGGAAAAGTCTTAACCACGCTTGCGAAGCAAGCGTTCTATTGCTTCGTTTCCGGAGTTCGAACGAGAAGGAATTTAATTAAATTTTTCTAAAATTTAAAAGGAATCCGCCGGTCCCTTGCGGAACCGGCAGACCCGTCAGTGAGTGAAGACTTTAATGGCGGAAAATCCGCTCAAGGCGTTCCTGTTCGTCGAGCAGGTCGCGCACGTACGCGCGCAGCTCGTCGACGTTGGTTATCTTAGTCCTCAAACCAGTCCGCCTTGTCGGCGTCCTCCTTGAGGAATTCCTTGTCATAGGCGTGTTCGGCGGCATGCTCAAACCCGGCCAAAGGCCCCTCGTCTTCGTAAATGTCTTCTGCTATGAGCTCTGCGTCCGCGTCAATATCGACTCGAGACTGTTCGAGTTCATCTAGCCATGTTTTCTTTTGCATGTAATTCCACCTCCCTATTGATTATCCCTTAAGGGTGGGGAATGCCCAATATATTAATTGCCCTTATAATTTATACATTTTATATAAATACGAAATATTTATATATTTGTTGTCAAATACCTATTAACTATATGCAACGCAAGATAATTCAGATCGGGAATTCCACCCAGCTCGTTTCCTTGCCAAGAAAGTGGGCCGTGCAGCGCAACCTGAAAAAGGGCCAGGAAGTCGAGATTATCGAGAAAGGCGAAGATCTTATCATTCGGACGAAGAGCTCGCCAAAAGCGGAAAGCGTGTCCATTGATGTTTCGAAGCTCAATTTGCTCGTCGGAAGGTACCTTGTGGCGGCCTACCGTTCGGGGTACGATGAAGTCCGAATCCAGTACGATCGTCCTGAGATTCTCGCGTTCCTGCAGTCGTTGGCGAACAAGATTCTTCTCGGGTTCGAGCTCGTCAGTCAAGGGGAAGGCACGTGCATTTTTAGAAACGTCTCGGAAAACCTCAGCTCGGAGTTCGACAACGTCCTGCGCCGAGTGTTTTTCGTCACCTCTGAACTGGCGAAGAACGCGTACACCACCGTGAGCGACGGGGCGTTCGAGCGCCTGTCGGAAGTGCTCGCGCTCGAGATGACGAACAACCGTTTTTCCCTTTTCTGCGAACGTCTGTTGAACAAGTTTGGCGAGCAGACATTTAGAAAAACCACCTACTTGTTCCTCACAGTCTATGAGTTGGAGAAGATCGCCGACCATTACAAGGCAATCTGCAACCACGTCGCGGACGAGCGATTAAGAAAGCTTGACAAGAAGGTGCTGAAATTGTTCAGCGTCATCAACCAGCTGTTCGAGCAGTACATGGACTTGTTCTACTCGTTCAACAAAGAAAAAGCCGAGACGGCCGCGGTGCTGCACCAATCAATCCAGCAGATGGCGAAACGAGCGTTCGACTCCGCGCCCAACCGTCAGGACCCGATCGTGCACGAGCTTCTCGCGGCAGCGCAGACTGTGTTTCACCTGATCAGCATCAGAATAGAGCTAGAAATCTAAATCTTGCTTGCTGCGTCGGAAAGCGTCTTGATCGCGTTCAGCGCGTATGCGAACGGCGCGCTATCCTTGGTCTTGAGTTGGAAGCCTATGATGTTCGAAAGCTCTTGCACGCGTGAAAAGTTCGTCGTGATGTATTCCTTTCGTTTCTGGGTCTGTCCGCGCGCCAGGATGTTTCCTGCGTAGATGCCGGTCTGCTCGAGCGCGGCGAAGAACTCAAAAAGCTGCAGATGCTCGAAGAACGCGTGCTCGTCCGTGATGAGCGAACGTTCTTCCTTGAAGTTGCCCATGAAAGATGAGAGGTCGTCGAAATAGAGCTTGAGATGGTACGCTTGGAGGTTCGTGATGGGCTTCTTTTCTTTTGCGCGCAGGTCGACGATGTCGCGTCGCAATGCGTCGAGCGTCGGCGCGTTGGTTCCGCGCATTTGGCGCTCGGTGACCTGCGTTTTCACGTACGTTCGCGAGAGCTCAGGGATGAACGAGTCAGTTCCGGCGAGATTCGCGTCGCGCACGTCGCGTTTCATGAGCTGAAGCAGCAGTGCATGGGGGTTGTAGATCGCGCGTTTGACTAATTTATCGTTGACTTCGGCCGCCTGCTCGTTGTAGCTCTTGATGTAGCTGCCGTAGAGGAGGTGTCGGTTCGCCCAAAGGACTGGATTCGTAATTGGCAATCGGGCGAGGTCCATTTGCGCGGGCGCGATGCGCAGTGTTTCATAGTCAATCTTGGTGCACACCCAGGAGCCGTTCTTCTTTCGGACGAACCAGTTTTCCGCTCGGAAGTCGCAGCAGAGCGTGTCGTACTGCGTTGCCGCGGCGGCTTTTGCGATCAATGGAGTGAGCCCGCGCGAGATCTCATGTTCAAGGTCATCCGTAGTGGCTTTGTCCAGGATGCCGCGTTCGCGGAAGAGTTTTGTCAGCGGCTCGAAAAAGTAGGAAGTATCGCCGATGAGTCGGTCGCTGAAGAACGCGTTGCGCGAAAACGCATCCTTTCGGACGTTTCCTCGGGATAGTGTGGTCGGAGCGTATGCGTGGAGCTTTGCGGCTTCTGCGCCGAGGACGTGGATCATTCCAGGCAATTCGTGCGCGGGTCGGCTTAGCGCGGTCGGCAGCGGCTCGTCGTTGATGACATTGAGCGCAATGGCGTGCATCTGGGGTAGATCAATTGTGGTGAAATACAGGTTGTTCAATACTCCGGCACGCGAAAAATGCTTGATCGCCAATCGTTCGTTGTTGAAATTCTTCTCGGCCGGGCTTTCCGGGTCGGAGGTGTCGAATGTTTTTACGATTGCCGAGAATTCTTGCGCGGGTTCGTTGTCCGTTGGGCAGAGGCTGAACGTTATCTTGTGCACGGGTCCTCGGCTGTCGATCGGGATGATGTTCTCGGTTCGGACGATTTGTTCGAGCGGCTGTTTCATTCCTGCAAGAAGACGGTCTTTCGCTTCGCGGCCGAGCTTTGCCCGGATTGTCGGAATTTCTTTCGCGAGCGAGTGCTTGATGCTGTTCAGCGTGTCAAGCGAGAGGGTGCTGATATCAGTGATTTCTTCGGCGGCATTGACTTCGTTGTATCTGCGCACGATCGCCTCTTTGAATGCGAGATCATTAATCGGGAAGTAGTTGTCGGGGAAGCCCTGGACGAAGTCCCGGTTGCGGATGAGCATGTTCAGGAGCATTCCGTGTCGCGGCGCGAGCATTTCGTCGGACATGCGAGCGTCAAGGTTGACCTTGAGCGCGTATTCGTCGACGATACGCTGCAAATCGTTTTGGAACGCTTTTGGTTTTCTGCCGTAGAGATCCGCGATCGCGACATGCTGGGCGAGGATGTTGTTCAGCGTGCTCGGATCCGGCAGCGGAAATTCCTTGCGGACGTAGGGGATGAGCTGTTCGCGCGTGAATTCCTTCAAGACGGCTTCGAGCACCATGATGTCGGTCTTTTGGCGTCCGAGCTGGCTGAAATATTGCCAGTTTGGCTCTTTGCTGAAAAGAATGAGCGTGTTTTTCTTGTCGGAAGGTCGGTGCGCCTGGTCGAGTTCCATCGCGAGCTCGGTGATTTTCGGGTCTTCGCACACATTGAGGTTGATGCAGCCTTTGTCTTCAGGGTTGTCTTTGTACCTGACTTCAACGACATCCTCCAATCGGCTCATGATTAAGTCCCGTTTGTTTTGGGAGGCGGGCAAGATGACAGGGATATCATAGGAAGAGCCGTTCTCGTTCTGCGCACTAGTCGTTTCTGCCACCAATTCCCCCTGTAATCACTATAGTATCGTTACACTCATTTTTCGTGAATGCGCTTTATAAACGTTTCGACGGTTTTCGAGGGTTCCCACAACGTTTAAAAACCCGATTCCCTGAGACTTGGGTATGCCGACCGAAAAGGAGCTTATTGACGAGCGCATCCGCAAGCTGCAGGATTTGCGCAGCCTGGGCATAAATCCGTATCCGTACTCGTTCAAGCGCACGCACAGCGCGGCGGACATTCTCGCGCACTACAAGCTCAAGCCGGAAGAGAAGTCGCCGGACAAAGTATCAGTAGCGGGCCGCATCGTTTCCTTAAGAAAAATGGGCAAGATCGCGTTCGCGCACATCCTTGACCAGTCCGGCAAGCTCCAAATCTATTTCAAAGAGGAAAATCTCAAAACGTACGAACAGCTGAAGCTGTTTGACATCGGCGACTGGATCGGCGTGCACGGAACCGTTCTCGCCACGCGGTCGGGCGAAATCACGGTTGAGGTCGCGCAGTTCGAGATGCTCAGCAAGTCAATCCGTCCGTTGCCGGACAAGTTCCATGGATTGCAGGATGTTGAATTGCGTTACCGGCAGCGCTACGTAGACCTCGTGATGAACGAGGACGTCCGCAAAGTCTCGTTCACAAGAATCAAGATCATGAATGCCATCAAGGATTTCTTCCGCGAAAAGGGATTCCTGGAAGTCGAAACCCCCATTTTGCAGACGATGTACGGCGGCGCGAACGCTCGGCCGTTTGTCACGCACCATCACGACCTCAACATGCAGATGTTCTTGCGCATCTCGCCCGAGCTGCACTTGAAACGCTTGATTGTCGGCGGATTTGAGAAGGTGTTCGAGATCGGCCACCAGTTCCGCAACGAAGGCATCGACACGACGCACAATCCTGAGTTCACGAGTTTGGAATGCTACCAGGCGTATGCCGACTACACGGACATGATGTCCTTGACGGAAGACTGCTATGAGTACGTCGCGAAGAAAGTGTTAGGTTCAACAAAGTTTGAGTACCAGGGGAAGACTATTGATGTCAAGAAGCCCTGGAAACGACTGCCGATGCTTCAGGCCATCAAGGAGTTCGCGCACATCGACGCCGAAAAGCTCGGCGATGAGGACTTGAAGCGCGAGATCCAGAAAAACAAGCTCAAGATTCCGCAGCCCTGGTCGCGCGGCGCGGCAATAGCCGAAATTTCAAAGCTCGTCGAGCCGCACTTGGTGCAGCCGACGCACTTGACCGACCAGCCAATTGAGACGACGCCGTTGTGCAAGCCGTTGCGCAACGGAAGCCCGCAGTACGTGGAGCGCTTCGAGTCGTACATCAACGGCTGGGAAGTCACGAACGCTTACTCTGAGTTGAACGATCCGGTGTTGCAACGCCAACTGTTGGAAGTCCAGGCGTTGCAGCTCCGAACAGGATCCGAGGAAGCCCATCCGATGGATGAGGATTTCGTTCGCGCGATCGAGCATGGCATGCCTCCTACTGGCGGACTGGGCTTCGGCGTCGACCGCATGATCATGCTGTTCACCAACCAGGCGAGCATCCGCGACATCATCCTGTTCCCGACGATGAAGCCCGAAGGGCACAATGTGGAAACCGGAAAGATTGAGGGAAAGAAATGACGGAAGGCAAAACCGTAGTGGGATTGGTGGAGGAAGTCATTCTCATCGGCAAGCACGGCGACAAGAAGATTCTTGCTCGAATTGACACAGGCGCGACGAAAAGCAGCATCGATGCAAAGCTTGCCGCTGAAATCGAAGCCAGCGCGGAGTTCAAGAAGGCAGTCATCAAGAGCGCGCACGGAATTAGAACGCGCGGGGTCATCAAGCAGCGAGTCATCATCGGCAAAAGAAAAATGAACATGGAATTCACATTAGCCGATCGCGCGCATCTGAAATACAAAGTGCTCATTGGCCAAAACATTCTCAAGCGCAGGTTCCTGATCGACCCCGCGAAGGACGCGTAAGATGACGATGCGAGTCGCGCTTATCTCGCAAGGAAGCCTTTCTTCAAAATGGATAGCCGAGGAGCTGAACAAGACGTTCGACCAAGTGGATTTGTTCGACATCAAGGAGTTCGAAGTCTCGCTGGGCGGCAAAGAGCCGCAAGTATTCTACGAAGGCAAGCTGCTGACGAAAACCTACGATTGCATCTATGCGAAGGGCTCGTTTCGATTTGTCTCGTTACTCAGGTCATTAACGACGATTCTCGGCAAGGACACGTATATGCCAATTCGTCCGGGCGCGTTCACGGCGGGGCACGACAAGCTGCTGACGCACTTGAAACTGCAGACGGCTAATGTGCCGCAACCGAAGACGTATGTCGTTTCGACGGCCGAAGCCGGAAAGAAGCTGTTGAAGAAGATTGATTATCCTGTTGTCATGAAGTTGCCGGCAGGCACGCACGGCAAGGGAGTTATGTTGGCCGATAGTTTCGAGAGCGCGAGCTCGATGGTTGATGCGCTTGCGCTGTTGAAGCAGCCCTTCCTGATGCAGGAATACATTGAAACCAATGGCACGGATACGAGAGCGTTCGTCATCGGCGACACCGTCGTCGCGGCGATGAAGCGCACGGCTGCCGAGGGCGAGAAGCGCGCGAACATCCACGCCGGCGGCTCGGCTATCGCGTGCGAGCTTGACGCCTACGCGAAGAAGATTGCGATTGACACAGCGCGCGCGGTCGGCGCTGACATCTGCGCCGTGGATATGCTCGTCTCGAAGGGCAAGCCGTTGGTTATTGAAATCAATCTCTCACCCGGATTGCAGGGCATCACGCGCGCGACCGGGATTAACGTCGCGCAGCATATCGCAAAGTACTTGTACGCCCAGTCAAAGCAGTTCCGCATGAAGCAAGCCGGTTTGGCCATCAAGGAGGTCGTGCCGGAGAAAGAGATAATAACTCATCCGGAGTTCCGTGGCACAAGAATACTGTTGCCGGACGTCGTCACGACGCTGACAAAGCTGTCCGAGCAGGACGAAATAACAATCACGATGGAGAAAGGCAAAGTAGTCATCAAGAAGGGGGAGGAACAATGAAAGTCGCATTATGGATTTCAGGAAAACAGAACGCTCAAGCAGTCATAGCGTGGGCTACCGAAAATAATCACGTTCCCGTGTGCTTGATGTCGATGGAGCCGAAGTTTCCGTTGCCGTGGGCCACAGGAAATATCGACGCGCTGAAGAAGGTGTCGGATAGCGCGAAGATTGATTTGCTGTTCAAGACCGTCAAGAGTACTGGAGATGAGAACTTCAACGCGTTGGATACTCTTTTGAGCTATGCTCAGAAGAAATACGGTGCAGAGGCGGTTATTGTGTCGCCTGAACCGGCAATCGCTCATCCGATCCGCAATTCGGCGAAGAAGTTCAAGATGAAGACGATTTTGCTGAAATGAACCTCGGCGTCCTGTATTCTGGCGGAAAGGATTCGACGCTCGCGTTGCTGAAGGCAAAGGAGTGCCACAAGATTTCTTGTTTAATCACGTTGGTTTCGCTGAACAAAGAAAGTTTCATGTTCCACACGCCGAACATTGACATCACGAAAATTCAAGCGGAAGCGATGAAGCTGCCGCTCGTGAGTGTCGTCACTAAAGGCGAGAAAGAGACTGAGCTGAAAGATCTCAAGAATGCGTTGCAGAGCGCGAAACGGAAGTACAAACTGCACGGCATCGTCACAGGAGCCGTGAGGTCGACGTACCAATCAACAAGAATCCAGCAAATCTGTCACGAGCTGAATTTGTGGTGCTTCAGCCCGTTGTGGCTGCTGGACCAGGTTGAGTTGTTGAACGATGTGGTTAAGAACAAAATCACCGCAGTCATCTCAGGAGTCTTTGCCGAGCCGTTGGACGCGTCCTATCTTGGTAAGAAGATTGATGCCGCGATGGTGAAGAAGTTGGCGAAAGCTGCCGAAACGCACAAGATCAACCCGGCAGGCGAGGGCGGTGAAATCGAGACGACCGTGCTGGACGCTCCGTGTTTTAAGAAATCCATCAAGATCACCAAGCATTCGCAGAAGTACGAGAAGTTCAGCGGCACCTTCAGCATCGACGCCGCGGAGCTGGAATGATGCTCGTCATCAGCACGTGTTCTGACAAATTAAGTGAACTTGAATTCGTTGCTCCTATTGTGAAGCTCGTAGGCGAGTGCGCTGTCAAAAGATTTGACAAAATAAGGCCAGAAGACCTCGCATCAGCATCCGAAATCATCATCACAGGGACAGCGTTGGCAGATTTCAAGTATTTGACGAAGAAGTTTGACTGGCTGAAGACATTCAAGAAGCCGGTCTTGGGCATCTGCGCAGGGATGCAAGTGTTAGCGTTAGCGCACGGCGGAAAGTTAGTGAATCAAGAGCGCATCGGGGTGCATCCGGTCGAGGTTGTTGACGTGAATCCGTTCTGCGAAGGGACGTTTAATGCGTACTTCTTGCACACGAAATCTGTTGAAGGGCTTGATATCTTGGCAACCGTAGACAAGAAACCCGCATTGGTCAAAGTCAAAGGCCGAGAACAGTACGGCTGCATTTTCCATCCGGAAGTCATGAATGCAGGCATTATTAAGAAATTTGTCGGAATTACTTGAGCGCGTAGCGGTAATCTATTTTTTCTTCAAGAGTCTGGTATTCAACTTCGCCTTGGGCGACGAATGCTTTCGCGCGCTGGTGCGCCGCGTGGAGATTGTCGCGAGTGTGTCTAACGTGGTAGACTTGTTCGAATCCGCTCAGTCCCGTGATGATTTCAATCGAGTCCGGCTTGAGGTCGATGTGGACGGGGATGAGGTGCGTGATGAGTTCGGGTTGTTCGGTCAATGCTTCCGCGGTTGTGCGGAGGAGCCCGCAGAGGAAGTCCTTGTGCTCCATGTTTCGGGGAACGGCGAACACATCCTTAGTGTTTGCGTTGATGAGAATGCTGAAGCGGCCGGCTTTCTTGCGGTCGCCGAACTGGCTGATCGCGGACCAGGTCAGATACAAGTAGGATTTCGGTTTCATCGGACGATGACCTTCATGAAATGCTCAACGATTTGGGGGTAGTCTCGGGCGTTTTGTTCGTGCCATTTCTGGAATTCTTGGTAGCGCAATCGGTTTTTGGAGAAATAGTCGAGGGCCAATTGGTTTGCGTCGTTGAAGAATTCCGCTTCGGTCACGGTCACGGCCAATTTCACGAATGCGCTCACCAAATCATCAATGGTAGCGGTTTCCGGGAGCGCAGGGGCGTTCGACTGATTACCGGGCACAATAATGTCGTACATAGCCACTAAGTAGTAGTAACTAGTATATAAAGCTTACGCTTGCCACCGTCGGACTACAATATCCTTCACCTGTTCGGCAAAGGGCACATCTCCGTTCTGGACGAAAGCCACGGCCATGCCGTGCGCCCGGTCTAATTGCTCTTTCGTGTGCTTTACGCCGAAGGCGATTTCCATGCCTGAGGTGCCCGTAAGCATCCCGGTCACGAAGTCGTGGTTCGGGGTGAATTCGAGGACAACGGGCACGAGATGTGCCGCGACTGACGGCTCTTGACGGATGTCGTCAGGGGTGGTGTTGAGCACAATCGCGGCAAAATCGATGTGTTCTGAGTCTTTCGGCACCATAAGTATTGTGTTATTGAGGACATCGCAAAAGAAGCTTAACGCGGTTGCCGATTTGCGACCGATTGAGTTGTTCAAGACAGAAAAGGTCAATGCTTTCACGGGTTTGATTGCCACTATCTCAGTCCTCCTTTCTGAAGCTTCTTCATCAGGTTGTCCGGGTTGCCTTTCATCATCTTGACGAGCTTCTTGGACTGTCGGTATTGTTTGAGCATGTCGCGGATGTCGTTCGTGGAGATGCCGGATCCTTTCGCGATTCTCTCAATCCTGTTCGCATCTATCTCTTCCGGTTCTTCGAGTTCTCGCTTGGTCATGGAGTCCATTGCGAACTTCCATTTTTTCAACTTGCCTTCCTGTAATTGTAACGCCTCTTTTGGCATCTTGATGTTGCCCATGCCCGGAATCATTTCCATGATTTTGCCGAGCGGGCCCATCTTGGACATTGCTTCCATTTGTTGATACAAGTCGATGAGGGTGAATTCGCCTTTCAATAATTTCTTTTCCAGGTCTTTGGAGTCTTCTTCGGTGATGGCGTCTTTCGCTTTTTCCAAAAGCGCTTCCAGGTCGCCCATGCCCAATAATCGTCCGATGAATCCTTGCGGGTTGAACGGTTCGAGATCGTCTTGCTTTTCGCCTACGCCGATGAACTTTACGGGAGCTCCGGTGACGGCGCAAGCTGTCAATGCTCCGCCGCCCTTGGCCGTGCCGTCCATTTTCGTGACGACGACTCCGGTTACGCCGCAGCTGTCGTGGAACGCTTGGGCTTGTGATTGTGCTGTTTGTCCGATATCTGCGGAAATAACAAGGAGAACTTCTTGCGGCTGCAGTTTGTCATGAACCGCAGTTATTTCTTTGATCAAGTCCGCGCTTAGCGCGTCGCGACCGGCCGTGTCTGCCAAAAGGATGTCGTACTTGTGGAATTCCTTTTCGTTTGCGGCGATGATTTTGAGCGGGTCCTTCTCGGTTCGGCTCGTGAACACCGGAATGCCGGCTTGCTTGCTGACTTGTTCCAGCTGGTTCATCGCAGCCGGACGGTAGACGTCAAGTCCTAATGCCGCGACTTTCATTCCTCGCTTGGTAAAATACTTCGCGAGCTTGCCGATGCTGGTCGTTTTTCCCGAGCCGAACAGTCCGACAAGCATGATGGTGAACGGCTTCTTCGTTTGGTCAATCGTGATGCCGGTCTTGGTGCCGCCGACGAACTGCACGAGCTCTTCGTAGACGATGTTGATGAGCTGCTCTTTCTTCGTCAGTCCCGGCGCTGTCTGTTCGTTCGAGAATCGGTCCTTGATTTTCTTGGTTAACTCAAAGACAAGTTTGACGTTGATGTCGGCCTGCAATAATGCTCGTTGGATGTCCTTGACGAGTTCATTGATGAGCTTGTCATCGACGAACATCGCTTTCGCTATCTTCGCGAGCGTGCCTTTCAATGAATCGCCCAACTTTTCCAAAACCATAGAGTTAGTTAGCGACGAAATCCTTTATAAATACTTCTGCACATGTGTGACTATGCGTCTCACTTGGCTCGGCCACCATTCGTTCAAGCTCGAATCGAACGGCAGGACCATCTATCTCGACCCGTACGCCGGCGAATATTCTGGGTTCGCGAACCTCATTCTGATTTCGAAGAACGACTACGACCATTTCAGCCACGCGATTGTGAAGAAATTGATGGTCGACGGCACGCACATAATCGGCACGAAGGAAGTCGCGTCCGAGCTGTACGGCTGCCGGCCGTTCGTCCCGGGCGATGAAATCACGTTCGAGGATAACACAAAAATAAAAGCGGTGAAAGCCCTCATCAAGCGCAGAAACATGACGTCGGAATCCTTGGGCTGGTTAATTACCATCGAAAACAAGACGCTCTACTTTGCGGGCGACACGGACGAGATTCCCGAAAAGCTCGGCACGCCGGACATCGTGCTCATTTCTGTGGGAGGAACTTGGACGATGTCCGCCAAGAAGGCTGCACTGGCAGTAAACATTATTAAACCAAAGCTCGCAATCCCCACGCATTACGGCAGCACTTCAGGCACCCGCGACGATGCAGAACTCTTCAAGGAGCTTGTGGAGCCGCCTATTAAGGTCGAAATACTGGACGTTGACAGGTCAATAACGTTATGAAAACTGAAAAGAAGGTGTACATCGGCGGGCAGGCGATCATCGAGGGCGTGATGATGAAAGGGCCCGATGCAGTGGCCGCGGCCGTGCGAAAGGACGGCAAGATCATCACGACGCGGTTCGCGCACAAGAGCGCGACGCGCAAGAGTATGTTTCTCCGATTGCCCGTTATCCGAGGCGTTGTATTCCTCTGCGAGATGCTCGTCATCGGTCTGAAAATGCTTTCTTGGAGCGCGAACCAGCAGGCTGGTAATGATGAAAAGATTTCGAACACCGAAATGGTCATCACGATGGTGTTCTCGTTCGTTTTAGCAATCGGCCTGTTCGTCGTGTTGCCGTACTACTTCACCCGGTTGATGACGGAAGACCGTTCGTTCGTTTTCAGCGCGATTGATGGAGTTCTCCGATTGCTCATGTTCCTCGTATACATCATCGCGATCTCGCTGATGAAGGACGTCAAGCGATTGTTCCAGTATCACGGCGCGGAGCACAAGGCCGTGCACTGCTACGAAGCAAAGTTGCCGTTGATTCCGAAGAACGTCCAGAAGTTCTCGACCATCCATCCGCGCTGCGGGACGAGCCTGATCGTGTTCGTCATCGCCGTGAGCATCGTCGCGTTTTCGTTCATCTCGTTCCCCGAATGGTACTGGAACGTATTGTCACGAATCATTGTCATCCCGTTGATCGCGGGCATTTCCTACGAAGTGCTGAAGTTCACGGGCACGTCGAAGTATGCAGTTGTTCGAATCTTGGCTCTGCCAGGCATGTGGGTGCAGAAGTTAACCACGCGACAACCGACGGACGACCAGGTCGAAGTCGCGATCGCTGCCTTGAAGAAGGCGTTGTAAATAGTTTGCTGGCCCTATCGTTGCTCTCCTGCGCAGATTTTGAGTCAGCGTGAGGTCGTAGATAATCAACACCGACACTCGACAAATTGTGGCGGTAAAAAGTTAACCTGGGACTCAAGCAAACGCAAGGAATGCACACTATCCAATGAAAACCGCACTCAAGCTTCTGCAGATGTTCTCAATAGCTTTAATCATCCTGATGATTCTCGGATTCGTGTTCGCTATTATAGGAAAGCTTCCTTGGGGCTCATTCTGGATTTTAGCAATTCTCTTAGCCATTTGCGCCTACATCATCATCCCGAGAATTCGCGCCGTATTAGTGCGTTAGTATTGTGTGCGGTTGCATAATCTTTAAATACTAAAAACGCATCACTTATTCCAAGGTAAGGGAGGATAACAATGGAACCAGACGACACCGCTGTTGACCAGGAAGAAGAGATAAACTGGGAAGACGAAGACCTCGGATAAGTATCTTTTTTATACCTGATTCTTGTTCTTAGCTGTATGATTAAGTTGGCCCACATCAAATGCGAATCCTGTAGAAAGGCAGGACATTGCGTGAGAACAGGCGAATGCTGCCATATCCGTGAAGACATCTCGCTTTCGGCTGCGGAAGAAAAATCCATCAAGGCGCAAGTCTACCGCACGTTAGGAGTCATCTATCTCTACCCGATGAAGCGCTACACCATCAGCCTCACCGAGAACGAAAAGGACTGGATGGAGGCCGAAGCTAAGAAGCGAAACCTCAAGTTCAAGGTCCTCCCGAAACGCGTCTTTTACGACGAAGCATCGAACAAAGCGTTCGTCTACGACTGGTTCGTCGATCACGACGTCTGTCCGTTCCTGAGGAACGGCAACGACTGTTCCATCTATCAAAATCGGCCGTTGATCTGTAAGGACTTCCCGTTCCACCATCTGGAGCGCGACCAGATGACGGGAATCAAAACATTTATTAGCGACCACAGTCTCAAGATTCCTAGCGCATCGTATCAGGTTATTGTCAGGAAGGCCCGCGAAAGCCTGGCAAAACAAAAGATTGCAGTATAAAGGTGACAACATAGGGCCGGACATCGATCTCAACCAGTTTGTAAGAAACATCTCGATTCGCGTAGTTGGTTGCGGCGGCGCGGGCAAGAACACGCTCACGACGCTCAGAAACACGAACATCCAGGGCATCGAGCTCATTGCGATGAACACGGACGCGCAGGATTTGCTCGCTACTCCGGCAGATTTCAAGGTCATTCTCGGCAAAAGCTTGACGCGTGGCCAAGGGGCCGGCAACGACCCGTCTGTGGGCGCTCGTGCGGCTGCGGAAAGCATTGTTGAAATCAAGAAGTCGGTCGAAGGGGCGAACTTGGTGTTCGTCACTGGAGGATTGGGCGGCGGCACCGGAACGGGTTCCATCCCGATGGTCGCAGCCGAAGCCAAGAAATTAGGCATTCTAACAATAGCAGTCGTTTCCTTGCCGTTCTTGATGGAAGGGAAAAGGCGATGGGACAACGCGATGTCCGGGCTGCAGAACCTCGAGACGACGGTCGACGCGTTAGTCTTGATTCCGAACGAGAAATTGATGAAGACCTGTCAAGACCTTCCATTGTATCTTGCATTCCAAACGGCTGACTCAGTGTTAGCGAACGCAATCAAGGGAATTATCGAACTAATCACGAAGCCCGGACTGGTCAATCTCGACTTTGCGGACTTGACTGCCGTGACGCGAGACTCTGGCGTTGCGTTGATCGGCGTCGGCGAAAGCGACACGAATTTGCGCGCCGAAGAAGCCGTAAACAACGCGTTGAAGAACCCGTTGATTGATGTGAATCTGCACGGCGCTTCCGGCGCGTTGATTAATGTCGTCGGCGGCCAGGACTTGACCTTGGGCGAAGCTCAGAAGATAGTTTCAAAGGTCAGCGAAGCCTTGAACCCGGATGCCAAAATCATCTGGGGCGCCCAAGTTGACGAATCGTTAGGCAAAACCCTCAAAGTGCTCGTTGTCGTCACCGGATTGAGCTCGAAGGCGGTCGTCGACTCCCACGCGGACGCGGCCGGATTTATCCAGTTTGATGAACTATGAACCTCGACGATTATTTACTGAAAGCACAGGGCGTTCTTCCCGGAATTTCGAGCAAATTCATCAATTATCCAAAAATAGTTGCGGCGCCCGATGACGTGTTCGCCGAGTTCTATCTCGCATTAATGACTGAATATAAGGAAAAAGACAACTGGTGGAGCGAAGGCAACGTTCCGAACTGCTCAGAATGTCACACAGTTATTCCCGGTCCAGAAGAATTGCGCCGATACGCCGGCGCGTCATTGCATCCGCATTGCTTCGGCATCTGGTACGCGCGGAACAAAAGCAGCGATGATACGGGCGTGATGGGTCAGTATTGGGCTCGCGTGAGTGCGTTGCGCATTCCTAAGAAATCTTAAGCCTTAATCAGTCCGAATCCGATCAGTCGCCATCTTTGTCCGACGTTTCTTGACAACGTTATTCTCGCGCCAGGGTCTGCGCAGACGGGTCGTCGCAAGTCCAGCTTGACAACGCCGCGCGACAAGTCTTTGACGACGCCAACCGTGGCGGCCGCATTGACATTCAACATCAGCATTTCGCCGAGCTTGATCGGGTCGACGACGAGCTTGTCCTTCGCGCCGACAACGCGGTCGAGCAAGTGCGGTTCAATTGTGAATGAGCTCCAGACTTTCGGCATTTTGCCCGTGATGCCGACAACCGAGCCGACCAACTTATCTGATTTGACGACAGTCGGATCGAGTCCGGTCAACAACGCAACCGTTCCGCCCGGTCGGGCTGAATCGATCTTGGTCGTGCCGGACATCAGGCCGCGCACGTTCGTCAGCAACGGTTTCCAGAATTTCTGGTTCTTTTCCGCGACTTCGTAGCCGGGTAAAATCGTGAGTTCGTCGCCGACGGAGAATTTGCCTTGCATTAATGCCCCGCCGAGGATGCCGCCAACCATTTTTCCCGGAACTGTGCCAGGCTTGTTGACATCAAACGATCGCGCGACGAAAAACAACGGGTCTTTCGTCAAGTCGCGCTTCGGGGTCGGGATGTATTTCTGCATCGCCCACAATAACGCGTCGATGTTGATCAAGTGCTGAGCGGAGATAGGAATGATGGGGGCGTTTTCGTACGGCGTGCCCTTGATGAAGTCCTTGATTTGCTGGAGGTTCTTCTTCGCGCCTGCTTCGTCGACGAGGTCGATCTTGTTTTGGACGATGATGAGGTTCTTGAGCCCGATGATTTCCAGCGCTTTCAAATGTTCTTGGGTTTGCGGCTGCGGGCATTGTTCGTTGGCCGCGACCATCAATAATGCGCCGTCCATGATGTTTGCGCCGCAGAGCATCGTTGCCATGAGGCTTTCGTGGCCGGGGGCGTCGACCAAGGAGACTTTTCGTAACGAGTCTCCTTCTTTGATGGTGTAGCATTCCGGTTCTTCTTTGCCCGGGATTTGGTGGATGTCCAAGTCGGCGTATCCTAATCTGATGGTGATGCCGCGCTTGATTTCTTCAGAATGCGTCGCAGTCCATTTGCCGGACAGCGCCTGAACTAAGGTTGTTTTTCCGTGGTCGACGTGTCCCACGATGCCGATGCTGACTTCGGGCTGGATGTCTTGATGGGCGTGCTTTTCAGGCTTAGAATGCTCGACAGGGGCTTCTACTTTTGCCGCCTTCGGTTCTTTCTTCTTTGCAACCATTGGTTGGCTTTGTTCAAGAGGGGTTTATAAATGTTAGTGCCGAGGTTAAAGACGAGAAATCTCACTTCAGATACTTCATCAGCTTCTCTTTCAGGTAATTCAGCCGTTCGACTGTGTTTGCTTCTATCACCAATCGAACCACGGGTTCGGTGTTGCTCGGCCTTAAATTGAACCAGGCGTCCGGGTACTGCACGGTTAAGCCATCCAAACGCGATTGTCGTCCTTTGAATTCGTTCGCAATCTTCGTAATCGTTCGGCTCTTGTCCGCGACGGAAAAGTTCATCTCGCCGGAATGGTGGTACTGCATGAATGGGTTGACTAACGAAGACAACGGCAGTCCGGTTTTGCCCAGTATGTTCAGCACTTTGATGAACGCCAAATCCGCAGACTCAACGCCGAAGAATTCTTTGAAGTAATAGTGTCCGGATAATTCCCCTCCGATAATCGCGTGCGAGCGCTCCATCTTTGTGACGATGTTGGTGTGTCCGACTTTGCTTTCGACCGGCACGCCGCCTGCTGCTATGATTGCGTTTTTAAGTCCGCGCGTCGCGCGCAGATCGAACACGACCGCGCGTTTCGGATGGATTTTGAGTTCGTGCGTCGCAATCAGCGCGAGAATCACGTCAGCGGGAATGACGCGCCCGTGTTCGTCGATGAACATGGCGCGGTCCATATCCGCGTCGAAAGAAACTCCTAATTGCGCGCGCTTGTGCCGCACCATTTCGGCGCAGTCTCGTGTATTTTCGGGCAGCGCCGGGTTGGGCGTGTGGTGCGGGAACCGTCCGTCGAGCATGAACTCTAAGAGGGTTGTTTCAATCGGAAGCTCTTTGATGAGTTCAGGAATTGTAAGTGCGGCCATCCCGTTTCCGGCGTCCAACACAACTCGAATTTTAGGAACGGTTTTAGCGTGCGACAGGATGAGCGAGGTGTAACTTTTCAAAATATCTTTCTTGACGTGCTTTCCTTTCTTTGTGCGCGGGAACGGCGAGTCGACAAGTTTCGCGAGCGCTTTTAGCGTCTGTCCGCCGACCAGGTTCGCGTCTTTGAGGATGATTTTGATGCCGTTGTACTTCGCCGGGTTGTGCGATGCAGTCACCATAAGGCAATCGCCGTTCTGGCTCGCGAGATACATCATCGGCGTGGAAACGAGTCCGAGATCGATGACATCTGCGCCCTGCAGTCGAAGGCCGCGCATCAATGCTGAAGCTAATGTTGGCGAAGAAACGCGCATGTCCCGTCCGACATAGACTTTCGTGCTCTTTTTCCACAGCACGAACGCTCGCCCGACTTTCTCGAAGAAGGCTTCATTGAGCTGGTCGGGATAGGTTCCTCTGATGCCGTACGCGCCGAACACCTCTTTCATGAACGAAGAACAAGAAGATTGCTATTTAAACGTTCTCACCACGACTTGAAGTGCATCGTGATGAATGCGTCGAGGTCTTTGTGGTGTCTCGGCATGATGCTGCATCCCGCACGAAGTGATTTGCCTTTTTTAGCTTCGACAATGAGTTGGTTTTTGACGCATTTAGCAACGTAATTGTTTTTCAGAAGTTCTAATTCTGTGAGTGCGCCATCAAAAAATGATTTTCGCACATCATAAACGAACAACAATTCATTTTTTACAGGGTTTATTCCGGGTGTGGTTAGTAATCCTTTTGCGTAGCCGGTTATGAACTTCATATCGTCACGATCCATGATGGGCTCATTCGCGAGATAGATTGCGCCACGTCCGGAAAATGCAACGGGTGAGAAGTCGAGCATGGTTTCTATCGGGAAGATATCCTTGTGTGCTTTGACGTACTTTTTATAAAATTCTTCAGGATTCACTTCAATTTCCTCGCTTTCGCCTGTTCTGAGCTCATGATCTTGCGGCATTCGAAGCACCATTTGCGCATCGGAGAGAAGCTCTTGACGGAGCATCCGCATTTCTTGCATGATTGTGCTTTCATAAAAACCCCGTCTTCACAATCAATCTAGGTTAGAGTGCAGTATATAAAGTTTCCCCTGAATAGTGATTACGCAGAATCGCAACTAATAGCGGTGCCGGTAGAACCACGCAACGATGCGTTGCCAGGGCGAGAGTTTCTTCAGTTCCGGTCCTTTCACGTACGCCAGCGCCAACGAGGTGAGGTAATATCTCCAGTCGCCAGAATGATGGTTGCTCGCGTTGATGATGTCGCACTCGCGCTTTTTGCGGGTGTCCGTCAACAATGATTCGAGCGTGTTCGTCGCCTGGGGCGGAGAAATCATCGGCGTGCCATCCGTTGATGGCGTGATGGTGACGTACAGCGCGACATCCCAGCCTTTTGGTTTCGCCCAGATTAAAGCAGAATTCAACGGGTTTTCAGGATTTCCGTCCGTCCAGCCTTTGTGCTCGAGGAGGTGTTGGTACGTGTATTCCACATCGGAAGTATGTTGCTCATTCTTTTAAGGATTTCGACCGGAAATATTTACTCGTCGTTATGCTAACTGCTGCGTTGGTTCGCGCCGGCAGATTTTGCGTCGGAGTGAGGTCGTAGATACTTAATGCCGACACTCGTCCAATCTGGGCGGTAAAAAGGTTAGCTTAGAAGCCAAACTATTTTCTCACGAGTCTGCCATGCCTCATCTTCTTTACCGGGATGAACTTGATGAATTGCTGCGCAATCACGGCAAAGATGTACGAAATGATGACGAACGTCGTCGTGAGCCAGAACGGCTTTCCGAAATTACCCAGGAACAACAAGAGTAAGAACGCCGTAACTGCGCCGATAATGTGAGCCTTCACGCGTCCCGCAAGCATCTCAAAATAGGCCCGATAGGCGATCAGAAAGATGATTGCCGCATTGATGATCAACACGCCGATGCTCGCGCCAAAGGACGCCCCTAGGTACATGATGGTGGCTAGAGTTATTGCGACGACGCCTATTTGGAACCACATTAGATATCGCCTTTGTTGAGTGGGATTCGCATAATTCCTCTTTTTTGTTCTGTTCTATTCTTCCTTGGCAAAGTATTTAAAGGTTCTGAGAGTGAGGAACAGCATGGATTTCAAGGCGAACATCATTGCGGCGCTGCAGAAAGAAACGCCCACCGAGATCGTTCTAGAAATTCCTCCGAGTCCGGCACTGGGCGACTACGCCTTTCCGTGCTTCGCGCTCGCGAAGTTTGCGAAAAAAGCTCCAGCCATCATCGCCCAAGAGCTCGCGAAGAAACTCACAATCAAAGGAATCGTCAGCATAACCGCGAACGGACCATACGTGAATTTCTTTGTCGAAAAATCAATTCTCGCGGACCAAGTCCTCTCAGAAATTCTCAAAAACAAAAATTACGGCAGCTCGGAAGAAGGAAAGGGCAAGCACGCACTATTAGAACACACCAGCATCAATCCGAACTCCGACGCCCACGTCGGACGAACGCGAAACTCATTAATCGCCGACTCAATCGGCCGCATATTGAAATTCGAGGGCTACAAGCTCGACATTCACTATTTCGTCAATGACATCGGCAAACAGATTGCGATGCTCGTATTAGCCGCCGAAGGAAAGAAACCGTCATTCCAAGAACTATTGGGATTGTACGTCGAGTTCAACCAGCGCATCAAGGAGCATCCTGAATTGGAGCAGGACGTCTTCGCGCTCTTAAAGAAATTAGAAGACGGCGACAAGAAGGTCGCGAAGAAGTTCCGCGACATCGTCGCCATCTGCATCAAGGGACAGAAGGAAGTCCTCAGCGAGATCGGCATCGAGTTCGACACGTTCGACTACGAATCCGACTACATTTTCAACAAACGCACCGATGAAGTTTTAGCGGACTTAGAAAAGACGGGCAAATTGTTCACGGACGAGAACAATAGAAAAGTGCTCGACATGAAGGGCATCCCCGAAATCGAGAGCGCGATGAAAAGTCCCGTTCTCGTATTGACGCGCAACGACGGCACGACGCTGTACGCATTAAGAGACATCGCATACACAATCGACAAGTCAAAGTGGGCGAAAGGACGGAGCATATTAGTTTTAGGTGAAGACCAGAAATTATATTTCCAGCAAATAACGGCAGCGTTAAACTTCCTCAACGTCACCCCGCCCGAAATCGTGCATTATGCGTTCATCGTATTAGCCGAAGGCAAGATGTCCTCGCGTTCCGGAAACGTCGTTCTCTTGAGCGAATTCATGGCGGAAGCCGTAACAAGAGCGAAGAAAGAGCTTCTCGCAAGAACGCCGGACATGCCTGCAAAGAAGCTCGACTCTTTGTCCAAAGTTATCGCCTACGGCGCGGTCAAGTTCGGCTTCTTGAAAGTCTCATCCGATAAAATGATCACGTTCGACTGGAACCAGGCATTGTCGTTCGAGGGGGATTCCGGACCGTATTGCCAGTACGCGCATGCGAGAATCAATTCCATCTTGAACAAGGCCGAAAAGATTGGCAAACCGGACTTCAGTTTGCTCACGCACGTCGCGGAAGCGAACCTCATCACACAATTGCAGAAATTTCCAGAAGTCGTTTCGAGCGCGTCAAAGCACCTTACGCCTCATTTAATCATAAACTACGTCAAGGATCTGGCGCAATTGTTCACCGCGTTTTACCACGCATGCCCTGTACTTACGGCCGAGGACAAGCACCTGGTTGACGCGAGATTGGCGTTGTGCAAAGCAACTAAACAGGTGTTAAGCACTGCCTTAGGATTGGTCGGTATCGACGCACCGGAAGAGATGTAACACTGTCGACAAAAACATCAGATTTATATACTGCAATATAGAGGTTTTAGTTATGATTGATGGTGGAATTTATCAGCGGATTGGCGAAGTCGCGTTCAGGGAGTTCGCGAAGCAGGCCTACGCAAACCGGGTCTGGAAAGGCTGCCGCACGCTGCAATATGAGTTCCGAAAGCACGCGCTGCGACAGAACAAAAAAAAGCTGGAGTCTATCGAGCTCACGGACGCGATTGATGATGATGCTATTGGGGCGCTTCTTGACGCTGGATATTCCTACACCGAGATAGCGGATTCGCTCAACGACCAGTTCGCGAAAAAACGCGTTGAAAAGAAGTTCCTCAAAGGCAGCACGCACAGCTACGTTAATTACCGCACGCGAGAGGATCTGTTGAAAAGAAAGTATCGCGCGTGCACAAAAGGAAAGTTGGACGAACTGTCCGCCGTCGCGGGAGATGTGGCTAAGGATTACTTCAAGCTGCTCATCGAAACGACTCAGGTCAGCACGCGCGTGAGCAAGAAAGGCACGGATTATTTCTGCTCGGACCAGTTGGACACCCCTCGTGGCCGCGCGCTCGAGCACGTGATGGCGCATCCTTCTTGCAAACGCGATGTCAATACCATTGAATCGATATTCTTGAAAGATGCGTCCGGCATGCCGGTGCGAGACATAAGCAAATCTACTGGAATTCCGTTCTGCAGCATTTACATCATCCTTAATGAGGCGTATCCTGAGCGCAAGAAGCCGCAGCCGGGCAGAAAGCTCACGCAGAAACAGCGCGAGTACGTCCAATCGCACCCGGAACTTAGCGCCGCTCAGTTGGGGTGCGAGCTGCACATCCCGAGCCAGCGCATCAGCAAGTACGCCGCGAAGAAAGGAATTGTGCTTTTTACGCCCGTGCTTCCTGATCCGGTTGAGATGGCCGCAACCTTGAGACGCGCCGGCATCGTCAACGGTCGCGTGATTGCGCGATGATTCTGCTAAATACGGGAAACCAGTCTTCCGTTATCGGTCATCTATCCCAGTTTTTGCGCGAGGACGGCACGCTGGCGGTTTTCAAAATAATCTCAGCCGCAGAAAATCTGGAGCAGCACGCGCTGCAGGCGCAGAGGTTTCTCGCCTTAGGAGAACACGCAATCACGACTGAGTTGTTCAAAGCTGTCTCGCAGCTGCACAAGGACGCGGGCATTGTCGCGATTGACGCGCACGCGGACGGTTCAGTCAGAAAGCTGGTCGAGTCGCAATTGCTAAGCCCTCAAAAATTAATCATCATCGGACTGCGTTCCTATTCTTCAGAAGAGCTTTCGTTCCTGCGCCTCAACAATGTGCGCGTGTACGCGATGAAGAATGTTCATGAGGTCGGCATCATCGACGTGATGGATGCCGTCATGGAGCAGGCATTGCAGTGGGGCGCGGTCTACGTTTCGGTTAACATCGCTGCAATTGATCCTGCGTTTGCGCCGGGCGTTAATCAGTCGTTTCCCGGCGGAATGAGCTCTAGAGAGGTCATCTACGCCGTTCAGAGATTGAAATTGATGCGCAACTTCGCCGCCGGCGACGTGGTTAACGTGCCGCAGAACGATGTGACTGCTCGGCTTGCCGCGAAACTGTTGATTGAACTTTCTTGATCCGTTTCGGCGGGTTCTTGCGTAAATAGTTATCAACAAGTTTCTCGATGTTTTCGCGGTCTTCCTCGCGGAGCTGTCCTATTTTTGTGGGCAGCGAGCTCGCGAGAACGTTCTCAAGATTTTTATCTCGTAATGATATAGGTTTGAATCGTTGCGCGTACTGCCGGATGCGTTTGACGAGCGCATCATCGAACGAGATGTTCAGGTAATCAAAGACTGCTTGGATGCGGCCGATTTCGACATTGAGCTGGTCGTCCCCGATTCGGTAGGGGAGAATAAGGTCGCCGTTGATCAGTTTGGAAAGATAGACTCCTGCGCTGGCAGGTTTCAGTCCGAATTTTGGAGCGACTGCGGCTAAGATATGTCGGTTTCGCACCTGTTGCTCTTGCATTGCGTTACGAATGACGACGCTAATGTCGTACGAAAGGAGATTAAGTTCCTGTTTGCGTTCGTAGGAATGTTCGTGGTGCGAAAGCTGATTTCTCATGCATTTTCTTCAGAAAAATGGGTTTTTAAGCCTTCTGAATCAGCGGTATTTCCTGGGCGCGTCGTCGTCCGGGATGTCCGCGCGCTTGTACGTCCCGCCGTGCTCGTCCTTCTTCTTATAGCCTTCCAGCGCGTTCATGGCGCTGACGTTCGAGTTCAGCGTGTACGGCTTCGTTCCGTGCTCGTCGGCCTTGAAGACTTGGCCGCAATTGCACGACCCCATCACGGCGCCGGAGCCGTGGCTGTGCCCGTAGGCTGGCTTTGCTTCGGACTTCGCGTCTGTCGACTTGTACGCGAATTTCGGGGTTTCTTCTTGCGCGGCTTTCTTCGGCGCAAGCTCGTCAGAATCCTGTTCTTGTTTTTTCTTCGTCTCTTTCATGACGGTCTTTTCGATGTCCGTAAGGTCCTTGTCCTCGGCCGTGCCGAGCATCGACAGTTTCGCCCCTGCGTGCTGTTTTTGGTGCTCTTTCCACGCGTCAGAATTCTCGATAATCTTCAACTGTTGCTGTGCCACTTCTCTAATCTCAATCTTAGCGTCGATCGTGGTCACTTTCTCCGGTTCGTGGACTCGGAGCGTCAGGCGGGGCATAGTTGAAAACGCGTGCAGCAGAATTTATAAGCTTGTTGCATCTAAATGCGAGTTATGAATCGCAGTTGGCTGTGCGTCATCATCGTTCTGCTCTTTGGCTGCGCGACGGTTCCTTCGGCGCAAACGCCGCAAGCTTCTCAGGCGCAACTCCCTGAGGGTGTCCAGTCTGATCCATCTCTGGAGAATGCGCAGCCATCATCGCCTTCGACCCGATATATTAATGGCTGCGAAGGAACGGGCAAGGTCGTGTTCACGGCGTCGCCGATGGCATTGGAAGACATCCAGGCAATCGCGCCGTTGGGGCTTATCATTCCGCCCGGGCACATCACGCCGATTGATCATCAATATTATTATCCGAAAACTTGGCAGCGCGAGCTCAAAAAAGAGGATTTGGTTGACATTTACGCTCCGGCGTCCGGCGTCGTCACGTCGTTGGACTCGATGCCGGCGTTCTTCAGCTCTGGAGCGGATGTCGGATTGGGCGACTATCGGTTCGTCATCCACCATTCCTGCACGTTTTACACGATCTACATCCACGTGCGCGAACTTTCGCCGAAACTGCAGGCGTTAGTTGACAAGCGTCCTTTCAAGCCGGTCAAAGTGGCAGCTGGCGAGCTTATCGGACGGTCGGTTTCGTTCGACTTTTCAGCGCATGATGAGGAGGTCACGTTAACGGGCTTTATCGTTCCCGCGCATTATGAGCGCGAGCCGTGGAAGATCCACACGGTCGACCCGTATGACTATTTCACGCCGGAGCTCAAGTCGCAGTTGATGGAAAAGAACATGCGCACGGCCGAGCCGCGCGGCGGAAAGATTGACTATGACATCGATGGAAAGTTGATTGGCAACTGGTTCGTGAAAGACACCAACGGATATCAAGGAGTCAAGGACCCGAACTATTACGATTCGCATCTCGCGTTCGCTCCAGACGCGTACGACACGTCGCACTACATTATAGGATTGGGCGCGGACAGCGGGATGACGGGCGCATTCGGGTCGGACGGGCCGAATCCTAAGGACGTTGACGTTTCGTCAGGCATCGTTACGTACAAGCTGATGAATTTCGAGTATTCTGGCAGTTCAGGCGCGCATTGGGATCGCGTTTCTTTCATGAGCCCGCTGCATGCGAAGAACGAGCCGCATTTCGAAGGAATCTTGTTGGCGCAGCTTCTTGACGCGCGCACGCTGAAGATCGAGACGTTCAAAGGTTCCGCGTCAGGATTCACGGACAAAGCGGTTATTTATGAGCGGTAGATTCGAGTTCGTAAATTTCTAGTGACGCTACGCCAAGAAGAGCCGGTAAAAAGTTGTGCGGGGAAGCTGTAACAAGAATCGGTCGACCTGCCGTGCGGCTGGCTGGCGGACGCAGCTCGGCTGCAGTCCCGGCCAGTATTGCCGCAATTAAGAGCTCAAACTATTCTGAAAAGTTCCCTGGGTAACCTTTTTAAACCAATCTCAGTCAGCTGTAGCTATGTCCAATTATGATCCGAAAGCGGTTGAGCCGGCAGTCCAGGCCTTTTGGGACAAGCACAAGATTTACCCGAAAGCGAAGGACAAGGTCAAGGGAAAGACGCCGTTCTACTTCTTGGACGGTCCGCCGTACACGTCAGGAAGAGTCCACTTAGGAACGAGCTGGAACAAGTCATTGAAGGACATGGTTCTAAGATACAAGCGTCTCGCGGGCATCGACGCGTGGGACCGCGCCGGCTACGACATGCACGGGCTCCCGACCGAAAACAAGGTCAGGACCAAGTTCAACGTCAAGAACAAGAAGGACATAGAAAACTTCGGCATCGCGAAGTTCAACGACGAGTGCGAAAAATACTGCGTCGATATGATGCACGTCATGAACGGCACGTTCAAGCAATTGGGCATCTGGATGGATTTCGAGAACGCCTACCAGCCAATCAAACGAGAGTTCATCAACGGCGAATGGTTCCTTATCAAGAAAGCCCACGAGCAAAAGCGATTGTATGAAGGACTGCGTACCATGCCCTGGTGCGCCACGTGCCAGACAAACATGGCGAAGCACGAATTGGAATACGCTACCGTCACCGACTCATCCATCTTCGTCAAGCTCCCGGTCGTTGGAAAGCACAATGAGTTCCTCATCATCTGGACGACAACGCCGTGGACCATACCTATGAACTTAGCAGTTATGGTCAACCCGGACATTGATTACGTGAAAGCGAACGTCGAAGGCGAAGTCTGGATTGTCGCAAAGGCATTGTCAGGCCCGTTGATCAGCGCCGTCGCGGAAAAGCAGTTCACCATCCAGGAGGAATTCAAGGGAATCAAGCTCGAAGGGCTCTCGTACACGCACCCGTTCGCGAACGTCATCAAGGAATACGCTGAACTGAAGAAAAAGCATCCGAAGACTCACACGGTCGTGATGAGCGCGGAGCACGTCGACACGACGGCCGGCTCGGGCTTGGTGCACTGCGCCCCTGGCTGCGGTCCGGAAGACTACGAAGTCGGCTACCGCAACGGCCTTCCGGCGTGGAACATCGTGGACGAGCGAGGCCAGTTCCCCTCAAACCTGCCGGAATTCGGCAGCCTCACCGCAAAGAAAGATGACTCCAAATTCATCGAAGCCCTCAAAGACCGTAACGCCCTCATCGCGTCAACGAAAGTGCAGCACGAGTACGGCCATTGCCAGCGCTGCCACAGCCCGATCATCTTCCGCACAACCAAGCAGTGGTTCTTCAAGGTCGAAGATCTGAAAGAGCAGATGCTCGCGGAGAACAAGAAAATAACTTGGGTTCCGGACTCGGCATTCAACGCGTTCGAATCTTGGCTCAAGAATCTGCGAGATAACTCCATCACGAAGCAGAACTTCTGGGGCACGCCCGTACCTATCTGGAAATGCGAGAAGTGCGACAAGTACGACGTTTTCGGCACGGTCGAAGAGTTGGAAGCGAAAACAAAAAAGAAAGTCGAAAAGCTCCACCGCCCATGGATTGACGAGCATACTTATTCCTGTTCCTGCAAAGGCACGATGCGACGCGTCACGGATGTCTTGGACGTCTGGGTTGATGCCGGCACGGCCGCGTGGAGCTGTTTGGACTTCCCGGCGCGAAAGGATTTGTTCGACAAGTACTTCCCGGCCGCGTTCATCCTTGAGGGAAAGGACCAAATCCGGGGCTGGTTCAATCTGTTGATGGTCGCGTCGATGATTGCGTTCGGCAAGCCGAGCTTCAAGGCAGTCTACATGCACGGCTACATCAACGACGCCCTTGGCAGAAAAATGTCAAAATCATTGGGCAACCAAATTGAGCCTGAAGAAGTCGTGGGCGTCTACGGCGCGGACACGTTGAGATACTACCAAATCGGTTCTGCTGCTCCTAATATCGACCAGTCCTACAACCAGGAGGATGTCAAGCTCAAGTACAAGAATCTCCTTGTGTTGTGGAACGTTCACAATTACTTGATAGAATTGGCAAAGTCAACGGGATTGAAGCCGTCGAAGGACGTCGAAAACGACATTCCTGAGCAGTACATCCTCAGCAAGCTCAACACCACGATCACGAACGTCACCAAGGCGTTCGAGTCGTACCATCTGAACGAAATCCCGTGGATGGTTGAAGAATTGTACCTGTCATTATCAAGAACCTACATCCAGCTCGTGCGAGAAAAGATTTCAGGCACGGATGAGGAAAAGCAAACTGTGTTGTCAACGCTCTACCGCGTCTTGATGGACACGCTTGTGCTGTTGGCGCCGATCGCTCCGTTCATCGCCGAACAGATGTATCAGAATCTCAAGGAAACGTTCGCATTGAAACCCGAAAGCATCCACCTTATGGACTGGCCGAAGGCGAACGCGAAAGAATCCAACCCGTTGATTGAGTCTAACTTTGCCATCGCGAGCAACGTGATGCAAGCCGTGTTGTGCGGCCGAGAGAAGATCAAGCTCGGCGTGCGATGGCCGATCAAGGGAATTGTTGTCGTGACAACGAACGCCGATGTCAAGAAGGCCGTCATCGCGTTGGCGGACGTCATCAAGACGCAAACAAACGTCAAACAAGTGACCGTGCAAGACTCGCTTCCCGAAGTCACGGAAGAATTGCACGTCAATTCGAGCACATTCGGCAAGCAGTTCAAGCAGCACGCTCCCGAAGTCATGAAGCAAACCCAGAAAGAGCTCGCGAGAATCACGAAGGAGATGAAGTCGGGCTCGGCAAAAGTAAAAACCGCTTCCGGCGAATACTCCCTCACGAACGAGCATTTCACCTTTACACGCAGCGTTCCGTCACACTTGATCGAGGTTCCGTTCCCGCAAGGCATCGTCTACGTCGACCACGAGACGTCGGACGAATTGGAAGCAGAGGGATACTCGAGAGAAGTCACGCGACGCATCCAGGATTTCCGCAAGAAGTCAGGCTTGGAAAAGAAAGACGTCATCGATGTTCACATTGAAGGCAAAGAAACCCTTGTCGCGATGCTGAAGCCGTGGCTCGACAGCATGCAGGACAAGATCAATGCGAAAGTCATCGCGGTCGACGTCGTCCCGCCTTCGAAGAAGCATCAGCTTCGAACAACCGAGCAGTTGAAGGACGAGATATTCTCCTTGCACATGAGCGTAGTCAAGTAGTTCTAGACTGATTAAGGCTTTGGGTGTACGTGCCCGGGTATCGGCCACGAGGCGTATTTAGGCGCAGAAGACGCTTTCGCGGGCGGCGGCGTTAACGGATTGACCTGCGGCACGTCTGACGGCGGCCTCACGCGCTTGATGATGCTCGTCGCGTAGCTTGCTTGTTCGGCCGTCGCATCAGTATGGTTCATGAGGTATTGAAAAAAGTGCTCGAGCAGGTTCGGGCGCTTTTTCGTTTCAATCAGCGCGTTGTTGGTCCAGAGAATGATGTCTTTCAGCTGGTGGATGCGCGGCGTCGTGTTGTTGTCGTACCAATAATTCTCGACTTTCATCTCAGTCTCGATGTGGGCGTCGTCGATTTGCGGCAGTCCGCTTTGGTACTTGATTATTGAATCGAGGTCGTGTTTCTGTCGGAACAAGACAAGTCTCGTTTCGTCCACGAGGTTCGCGCCGTGCGGGTGCTCGTCAAGATGGAATGAGTCGAAGAACAGCGCGTAATGTGCCTCGTCGCCTGCGTGGTCAACCCAGTAGTGGCCGCAGGGCTTGACGTGGGGGTCGTGCGGGAAAATGCCGGTCGGGTCAATGTCGTGCCCGGCTCGGGCGGACGGCTTGAAGTCCTTTGAGCGAATTTCGTAGACTTTGTACGGCTCTTTGGGATGTCCGCGCTCGAGCCAGCGCGCGAATTTGCGACGGAATTCCGTGATGACGAGCTTAGAATTGAACGCCGGATCCTTCATCAGGTTGATGTTCTTCAGTTTACGCCGGCTGGGCGTGAGTTCGGACATGGTTAGTTTACAGCGTTCTTCGTATATAAAGTGGATGACACAATGTATTTAAACCCCTGATTAAATGTTTTAAGCATGCGCGAAACCCCGTTAGCTGAATTGACGTTGCGAAAGTACGAAAAGCCGTTCGAGATCCGCGGCCGAGAACTCGTCAAGAAATTGTGTCTTTCATTAGGGCTGTTGCAGCCGGGCGATTCGCGCGATGTCATCGTTGATGTGTTTGACGTGCTTTTGCGCTCGCGCGAAGGCGTAACCGCGGAGCATTTGGAGTCGCGCGTCAAGGAGTTCAGAAAAATCGCGAAGCTTCCGTTGAAGGGCATCGCCCCGTCGAACATCCGCCGCCAAGTGAAGCGATTGCGAGATTTGTATCTCGTCGAAAAGACCGGAAATTTGTACCGCATTGCTGAGGGAGCATCCCTTGCGGAATTATTTGAAGAAAAGATGGAAAAATTCTACTTGAAGACGATTCTCGAGCGCATCAAGGAGTATCTGAGATTGATGGATCAGCTGCGGTAACCGGATTAACGGAGACTGTAGACTTCGACGCTGATCTTGCCATCATCAGATTGGCGGTAAACCGCGTATTTGCTCAAGGGCGAGTCTATGCTCGTGTTAACGGTCTCGTCTTGGGTGCTTGTGGCTCTGTGGCTTTGGATTTCAACGATGACTTTGCCGTCATCGGTCGGTCGGTAGATTGCGCGCCATTCGCCGTACGCCTTTCTCGCGTGAGCCTTTGCGATTTCGATCTTCATCTTGTCATTCGAGTCGAATTTCTCGTTGAAGGTCGTGGTGCAGTCGTCGATGGTTTGAGTGTTCATAGTCTCATTTCCACGAAGGGCCTTTTTAAAGGTTGTGGTTTTGTAACTGCTTACTAGTGGTTATAAGAAAGATTTAAAAGCCTGCCCGAGCAAGGGGATTCATGGAATACACTCGGCGTCAGATGCTCACGCTTTCGGGCCTAGGGCTTGTTGGTTTGCTCGGATGCGAGACGGGTCCGGTTGCCGAAACGAAGGCGTACCGAATCGCGAAAGATTTTCCGGGTCACAAAAACGCTCGCGCGATAACGCGTCACCCAGTGAGCGGTTCTTCAAAATGCATCATCCATGTGCGGCAGAAGCATAGTGTGCGGCATGATTTTTTCACGCGTTATGTGCAGCCCCAATTCGCGGATCCGATAAAAAAGAAGAGATGGCGGCAGGCGTATGCTGACATCAACGATTGCCAGAAGGACATCAGCGAGCTGCTTTTGAGCGCGGCGGACAACTATCGCGGCGACGTGACATTCTTTGCCGAAGGTGGGCATGGCGCGATATCGGTCAGGCAGGCTGAAGAGGCGTACTCGGCGGCCTTGACTCGGCTCGATGAGAGCAAATTGATTGAGTTTCCCATCCTTGAGCGAATCACCGAGTACCAGTCATTGATCAAGAAAAAATTGGCGGCCGAGGAGCTGCCGAGGTTACGCGCGTTGGAGTTGCAGATGGATTCCATACGGTACATTCCGGGCGCGGATTTGCTACTCGCGCTTAACCGAAAGATAACGCTGTATGGCGCCGAAACCGAGGAAGGCTTGGCGCAGGCGAGAAATAGATTGCTTGCCTGCGAAAACCCGTTGCACCCGTCGGACGCGCTATTGGATGAGATTATGGCGGCGAGGGATGTGTTGCTGCTCAAAATAATCGAAGGGTCGCCCTCGGTGGTCAATGTGGTGACGCTCGGCGCGAACCACGCATTGGCGGGCGCGGTCGATTCGTGGAACTCCCGCAACGCCAACAAGTATTCTATCGTCTCGGTTACGCCTAATGCGTGCGAGAAATAACTCCACTCCCACAATCCTTAAATAGTATTATCCTCGAAATCAGACCATGTTCGAATTCAACAAGCCCGCGCTCAAGCCGCGCGCGACCGAGCCGGATGTCCAGAAAGAAGGCACCTGCCCGAAGTGTTCCGCTCGCATGATCAAGAATTTCTCGACGATTTCCGGCAACGCCAAGTACATCACCTGGATGTGCGAAAGCTGCGGCCACAAAGAGACGAAGTGTTTGGGAATTTTGAAGTAATTCTGAGTAATTTATGTTAGCGGCAATGCTGGCCGGTTTGAATTTTGAGGTTAAGCGGCGCTCGTGGCAGCGTTCGCGCGCCACGCGCCGCACGGCAGGTCAATTCGTTCCCGTTACCTGTTCTCCGCACGTTGTACCGTTGCATGACTTTTTACCGGCTCTTTTTGTCGTAGCGTTCGTAAGAGCATAGTAAATGTTCAACGGAAACACTTAAAAGCAATAAACGCAAACTATCTGCATGGTCTACCTGCCCCGCGAGGACTCGTTTCTGTTGGCCGACCAAGTGAGGAAGCACTCAAAGGGAGTTGTTCTCGACATGGGTACGGGTTCCGGCATCCAAGCTGAAGCTGCGTTAGAGCTTCCGGAAGTCACGAGCGTCTACGCGGTCGACAAGGACCCGAAAGCAGTTCAACACTGCAAAAAGTCCGTCAAAAATCGAAAATTAATCTGCTACAAAAGCGACCTTTTCGCCGCGTTCAAAGGAAAGAAACAAATCAAGTTCGACACCATCATCTTCAACCCGCCCTATCTTCCAGCTGACGGCAACAAGCCGGACATGGCGCTCATCGGCGGCAAGAAGGGCTACGAAACGATTGAGCGTTTCCTTGACCAGGCGCCTAAATTCTTGAAGCCAGATGGCAGCATTCTATTATTGTTCTCCTCGCAAACGCACAAATACAAAGTCGAAGAGCTTATTGCGTACAACGGGCTTGATTTCAAGCCTGTTTCGAGCGCGCGTTTGTTCTTTGAGGAATTATTTGTTTATTTGATTACCAAAAACGCAGCCGCAAAACGATTGGAGCCGATGGGCTTCGAGAACGTGCATTACTTCGACGACGGCAACCGAGGTATCATCTACACGGCAGACTGGAAGGGAAAGAAAGTCGCGATTAAACTCAAGAAACCCTCATCTGAAGCCGAAGGGCGCATGCGTAATGAAGGAAAAACGTTAGCGTTAGTGAACAAGTCAGGATTAGGACCGAAATTAGTCTTAGCGAACGATGATCTCGCCGTCTACGAGTTTGTGGAAGGGACGTTCTTGCGCGACTGGCTCCCGAAGGCGAACAAATCGAAAGTCAAGCCAATGCTCTTGGATTTGTTCGAGCAGTGCTTTAAAATGGACGAGCTCGGAATCTCAAAAGAGGAGATGCATCGCCCGTTGAAGAACGCAATTATCACCAAGAAGAACAAAGCCGTCTTGATCGATTGGGAGCGTTCGCACCCGACAAAGCGCCCGCACAACGTCACGCAGTTATGCCAGTTCCTGATGTCCTGGAAAGAAGTGCTGCACAAGAAAGGCATCAAAATCCAGGACAAGAAGCTCATCGAGGCCGCGAAGGCCTACAAGGCGAATCCGAGTCACAAGTCTTTTAAAGCGGTTTTGGCTATCTTAAGATAATGAATCTCCGCGACAGATTGTACGTGCGCATGATCGACAAGGTGCGCCATGGTGACAAAATCAAGGCGCCGTTTGTCCTTCTTGATCGCGAAAACCAGATCATTTACGCTTCTGAAGGCACTGAAACGATTGGCGGCTGGAAAAAAGAGCAGCTTCTTGGTCACCCCTATTCTGAGTTCATGAGTGACGAAACGTACCGCGAGGTGCTGCACCGGTTCGCGTTCCAGGTGCGTCGCGCCGCGCATCCTGCCACGTATGGTGATGATGATTTAGGTAAGGTCATCAAGCTGCTCAAAGATGACTACAAGACACTCGAGGATACGTTGAGCGTTGAAGGCCGCGTGCGCAGTTTCAACAGCCTGATGAACCGTGAAAACTCGAAGCCGAGCCGTGCGCCCGAACGCCGCATGCGGGCGAACGACGAATTGCGCTCGGTTGAGGGCAAGACGCTCAATGTCGCAGACACCGTTTATTTTCTCAACGAAGGGAAAGAATGCCTCGGTTCCATAGTTAGCCTGAAGGTCACGTCACGAGGGCTTTTGTACAATCTGTCGCGCGTGTTCCAGATGAGCACGTACAAGGAATTGGTGTTCACCCCGAAATCATACTCGCTGGAAAACGAGGCCGTGATTTGCATCGGCAAGCTCACGGATAAATTGCAGGTCAAGCACGCGCTCGACCGTCTTACGGCGGAAGAGGCCGTGCCCACGAACAAGCGACGCATCGCGCTCGACTTCATGGACGCCCCGTTTTCGAATAATGATAAGATGCGCGAACACGAATTGAGCGCATTGCACCTGATGTGGTCGTTTGTTTCGAACGCGTGGGAAGAAGGACGGTTGGTCGTCGGCAACATAACTTATGATAAGTTCGAAAAGCTTTGTGAATACCAAAAAGCGTATGCGCAGTCAAAATCTCCCGACAAAAAGCCCCATATCGCGCTCAAGCGCACCGCGTTGGTGTATCCGGCAATTCAGGAGCCGTCCGGAAACGACGCCCGGCTTGTCGAGCTGCGCTCAGTCCCTGAGCTGCGGAAATACATCAACACGGAACTCGGCTCTTTGGAGGCGCGACTTGCCAACAGCATTCCAGCACAAAGTGTACGACCTAACCCGCAAAATACCGAAGGGCAAAGTCTCAACGTACGCAGCGATCGCAACAACGCTGAACAGCAGCCCTAGGGCGGTTGGACAGGCGTTGCGCGTGAACCCGTACGCTCCTACTGTTCCGTGCCACCGCGTTGTGAAGTCGGATGGTTCTTTAGGGGGTTTTATGGGAAAGACTCAAGGGAAAGAGATTCAGAAAAAGATTTCTTTGCTGCGTTCTGAAGGCGTTCAGATAGAAAACGGATTCGTGAAGCATTTCTCTAACGTTCTAGCGTCCTGAAAACAGCCTGCTTGCCAGCTTTATGGGCCACTTTGACTCTTCAGAGGATGGGTTTTCGAGCTGCGCTTGCAGCGCGTATAATCCGGACGTAGTGCGATCAATTTTGTAATCAACGCTGCGGAACTTGATGGTTCCCTTTTTCGTGTCGTAGATGCAATAGCAGGCGTCCGGGTTCTCATCCCTCGGTTGTCCTACGCTGCCCACGTTGACGATTAGTTTTGATTCTGTTGGCGCGATGACGTGTCCGGCGCGGGAGGCTCGGAATTCCTCGTTGAGGTTTCCCAAGTGATAGACTCCAGGGTAATGGCTGTGGCCGTAGAATGCGATGCGTCCCGTGCCGATGGAGAGCAATGATTCAAGTGCGCACTTGTTTGAGATTGCGTAATCCCAATTTGTTTGAGTGTGTCGGTTGAACCTGCGGTAGGCGTGCGGCGCCGCGTGGTACAGCTCGGTTTTAAGCGGCTTCGTCGCTTTGTACGCCGTCAAGGGCAGCCCGGCGAGGAAGTTTACGGAGTCCTCGCTAAGCTGCTGCTCAGTCCATTCTAGTGATTGTCGCGCGGTTGCATTGAATTCGAACTTGACGGCGAACGTTTCCAGGATGTCTTTCTTTCCTTGCTTGAATTTGCGGTGGTCTACCGCGGCCAAATCATGATTTCCCATCAGCACGAGGTCGGATGTTTCTTTAACCATCTGCGCGCACGCTTCCGGGTCTGGCCCGTAACCGACGACGTCGCCGAGATTGACTAAGATATCATATCCTTCCTTGTTTACGTCAGCGAGAACTGCTTCCAGCGCGGCGAGATTGGCGTGGACGTCCGACATGAGTGCGATGCGCATTGTGTCAACAGCATCACCTCTTCTTTTTACAGAACTACTTCTTTCCTTTCTTCGACTTCTTGATCTCCTTTTCGAGCTTCAGCTTGTCGAGGAGTTCCTTGTATCGGTTTCGGATGGTGACTTCAGTAACGCCGGCAACGTCGGCAACTTCACGTTGCGTTCGCTTTTCGCCGTGGATCAACGCGGAAACATACAGTGCTGCCGCAGCGATTCCCGTCGGACCGCGACCGGAAGTCAATTCTTCTTCCTGCGCGGATTGCAAAATGTCAACGGCCTTCGACTGCGTCTCAGGCGACAACTTCAACGAAGATGCGAATCGCGCGATGTAGTCTGCCGGGTTTGACGGCAAGATTGTGATGCCCAGCTCGCGCGTTACGAAGCGGTACGTGCGGCCGATTTCCTTCTTTTCGATACCAGAGGCTTCGGACAATTCATCCAAAGTACGGGGCACTTCGTGGCGTCTGCAGGCAGCATACAATGCGCCTGAGACAACAGATTCCATCGATCGTCCGCGGACTAATCCGCGTTGCACGGCTTGCGTGTAGATCATCGCGGCTTCTTCTTCAACGGACTTCGGCAACTTCAAGTAGGATGAGACTCGCTTCAGTTCAGCAAGCGCTAATTTGAGGTTGCGTTCAATCGCAGTCGAGATTCGGTACTGCCACTTTCGCAATCGGAAGAATTTGTTTCGGTCTTTTGCGCCAAGAGAAAGCAAGTCGGCCTTTTGTCCGACTTCCGTTCCGAGTCCTTGGTCGAACTGGGTGTAGGTCATCGGCGCGCCAGTACGTCGGCGTGAGTCTTCGTCACCAGAATCAGAATCGAATTCGCGCCATTCCTGCCCGAACTCGACCATCTTGTCTTCTACGACAAGACCGCAGTCTTTGCAGATGATTTCTCCCTTGTCCTTATTGACAAAGAGATTGATTCCGCCGCATTCCGGACATTTTTTGACGTACATTGTGTTCTCGCCCCGAAAACCCTGAGCTCTCTCGCGTGAAACTGTAGTTTGCACTACAATTAACCTTATATATTCATGTTCAGAACTAGTATATAAACCTTATGGTCGCCACCGAGGATAACTGAATTTCTTTATATAGTTTGTTCGTGTTTTTAAGCGTATCGTATTTATTATTTCAATATGGAAAATAATAAATCGAAAAACAGCATCGAGATAAGTATTTAAAGAAGATTCCGCAAATTTAGTCATTAGTGCCGCTGTCGCATAATCCGGTAGTGCGTCCGCCTTGAGAGCGGATCCCGCAAGGGGCTGTAGGTTCAAATCCTGCCGGCGGCGTAATGAAAAAAAGAGTTGAGCACGACATCTTGGGTGAGCACCATCATAAATACAAATTTCTGCGCTGGTTTGAGTGGTTCACCGACTTAATTATTCCCTATTTGCTCGTCGTATTGGCAATCGAATTGCTGACGGACAACCCGTTCTGGACGTTATACTCGTTGGAACACTTTGAGCCGTTCGTGACGTGGTTCGACCACTTCATCCTGTTCTTTTTCGTCGTGGATTTGTGCTTCAAATGGTTCCACGTGCAAAATTTGCCGAAATTTGTGAAGCTGTATTGGCTGGATATTATTGCGGTGCTACCGTTCTACCTCGGATTCCGCGTGTACGCGAGATTCGCTGGCATCGCATTAGCGGGCGAAGAGCTTGTGGAAGCCCAAAAGATCGCCCACGAGGCGGTTTTGGCGCGCGAAACGAGGTTGATTGAAGAAGCCGCCAAGCTCGCGAAGGAAGAAGCAATCCTTAAGGAAAGCCGACCCGTCATTCGTGCGTTGCAGTCAGTCGAACGATCATTACGATTCGCTTCTGGGCGTCAAGACATAGCTCATGAAGGGATGAAGCATGCGATTTTGAAGAGCGAGCATTCATAACCTTTTTATAGTCTATAGTTATAGCTATAACGATGACGACCACAATTCAGGTTTCAGACATGACAAAACAGCTCTTAGATCAGCTCAAAGCTCGTGAGCACGCTGATTCGTTTGATGCTGTTGTTGAGAAGTTAGCTCGTGAAAAGATGAATGTTCCAAAATCTATGTTTGGTTCTGCTCCTACGTTGCGTGGATGGAAAAAGGATCCGTACGATGACCGAGAACTCTGAGTTTGTCATGGATAGTTCAGCATGGATTGCCTATTTCCAAGGCTCTGAAAAAGGAAAACGCATTCAAGCAATCATCGAAAAACAGCATTTGTCGACGAGCACGGTGGCAATATCCGAAGTCGTAAGCACGTTCATACGCGACAATCTGCCATACGAGGCCCAAATCAAATTTATGAGTGAACGTTCCCTTTTATTGCTTCCGGGGCCGGGTTTATGCGAGCTTGCAGGCACATTGAAAATGTTGCATCGAAAGCAACATCCAAAGTTTGGAATGCTTGATGCAATACATCTTGCTACTGCTATTCAGCAAAAAGCAACTCTCTTGACAACGGACACTGATTTCACAGGTATCAAGAACGTAAGAGTCATCTAAGTCTCACTTTTGTTCGTTCAACTTACTTTTTTAACAATTTTAGTTTCGTTTGAACCTAGGAAAAAGTTGCATTCTCATAGTGCCTACGGGCAATTTACGTTGATTGCTGTTTTACCCTCACTCCTTGGATCGGACTCAACCCTCCTGCGAACGTACAATTACGGCCGGGGACGAGGCCAAAAGGGAGCAGTCAAGCTGAAACAAGAGAAAACGTGGCCCTTCGTACGGCTGTTGGCGGACTCAGCTCGGCTGAACGTCCGGCCAACCCAGCCGCAAACCTCAACTTGCCTGCTCCAGTCCCAAAGAAATCCAATGAACAAAAATTATCTTTATTCATGAAAAGTGAGAGTTCGTCAGAATGAAACAAAATTATCAAAAAGAATCATTAGGCACTATCCGAATACTTACAGATTGACCTTCACCACATCGCGATACATGCGGGCCAAACACCCAGAAAGCTTGCTCTTGAGCACTTCGTCCTCGGTTGCGTGCCGCAACTGCCGCATCCCATCAGAAACTCGAAGGAAGAAGTGCACGATATCCCCTTCAGGCATATTCGTATTGTCCAAAAGCTCAATGAAATCCGCCCCTTCAGCCCATCGAGAGACCAATAGTGAGAGTCGCTTCAAGACGCTCTTATCCACGTTCTCGTAGGCATACGTGTTAAAGGCCAATTTCTTAACAATTCCATCCGAGAGCTCATCGACCTTATTCATCTTGAAACTCACGTTCTTGCGCTCCTCAAAGACAATAGACGCTATAAGTACGCAAAGCTCGAGCTCGTTGAACTTTTGGTGCAAATCCGTCCCGAAGATCTCACCAAGGACCAATTCGTTCGCGTACACTTGCAGCAAGAACGCCCCTTTCCAAGTCATTTTCTGCTCTTCCGTCAAGTAGCCTAATTTAATCAGCAATTTCACTTTGTTCCCGAAGCTCGCCATGATTCTAACGTGCGAGCCTTCCTGCTGTCGGACAAAGTAGTCAAAGTTGCTCTTGAGGATAATTTCGCGCTCTTCCGCCGTGTGGTACGCGAGCAAATGCATGACGGTGTTGAACGAGAGCTTGAATTGGCTTCGGATGGGCTCCTTATCCCCTTCCAAAAGATTCAGAATCTTGTCAATAGCGCCGTCTTTTCTATCAACAACGCCAATCGCATACCCGATCTTATCCAGTCCTCGTCGGCCAGCGCGTCCCGCCAACTGGAAATATTCCTTCGTGTTCAACATTCTGAAGTTCGCGCCGTCCCATTTCGTTAAGGAGGAAAATATGACGGCCTTCGCAGGCATGTTAATGCCCACCGCAAACGTTTCGGTCGTAAAAAGGACTGAAATCAATCCGGCAGCGAAAGCGAGCTCCACGGCTTCCTTAAGCTGCGGTAATAAGCCTGCGTGATGCACGGCGATTCCTTTTGAGACTAATTGTCGGATCATGCGCACGCTTTCGAGTTCGCGCAATTCTTCCGGCACGACCTTGCGGAATATCTCAGTTAAAGCAAATTTCTTTTCAGCCGGAAGAAAATCGAACTTTTCCGCGATCGACATGGCTTTGCGTTCGCATTCCTTGCGCGAGAACACGAAATAGAAGCAGGGCAATAGTCCTCGGTCTTTCAATTCGCGGATGACTTGCGATGGCTCGACAACACGGAAGTCTTTTTTCTCGCGCTTGCCGTGCCGGTCGCGCCCGAATCGTTTCTTTTCCGGGCGTTGCTCGGGGACTGACATCAACTTTTTCATTTCGCGCGGGGTCTGCATCCCGAAATCGACATCAAAGAGCATGTGCTCCAACGGAACGGCGCGAAGGTCGTATCTCACGACGGTAACCGGATGCTTCGTGATGTGCTGAATCCAGTCCGCGAACTGCCTTGAATTAGGAATTGTTGCAGAAAGGCACAAAAATCTTACGTGCGACGGCGAAAAAATCAGGCTTTCTTCCCAAATCGTTCCGCGTTCGATGTCGGAAATGTAGTGGATTTCGTCAAACACAACATACGTGACCGTATCAAGAATCGGATCTTTGGACAACAGCATATTTCTATAAATCTCAGTCGTCATCACGAGAATCGAAGCGTCCGTGTTAATCTGGACGTCCCCGGTAATGATACCAACCGAATCTTTGCCGTAATCTTGCTTGAAATCGCGGAACTTCTGGTTCGAAAGCGCCTTAATTGGAGCAGTATAGATGACTCGCTTCTTCTGCTTGATGAACTTGTCAATCACGTAATCGGCGATGAGCGTCTTTCCCGTGCCTGTCGCGGCTGAAACGACCACACTTTCATTGCGTTCGACGGCTTCAATCGCCTTAATCTGGAAATCATCGAGCTCGAATCCCTTGAATTGCATGGAGAAACGTCCGTGGAACGGTATATAAACCTACTTCTCCCAAATCTGCTTCCCTTTCTTGTGTATCTTAGAAATGCGGTGTAACGGAACAAAGTCCTCGTGTCCGTGGTGCTCGACGACCATGACGTTGTGCTCGATCTTACGCACATTCTTGGGCTTAATCGATTCGTGCTTGCCCGTCAATTCATCGAAATAGTGAATCAAATACCCTTCCTCTTTCTTCGCGTCGGTAATCACGTTATGCAAGACCTTAGTGAGCTTGTTTTGTTTGCTCGAAAAGAGGTCGAACTGTCGGTAAATCATGCCAGATAATGTTAAAGCCGTCAAACCAATAAAAAACGAAACGTAGACATTGCTAATAATCGGAATCTCATCAAAAATTCCCCACACTCCGCGCCAGAACACGATCACAGCAGTAGCGTAAAAAAGCACTTTCAAAAATTCTTTGTCTTGTTCGGAGAGGGTCATTGGATCACGATGCCCGGGTCTTTCTTCACGGTCGTGAGCGCGTACCCTAACTCAACGTGATTATGGGTGTACAAGGTGTAAAGGATATCTCCTTTCTTGACGATGTCACCGACATGCGCGTGCAAATACATTCCTGAGCCCGCGTCTGCAGGCGCGCCCGCGTCTTTCGCGATCTGCGCGATGATGTGGTTGTTCATCGAAACGATTTTGCCGGACGTCCAGGCGCGAACATGATGGGTGAATTGGCTCAAGGGTACTTTGTCCGCCGTGACAATCCTTGCCCCGCCTTGCGCATTAATGATTTCAACAAATTTCGCGTACGCGGCGCCGGATTCAAGCAGTTTTTTCGCAAGCGCGTATCCATTTTTGCGACCGCCCATCTCAAGCGTCTTGCCTGCCATAATGAGTGACTTCTCGCGCAAGTCTTCCGGTCCTCGCTTGTCGTCAGTGAGCACCCAGATGACGTCGCGCGCCTCGAGCGCGGGGCCGATGCCGTTTCCGACGGGCTGAGAGCCGTCCGTGACGATGACGTGGACCGCGATGCCTAATTTCTTGCCGAGCGTGCAGAACTGGTTCTTCAGGCGCATCGCGTGCTTTTGCTTGCTTACTTTGCCATTAGTATCGAGCGGAATTTCGAGCAACAATCGAGTTGCCCCGACGCTGACTTTCTTTGCCATGATGCTGGCAAGCATTTGGCCTTCAGCATCAATGTTCAAGGGATGTTCGATGGCGATGATTTTGTCATCGGCTGGAGCAAGCGCAATCGTGCCGCCCCACACCATAAATCCGCCGACGGTCGCTATCAGTTGTTCAAGTTTTTCTTTCGAAAGCACGACGCTGGTAAGGACTTCAAGCATGTCCGCCGTTCCGGCAGGGCTAGTTATTGCGCGAGAGCTTGTTTTCGGAATCGTCAAGCCGGCCGCAGCGACAATTGCGACAATAATAGGAGTTGTTCTATTGCCCGGCACGCCGCCGATGCTATGGATGTCAATGATTGGTTTTTTTCCGAACGAAAGGCGCAATCCGGTGCCGGCCATCGCTTTCGTGAGAAAGACCACCTCTTTCATCGTCATGCCTCGGGCATAATTGCCCGTCACAAAGCTGGTAAGCTCGACGTCAGTGAGGCTGTCTTCAACAATATCCTTGACGATGGTGAATATTTCTTTTTCCGTGAGCTCGTGACCGTCAAGTTTCCTGCGGATTGCCAGCACGCTGTCGGGTTTTCGCGCGAGGAAAAACGTGACGAAATCATTATTTTTTGCGTCAAGCGATTTGAGCACTTCTTCAAAGAGCCCGATGTGTCCATGAGGAACGGCTTTTTCAGAATCCGCAATATCCAAAATCGCGGTCGCCGTGCGCCGTCCTTTCGTGAGAAGCAGACGGTCGCCGTGATGGAGGTCCATCTTGCGCGCGTCGCGAGAGTTCAAGATGACGACAGGCACGCTTCCGGTCGCGATATCCATGTCTTTGACGGGAAGTCTCATGCGTTATCCTTTCTCACGTCGAAGATTTGTGAAAGCTCGGGTTTCACATTTTCCTTAACAGGTAGTCTCATTGTCCAAACTCACGCAGAATTATCTGCTCTTTTTTCCGTCGCTCAGCCCTTCTTTCTCATAGATGTCGATGAATGTCTTGAGCAGTCCGAGGACCAGAGGCCCGACGACGAACCCGATGAATCCGATGGTCGCCAATCCGCCTAATGCGCCGATAAGAACGAGTCCGGGATGGATTCCTGCGCGGTCTCCGATGATCTTTGGCTTCAAGAGGTTGTCAACGGTGCCGACGACAAGTGAGCCCCACAGCAACAGTCCGATTCCGCGCCAGACCATGTTCGTGTCGGCCGCGCTGGACCCGACAACGATGAGGAAGATGCTCGCGGGAAGCCAGATGAATGCCGTTCCGAACAAGGGAACGAGCGCCATGATGGCCATGACGAGGCCCCAAACGATAGGAGAGCCAACGCCGAACATCCAGAATCCTAAGCCTCCAAGTGCTCCTTGTATTAACGCGACAATGAGGCTGCCGTAGACGACGGCGAACGTGACGTCTTGGATTTTCTTGAGGATGTGGTGCTGATGGCCTTCTGATAATGGGATGAGCTTGCGGAATCGCTGCACCATCTGTGCGCCATCGATGAACAGGTAGAACATGAGGAAGAACGTGACAACGAGCTGCAGGAGTATCTTCGGAAGGCTCAAGAGAAGGGTCGATATTTGTGTTAATACGAACGTCGTTCCTTTGCTGATGGATTCCTGCAAATAGGCATTGGTTGTTGGATCAGCAAGGACGCTCTTCAAGGGTCCGGTGATTTTGCAGGCGAACGTTTCAACCCCTTCCGGACACGCGACGCCGAAGATGTTGCCAGTCGCAAGCTTCTGCTTCAGGATAACGTAACCGACTCGCGCGTCAGTGACGATGTCGTTCGCAAAAAAGAAGATGGGGGCGATTAACAAGATAATCAATACGAAGCTGACAATGAGCGCGGATAAGGTCGGGCTCTTGATGCGCTTGACCAGCCATTTGTATACGGGGTAGAAGGTGTAGGCGAGAATGAGGCTTGCGAGTATCGCGCCTATGAACGGCACAGAAATTTGGTAGCTGAGATAGGCTATGAGGGCAAAACAAGCCAGAAAAAAGTACTTGAAATACTCCTCTTTTTTAAACATCATTCTGGGTGAGAATGGGATTCAAGGTATTTAAAGGTTATTATAGGGCTCGAGAACGAATTTAATGCAACTAATGAGCTCGGCCGGATTCGAACCGGCGACCTCCTCGACGTCAACGAGGCGTTATACCGCTAAACTACGAGCTCGATAGGAGAATACGCAGGGACGGGCTTTAAAAAGGTTGCGTCAGTTCGTTACGGCAAATTGGTCCGTAACGACCGTATTCGTGCCGGCAATAGTGTCATAAACGGTGACTTCATAGAAATAGGTTCCTGGATCAAGCAGCATAAGAACAACAATAACATATTCGCCGTTCAGCATATCATCCGCAAGTTTTTTGCTGGTATAACCTGCTGGCGGAGGGCTATCCACCACCGTTTCTGAATCACTGCCCCATTTTTTAACTTTATAACCTATCTTAAAATGAGCGTTATTGTCGGCGTCAAGCGCAAAACCGGTGACATTCAGCGGCTGGATGCAAAGGAAATCCATATCTGATTTGCTGACTTTCGGGAGGAGGACATTAAGGGAATCAATTCCGACATCGTTGCACTTACCGTTCTTGAATTCACCAAGAAAAGCCGAATAAGAAAGTAAATAAGGTTCCGTTGACTCTTCGTAAGTAATCGATATGTTGGTATCAGTGCTTTTGATATACACTGATTTCGTGTTATCTGTTTGGTTAAGAATTTCGAAATAATCATGGAAACTTATTTGTTTTTGTCCAATATCATCATGGACTATCAAAGTAATATTGTAAATGCCTGCATTGAACTCACTAATGTCCGTTTGTATTGCATATCCATCAAGAGTATTGTTTGCGAGAATGACTCTTCCGGCATCATTCCATGTGCTGGTGCGATATTCAACATATTGTCCAGTTGCGTTTGTTATTTTTATTTCCATCTCAAATTCATTTAATGCATCATCTCCGCGCGAAAAGACACTTACGTTGACTGGCAAGTAACAGACCTGATAGTCAGGATGTCGCAAAAATTGTTTTGTTGGTTTTTCAGTACAAACCCCGTCAATTACTTCACCCAAAATAAAGCCGGTTGCATTGAGCGTATTTGGCGGTTCAATCTGTGATGCTCGATCAATGTCTGCGAAAAACTTTGCGAAAGTACTGCCAAAATCTTTGGCAGTCACGCCTTTCTGGCAAGATTTACGCGAATAGCTGAAGGAAAGCCGGTCGCAAACCTCGGATTTGTTTTTTTGAACCGCTAATTGCGTTATGCACATACTACGTTCGGTTCCCCCCGTCAAGTCACAGAACGCGAGAAATTGGTCGTCTGACAATTTGGCCATGTTGAACATCGCGGAATAAACGATGCAATAATCTGAAAAGAGCTCTTTTTCGCAGGTGCTTTTTACGCTGCCGACGGGATCGGACATATCCAGAGGATGTCCTATGTTTGCGAACGCAGAAAAAACGCCAACTTGCGACACGCCCATCCAAATCGCGTATGCTGACGCAATGACAATCAGCACAGTTATGATTCCGGTTCGCAAGATTTTTGATATTTTTGGCTTTTCGAAAATAACGGTGGTTTCTGCAAGAAGGTCATGAAGACCTTGCTTTTTTTCTGTAAACGCTATCATGAAATATCCAATACATAATGTGATGCTTGAGATAACTTTGGCAAAATATCGCCCAGTCGAACGCAGGTAGCTAAGATTTTTCCCGGTTGCGTCAACAACGCGCATATTCAAGAGTATCTTGCCAATAGTTCCGCCGTATTTTGTCGTTAGAACAATTTCGTAAACTGCATCCGACAAGAACATGAAGACTACATTGATGATAATCAACGCAATCAAATTGCCAGGTGAATAAATAGCAATGGCGCTCACCAAGAATTGGATAACTCTCAAGGGAACGCGATCAATGAGGTTGGCAACAACACGCATCCAGAATCCTGCATACTTCGGTTGCATGGGTTTAATTGCTGTTTTCCATTTAAAAAGGTTATGCTAGGCAGCAGTCGTTAAGCCGTTTCCTGCACGTTGGTTCGCCCAGGTCGATTTTGTTCCGTTGGCTCAATTGAACCTGGTTTTATGGCCGTAACGCGTCAAAACGTCCGGTAAAAAGCACACTAGATGATTTCCGCCCAAACATTTATATACCATCCCGACTGGAAATAGCTTTTCAGCCGTCAGGAAGACACAATGGGACGAATCAAAACGCAGATGATCAAGCGACTCACGTTGCAGTTGCTGCGCGAATACAAGCCCGAAATGAAGGAGTCTTTTGACGAAAACAAGGTCATCGTCGAACGACATCTCGGCACGACGAGCAAGAAGATCAGAAATACGGTCGCGGGCTATGTCACGCGACAAATGAAGCACAAAGAAGCGTAGAATTCTTATAGTGGTTTTTGTTCCGGAACGTCATGACCAATGCGGCTTATCTTCAGTCCATCACTTGCGGTCCGGACAGTCTCAACAAATCTAAGTACACCCTGCACGCGATGCCTGACGAAAAGGGTCGCTACGAGATTCGCACCGAAATCCCTCATTTTGGCGACACGCACATCGTCGACGTCATCACGGCGAAAAACGAGGCTGACGCGAAGAAACAGTTCACCGACTGGGCGAAGGAAGAGAACCTCGGCGGCGTGCTGATGCGCTTGCAGGGGTTCCAGACTCAGCGCAAGTTCGACGGCGAAATCCCGCTGGACGACGCGGATATGCTGGAGTAATATGGCGGACAAGTGGCTGCAATGCCTCGCGTTGATTGATTCTGAGCTGCACGGTATTTCAGAATTCGTAAACAATCACGAAGCGTTCACGGCGCAGGACGTCACTGAATTGAACGCTGATTTGGCTGGTTTGAAGAAAACGATTGAAATTCTCGTGAAACTAGCCTCCGAAAAGCAGAGTTTCTCAAGCAAAATTCTACAGAAACAATTTTTCCGCTTGTTATCGAAAACGGATAGCATTTCCGTGCTGAAAAAAGAAGCGTTCATGCGCACCCAATGGGAAATCATCAACGACATCGAAGACATGCGCGCTCTGCTGAAGACCATGAGATAAGTTGGAGTGTACTTTTTACCGCCCAGTTTTGTTTCGTCATTCAGGCAATAATTCTAGTTACAATCGAGCCACTGCCTCAAAACGTGCCGGTAAAAAGTTTAACGCAGAACAGCGACAACGAACCCATCTGACCCAAAGCTTTTAAAGGCACTTTCTCCCCCAATTATCATTCCTAGGGCGTATGGTGCAACTTGGATAACATGCGAGGCTTCGGACCTCGAGATCGGGGTTCAAATCCCCGTATGCCCGTTTAATCCTCAGATTAAACGTTGCGAGCATCGAAAGATGCGAGCTAACGTCGGAGTCAGCAGGCTCCGAGAGATACAGTTTACTTCAAATCCACATACGGCAGAACCATCTGTTCGCCCAATATGCGCGTCTGAAGGATTTCTTTTTCCTCTTTTTTCTGGATGGTGAACACGCGCAGATGCTCGTCTTTCGGCACGATGAGCACCAGATCTTCCGTCAGGCTGATGTTCCGGTCTGTTTTCGAGCTTTGATAATCGGCAGGGTGCCAGAACGGATGGGCATGAACATAGCCGACGATGCGTCCGCGTTTCGCGGCGGCTTCTAGCCCGATTGATTCGGCCGAGTACATCCATTTCTGCACTTTGTTGTGGTATTCGTTCATGAACGAGAATGCCAAGTTGGTGTCCGCGCCGTGCAGGCAATTGATTCCGTTGCGCACGAACTCGAAGTCGAACATTGGGAAATTCCAATTGGTCAGGTCACGCTCGGTTCGCTGGTTGCCTTCCCCGCAGCGCAGGTTGGCGTCAATGATGTTCTTTGAGTTGAGGTTGCCGTATTTGTGCCAGTTGTAGATGTGCTGCAGGTCATTCGCGAAGGTATTCTGTATCGGGACGTATTCTGTTCCGCGCGCGTTTTCGATCAGGACGCCGCCCCATTCCAGGCCGTTTTGTTTCGAATCGAAATACTGCTTTCGTATTGATGCTAGTGTTTCCGGCCGTTCAAACGCCCGGCGCACATGGGCTTCTAAAGAAATGATCTCAGGGGTTTGAACTGCTGTCGGTTCTTGTTTCGGCGCGGCGCAACCAGCAAATAACGAGCTCAAGCCCAGCGCTCCGGCTACGATAGAGGTGCGCACCCAAGTCATGGCGCATAAGTGCGCAACAGAGTATAAAAAGCGGTTGACACGTCTGTGGCTTGAGAGAAAGTTTATAAACAAATACAGACGTTCTTGACACATGGCAAAAAAGGACGAAAACAACTTAGGAATGACTTCTAAGAAGGAAAACCTCGCGGAATGGTATCCTGAGGTCGTCGTCAAAGCAGAATTAGCAGATTACTCGCCCATCAAGGGCTGCATGGTCGTGCGGCCGAACGCCTACGCGATGTGGCAGCACCTGCAGGAATACTTCAATCCAGTCATCAAGAAGCACGGCGTCAAGAACTGCTATTTCCCAATGTTCATCCCTGAAAGTTTCTTCAACAAGGAAGCCAAGCACGCCGAGGGGTTTGCGCCGGAAGTCGCCTGGATCGCGAACAAGGGCGAAGAGGAAGAACGATTGGCAGTTAGACCAACCTCCGAAACCATCATCGCGGACTCGTTTTCGAAATGGGTGCGTTCCTGGCGCGATTTGCCGCTGAAAGTCAACCAGTGGTGCTCGGTCGTGCGTTGGGAAACGAACCAAACGAGGCTCTTCCTGAGAACGCGGGAGTTCTTGTGGCAGGAAGGCCACTGCATCTACGCGACGGAAGAAGAATGCGAAAAGGACGTCGCCGCGTTCATGGACGAATACGTTACTCTCGTAAAAGATTTGCTCGCCATCCCGGTCATCATCGGAAAGAAGACGAAAAGAGAGACGTTCGCCGGCGCGAAGTACTCCATCACGATGGAGGGTTTGATGCCTGACGGACGGGCATTGCAGATGGGCACGTCGCACCACCTCGGCCAGGGATTTATGGAGGCGTTCAACGTCCAATTCCTCGGCACGGACGAGAAGAAGCACACGCCGTGGTACAATTCATGGGGAATCACTACGCGGTTGCTCGGGGCTACAGTCATGGTGCACGGCGACGATAAGGGGATGGTCATGCCGCCGAGAGTCGCGCCTATTCAGGCAGTTATTGTTCCTATTCTGTTCGACGATTCACGCGAACAAGTGTTACAAGCGTGTCGCCAAATGAAGGCAGACTTGGAAGCGCACCACATTGAAGTCCATCTTGACGAGCGCAACGATTACAGCCCGGGCTGGAAGTTCAACGAGTGGGAATTGAAAGGCGTTCCCGTCCGAATCGAGCTCGGTCCTAAAGACCTTGCGAAAGGCGAAGCCGTGCTTGTTAGACGAGACACAAAGATCAAATCATTTGCAAAATTAAGCGGCATCCACGACAACGTCAAGACGTTGCTGAATGAGATGCAGCACGACATGTACATGAAGGCGAAGAAGTTCCTCGAAGGCAACACGGTCGAAGCTAAATCAATGGATGAATTACAGCACCATATCAAAGAAAGAAAAATTGTTCTCATCCCATTCTGTGGCGAACCAAGTTGCGAGGATGAAATCCGCACGAAGACGGACGGCGCAGGCTCGCGATGCACGCCGTTTGGGAAAAAGCCGAAGGACAACTGCGTAAACTGCAACAAGCCATCAACCGCGATGACTTACTTCGCGAAGGCGTACTGATGAAAGAGAATGACGTTAAAATCATTCAAGCGAATCTTAACCACGTGCTGAATAATCCGGACTTGATGGAAGCCGCAGACCAATTGACGCTTGCTGGCTCGAAAGGGCGTGACTTGTTGGTGGAATGTATTTACGCGATCGACAGTCTCAAGAAACGAGCGGATTTGCGCGACGTGACCATGGTCGGCGATCCGGCCTATGAGCATATCGCGAAGAATTATCTAACGGACCAAGAACGGAAGCACATGCATTTCGCGATGATGAACAACGACCACGTGAGAATACTGTACGAGATCGACCGTGCCCTCGACCGTTGGGCGCGTTTCGGGCGGATGGTTGTCGAGCTCATCCAGAACGCGGACAAGGTCCGGCAAGAGAAGTTCCGAATGATTTCGGGACAGATTTAAAGCTCAATCTCATCAATTTTGCTGATAACAAATAAGAGAAATAATTACGCTGCTGCCTTGTGCTTTTCGGCCGCCAATTTCTTGGCCGCGCGGTGCTTGATTTCCGAAACGACAATGGTGTAGTGGAACGGAATCTTGTAGGACGCTCGCTTCAGCGCCAATTTCGCGAGTTCGATGTTTTCCTTGTTGATGAAGACTTCAAAGACGGGCTTGCCCGGCAACACTTGCGCGGCGATGCCGATAGGCTTGCCGTAGTTGTGCGCCATTCCCGTGCTCATTCGGTCTGCTCCCGCGCCGGAGGCCAACGGGTTCTCTCGCATGATGTGGTGAGGGTAAATCTTCGTTCGCAGGAAGTAGCCAAGCTTTCCGAGCTTGCCTTCCAATACTCTGTTCGCTCCCTGTCGCGCGCTTTCGATTGCGTTGTCGCGGATCTGGAAGCCGATCTTTTGCGTCGGGATGAGCTGGAGATGGTACTGGTAGTCGCTTCTTTGCTCGCCCATGTCGAATCGGACGACCTTGCACACGGGTCGCGCTCGGACATAGTTCTTCGCGCTGTACTTGGAGAATCGGGTGTATGCCCGCTTCAGGCTTCGGTATGCGACGAACTTTCGTAGGCTGACCATATTGAAGAAACGCTCTGTGGGGGTTTATAAAGGTTTCTGATACCGAGTATATTCGTCTGCGCTAAATTGGTCCTTTATCTCGCCGTACTTGGTGATGCGCGCCTCAACGTAAACTACATCGGTAATCGCCTTGAAGCCGTGCAGGATGTGCGGATGGATGGTGATGGTGTCTCCGGCAGTCAATATTGCCGTCCCTCGTTTGTCGTTGAACTTGTCGTACGCCCAGAAGTCGAATGAGCCATAGACAACAAAGAATAACTCGGGGTTCTTCGCCGGGTCCCTGCCGGTGTGAAAATGGTCGCCGAACAGCGTTCCGGCTTTTCGCGAGAACGCGTTTATCTGCCGAGTGACGCCGGACGTGAAATCCGTCCATTCGTACACTGGTCCTTTCAAGTCATTGGACTTGTTGTGCAGCGAAAGCTTCTCGACGCCAGGGATGATGATGGTGCGCTGTTCTAAATTTGTCATAAGTATTGTATGATTTTGAGAAGATTTGTTTCCCGGTCCATTTGGTACTGCGGCCGTTTCCAGAGAACTTCACGCAGCAGTTCCGCATCATGTTTTTTGTACGCTTCGACGAAAAGGGTGAGGATGTCGCGACCGGATTGTTTCGGGTTTTCTTTGCTCAGCCCGGATTGGTACGCAATCGAAAGGAGTGCTTTCGCGTAATCATCTTTGGTCGTTCGGCTGCGAAGCTCGTTCAACGAGTTTCTGATGTCATCCGCGGAGTCTTTGGTTATCCGCAACAGTCGAATGATTTGGTTGGTGGAAACGCCCAAGTCACGCTCGAGCGTCACTACGTTTTCCGAGTCAATTATTTCAAGTTCCATGGCAAAAATCCCCTTCAGGCGTTTTATAAATGTTATGGCTGTTTCGCGAACGCGGTTTTCTGCTGCCCTTGATACTGCGACCCAAGTTCCGATGAGCCGTACTGTTTTCCGACGCCGTTCGGGAACCAGAACACAGCCCCGTATCCGATGCATTGCCCGGGATGTATCCATCTGCCCGTCACCCATTTCGGCTGTCGCGAAAATCCTCCTTGATAGCCAGGGTCAATCCATCCGTCAGTGATGTTCAGCAGCTCGACGTTCTGTGACAAGGAAATGCTGCGTTTTTTCCAAGACCCGCCCATATGTTTCTGCTTGATCCTGAAATCGCAAAGGCTGTCCCAGAATCGGATGCCGACGTTCGGCGAGAGCTTCAACGATTCGCGCGTCGGCACAATGATGTGCTCGAACGGCTTGACCTGATAGCCATTGCGGATGTCTATTTGCTCTTGGCAGTCATCGCCGTATTTGTCGCGATTGCTGAAATCAATCTCATCCATCTGCTTGAACCGGTATGCGACGTCGCCGGCGTGCACCTTTATCATGCCGAGAGAGCATTCCAGCGAAGGCGTAATTCCCAAATGGCCGTCTTTGACTAAGTCCTTGAGATGCTGGTTTTCCTTGATTTCAACGCCCATATCCAATGAGCGCACCTTTTCGCCGAGCTCATGTAGCTCAGGAATGACTTCGCCGCAGGCGTCATAATCCGAATAAGGGCGCACTTGGATGAATAGTTGTGCCACGCGCTCTCCCTTTTTGAACACGATTGGGTTGACGCCGAAATTGCCGAGCTCGATATCATGTCCGGTGAAATACGCTCCGCATTTCGCTGCGAACCCGCCCAAACGCCGCACGCTCGAACGCGCCTCAACTGAAGGCGCCAAGAACCGGCCGACGTCAAAGGACGCGGCGTTGATGCTTTCAGTCATGCACACCGTGCTCACCGCGCGCGGCGCCAAGGTGAGCGTGGAGCGAAAATTATAGGGGATGTCAAAGCCAGGACAGATAGGTTCAGACCCTTCCACGTGGTCAATGCAGACGTCCAACGTTGCCGGCTGGATGCGCTTCCCATCAGCAGGATTGAGCGGCGGATTTATGAGCCACAGCCCCGCGTCAATCGCCTGCCTGATTCCCGTATCGCTCAGTATGCGCTTGGACTCGCACCACATCAATTTGTTGTCGAGCGGATTCGGCAATTTCATCTCTAAAACGGTCAAAAATGCGTTTATAAACGTTATGAAGGAATTCTCAAATCCGCAACCTATTTAAATAAAAACGGAGTTGAAAATGCATGCGCCAAAAAGAACAGTCGTTGCTCATCATCTGCCTTTCAACTCTCGTGATATTATTGGTGTTCGGAACGCTATTGTTCCACTTCCTAGAACACTGGTCCTGGATTGATTCGTTTTACTTCGCCGACCACACGATGATGACCGTGGGTTACGGCGACATCGCGCCGAAGACCGATGCTGGAAAGATTATCTCTGTGTTTTATGCGTTCATCGCGGTGGGATTGGCGCTCTACTCCGTTAACGTGATGGCGCGCTCCGCGTTCAGGCAAAGAATAGAGCGGTTCTAGTCTTCGTTTGCGATCATTCGTCCGCGACGATGCATTCTCAGATCGCTTATTTGGCGCAGCCCTGAAGAAAGTCCTGACGAGCTCAACGCGCGCTCAGTGCCGGCTTCTGCCCGGATTTTTCCTTGGGTCTGTTGGACGCCGGTGAATTCATTCCATAGATAGGATGAGAACGATTCTCGGTCGCGGGTCACTCGATAGGCGTTGATGAGCTCGGCGAGGGCGGCCGAGTCCTCTTTGTTCGGCCGCGGAAACGCTAGTCGGAGTTCTTTTGAGCGGGCCAGGCTAGCCATTATCTCAAGATACCCTTGCGCTTTAGATTGGTATTTTTCGTGAGGGATGAGCGCGGTAAGCTGTTTCAGCTGTTCGAGCACCTCTTGTCGGTAAGCTGGCTGCAGACTTTTGCTCATGCAGTCGGGCACAAAATAATATGAGAGCTCTTCGAGCGATCCACGTTGTTCAAACATTGTCTTCACCGACTTGAAGTCACAGGGGATGTTTTATAAAGGTTATGCCTGAAAACAAGCGCATGAAATTCCCGAAACTCTCCAGTCCCGCGCTCCTGAGTCCGATGGCAGGAGTCACGGATGTCGCGTTTCGCGCGTTGTGCAAGAAGTACGGCGCAGGGATGACGTGCACGGAATTTCTCAACGGCACAGCCATTGTGCGGGATAATCCGCTGACAAAGAAGATGCTGCAGACGGATCCGAGCGAAAAGCCCGTCGCCGTGCAGTTGTTCGGTAGCTCCGTGCAAGACGTCGTTGACGCCGCAAGATTAGTTGAGTCGAAGTTCGACGTCATCGATGTGAATTGTGGCTGTCCGGCGTGGAAAGTCATCAAGGTCGGCGCAGGCTCGGAGATGCTCCGCAACCCGGAAGGCATCGCGTCTTTCATCAACAAGCTCGTTTCTTCTGTTTCAAAGCCCATCACGCTCAAGATTCGCGCCGGCGTTGACGAGAAGCACATCAACGCGGTCGAAGTCGCGAAGCTGGCGGAAGATGCCGGGGCAGCCGCAATCGCGGTGCACGGACGCACAGCCAAGCAGGGCTATTCCGGAACAGCAGATTGGAACATCATCAAGGAAGTGAAAGACGCCGTCAACATTCCCGTCATCGGCAACGGCGACGTGTTTACGCCCGAAGTGTTCAAGCAAAGATTAGAAGAATCCGGCGTTGACGCAATCCTCATCGCCCGCGGCGCGATGGGCAACCCGTACTTGTTCAAGCAAATTAATGATTTTCTCGAGAAAGGAACGTACGACCAGGTTGACCGACTGTCATTGTTCACCGAATTCTTCGCGCTCGCAAAAAAATATGAACTCTCATTCACCACAATACAACAGCATGCGATGTGGTTCACGAAGTCCGTCAAAGGCGGAAACGTGTTGAGAAACAAGATTTCGAAATGCAAGACGCAAAAAGAACTTGACGCCGCGTTGAGCGCGCATCAATAATTATTTCAGACTATCTCGTATGTCGCGCAGTTCTTTCTGCTCGCGTTCGAACGGGTGCGACACGCACTGTTCGTCCGGCAGTCGTTCGTAGACCGCGCGCACGCGCTGTTCTTGTGAATCAGACGGAAAATGTCCTAACGTGACTTCAAGTTCAGAGCGCGCGAGACGAGGATAGGCGTTCCTGACGCAGGGCAGTTCAAGCCCGTAAAAATAGATCTCTCGTTCTGAATATTCATAGTTGAGCGCTTTGACCGCGTTGTTGAGATGCTCCGACAGCTCGTTTCGAGAGAGTGATTGCTGTTGAGGCGCAGGTTGAGCCTTCTTTTGAGCTAGGTGTTTGTCGAACGACTTGGCGAAATACACTCCGAGCCCTAATGAGCTGCCAACCACCACAACCGCAAGCCCTGAAAATATGACGCTTCTCATAGGGGGAGAGAAGAAAGAGTGCTATATAATGTTAACCCGTAGTCAACCCGCTTCCCAGCCACCTGAGTGCTGATGATATTGGTACAACGAGGACTTTGTCCTCGTGTACATCAGGACTCTGTCCTGATTGTAGCGTCGTCAGTAAGTCGTCGTTGAAACACGCAGAATAATCTCATTTTCCATCATTATCCCTGACAATACCTTTATAAACGAGGGATGCTCAAGAGTGGATAGAAAGAGGTGCACAAGTGATGAACAGAAAGGCAGCGTTAGAGCTGTCCATCAACGCAATAGTCGTTCTTATCCTAGCAATCACCATCTTAGGGCTCGGCATCGGATTCATCCGTAGCCAGTTCGGCGGACTCACCAAGCAATTCACGCAAGTGAACGCTGAAATTCAGGACCAATTGATCAACAAGATCAAGGAATCCGGCGACTTATTAGTGTTCGACCGTGCAGAATTACAAGCTGGCATCGGAAAGAAGGAAGCGTTCTACATTGGAATCAAGAACACCGCCAGTAATCCCGCGACAGAAAAGGATTCTGTTTGCTACCGATTAGCCGTCAAGTGCATCCGCGCATTGAAGCCGGAGAACACCTGCCCTGGCGTGAACAACGTCATCGTTGGCGGAAAGAACGCGAACGGCGAGACTCCCGCAAACTCCGACTCAACCTGGTTCCAGATGTTCGACGAAGTCGACATCAAGAACAACGAAGTCGGCGTCTTCCCCATCACCGTCCAGATCGCGAAGGCGAACCCGGACACATACGCGATGGACTTCCAGATCTCGAAGGACAGCGACAGCAACGACTGCGTCGGTCAGGGAACGTTTACTCCCTACCAAAGCAAGCAGTTCTTCGTGGTGTTAAGTTAAAATGGCAAAATCAAAACGACGATTATCCTCGAGCGAAGAGTTCGATGTCATGAAGCTAGTCATGGACAAGTTCCTCTGGCTCGGCACGGCATTGATGGCCTGGGGCCTCTACACCGTGTTTATCGCGGACTTCACGGCAGGAATGTACCGAATACTTGCTGGCGCGTTCATCTTCATCGTGTTCGCTGCTATTGTCGTGCGAGAATTCGAGATGGTTAGGTAATCTTTTTATACTGCCTTTCAATCGGACCCTATATGAAAAAGAGCGTCAAAATACTTCTATTCATTGCAATAATTTCTATCGCGATTTTCTTAGCCGGCTGCGGCAAAAAGGAGTGCGAAACCAGCCCGGACTGTACTAAAGCAGGCTACACAAGCAATTGCATCGACAACAAATGCATCCGAACCCCGATTCCGGGCGCCTGCGGCAACGGCAAGTGCGATCAGGCCGAAAACGAATGCTCGTGCGCCTCAGACTGCGGCGTTTGCTCAGGCTCCGTTCCGGGAAGCACGTTATTGCAAAAGACCTGCACGGAAGATGATGTCTGCACCATCACGGTTCCGACGGCGAACATCAAGCCCGTGAGCATCACCAACACCATCAACAGCCAGGGCAACACGTTCAAAATCACCACGACCTACAATCAGCCGTTCAACTTCAAGCGCGACTCCTTCACGACCAAGGTCATCCTCGACTCCGTTGCGAACTTTATCAGCAACATCCGCGTCACGAACTACGAATTATCTGGCGTCAACAAGGACAAGCAGAACGTCGTTCTCGTCACCAAGGACATCAGCAAGCCATTGGCCAAGGGCAGCACGGTCGAAGACGACTTGCACCTAGGCATAACAACGGGTGACATCGAAGGCATCCTCAACACCCCGATCCTCAAGATTAATTATGAATACACCTTAACGCAGGGCTCGTCGAGCCAATTGAAGACAGCGCAGATCGTCAACCCGCTCAAGGGAGTCACCATCAGTTGGGTGCTTCCGCCGATCGACTACGACTGTCCGAAGGACTGCAATGACAACAACGACGGCACGACTGACACCTGCGGAAAAGACACGAACTTCTTCTGCGAGCACTCGCCGATTCCTGGCGCGTGCGGCAACTTCGAGTGCGACGGCAACGAGAACAAGTGCACGTGCGCGAAGGACTGCGGCCAGTGCTCCGGCAGCGCGGGACAGTACATGGACTTGAGCTGCAAGACGGACGTCTGCATCAGCACGGTGCGCGGCAGCATCAACGTGGTGCCGACCAGCATCTTTGACGACCGAAACCTGAACGTCTTCCATTTGAACAACAAATTTACTTACAACAAGCCGTTCAACGTGAAGGACGACCGCATCAAGGCGGAATTCACACTCTACAATACGCAAGCGACTACGTCAAACATCAACATAGACAGTATCCGCGTGCTTGACGGCACGAAAGAACTGGGCTTTTTGCCGGTAAGTCGACAGCTCACAGCGGTCGGGCAGAGCTTCTTCGTTGAAGTGCCCATTACGTCAGTTGAAGCCCCGGAATCGAACCATTTCACGACCTTGAGCGTCGCGTATTCCTATGACCAGAGCGGCACGCCGAAGAAGGGCACGTTCACCAAGCCGTTGGAAAAGATTACGTACATCACGCCTGGAACAGTTTAGTATGGCACGAAGAGGAATGGAGCTGACGGTTGGGTTCTTCGTCATTCTCATCCTCACTGTCATCATATTCGCCGCGTCATTGTACTTCCTAAGACAGTTCTACACGAGCACGGACACGTTCCGAGAGGCGATCGACCGCGACACCGAGTCGCAGATCCAGGCGTTGATTCGCGACGGCAGCGTGGTCGCAATCCCTATAAACAAGGCCACGTTGTCGGAAGGGAACGGAGCGAGCTTCTGGGTCGGCATCCAAAACATCCTGGATAAGGAGAAGCAGTTCGGGATGAACGTCCAGTTCTCGAAGGCATTCACCCCGTTGGAAGAGCAGATTCTGGAAGCAGACCCTGATTACATCAGCTCGCACTGGGCGCTTTATTCCGAAGGCCCGAATGTCATCAAGAACAACGAGTTCAAGACGTTCCCTGTGAGGATAGTCGTTGGAAGCGAGATCACGCCCGGCGTCCCGACAAAGCCCGGCACGTACGCGTTCAACGTCTGCCTGTGGGATATTGATGAGTACGGTGAAAGCGCGCCGGCAGACTGCGGCGTCTCGAGCGCGAACGAAGTCTGGTATACGAGAAAGATTTACAAGATATTTGTGGTAGTTCCTTGAAGATGCATTAAGCTTTCTTGTCAGTTGCTTGCCCACATAAAACTTTTTACCGCCCCGATTAGAACCGTTAGCTCTATCTTAGTTAGAATTGATGCCTTAACGACGCTACAATAACGGCCGGGGACTCAAGCAAAAACAAAAAACTCAGAATTACTGCTTCTTCAATCCTTCAACCAAATCTTTCAATACGGCTTCGGGGTTCTTCGCTAAAACAACACTTGACGCAATCAAAATCCCCTGTGTTCCTAATTCAATGGCTTTCGCGACGTCCATGCTCGTATGAATTCCAGCGCCACAAAGCACAGGCACACGGTGGACCTTGTCCGTCACCGCCGTGATTATCTCAGGATGTGCAACAGACACCGAAATCTTCCCGCCGATAAGTTCCGGCGGTTCAATCGCGATGAAGTCAGGCTTCAGGAGCGAAATTTCTTTCGCGTTTTCAGGCGTGTCGGCACAAGCCACAACCACAAAATTCTCGCTACGGCACGATTTAATCGCGGCGTGGATGTTCGCGAGAGGGATCTTCCATTCAGAATGATTGACTAAGCTGCCTTTCGCGCCGGCAGCCATCAAGGCTTCGTGCAACACCGCTCCGGTGTGCGCGCCGTAGCCAAACCCGTCGACGTGCTGCGCCAAAACAGGAATTTGAACAGCCGCAGCGACGCGTTGCACATCGAGCGCCTGAACGGCAACCGCAATCGAAGTATTAGTCTCCAACGCGACGTGTTCGCAGATTTTCGCCAATTTGACCGCATTGAGCCCGGAAGCCTCTTTGTAGGTCTTGAAATTGACGATGATCACCGGCTTTTTGAGCATAGCGGGAGAATCCTAACGTGTCTTTTAAATGTTGCGGGTCAACAAAGAACGAGTTTCAGATGGTCGAGCTTCTTGTTGTGCTGAACCGCCTGGACGAGCGCCTTGATGCGTGCAGCGTCTCCTTTCAAGATGAACAAGTCAATGCAGGTCGCTTCAAGATGGTGATGCAAATGCGTCACGATGCATTTCTGGTGCTCATGGATGACTTCATCGAGGTCCGCATGGCTTTCCTTGTACACAACGGTAAGCGTTGCCGTAACGATCCCTTTCAATGGCATCGACGACTTCGCCTGCTCCGCGAGAAGCTTGATTCCTGAACGGACGGCTTCGCTACGTCCGATGGCAAGCTCATCGGTGACGGCGTCCAATTCACCTAGTGCCTTTTCGTTCAGGGAGATGCTGACAATGCTCATAAGGAGAGTAATTATTAACTTCTATAAGAATGTTATGGAAATATTATTAACAAAAACGAAAGATATTAATAGCAGTAATCTAGGGGGAATGGCATGCTTCCCCCGCTCGCGAACATTCTCATCTCAGTCTTGATTGTCAGCATTATTTCTTTCGTGGGGGCTTTGACGCTTCTATCCAAATTCATCAAATTCGATAAGATGATGTTCTGGTTCGTGTCGTTCGCGGCAGGAGCTATGTTGTCCGCTGCTTTTTTCGACCTCATTCCTGAAGCCGTCGCGGCTGACGGCAACTTGCCTATATTCGGGTTCGTCTTTCTCGGCATGACGTTGTTCTTCCTTATCGAAAAGCTGCTGTATTGGCATCACTGCCACCACGGAAGCTGCAACTCGCACCACGGCCACGCCCACAAAGGAATGAAGCCGGTCGGAATCCTGAACCTGGTCGGCGACGGCGTGCACAACTTTATGGACGGCGCCATCATCGCGAGCAGCTATCTTGTGAGCCCTCATTTGGGCATCGTTTCAACAATTGCAGTTATTTTGCACGAGATTCCTCAAGAAATAGGGGACTTCAGCATCTTGATTTACGCCGGATTTAGCAAGTCCAAGGCGTTGTTCTTCAACTTTCTCTCAGCCCTAACTGCAGTCCTTGGCGCTGTCGTGGCGTACTTCTTCGCGAATAGTGTTGCATCCGCAGAACCCGTGATGCTCGCGATGGCGGCGGGCGGATTCATCTACATTGCGGCGGCAGACTTGATTCCCGAGTTACACCAGGACCAAGACTACCCGAAGGCATTGATTCAGTTAGCGTGGTTCGGGCTCGGCGCAATGATCATCTTCCTTGTGAGCAAGTTCTTCGCAATATAATCTCGGATTCGTCTCATGAAGAGTCCTTACCTTATATACTTCAGTCCCCTAATAGACTGAGAAGGTATCAAAATGAACAAACCATTGATCGTTATCGGCGTCATTCTGTTGGCAATAGGAATCGTTGCGGGGATATATACAACCACCCAAGAACAGCTCTTCGGATTGTATACGACTTCAACAATACCCTATGCCGCCTACATGATTCCATTAGTTATTGGTGGAATCGTTTTGATGATTGTCGGCGCACTAACCGGGAAAAAATAGTTATTAAACAATTATTTCAAGACCGCAGAAATCTTCGACTTCAGTAGGTTTTCGTCAAGCGCGCCGACGAGTCGGTCGACTTCCTTGCCGTTCTTGTAGATGATCATGCATGGGATGCCGCGGATGTCGAACTGCTGCGACAGCGCCTGATTCGAGTCGACGTCGCACTTCGCGAACACCATCTTGCCGTCGAACGTCTTCGAGACCTTCTCGAATATGGGCGCGAGAAGTTTGCAGGGTTGACACCACACAGCGTAATAATCAATAATAACTGGAAGTTTGCTTTGTAGCACGTCTTCATTAAATTTCTGAGTTGTTACTTGCAGCATTCAGTTCACCAAATTTAAGTTTATGGTATCCTACTGTAGGACGTTTTCCCTCTCTCAACCACCCAAAAACGGTCCCGTAATTTAGTCCAATGATTTGAGAGACTTCTTTGATGGAAAGCCCAGCATTATATAAATTTAATGCAGATGCATGCTGTTTCTTCCAGTTTTCACGCAGAATAATGATTCGATTCATGAATCTGATGACTGGGTCAGATGCTTCAGTTTTTTGTCGGGAATAAGCAAAACCTATGGAACCATAGTTAATACAATTTTCAAAACTGTTACTAAATGAAATATGAATGCTAGATGAGTATCCTCCGCGTTTACGAGGAAATTTTCCTTTGACAAAAACTGATTTAACTACTATTTTTTGTTCGCTGAATAGTTCGGCGAGTTGATGAGCGAACGAAATCCCTCCTTTAATCTGGTCTTGGTCTTTATAAAACTCGAAATCATTGATGGATGGCGTATTGCAGGGTTGTTTGAATGGGCGTGTTGAAAGTCTCATTGCGATTTTTGAACCGTCGCCGCCAAGAATGCCTGAAAGAAACGCTCGTTTTATCTTGGCTGATCCGACCATAATCCACTCGGGAACAGAATATGATTGCAATGATTTGTCACCTATGGGCGCACCACGCCCAACAAATTCTGAAAAGAGCGCTTTGGAAGTGCATTTTAAACGAAAGACCTTCATACGAACGAGTCGTTCACCGAAGTGCATAGTCTTTTCTTGGAATTGAACGCGCAGGGAATAACCAAGACGCTTCAAATCATTGGAGAGTTCTTCAACATCTTCTTTTTGACCAACAGAAAAACTAACCTCATAATAATTGTTCTTTTTTCCATAATAAAGACAGCCATCAGTAAGAACAAACCCCAGTAAACGAGCCCAAATAAATTCGGTCATTTAAAATAATCGTTTTGATTAATTTATATAGTCTGCGCTAGAATGTCCAGTGCGTTATTTCTTGAAATACGCGTTCACTTTGTCGGCGATGTCGTGCCACAGCTGAACGTACCCTTCGGGAAGAGGTTTGCCCTGAATGCTCTCTTCGCCTAGCTCCCCTTTGCAGGATAGCCCGTCGGAATGCTTATCTTTTGAAAATGAGGGCACCGTGCGGAAAAAAGTGGAGACGTTTCCGCGCGTCAGGCTTCCTTCAACATAAATCCCCTTAGAATGGCAATCGGCAGTGAGCTTAAGTTCGCGAGAAAGGTAAACGATCACGTCGTCAACCGTCGTCGTCATCAAAGAGATAGGCTTCGGAAACGGCGCCTGAATGTCTCCGTGCAGTATTGCCTCAGGCTCGCCGCCATCGCACCCGCCACCGCCGCATCCCATGACAAAGGACGCATAAACCGAGAATAAAAGGATTTAGCGACTCTATTTGCTATATTCTCCTGTGCTCTTCCCGCCAGTAAGCCATCTGTGGCATTCGAGCGCGGCTTTGGCCCCTTCGCCGGCTGCGATGACGGTCTGCTTGAACTTGACGGGAGTAATGTCTCCGGCCGCAAATATGCCCGGACAGGACGTGTTTCCGACGTCGTCAACGATGACTTCGCCTGCAGGATTCAATTTGCACAAGTCCTTGACCATGGTTGAATCCGCGACGTGGCCGATCTCCGAGAACACGCCGTCGAGCATAAGCGTCTGTTTCTTCTTTGACACAACGTCTTCAATCTCGAACGCCGTGACGTACTTGTCCCCCTTGATGTGCACGGGGGCGTGATTCAGGATGAACGTGACTCCTTTGAGCGCCTTGACTTTCTTGACGGTGATTTCGTCGGCTCGGAACTCGTCGCGACGATGCACCAGCGTAACAATCGCGCCGACGTGCTGTAGTTCCTCGACGGCCTCGAGCGCGGCGTTTCCGCCGCCAATAACAGCAACCTTCTTACCCTTGTACAAAGGAGCGTCACAAGTGGCACATGTAGAAAGTCCGCGTCCGAGGAATTCCTTTTCGCCCGGGATGTTCAGCGGTCGTGGCAGTTTGCCGTGGCACATAATGACTGCCTTGCACTCTTCCGTCGTGCCGTCGTCGAAATGAACCAGAAACCCTTTTCCTTTCTTCTCAACGTTAGTTACCTTGGCCGTTCGCGTTTCCGCGCCGAAATGCTCGGCGTGCTCCTTGAACTTTGCCATCAAGTCCCAGCCGGTTGACGTGACAAAACCCGGATAGTTCTCGATGTGCGACGTCAAATTCGTCTGTCCGCCGTATTCGGGAGAGACAACCAACGTCTTCAGCTCTTTTCGGCAAGTATAGATTGCCGCGGTCAGTCCCGCCGCTCCACCGCCGATGATGATGACATCTTGCATGAGAATATCTTCCACGTGATGCTATTTAAAGATTGCCTAACTTTTCAATGGCAGCACATATTGAAATATCTGCTTGTTGAACGCTCGTGCTTGCTGAGTAAGCGCGATTACTCGGGAGCTTCCGCCGATCGCGCACAACGCATCGATTGACTCGATGAATCGTTCAGCCTCATCTCCCCAGGATTGCCCGATGATCTCTTGGCGCGTGACGTTCGCGAACTCGCAGCCGTATTTGCGCGCGAGGTCCCGGACGATAGCGGGTGCAATCCCGACGCGCCGCCAGTTGTTCTGCGTTGCTTCAAAATAGGCTAGTTTTGGGATGCCGAGTTCGATGAGATTTGAGACGATGACCTTCGGAACGCCAGGATTTGCGGCTTCGAAGCGCCGATAGCCGTCGCGGATGAGCGCCTGTCCGGCATAGGCATCAAACTTTTCTTCAATGTAGCCGATGACCCCTAAGCGCAGTTCAACCATGAATTGCTGATGCAAACCGCGTTATTTAAGGGTTGCGACATGAATCCATTTAGTAACCACTACTAGGTAACACTATTAGAAAGATTTATAAATGTCACGACGATAACACTCGCAATGGACGTTCAGAAAAAGACAATTCTCATAGTTGATGATGAATCCGCGCTATTGGGGCTCTACAGCAAATTGTTCGGCAAGCACTATGCCATCGAAACCGCGCAGAACGCGGATGCCGCGCTTGCCTATCTGCGCGAAAAGCGTCCCGATCTCCTGCTCACCGACTACCAGATGCCTCCGGGCAAGAACGGGTTGCTGCTCGTCAAGGAAGCCAAAGTGTTGCATCCTGACTTGACCTGCATCATCGCGAGCGGAACGTGGGGGGATGAGCAGAGCATCGATGACGCTCTCGCCGCGGGCGCTGTGGAAACCATCCAAAAGCCGTTCAGTCTGAGCGCGGTCAGAACCGTCATCGCGAAATATGTCGCGCCAGTCATAGACTCTCCGCCGCAGCAGTAATCTTTTATACTCTATCGTCGATAATTCACCCATGATAACGCTGCGCTTCTTTCTCACGGACGCCACGCACCGGCTTGAGGACGGCAAGGCAAGCATCCATCTCTACGGGCGCACGGAAGACGGCAAGGTCGTCTGCGTCCATGACGACACGTTCGAGCCGTATTTCTACGTCACGCCGCGGAACGCCGACGCGATCAAGGAAGAATTCATCAAACTCAAAATTGTCGAAAAAGAGATTGAATACAAGGTCACGCGCATCGAGGAAGTGACGCGGAACCTCAACGAGCATCCGCAGAAGATGCTGCAGATATTCGTCAACCTGCCCGCGGGCATCCAGGTCATCCGCGAAGCCATCCGCAAGCACCCGGCAGTCAAAGATTCCTACGAGTACGACATCCCGTTCGTGCGGCGCTATCTGCTCGACAAGAAACTGCAGCCGCTCACGTTAATCGAAGCGAAAGGGGAGTCATACGCCGAGCGTTCGCGCGTTCCCGTGCTGAAAGCCCGTTCGGTAGCGCAGGCGTCGGACGATGTCGTCAAGCCGAAGGTGCTTTCGTTCGACATCGAAACGTACAACTCCGCAGGCAAGGTCCAGATGGATAAGGATCCCATCCTGATGGTGGCGTTCTACGGCGAAAACTACCATAAGCTCGTCACGTGGAAGAAGTTTCCAACGGACGACAAACATATCGAGTTCGTGCAGACGGAAGCGGATATGCTTAAGCGAGTGAAGGAAATCATCGAGGAGTACAAGCCTGACATCCTCACCGGCTACTTTTCGGACGGGTTCGACCTGCCGTTCCTCATCAAGCGCGCGGCGAAGTACAAGCTCGCGATGGATTTCTCTTTGGACGGCAGCGAGATCAGGATTGGCGGAAAGACCAACACGTCCGTTCAAATAACCGGAATCACGCATGTCGACATCTTCAAGTTCATCCGCAACGTAGTCGGCAGAAGTATGTCGACGGACAGCCTTTCGCTCGACGCGGTCTCAAAGGAGCTCATCGGCGAGGGCAAACACGAGGTCGATCTCGATAATTTGTCGAAGGCATGGGACACGAATGATCCTATCCTCGCGGACTACGCGCGGTATAACATCCAGGACACGAAGCTCACGTACGACTTGTGCATGAAAGTGCTGCCGAACATGATTGAGTTCGTGCGAATCATCGGCGTGCCGTTGTGGGACATCAACCGCATGAGCTTTTCGCAGTTGGTTGAATGGTTCATCATCAAGCAGGCCTCGTTGGCGCACGAGACCATCCTCAACAAGCCTTCCTATTCGCAGCAGACCGGGAGAATGACCCAGCGCTTCAAGGGGGCGCTCGTGTTCGAGCCGACGCCGGGATTGTATGAGAGCATTGCCGTGTTCGACTACCGTTCGTTGTATCCGAGCGTCATCGTGTCGCAGAACATCTCGCCGGGCATGCTGAACTGCTTGTGCTGCCCGAGCGTTGATGAAGTTCCGCTTGAGGGGGAGCATTACCGGTTCTGCAAAAAACGCCGAGGCTTCCTATCAAGGATTCTCGAGGACTTGATTTCGCGGCGTGCTCGAATCAAGGAGATGATCAAGCATGAAACGAAGAAGGACCCGCTGCTCGCGGCAAGAAGCGAGGCGCTCAAAGTGTTGTCGAACTCATTCTACGGCTATCTGGGGTTCGCGCCGGCAAGATGGTACAGCTTCGAGTGCGGCCAGAGCGTCACGGCCTACAGCCGGCACTACATCACGCTCGCAATCGAGTCCGCGCAGAAGGAAGGGTTCCGCGTGCTCTACAGCGACACGGACTCAATATTCTTAATGCTAGGCAAAAAACAGAAGGAGGACGCGGTCGAATTCGTGAAAAAGCTCAACCAAACCTTGCCGTCTCCGATGGAATTGGAGTACGAAAATTTCTATCCGCGCGGATTGTTCGTCGCGGTGAAGTCATCCGAAGCCGGCGCGAAGAAAAAATACGCCCTCATCGACTCGAAAGGTAAGCTGAAGATCCGCGGATTTGAAACGGTACGACGTAACACCTCGTTCGTCGCTAAAGATATTCAAAAAGATGTGCTGCAGATAGTTTTGGGTGAAGGAAACGCAAAGAAGGCCGCGGAACATGTCAAGACCATCATCTCGGACTTGAAAGCAAATAAGATTCCGCTCGACAAGGTCGTCATCTGCACGCAGCTCACGAAAGATATCTCCGAATATGATAGCGTCGGCCCGCACGTCGCCGCCGCAAAACGGTTGCAGGACCGAGGAACGATTGTCCGTCCGGGCGACATCATCAAGTATGTCGTGACCAAAGGCAAGGGAAAGATCCGCGATCGCGTCAAGCTCGAGGACGAGGCCAAGCAGGACGAGTACGACGGCGAGTACTACATCGAGCACCAAGTATTGCCTTCGGTTGAGCGCATATTCGCAGTTCTGGGAATTTCCTCGGATGAACTCGAGAAGAAAGGAAGTCAAAGCACGTTGGGCGGATTCTGAGCGCTAAGAAAAGTTAATATACGCAAACGCGAGCGCCATAATCATGGGCCTGCTCAACTGGGTGTTCGGAAAAGACAAGAAGAAGCTCATCGCTCTCGAGGAAAGCGCCATAAAAAAGATTCTGGCTGATTGTTTTGAAGCGTACGCGAAGAAACATCAGCGTATGGTCCACGTCAGATATGATGACCCGAAGGACCGATTCATAATCCTGCCCGAAATTGAAGCTCTCATCTCGCGCGAGCTGATAGACACCGAAGCGCTCGAAACGACTGAAAAAACGCTCTTCAAAAACATCTCCGCCCTCAACACGCAGTACAAAAAACTACGAGAGGAGTGCTGGGGTGACGACATCGCGCTGAATCCGGTGCCGGAAATAGAGCGGCTCCTCAAAAAACTCAAGGAAGTGCTTGAAACACAGTTTCAACTCGTCCAGTACATCAAAGCGAATCTGAATGAGATCACGAAAGATTCGAAGAAATCGCATGATATTATGGGCAAACTATGGTCTCTCATCGATTGGACTGAGCGCACCATAATTGAGCGACTCAGCGATGATGAGGCCGCGCTCGCAAAAAAGATAGATGCTGCGTTGATGAAAGTCCTCACAGGCGGGACTGAAAAACGAAAGAAATCACCGCCAAAAATCAAGCCGTCGCGCGACTCCATCGGAATCGCGATTGATATGGCCACGCATTGGAGGGATGCCCCGTTGCTGCCCGACATCATCAATGATGACGAAGCGCTCGCAAAAAGGGTGCGCGAAGAGCATCCTGAATTGACCGCGAAGAAAGTTTTGGAAGTTGTAGTCGCGTTGCGCGAAAATCTGCATGACGATTGAGCCAAAGAAACCTTTATATCTTAAAAACGCATAAAAAGTCAGTAAAATGGTGACATCGCACGACTTTTTCGCCCACGTTGAGAATCTAGAGCCTAAGTGCCCGGGCTGCAACGGGAAGCTCTCGTTCGGCGACACCACCGAGTATCAGGAGAAATTCGACACGCACGTCTGCAAGGGCTGCGGATACCGGTTCTAGGCGCGTAAGTCCTTTTTGTAGCTGCGAAGGTTGTCGAGCGCGGTTTGTATTGAGGTTTCCAGATTTTTGCGCTCAGCGGCGGACAACGGAGTCATGGCAAAGAACATGGTTCGATCCGTGCTCGGGACATACAGGGCGTCTGCGCGAACCTGCACATAGAATTTTTTCCCATTATAACGTCCAATCTGCGTCGTCATGTCCGCGAACGTCGTGTTGAATTCGAGATTTTCTTTAAGTAAATAGGCGTCAAGTTCCTTGCGCTCCTGAGACGTCATTACTGGAATGGTAATGGCTTCCAATTCTGAAGAAGAATGCTGTTCGGTGTAGAACGGCAACTTATCAATTGCTGAAATACGCGGCACTTTGTCTTGAACCATAGTCTCACTCCCCCACCTCAATACACTCAGTAGACCAGGACTCACTTTTTAAAGGTTATGGCTCATTTGCCGCTACTTAAGGCTCTTGAGGCTACCGAAAGAAAGCACTTCGTGAAGCCTGTCATCGACAATAAATACCTTCGATGAAAGCAAATTTCCAAGGAATCCGGTCTTCAATAATGGACTCAATAGCTGTTCTTTCAGCACATCCGTCCCTTCCGTTAAGAGATTGAACGACGGTTGCACGATCAATCGTTTCCGTTTATAACTCGTGACAAGATAGCACTTGTATTTCTCCGCGCGGTTTTTGCTGCGCAACGTTACCGCCGGATGCTCGTGCCCCATGATGATGGTCGCGACGCCCGCAAGATTTACGGGCAGCGTGTCACCGTGGATTATCAGAAAGTCCCCGACGCGGTGCTCAGGAACCATAACGATTCCTTTGCGACTCACGATTGGGCCCAATTGCACATCATGATTGCCTTTGATTAACACTATTTTTGCCGAGTGTTTGTGCAAAACCTCAATCAACCGCGTGATGTCGCGCCATTCCTGCCGTCCGATTGACCCAAATGTGTGCTTGACGTCGCCGGTGAGCACGACCATCTCGACTTTCTTTTTCGATTTGTCAAGAACCGCGAATATCTTCTCGATGCGCGATAGGATGTCCTTGAGATGCAGCCGCGGAATGAACACGCCTTGCTTGTTCAGCGCCTCTTCGTAGCCGATGTGAAAGTCAGACAGCACGAGAGTCTTGTGCGCAGGAAGATAGATCCCTAAATCGACCGCTTCGACGTCCTTCGCGAGCTTCATTCAAACATATTGTCGAGCGGGCCTTTATAATTATTCTCCGGCCCGACCGCGCCGCTGGCAATGTTGCGGACGCGCACCGTGACGTCAAGGTCGACTTTCCCGCCGCCGGAATGCCTCGCGCGAAGGAGCTGGTCCACGCCCATAAATCCCGGAATCTCCTTGGCCGCGTAGCGGATTATCTGCTGCTGCAGGAATGTTTCCATGACTGGCAGGCTCAGATTAGGGACGGCAACTTTCGGCACGGTTATTTTCCGCAATACGTATGAATTCATCTTCACTCACTCAGATTTTAGGTAAAAAGACCCTTTTTAAAACCTGCGACATATTATTTGCAGCACCGCAATCGTTAAAAGGCAGAATAGCTCCAAGAGGAAAATGAAATGGCCATTACTATTCCTGGTTTTGTTGTTCGCCATGCCGGCATCCGCATTCACGGTAGAAACCGCGCATCTGCAGACCGAGTACGGTCAACTCAGCGCGATAATCGGGCTCGACCGCAACAACGAAGATGACCTAAAAATCGCAGTGTTCATTCCTGAAATTGGTTATTTCTCGAGGCGAGGTCCGTTAAGCGACAACCTTGATGCGTTCCATCTGCAGTTCTACGAGCCCCTTCCTGCCGTGCACGGCGAATACTTGGCGCAAATCACGTTGTTCAGTAACGATGAGGCGCAGATCGTCTACCGCTACGTCTTCATATGAACGAATCCGAAATCATGGTCGGATTGATGAAGGAAGGGTTCAAGGAAGTCTACATCCATCAAGATGAGCCGCACAAGTTCTATCCTGAGCATTCGCACGGCAAAACGACGTTAATCGTTCTGGAAGGGTCTATGTGGGTCACGATGAACCGCAACAAGTTCCTGTTGACGCCGGGCAAACGGCTTGACATTCCCGCAAACGCCGTTCACGAAGCCAAGTGCGGGATGGAAGGCTGCACGTATATTGTTGGGGAAAATTAATCTTTCTTATCGTACTTCGCCGCTAATTTCTCGAACCATACTTCAAAGAAGTTTCTGGACGCCGCGCCTTTCCATTCTTCAGTAAGATGATCCTGCTGACTGAAGAGCTTAAGTTCCAATCCTGACGTTGCGTTGAAGCAAAGTCTTGTGGCGTCATATTTACCGGAACCACGGTCTTGATGGTTGTGCCAAAGAGAATAAACAAACTCACCATGACCTATATGATAACCGTTTGCCACCAATTGTCCTAACAAGTCATTACGCAAGGGTTCAAACCCCTTAAGGCCCACATCAACATCAAATTGATGGATGCGACCACCACGAATTGCCATGTTGATGTGCGTGTTAGCCATTGCAGAAGATTCGTATCCGCTGAAGTGCATGAACGACGTAGGATCATGTTCAACTTCCCAATGCCCCTGCCCAGCATTCTTTATGATGTCGGTGTTCTTTGAATAGCTGAGTGCGATAGACCCGGGAATAACTCCTCGCCGCGCGCAAGCAAAGACAAAATCAGCATCCTGACTGCGACCCGGGAGGATCCCATCAGCAAAGAACGATAACTCGCCGTTGTACGGCTGAGGCATTGTGTGTAACGCCTCCAAAAAAGCTCCCTGGTTCGGCGCGATAATAAGCTTCTTCTGTTCCGTTGTTGTCATACAAACACCCCAATAACGAGCACACAAACCAGATTAATAAACATTTAGCGACTTAAAGACATATAACAAAGCTCAATCTCATCAATTGGAAAAATAACCCACACCGAGAATAAATAAAAAAACAAAAAGAAAGGTTTGACTGTTTTAGTAAGACGAGCCGCCTTGGCTGTCTCGCTGTGCCTTGAAGCAATCGCTGCAGAACACGTCTCGGCCTTCTCGGGGCTTGAACGGAACTTTGCATGCCTTCTGGCACTTCGAGCACGTAGCGTCGAACATTTCTCGCGGTCCACTTCTGAAATCCATTCTATTCACTTCCTAGTTATGCTTGCATCCGCTTACGCGGACGTTTTGCTTAATATTCTACTAAGTTGCTAGAACTCAGTATACGACGATAAGGGAATGGAGGGTTTATAAAGGTATGCCTAGAAAGTGTCCTGTGAAACCCGTATGTTATTCACGACCTACCCCCCCGCGGACGCCGATCAACAGATCCGGCGCATCCAGGAATTGCTAGAACGGGGCAAAAAGGACGCCCAAATCAAGGAAACCCTTCAACTCGAGGAGTTTGAGGAGCTTCTATCTATAGCAAAAGCACGTTTGCGGTCCAAAAAGACCTCGGATGACTACTTCATGTTGGAAGAGGACTTGAGATTTGCCACGAACGAACTCGTAGCCGAACACCGCGCAAACCGACTTGCCTGCGACATTTTGGTCGAAGTCGGCTGCGGCATCGGCATCCAAACCATCGCGTTCGCGAAAACCTGCAAAAAGGTCATCGCGATTGACATTGACCCGCGAAAAGTTGAATATGCAAAGGCAAACGCCGCAAAGCGAAAACTAACGAACATCGAATTCATCGCGGATGACGGTTTGAATGTGCTCAAACAGCTGAAACACGCCTCAATCGTGTTCTGCGACCCCGGACGACCGGCCGCAGAGGATGTGCGAGACATCGAAACGAGCTTTTCGCCACACTTGCCCACGCTCATCAAAGAAGCCGAGCGCCTCACCAAAGACATCGCCATCGAGCTTCCGCCTCAAATCCAGATCAGCAAGGCGAAATGGGAACTTGAATACCTCTCAGTCGCGCACCAGATCAACCGTTTAACCGCCTACCTAGGAAAATTAATGCAAGCGCGATTATCTGCGTGCATCCTTCCCGGCGCGCACACGCTGCAAGGGACGGAATCGGCTCCGTTTCCTACGTCACGACCGCTCAAATACCTGTACGAAGTCGACCCGGCCGTCATCAAAACCAATCTTACGGGATTCATCCCGGCAAAAGAACTGTTTTCGTGCGAAGAATATCTCACCAGCCTCGAACTCATAGAAAGCCCGTTCTTCAAATCGAGTTATCGCGTCGTCACGACAACCAAGAAGCCGGGAGACGTCAAGGCCATCCTCAAGCGCGAACGTGTCGGTCGAGTCATCCTGCACGGCAGTATCAGCCAAGAAAAATACTGGGAAGAAAGAAAGAAATTTGAAGCGGGATTAGAAGGAAAGCGCGTGTTCCACCTCTTTGTCGGGAAAGAACTGATTGTGTGCAAGAGTTTGTCAGAACGCTTTTAAACCAGTCCCACTTCTGGAAAAACGTGAATGTGTCCATCGAGCTGATTGTCGAAGAGCTTTTTCTTGAGGCCGGACTGCAGGACAAAAGCATTTCAAAAGTGCTGAAAGAGTACAAATCCGTCCACCGCCAGAAAACAAAGCCCTGGTCTTGCGACTGCTGCGGCGCCGAGCACACGCTCATCTGTATTGACTGCGGAAAATATATCCGGACGCCGAAATTCATTAGCTACTTGCGCACGGATGTGAACGACAAGCATTATGTCTGCGTGCACGAGTACTGCCTCGACCGCGCCGTCACCCGCGCCGAAAAGAAAGGCGTCGCGATACAGTGGGGCACCCTGCCGCTCGTAAAGCTAGTTATTGAAGGCCCGCTCACGCGGGAGACTGCCGTCGCGATGCGCGAGCCGGACAGCTCGGCGTATTTCATCAAAAATGACAAAAAGGAAATTGTTGGCGTCGAGTTCGACATCCATCCCGATAACGCAAAGCGTATCGCGCATCTGCTGTACAAACGGGTTTTGCGCGAGGCGGAATTCATCGGCAGCGCGTATGTGAAAGACGGAGACAAAAAGACCGTATTATGGCGCACGGAGTAGTTCAGGCAGCCTATCAACAAATTCGCTTCTCGCCAACACTTGATCGCAGCCCGCGACCTTCGCGCGCGCCTGTAAATCACGTTGCACGTGCGAGACGAATCCGACAGTAATTATTTTTGCGTTCTTCGCTTTCGCTCCCTTGATTGTAGAAATCGCGTCAATCTTCAAATCATTTAGATCAATAATCAATTTGCCTGGCTTAAGCTGGTCCATGACATCATAGACCGCTTTCTCGGTTGTTGCGAGGACAATATCTCCGTCAACCGCGTGCGCCGTCTCGATTATTTTTGACTGAAAGAACATATCCGTGACCGCTACGACGACAATCATAATTCACCAGATCTCGCGGTGGATCTGGCCGCGCGGCACGCCCATATCCGTAAGCACCTTGATGGTGTCGTCGACCATTTGCAGCGAGCCGCAGAGGTAGTACTCGCGCGAAGGGGCGTCCTTGAATAGCTTCGGCAATATCGCCGTGACGCGCCCTCGTTCGCCGTCCCAATTAGAATCATCAGTCGTTATCGCAGGAATGACGTGAAAATGTGGATGTTTGACGCGCAGATGCATCAGCTCGTCCTTGTAGATGTAATCCGTAGGCGCGTGAAATCCTGCCACAAGCCAGATGTCTTCCTTGAATCCTTCCAGAAGCAATTGGCGATACATGCAACGCAATGACGAGATTCCAGATCCGCTTGAGATGAATGTGATGTTCTTTTTTGCCGGCAATTTGAGTCCGAACATTCCGGCCGGCCCTTCGCAGGAAATCATGTCGCCGACTTTGAGTTTGTTCAATTGAGCAGAGAGCCCATTAGGATTCTTTGCGGTAACCGTAAACTCAAGAAATCCTTTCTCTATCGGGGCGTTCGCGATGCTGTACGCGCGCTTGACGGGAAACCCGCCTGGATTAAGAAACCCGGGGACGCTGAGCATCATGAACTGGCCTGGCTTGAACGTGAACTGCTCAATGCCTTGCCACCACACCTTGAACGACCGCACTCGCGGGGTTTCGTCGCGGATTTCGATGACTTTGGCGTCGTATTTGACCATGGAAATTGATTGAAAACAAGCTTTAAAAGGGTTATGGATGCTAATAGAATTTGGCTGTACTGACGCTACGTCCAATCGGGGCGGTAAAAAGTGAAGCAGGGAAACGGTAACGGACAACAGAAGACCTGCCGTGCGGCTTGCTGGCGGATGCAGCTCGGCTGCAATCCCGGCCGGCATTGCCGCAACAACGAAATTCTAAGAAAAACTATTCCTCTTTCCACGTAATCGCTTTCTTCACGTCAGCATACGATAAATTGTACCGCTTCATCACTTCTTTGATGGTCGCGTTGTAGTCAATTATCGCAAGTGTGAGCTTCTTCATCTCGCCGTTGATGGAAATATTCAGGCGCGTCACTTCGCCGCCCTGGACGAACGCGCTTATCTTCAGCGGCATCGAAATGATTTCCTCTTCTTCCTGCGCGATTTCTTCTTCAGCAACTCCTTGTTCGATAGTTTCAACCGGCTCATCCGTCGATTCTTCAGTAACTTCATCCGCAACGACCGCTCCAGTTATTGCGTTCGTTGGTTCGATAGTGGTTGCGACTTCAGGAACGTCCTTGAGCAAATCATTCCAATCTTCGTCCTGCTCAAAAAAATCCTCTTCAACCGCGTCATTCTCAAGGAATGCGTCTTGTTGTTCGTCAACGAGCAGCTTCACTTCCGCAGAAATCTTTTCCGGACGCTTAAGCGCGGAAAATTCGGTCTGCGCGCGGGTCACGTCGATCTCGCGCTGCGCAACTACTCGTTCTAGTGACGCATCCTTCGCCGTTTCCGCTTCATGCGCGCGCTCGTCCGCGTGCGCGAGATTTATCCGAACGCGCTCGGCCGGATCGAACGTCAGCCACAGATTGAGTTTTTCGAAAAACAAATCCATGGACCAGAACGCCGAATCTGGGCCGATGCCCGCGGATTCTTTCGCGGCAACCGCCGGAAGCAAAAACAGCATCAAAACAGCAAACGAGAACAGAGTCACCGCAAATTTTCGCATATTCATTCGCATCATCCGCTCTTTATAATGATTATCGGTGATGGAAAGTAGAGATGTCCGTCGCTAAATGTTTATAAGTCTTCGGCGCACAAAAACACCATGCCAATCGTCACGTGTGTCAGGGACAGCCCAATCTCATACACCGGCGATGTTCTCGTGCTCGGGATTCAAGAAGGAACATTCATCAATGCGACGCTCGACCAAGTCCTCGGCGGCGCTATCGCGAAAGCGGCCGACACCCTCAAGCCGTTAAAGTGCCGCACCATCACGACGTTGGGCAAGCTCCCGTTTCATCATCTCGTGCTCATCGGGTTAGGAAAAGACCCTTCTCTTTCGATACTGCGCAAAGCCTCTGGCCTGTCGGCGAAAGTCTGCCGCGAGCTCGGCGCAAAGCGCGCCGGCAACGCGCTGCTCGAATCAAACACGCCCGGCTCGGCAACTGACCGCGCGCAGGCCATCACTGAAGGAATCATTCTCGGACTCTACCAGTACACCAAATACAAGAGCGCGGACAAAAAAATTGAGTTCTTCAACGTGCTCGGCGACGCGGACGAAGGCGTGAGAAAAGGCAATCTAGTCGCGAATAACGTCGCATTGGCCCGCGACTTGGTCAACGAATCCGCGAGCAACAAGCACCCGGTGCTTATGGAGCGCGCGATTCGCGACCACCTGCAGGGGTTGCCGATCAAAATCAATGTTTTAGGAAAAAGTGAGCTCGAAAAGTTAGGCTTAACCGCATTCCTCGCAGTCAACCGCGGCTCCGTCCACGACCCTCGATTGATCATGCTTGACTATGAAGGACGCCCGGGCGTACCTGTCGCGCTCGTTGGCAAGGGAGTCACGTTCGACACGGGCGGACTCTCATTGAAGCCCGCAGACTCGATGGAGGATATGAAGATGGACATGGCCGGTGCGGCCGCGGTGTTCGGCGCAATAAAAAGCGCGGCCGAACTCAAACTTCCGGTCCACGTCCTCGGATTCCTCGCGTTCACGGAGAACATGCCCGGCGGCGACGCGTACAAGCCAGGCGACGTCATCACGGCGTTCAACAAGAAAACGATTGAAGTGCTCAACACCGACGCGGAAGGGCGCATCGTGCTTGCCGACACGTTGGCGTACGCCGAAACCTTCAAGCCGTCCGCATTGATCGACCTCGCGACGCTTACTGGCGCTTGCGTCGTCGCATTAGGCGAAGTCTCGTCCGGGTTGATGGGCACTGACCAGCCGTTGATGGACAAAATCATTGCTTCAGCAAATGCGACCGACGACCGCGCCTGGCAACTCCCACTCTATGAAGAATACTCTGACGCAATCAAGAGCGATTTCGCGGACGTGAAGAACATCGCGAACAAAGGTTCAGGAGCCGGCGCGCAGGCCGGCGCGGCATTTCTCAAAAACTTCGTGACGCTGCCTTGGTGCCATCTCGATATCGCCGGTCCCGCGTGGAGCAGGAAAGAGCACGCCCTCGGAACGTCCGGCGGAACGGGCGCGGGGATGCGGTTGCTGATTCACTTCTTAGAAAAGCAATAAATTAGTCGTGCACGCGCACTCGTTTCGCTGCCCAATGGGTGATAACGCGCTCAATAAGTTCTTGTCCGCTCGACTCTTGTTTCAGTTCCGTGAGTGCGCAGAATATTGCGCGCACGACATCCGGCCGAGCAATCAGCTGCCTTCCAGAAACGCAAACATCCTCATCCTTATTTTTTGAGACCATTGCTATGTCTATTCCTTTCGACGTACGGGAATAGGTCCGGTACTGCATCTGAACACTGCTGTCAGGAAGCCGATATTTTTCCTTCTCTGCTGATGAAACGTCTTTGAGGAAAAGCAAGTGCGCCAACCGCACAACTGAGGGCTTGTTAGCCGACAGGTTCACTTGCGAATACCGCAAGATCGACGACTGGTACGGCCCGCCGCAGAAGTATTTGTTGAATGAATCTATGTCCAAACCCGTCATAAAATCGAGACAGAGAGGACTATATTTAAGCCTAACGACAAACCTTTAAAAAGCACATAAGCACAAACGAATCATGACATTCAAGCTGTTGGAAGGCGTCGTCATGGCTGACACCGCGTTCGAAGCGTCTGGAAAGGACCTCAACGAGCTGTTTGAGCAGTCAGCATTGGCAGTTGAAAGCATCATGGTCAGCGCGAAATCGATAAAAAAAGAAATCTCACGCGACATCACGCTGGACAAGAAGACGATCGAAGACCTGCTCTACTCGTTCCTCAACGAATTGGTCTACTTGAAGGACGCCGAACAGTTCCTGGTGAAATCCGTAACGGCTGTCGTATCAAAAAACAAAGGCTGGCTCTTGCACGCGAAGCTCGATGGCGCGAAACTCAATAAGAAGATGACGCTCGGCACCGACATAAAGGCAATCACGCTCCACAAATTCTCGGTCAAGGAATCAAAATCAGGCTGGGTAGCACAAGTCGTGGTGGACGTATGAACCCCGCGCTGATAAAGAACCTTACGAAGAGCGGCGACGTCACGTGGGAGCTCTCGAAGAAATTCAAGTCGGGAATGAACGTGCCCGCAAGACTCTACGGTTCAGAATCCATCATCAAGGACATGGACGACACGGTTGTCGAGCAGCTGACTAACGTCGCCTGCCTGCCCGGCATCGTGAAGTACGCCTACTGTATGGCCGACGGCCATTCAGGTTACGGGTTCCCTATCGGCGGTGTCGCGGCTTTCGACCCAGACAAAGGAGTCATTTCGCCGGGCGGAATCGGCTTCGACATCAACTGCGGGATGCGATTAATCAAAACAAACCTAACAATAAAACAAGTCCAGCCGAAAATCAAGCAATTGGTTGATTTGCTGTTCAAGATGGTGCCGTCAGGCGTCGGCGGCCAAGGATTCGTGCGACTCAATCACAAGCAGATGAAGGATGTCATGCTCAAAGGGGCGGGTTGGTGCGTCGAGAACGGCTACGGCTGGGCGGACGACTTGAACCGCATCGAAGAATTCGGCGCGATCAAGCATGCCGACCCGTCGAAGGTCTCGCAGAAAGCGATGGGCCGCGGCATCAACCAGCTCGGAACGCTCGGCTCAGGCAACCACTATCTCGAAATCCAAACCGTGAACAAGATTTTCGACAAAAAAGTCGGCAAGGTATTTGGCGTCGAGAAAGAAGGCCAAGTGATGGTTATGGTGCACTGCGGCAGTCGCGGTTTTGGCCACCAGATTGGCACGGATTACTTGAACACGTTCGGTCCCGCGATGAAGAAATACAAGCTCTCAGTCAAGGATCCCGAATTGGCGTGCGCGCCGTTTAAATCAAAGGAAGGTCAGGACTATTACCACGCGATGGCGTGCGCCGCGAACTTGGCGTTCGCGAACCGTCAGGTCATCACGCACCAGATCAGGGAAGCGTTCAAGGCAGTCTTCAAGCAAACGCCCGAGCAAATGGAAATGGACTTGGTGTACGACGTCGCGCACAACATCGCGAAAGTGGAGAAACATAAGGTCGACGGAAAGCTGCGCGAGCTCGTGATGCACCGCAAGGGCGCGACGCGCTGTTTCGGTCCCGGTAATAAAGAAATTGCGCCGTTGTACCGCAAGACCGGTCAACCAGTCATTGTCGGCGGCTCTATGGAAACCGGAAGCTATTTGCTCGTTGGCACGAAGAAAGCGGAAGAAGAGACCTTTGGCTCGACCATGCACGGCTCTGGTCGAACAATGTCCCGCGGGCAAGCGAAGCGCACGATTGACGGCGAAACGCTGCAGAAGGACATGGAAAAGCGCGGCATTTACGTCAAAACAGCTTCATTCTCCGGGCTTGCGGAAGAGGCCGGCTTCGCGTACAAGGACATTTCTGAAGTCGTGAAAACGATGGAACGCGCCGGAATATCGAAGCCTGTCTGTTCTTTGAAGCCTATCGGGAATATCAAGGGATGACTACCTATTAGTAGTTACTTAAAGAAAGATTTATAAACTCACCGTCAATAAATAGCTCATGGATTTGTTTCATCAAGACATCGGACAGCTTACTCTAATTGAAGGGAAAAAAGGCCCAATTAACGTTAGCGCCTCAATATACAATCCCACTGAGACTGAAAAAACACATAGTGCTCTTTTTCGATCAAAAATAGAGCAGCCACAATCCATGCTGCTCTTACGCATCCCGCAAAGCGATGAAAATTTGGAGACAAAAATAAAATCATTGTTTTCGGGCAAAGAAATAACTGAAGAAGTGCACAAGAATACAGACTATGCCTGTTCTGATGATGTTCCAAATCCGATTTTGCTTCGCGCACTAATAGAACAAAACATCGCACACACGTCTCTCGAACATCTTCTGCCGCACATCACGAGAAAAGGAGTTGATTTTATTGAAACTCATCCAAATAAAAGCTATTTTGCTTTGGGTTTTGGTGCCATAATTCCACTTACGTCTGCAATTACTGCTATTGGTACGCATGCCCATCCGATGGTGTATTCCGGATTAATTGGTGCAACACTCATGCTCATTGCCTCAGCAGGCTATGTGTTAACCCATACCTATAACGGATTTACCCCGAATACCCGATCAAACATATTTCCTGCGCTCAAGGAACATCTCAATAACAAACTCTTCGACAACATCTATCTTAATCGCGAACAGCACATCAAGAATATAAGTAAAAGAATCAGAAAAATTGAAATGAAATACACTTCACAAGCGGGCAGTTTTGAACAGGCGAACGCGAATGTTGAATTGCACAAAAGTATACAACTCACGACGCCAGAAACGCTCATTTCAACGCGTGACATGATGTCAAAATCAACAGTCAGAAAAGAGTATGCTTGGAACAAGCTCATTCAGACAAAAGTAAAATTATTGCCTCTTTACACCCTTCTTCGAGCACTCACCGTTGGTGCAGAATGGTCAAAGAATGGACACGTGTTCAAGTACGCCAGCAATAATCCTCAAATGATAAAAGAAACCATTGCGAAACTGGACAATTTACTCAAAACGCAATGTCCGCAAGTTACGCAAAGCAACACATCAATCAATGAATGTGTTGACCCTATTATCAGAAACCAAGAACTCGCATAATTATTATAGTAGCGTTCTAGATACAAATACGTGAAATTCAACGATCTCATCTTCGGCTGTCCGGGCATTCCCACATCAACGGAAGACGGGCAAGGCAAACGCGACACCGAAAACGGCATCAAGCAATGTCGTAAACTCGGTCTCGATGCGATGGAGATGGAGTGGGTGCAGTCCATCAACATAAGCAAGGAGAAAGCGCCTATTATCAAGAAAACTGCCGAAGAACAAAAGATCGCGCTCACATGTCACGGCCAGTTCTGGGTCAACCTCGCGTCGTTGGAGCCGGAAAAGATCGCCGCGACCAAGAAGCGCATGGTCGACGCCGCCACCAGAATGAACGAGTGCGGCGGATACAGCATCACCTGGCACGCGGCGTTCTATCAAGGCAAAAGCAAAGAACAAGCGTACGACTGCGTCAAAAAAGGATTCAAGGACGTTCTAGCCACGTTAAAAGACAACGGCATGACGAACGTCTGGCTCAGACCGGAAACCACTGGCAAAGAAACCCAGTGGGGAGATTTGAAGGAATGTATCAAGCTCTCGCAAGACGTCGAAGGCGTGCTTCCGTGCGTCGACTTCGCGCACCTGCACGCACGCTACAACGGCATCAACAACACGACGGAAGAATTCCGACAAATCCTAACAGAATACGAAAAAGGATTGGGGAAGGAAGGCCTGCACAACATGCACATCCAAGTCACCGGCATCGAATACGGTCCAAAAGGGGAAAAGCACCACTTAAATTTGAAAGAATCCGACATGAAGTGGAAAGAATTATTGAATGTCTGGAAAGAGTTCAAGCTCAAGGGCATCGTGATTGATGAAAGTCCTAATATTGAAGAGGATGCGTTATTATTACAACAGACGTGGAGAGCATTATGAAAAAAACACCAAACCCGTGGTCATTACTATCCTTATTTCTTACCCTATACCATTATCTCTTCATAACTATTTTTATTGTAATGAATCATCTGCAAGCTGCAGGGTACGGGGAATCATTTCCTCTTTGGATAAAAATTCCATTCGCATTAATTATACTCACGGCAACATTCACGATTGAATATGTATCATTTATTTGCGTAGGAGCAGGCATCATCGGAATCTATCAATCACAAAAAAGAAAACAACCCGGTACATCAAGTGCATTGATAGGTCTATTTTTTCTCACCTTATTTTGGATTCTCGAAGTTAAGTTTATAGGATTGTAACCCATTGAGACCACGATGAAACCCACCACCGACTGGAAAAAGAAACTCACGCCAGAACAATATCACGTTCTCCGAGAAAAAGGCACCGAGCAGGCGTTCACGGGCAAATTATTGAAAAACAAAGCAACCGGGATGTACCAGTGCGCCGCGTGCGATGCCGATTTGTTCCCATCGGACTCGAAGTTCGATTCAGGCACGGGCTGGCCGAGCTTCGACCGAGCGTCAGAAAACGTCGGACAACGACCCGATAATGAATTGGGAATGCAAAGAACCGAAGTCTACTGCAAGAACTGCGGCGGACATTTAGGCCACGTCTTCGACGACGGCCCGACAAAAACAGGCAAACGGTTCTGCATCAACTCGTGCTCATTAGGATTCAAGAAGAAGTAAGAGCTTGCTTTCCTTAACTTTGGTTCGTCCTTGCAGATTTTGAGTCGTTGGCTCGATAGGAAAAAACATTATTGCCTGAACGCATCCAATCGGGGCGGTAAAAAGTATTACGACGACAGTCATAACGCTTTTAAAGTCAAAAGTACAACTCCATTCATGCCCGAAGAAAAGAGGTTCTTCACCATATCAGAAGCTGAAAAGCTCATCCCGTGGCTCTCGAAACATCTGAAGAAAGTCCTCGTGCACAAGAAAGCCATCGAGCGCATCGCCACAGAGCATCAAGAATTCTCGAAACTCATAGAAATCTCGTCCGACGACGGCTTCCAGTTCATGCTCGGCAAGAACGTCCAAGCCAACAGACTATTCCACGCCCATTGCTTGGAATTCTACGACTACCTGAATGACATCATCGAAAAAGGGATCATCATCAAGGATTTGGACCAAGGACTCATCGACTTCCCGCACAAGTCCGGCACGCACGAAGTGCTCCTGTGCTGGAAGCTCGGCGAAAAGGGAATCCTCTATTGGCACGACATAAAAAGCGGATTCGTAGGAAGACAATTAATCCTAAATCTCGACCAAATCTACCGAAAGTGAACTTATGGACTGGTCATCACGCGCCGAAATAGTCTCGTATTGGGGCACATTGGAAAACTCCCTGGCAGAATACGACTCATTTAATCAGCAGTCGAGCAGGCTCTTTTCGAAGGAACTTCGTTTTCACGAGCATTTTGCCGCCATTTACTGCAAGGAAGAGCCACGCAGTTCGAGGGTTGGGTTCGCGCAGCTTTATGTTGTCAGCACAAGCGAAGAGCTTACGAAAATGGTGTTTGAAGACCTGCTCGCGAAAACCGAAATGACCGTTAGGGATGAGCCGAAACACCGAAAAGCGCTAGATCGTTCGCTCAAGAACATTCTGGAAATGCATGTCAATCGGGAGCGCGAAAAGCACTAGAAGAGCGAAAAGCACATAAACCCCCTCTCGACAAACGCAGCATGAAGAAGTACCGTGTCATCTATGACCGCCAAAACTGCATCGGCGCCGGCACGTGCGTTCTAGCGCATGACAAGCGCTGGTCGCTGAACGACGACGGAAAGGCCGACCTTGCCCAATCGCACAAGAAAGGGGATTATTTCGAGCTCATCATTGACGAAGCAGAACTGCCGAAAATGATGGAATCCGCGCAAGCCTGCCCCGTATTAGTCATCCACATCGAGGACGTTGAAACGGGAGAACGATTGATATGACCGATCTCGAATCCGCATTTGAACGCATCATCGCCGAAGTCGGCACCAATTGCACCGTAGCGGAAGACGCTCCCGGAACCACGTACCGCAGAATCGCCGTCGCAAACGGCTCGCACCGTGGCAAAACATACGCGTTCCAGTTCCAATACGCGCGGCGCGGGACGTTTCAACGATTGCTTATCCGAAAAGAATTATGCGAATCAAACGTGCGGACGAGAAAAGACGAATCAGGAAATCACTATTTGGGTCATTCCTGGCTCGGACCCGCTAATGTGGGCTATCAGCCCGTTTTTTCTGCAGAAACGCTGAACTGGAAATCGTTGAAAGACCAGATTATTTAGCGTCCCAGCGCCTTCCTTGTAGCTATCTTGTATTCTTCGACGTCCGGCTGGTTGAATGGATTCACGCCGAGCAGATATCCTAACAACATAACTGAAACCATCTCGACCTGCAGTAATGCGCCGATTGTTTCGGCGGACTTGTCCGGCAAATCGATTTGGATGAACGGCTTCTTGCGGTTTCGGAACGCGGTTTGCGTACCGTGGATTATTGCGGACATGATCTTCGCGAACGAGAGCCCATTGAGATTCACGATCTTGTCAAACGAGCTTGGCGGGACTTTGGCCTCGTGGTTGTTTCGCACCGTCACAAATCGGTGATATTGGATGTTCGGGCCGGCCATGTCAAGCTGGCCGACGGAATGCAGGTCCGTGCTTCCGACCGAAGTGACTGGGATGATTCCGGTGTGATGATTTTTGCCTAGGCTTTCGGCCAATAGCTGGCGGTACCATCGACCGTACGCTTCAAGGTCATTCGCGAAGACGAACGTGTCATGGACTTGCTTGCCGTTTTTCACCTGCAAATACGCGATTGACGCGAGCATCAGCGCAGGGTTGTGCGCGACATCACTTCGTAAACAGTGGTCGAGCATGCGCTGCGCCCCTTGAACTAATCGTTCGACATTGACGCCCAACACAGCTAACGGAAACAAAGAAACCGCGGAAAACACCGAATACCTTCCGCCGACGTGCGGCGGAATCGAAAGCACGGGAATGTCCAGCGTGTGCGCGGTGTGTTCAAGTGGCGAACCTGTGTCCGTTGTTATAACTATTTTGCAGTGCTTGTGACGGGCAAAGCCGAGAAGCACGGCTGCATTGGCTAGTGTTTCTGTGGTCGTTCCTGATTTTGAAATGATGTTGATTGTTACGTTCTTGCCTTCATTCAGCGTCACGCGGATGTCATGCACGGCCTCGTGCAGCATATCCGCGTCAACGGTATCAACATAACGCACCTTCATGCCGGGAGGCGTGCCGAAGACGGCTTGCTGGATTGCCATCGTGCCGAGATTGCTTCCGCCGATGCCAACAACCACTAACAACGAGGTGTCGTTGCACGTCCGAGCCAAGAATTTGCAAAGAGAAACCTGATGAGAATCTAAGGGCAACAGCAACGACGCGGCGGCATCATGCTCGTCGTGCGAAGCAACGACCTGCTTCAGCTGCTTGATGCGCGATTTGCACTTCGCAGCTACGGCGTTTATGCGCGCGCGAGAGAATCCTGAATCATTCCAGTGTATGGTGAGCATATGACCTCTTTTGAGAATGCTACGCGTTCCGCTTTTTAAACGTTACTCATGCCCATCTTTTAGCTGACCTTGCATCACTTTTTACCGGCACGTTTTGACGCGTTTCGGCCATAATCGTATTTACAATCGAGCCAACGCTACGACCAATATCGCCGGTAAAAAGTTTTGGGCGGTAAAAAGCTTAACTACTGACAAACGCCTAATGAGCTCCCAAATACTTGCTCATCCGGTCAAACTCTTCTTTAGAAAGCAATCCTTCATTATGCCGGTGCTTGATCCAATCGCGCATCCCACCTTCCATATTCACCGCGGTGTAGCCTTGCTCGCGCAGAAACTCGGCCGCCATGCTGCTCCGTCGTCCGGAACGACAGATGCAGATGATTTGCTTCTCTTTCGAGAATCCGAGCGTCGGCAGCGCATCAGTCAAAGAATCGAGCGGAACCAATATGCTTCCGTCAATGGCGCCCTGTTCATACTCTTCAGGCTCGCGCACATCCAACAAAACAACCGGTGCGTTTCGTTTCACTAATTCGCACACCTGGTCTACGTCTAATGATGTTTCCACACAACAGAATCAGCAGCAATGACATAATAATGTTACGGAATCTATGCTGGAGAAACTGAATGCTTATTAAGACAAAAGTGTTCAAAATCCGCATGGCCCACATCCACGAAAAGATTGATTTCACGGTTGAGACATTCATCGTCTACAAGGACAAGGTTCTTCTCAGAAAGCACGACAAGTACGGCATCTGGCTCGGCGTGGGAGGACACATAGAATTGGATGAGGACCCGAACCTAGCCGCAGTAAGAGAGCCAAAAGAAGAGGTCGGGTTGGAAGTCATCCTCCTTGACGAACGGAACTTGTACAACGCCAACGGCAGGCCAGGCAAGGAATATGTCGAGCTTATCCCGCCGACCTTTTTGAACCGCCACCGCATCAACGCGACACACGAGCACATAACTCTCATGTACATCGCCACGGCAAAGACCGACAAGCTCACCCTTTCAGAGACTGAAAAGAGCCCGGCTTGTTTGTGGATGACCGCTGAAGATGTGCACAAGCATCCCGAAATCGATGCAAGCGTCAAGATGTACGCCATCGAAGCCATCCAACGCGTCAAAAGATACCAGCTCGCGATGATGACCACGACGTAATTCAGCCGAACGTAAACGTATATATTCGGAATCCTTTCTTCGCCTGGAATTCAAGCGAGTGTGTCGCAGACTCAGGGCTGAACACGACGCTGTACAAACGTTCGTCCTTGACCAACAACCCACCTTCAACAACCTCATCGCTCACATCCGAATCAGTAATCGGCTGTCCATCCAACAGCACCGTAATCTCTTGCGCCGTCTCTGAACTCGCGACAATGTTCACGTTCTTGGCGTAATAGGTCAAATACACGCTGCCGTCGCTTTCAAGCTCCATGTAGTCAGGATGGATGCTCCACGTGCCGGAGACATAATGTGTGTTCGGTTCGCGCTCGGCGGGAACCGCATATGTAACGGTTTCTCCTGGCGGATATCCTTCTGCATTCCCGCCGACATTGCGACGGAACGCTGATCCGAAATACAGTTCAGGCGTTCCAACAGGCCCAGCGGAAACGGCTCCTTCAGGAACAGAAATGGGCTTGTTCACATCCATCGATTCGCCCGAGCGCTGCATGCGCTCAGCGAGCAACTCTTGGATTTGCAATTCCGTATCTTCATACCCTCCTTCGCCGATATGGTCGTAACGGACAAACCCGTCAATGTCGATGAGATACTTGCGCGGCCAGTAGTTGTTGCGGTACGCAGACCACGTCGCCCGGTCGTTGTCCTGCATGACGGGATACTCGATGCTGTATTTTTCGATGGCTTTTCGAACATTATCAGGGTCTTTCTCGAAATCAAACTCAGGAGCATGCACGCCGACAATCACCAGTCCCGCATCCTCATATTTGTCCCACCAATTCGTAATGTACGGCAACGTGCGGATGCAATTGATGCAGGAATAGGTCCAAATGTCGAGCAGCACGACCTTGCCGCGCAAAGACGCCATAGTCAACGGTTCCGCGTTCATCCATTCGCCGCCGACGATGAGCTCAGGCGCGCGAGGATACTTCGCTTCCTTCGCCGCGATGACCTCGGCTGATGCCGTGTCCGCCGCATCCGGGAGTGACCCAATAACCGCCGCTGGCTTGACATTCTCGAGATAGACTATCGAGCCGACAATGAGCAGCAACACCACAATCAGAATAATTGTGTTCGTTTTCATGACAGCAAGAACGTGTTGAAAAAATCGAAGTTCGCAATTAAAGACAATTGGTTCGTGAACACGAGCACGCCGAGAATCAGCAGCAGCACGCCGACAATATAGTTGAAGTAGACCAGCCACTTGCCTGCTTTCGCGATGATGCCGGTTGCCTGCGAAGTGAACAAGCCGACAACGAGGAACGGAAGCCCCAAGCCGAGCGTGTACGCGAAGAGCAGCGGAAACGCGGACGCAGGATTCGTGATCGCGAGCGTCAGCACGCTTCCGAGCACAGCCCCTACACAAGGCGTCCAGCCTGCCGCGAACGCCGCGCCGAACAAAAACGAAGTAACGTAGCTGTTACTGAACTTGAACACCTTAAGTTTGTGCTCGCGTTCAAGCCATGGAAGCTTGATGAGCTTTAGTAAATACAATGCAAACAGGATAATGATGGCGCCACCTACGCGCGCGAGCCAGATGCGGGCGTCGTACGCGACAGACGCAAGCACGCTGCTGAGCAGCACGCCGATAAGCGAGAAAACCGCTGCAAAGCCGAGCACGAACAGCACGGTGTTGATGAACAGCTTCAACCGAACGGGCTTTCCTTCGCGGATGTCGGACACGCTCGTTCCCGCGAGGTAACTCAGGAACGCCGGAACCAGGGGCAGCACGCACGGTGAAAGGAACGAGAATATGCCCGCGATAAACGCGATGCCAAGTGTCAAGTCAGCCATTCAGTCATCTCCTGCTTTTGATATTTCAGAAATGAAGAGCTCATCGCTCCATTTTGCATCGAGTGATTTCCAGCTCACAGCGCCGTCTTTTTTCAGAATGATGTGCGTATGCTGGTAAATTACCCCGTATTTGCGCTGCAGATCGGCGGAATTGTCATAATCGACCTGGAACGCCACGACTTCAGGGTTATTGAGGTTACGGATTGACTCTCTGATTAATGGGTCAAGTCGCCTGCATTCCGGGCACCAGCCGGCGGAGAATTCCAGGTAAATTATTTTTCCTGCCGCCTGCGCTTCGGCAAACCCCTCATCAGAGTATTCGAGATACTTTGTGGCCGTATCAACGAAAATAGCCGGCGCCTGCTTCGAAGTTTCTTCCATCCGAGTTGCGGGCGCGCAGGCAGATATAAAAATGAGAATAGAGAATAAAACCCATATTGAGAGTTTCATACGCATCGCCATTACGTTACATTCATTGAAACAATATAAAAGCTTAATGGATTATGTCGCAATGTTTAAAAAGGGTTCTCGGAACTTTCAAATCATAGTATGGAGGGATGTTGAATGAGTGAAGTGAAGACCGAATTATCATTGACGGACATAATGCGTCAGCTGAACGACAGGAAGCTTACGACAATCGAAGGGGTTCTGAAGTGGACCGCACAGGACGAACGCGTCCGTGGCGGCGAGGAAGAATACACCGGAACAGAACGCAGAATCATCGAGCTCGCGCCGGGCGACAAGCACGAACGAGTGTTGTACGAAGGCACTCTCAAAATCAAGCCTACCGCGGCGACCATGTACCGGATCGACTGCAAGGAGATGTTCGCCGGCACAAGCGTCACGCCGGTGGGCAAGGACGGCTGGACCCGGGAAGGCAGCAACGGTAACGCCTGCCTCGCGTTGAACACATCGCAGTACGGCAAGATGCGACTGTACCTCAAGTAAGCATTCTCTTTTTTATTTCTTTATTATTCTAGAATAACTTAACGTCGATTCAAATATCGTGACGCCTTAAGCAACGCAGTAACCGCCTGTCCTGCAGAAATGACGTACTGATACTCATGCCCGTCGGCGCAGTCGCCAGCGGCGAAGATGCCTGGAACAGAAGTCTGCATGTCCTTGTCAACCTTGATGTGACCGTCGTCATCAATTGCGCACAGCCCTTTGACAAAGTCAGTATTAGGAACTCGCCCAATCTCAACAACAACCCCTTCGGCTGCCAGCGTTCGTTGTTTCCCCTGCTGCTCAACGACAACCCCTGTTACAAACTTCTCGCCAACAATCTTGACCGTTTTCGCGTTCGCGACAATTTCGACATGCGGCTGCCCGACGACGCGCTCAAGAAGATACTGATGCCCTTTCATCGCAGGGTTGGTCGTGACAACGCACAATTTTCGCGCGATGCGCAGCATTCCGGCAGCCGCTTCGAGTGCGGCGTCCCCGCCGCCAATCACCACGACGTCCTTGCCTTTGAACAATGGGCCGTCGCAGACGTGGCAGAATGTCAATCCTTTCTTCTCATATTCCGCTTCGCCCGGCACGTTCAGCCTTCGCGCCCGCGCGCCTGAGCAAATGATTACCGTTTCTGATTCATATCTATGCTTGTCGGTAGAAACAAGGAAGTGCCCGTCATTCAGCTTGACGATCTTCTGAACCGTCTCATCCGTTAACTCTATTTTGTTTGCCTGCATCTGTTCGCGGAACTTGTCCTGGAACTCCGCGAAATTGGTGTGCGCCATGCCGGGATAGTTTTCGATTTCGCCGGAGACGTTCATCTGGCCGCCGAAGTCCGAAGCAAGAATCACGTAGTCCAGCCGTCCGCGCGCAGCATAAAGAGCCGCGCTCATGCCCGCTATTCCGCCACCGACAATCACAACTTCGTGCACAAAGTGTCCTTTTGCGAGAAATCGCTTCAGTAACACTCCTGTTTGCTTGCGGGTCGGGTTCTTGCGCATCGCGGCCGCAAGGCTGGACTCGTTGAACACATCCTTTATCCAGCTGGCGAAGTCGTTGCGCTCAGAGTTCACATGGAAGTTGAACACGTCATCGGGAATAGAATCAAGCGATTTAGAAAGTTCCGCGATGCTTCGGAGCGATTTTCCCGTTCGGAGATAGAAATATTTTTTGGAGTCTGTGAGCGTGAACGCGGGCATGGTTAATCACATAATAAAATAAAAAAGAAATAAAAAGAAGTTTCTTAGCAGCTGCAGGTTGCGCACAATGCCTTTCTCTTGAACATCTTACCCATGCCAAGAATCAGGAAGCCGAGCGCATACCAGACCAAAACCATTTGCCAGGTAGCCGCGTCGCCCCATTGCGCACGGATGCCGCCAACCAAGAACCAGAGGCCGACGCCCATCATTATGACCGCGACAATCATCCAGATAAAATTCGCAGGTCCACAAGCACACTTTGATCCACTCTTCGCCATCAAATCACCTCTTTTAATGATAATAGCTTAGACACATTTGAGCGGGAGAGGTATATAAAGGTTATCGTCGGGATAATGGCGGAAAATAGCCTAAGAAGTCCTTTACGTTGGCTCGCGCCGGCCGTTTTTGTTTCGTTGGCTCTAGTTTAATTTCAATTATGGCCGAAACGCATCTAAACGGGGCGGTAAAAAGCTTAACTTGGACGTGCATAATCATTTTATAGCTCAATAGCTATCGAAAATCCATGAAAGTGTGGCTTGCAGCCTTAGTTTTTCTCTTGCTTGGCTGCGCCACCCCAACAGTAAAGGAAACCGTCACGACGCCTTCAATCACGCCAACCGCAGCAATCGCAGTCTTAGATGTCGCTGAAGGCATGGTTTGGGTGAACGGCGAGAAAGCGAATGAAGGAATATCGTTAATGGTTGGAGACATTATCAAGACCGATGCCGCATCAAGCGCGGAGATCCACTTCTATGACAGCGCGGTCTTGCGGCTATCAGAAAACACGGAAGTAGAAATCAAAGATACTGGTTCAAGCGCAGAACGAACGCTGAGTCTTGAACAAACTTCAGGACAGACGTGGTCAAGACTATTGAAGCTCGGCGGCATAGCAAACTATCAAGTTGAAACATCCACATTAACGGCAAGCGTCCGTGGCACTGGATTCACGGTCACGGTCACTGATGAAGACTCAGACGTCGCCGTGGGTGAAGGCGCAGTGGAAGTCACTACGAAAGGCGCGACTCGCGAACGCCAGCTCGTGAAGCGATTGCAGCACGCGAAAGTCTCGCGCGCCATGAAGATGGAAATGAACGAAATGACAAGCGACCGATTCATGGATGAAAACCTGGAAAAAGACGATAAGTTCATCAACAAGATGTCGGACAGATTCGCAACCAAACATCCGCGCGTCGTCCGCGCGTTGAAGTCGCAGGGTTACTCCGATGACGACATGCATGACTGGATGCGGCAGCTCGCTACCGGCAACATGACCAAAGATCAGCTCAGAAGCCTCGCCGAAGACGCGATGCAGGACCTCAAGGAATCGAGAATCGTGAACGAACAAGGGGAAATGCGCGCAGAGACTATCTCCCGGCAGTAATCATTCTTTCGACGAGTAACATTTAAAAAGCCCCTTCGTGAAAAATTCATCATGGATTTGACCGATGGGCGCCAGGAATTGTTCGCAAAGGAAGCCTGCCTTCTGTCAGATGGAATACTGCACCACAAATGCAAAGATTGGTACGAAAAAATGTTCGGAGCGCACTCATATACCCAGCTGAAACTGCCCGAGCTCGAAACGTGCATCAATGGCTATGAGGAGGAACTCACCTGGTGGCAGCACCCGAATGTCCACACCACGAAATCAATTCTCGATGAGATGGTGCGTTCGCACAGCATCCTCGAGAACAAACGAAAATTCCTCAACAGCTCAAAAAAGAAGGATGACGAGTCGACAGAAGAGAAAAGATTCTTGTTCAACGGCATTTTCGAGGCATCCTACACGATTCTCCAATGCGCAAGGCGCAAAATACTGACTGTGCCTGATGACGGTTTCGGCAAAGAAATCTGCGGACAGGTTGACAATATCGCTCCGAACGCGAAATACAAATGGCTTCCGTCCGAGACGAAAAAGACAAAAGTGGACTTGAAAGGAGACGAATCGCTCGTCACAGTCGCCATTTACCGATGTCTTACCGGAAATCCGACCGGCATCGTGACGCGCGACAGCGACATCAAGCGTTTGACGAGAAAAGCGCTCGAACGGCTCTCCTACCGGTTTAGCACGGGGGAAACGCTTAACGAATTCCCGTTGCGCATCTATTTCGTGGCTCCGCACGATCCTTCCGTGAAGCCAGTTTACGATTCGAATAAGGTGCGCAGAACTACCGTATCTCAACCCACTTCTTCTGCAGGAACTTCGCGATAGTGTCCTCCCACGCCTTATGCACGGGCTTGTTGTAGAAGTTCTTCAGCCACTCGAGCGTTTCAGAACGTACATTCTTTTCCCCCTCAATCAACCGGTACAGGTCGTTGCGAATCAGCGGATCGAGCTTTACTTTGCGGGCAGAAATCGTCAGCTGGTCGACGAGCGTGCGTTGCAAATCCTCATTCTCGAGCTGCTGTTGGGCTGCCTGTTCGTCCCAGAACTGGTTGTACGAGAACTCGCCGGACTTCAAGTCGTCCAAAACCGTGAACAAAAACGTCCGCAGTTCTTCCGGCCAGTTTGCCTGAATCTCTTTTTTATACGTGGTTATTCCTTCAAGGAACTTCGGGTCGATGTCCGTGCGTTCGCCGTCAATAATCTTGATCAGCTCGGCCTTGACAAAGCGGGGCACCCGTTTCAGATTCCAGGCCTCTTTCTTGAGCATCTCCCGCAATTCATTCCGTTGTCCGCGTCCGCGTTCGATGAATTCCTTCGCGTCGACCGCTTCGGGCGTCTTGCCCGCGATCTTGGCCAGCACCATCGCGTGCATCCGTCGCAAGAATTCGTGCTTGTCCTCGATCTTCATGACGTCGAGATGCCCTTGCAACGCAATATTAAAAGCAAAAGGCGACGGGATCTTCGTGTCCATCTCGACGACCTTGATGCGTCCGTTGTTGATGCCTTGAATCACTTTAGCGGTGCTTTCTATGTCCATCAGGTCCTCGAGCACTTCGCGGCGGGCTTCTTTGAGAATGACGAAGTTCGTGTCGATGCGCTTCAACGCGGACATCAAAATCATCGAGCTCACTTGTTGTCTGCCCACACGCTTCTGGTGCCCCATATAGTTGCGCAGTATCATGAAGGCGCGAGTCGCACAGTGCCTGAACCTGCGCTTGAACACTTCGCTGCCGTCGATGGCCGCATTCAGGATCGGATGCAGCTTGTCTTCTTTGATCATCTTCAGCGCAAGCAATACTCTCGTCGTCCGGTCGCCGCCAAGATAGAACCCGTTGTCGTTAATCCCTAATTCAACATCCTTGTGCTCGGTTTTCGCCAAAACGTAGGCGATTGCCCGAGAAAGACAGTCGTTCACGCGCCTGCCAAAAAGAGAGTGGAAAATAATCTTGTTGCCGACGCCGTCGTTCACGTATTCGATGATGATTTGCTTGTCGTTGGGAAGCTTGCCGCAATAGTCGTACTGTTCCTGCATGTAGGCGTAGATGCTTTCCGCGGCGTTCTCGTCGATGAGCATGTAGGTATGCAGCCAGCCCATGATGGTTTTCTTGGGCTCTTTCGCGAGGAAGCGCTCGGCCATCGCGCGCCGAAACGCCCCAATTTCGTTCGCCAAATCAAAACTCAACGGCAGCATTTCTGACGCCCACGACGGAACGGTTGGCGGACGATTAGCTGAGGCTGTCACTTGCGCGACCATTCCGCGCGAGAACTTGAACATGTACGTCTCGCCACCCAGAAGAAAAACGTCGCCGGGCTTCATGCGCTCGAGGAACCCTTCGTCAAGCGTGCCGACGGTCTGGTCGCCGATTTTGACGGTGATGAAGCTCTCGTCCGGAATCGTGCCGACGTTCGTCATGTAAATGACGCGTCCGAGCTTTCCTTTCTTGCCAATTTTGCCTTCGTTGCGCCAGATTTTCGCGTAGATGTGCCTGTCTTCGAGCTCGACGAATTTGCCAGCCAGATAATCAAGAATCTGCGTGAAATCCTCGCGCTTCAAATCTCGATAACAATAGCTCTGCTTGACGAGCGCGAACAGCTCCTTTTCTTCCCACACTTGTTCGAGCGCCATGCCATCAATCTGCTGCGCGAGCACGTCAAGCGCGTTGGAGGGAATGTGCAGACGGTCGATTTTCTTTTCCATCGCGGACTTCAACAAAACGGCGCATTCGACAAGGTCGTCACGGTCCATCACAAGGATGCGGCCTTTGACCGTCTGGTGCAGTCGATGGCCTGAACGTCCGGCGCGCTGCAAGAATCGCGCGACTGACTTCGGCGAGCTGATGCAGACCACCAAGTCGATGTAGCCGATATCTAATCCTAGCTCGAGCGAAGTGGAACAAACAACAACTTTGAGCTCGCCTTTGCGAAGCCGTTCCTCGATGCGCAATCGCATCTCTTTCGACAAACTACCATGGTGTGCCCCGATGTTCTCCGAGTACCGAGATGGGAATTTGTGCTTCAGATGGTCGACGACGCGCTCGGTCGCGGCGCGCGTGTTCGTAAAAATGAGCGTTGTTTTGTGCTCCTGGATCAGCGTGTCGAGCAGTTCATACATCTTCTGATGCATCTCGCCGTGCGTGACGTCAATCAAATTAGGCACAGGAGAAATGACCTTGAAATCGAATGATTTCAGGAATTGGACATCGATGATGGCACATTCGCGGTTCGTGCCGACGAGGAATTGCGCGACGGCCTCGAGGGGCGCGACGGTCGCAGATAAGCCGACGCGGCACATATGCCCCGCGAGGTGCTGCAATCGTTCCATAGACAGGGACAAATGAACGCCGCGCTTGTTTTCCGCGAGCGCGTGGATTTCGTCGATGATGCACCATTCGACGGCCTTCAAGTATTCGCTGAATTTCGTTGAGCTTAAGACAATTGCCAAACTCTCTGGCGTTGTGATGAGGATGTGCGGCGGTCGCTTGAGCATGGCTGACTTTTCTGACTGCGTCGTGTCGCCCGTTCTTACGCCGACGCGAATGCCGAGCTTTTTGCCCGCGATCGCTTCGATTTCCTGCAACGGCTCTACGAGGTTCTTTTGGATGTCGTTATTGAGAGCTTTCAGCGGAGAAATGTAGATTGCGTACACTTTGTCCTGCAATGCCCCTTTTTCGGCCGCATCGACAAGCTCGTTCAAGACCGCGAGAAAACCCGTGAGCGTCTTTGTGGCGCCAGTGGGAGCAGAAACCAAAATGTTTTCGCGCTGGTGGATGGGGATGACGGCGTGCAGCTGCGGCAGGCTGAAGCTCGGGTAGCGGTTGAAGAACCATTTCTTGACTGTCGGGTTGAGAATTGCCTCTACTTTCGCCGCCTCAAAGGGCGTTTCTCGACGGGTAACAAGGTTTTTATCTTCCATATGTAAAATAATTGAGCTTGTTAATTCTGCTTCTGTTAGTCAAATTGACGCTATAAATAGGTTATGGACGGCTGTCCAGTGGATTATATTGCAAAAGTTTGCGCCCAGATAAAACTTTTTACAAACAGGACGAAGTCCTGTTGTACATGAGGACTTTGTCCTCATTGTACCGCCAAGATTTGTCGAGTGTCGGCATTAATAATCTGCGACCTAACGCTAGCTCAAAATCTGCCTAGGAATGCAACGCGAATGAAACGACGCATTATCGAATCAGTCGTTAACCTTTAATACCCTCACGCGGACGGCAAAAACCATGGCACGAGACTACATCCCTCCGTTGGTGGAGCGACTCACGCACAAGGCGAGCAAAAAAGCCTGCAACGAATTGACCCAGCTGCTGGAAAAAGAGGGGTTCTCGATCGATCGGCATTTCAAGCACAACTATGCTGAAAAGGAAAACAGCAAGCGCGTTTGCCAAAACACGTTCGTCCATTTGCGCGCGCAGCGCGATAACGATGTCGTTGTGGCGCGGTTCGACAGCGCAACGGTAACCGACCAAATCAAGACCGCGAACGCCTGGGGGCATCTGCCGCGCGCCGTCATCTATTTGCGGACCGCGTACGGCGCGCTCGGGATGGGGATGAACCTCGAGCAAGAGAAAAAGCGCAAAACGACCGGGCTGCTGTTCACGTATGACCTGCCGTCTCACGAGCTTGACGCGCTGACTGGATTGATTCTGAACGCAGAGCTGTTCAACAATGATTGCGCCGTAAAGTATGTGAAGGGCGAGCTCACCATCTCACAGAAACCGTTTTATCAAGATGCGTCGTTTGCCGCGCGGTTCAGAACGACAGCAGCACAAGCCCTAACGAAACCAATCCTGTCAATCCCCACACAAACGGATTCCATGCGAGCACTTTCGTCCCGTCCAACGGACCGAAAGGAAGCATATTGAACAGCGCAAGCCAGGCATTAATTCTGCTGCCGTAAAGTCCCAAAATCGCTAACGGCGTGAACGTCAAACCCAAAAAGAGAATCGCGAGCGCGATGTTCACTAACGGTCCGGCCAAAGAAATCTTTCCGCGCTGCTGGAACGTCGTGTTGCCGCTGTGGAACACCGCTCCCGGCGCGGCAAAGATGAACCCGAACGCGCTGATGACGAGCATGATCAGCAGCATCTTGTCGTCCGACCGGAATTCCGCCCACGCGCCGTAGTGCTGCGCCACCATTTTATGAGCCAATTCATGCAAGAGAAATCCTAATCCAGCTGAGAACGCGAGGATGCCGAAGATGACAAGCACGCCGTAATTCAGCTGCAGTCCGACTGACGCGATAGTGAACGCGACGCTGACCGCAAGCCATGCCTTGACCAAATCGAAGACTTCAAACTTTGAAAAGCGCAACTGCATGATGATTCACGAGTAAGACGGTATTTAAAGACTTCGAAGAAAAAAAGAAAGAATGAACTTACTTGTGCTTCTGTGCGTAGGTGAACAACAGGTACGCGCCGTACACTGCGGACAACCCGACGATGTCGTAGACAATCTTGGTCGCCAACGTGCCGCTGCCCAGCAACGACGGGACAAGGTTGTAGTCGAAGAACCCGATCAGTCCCCAGTTCAATCCGCCGATGATGAGGATGACCCAGGCGATCCATTCAATGCTGCTTGCTTTTGCCATGCTAACACCTCTTTTTTTGAGTATTTACGAGATTGAGGTTTAAAAGGGTTTCTGAGATGGAAATAGTGAAAGTTCGTGATGGCGTTCCCCGCACGTTGCTCGTCCCCGGTAGATTTTGAGTCGTCGTTAACGTTAAACGACACTACAATAACGGCAAGGGGACCAGCAGCACGTTTCTAGAACCAGCCTTTTTTCTTCTTGCTTTCGCCTTCTAGCTCTTGGATTAATTCTTTCTGTCGCGATGTCAATTTCTCGGGCACTTTGATGTTCACCGTGACAAGCAAATTTCCGGTTCCGTGTCCTCGCACATTAGGCATACCGCGCGCCTTCAGTCGGAACACGGTTCCTGGTTGAGTTCCCGCAGGAATTTTCAGCGTTTCAGGACCGTCAAGCGTCGGAACTTCAATTTCATCCCCTAGTGCCGCAATGCCAAACGAAATCGGGATCTCGATGCGCAAATCGTTTCCGTCGCGAACAAAAATCTTGTGCGCCCGGACGTGCACGGTCGCGTACAAGTCTCCGGCAGTTGCCCCACGCTCGCCGGCCTCCCCTTCACCAGTCAATCGCAGTCGCATCTCATCCTCAATTCCGGGAGGAACTTTGATTTCAATCTCGCTTGTCATCTCAACCCGTCCTTCGCCGCGACAGGTATCACAAGGGTCTTCGATGACTTCGCCTGTTCCTTCGCAAGTTTTGCACGTCGTTGTCGATGCAAAAACTCCAAAAGGGGTGCGCCTGGTCACTTTCTGCGAGCCGGAGCCCTTACAGTCATCGCACGCGTGCAGTCCGGATTTTGACGCCGCTCCGGTGCCATCACAAACGCTACACGTAGCCTGTCGTGAAATCGAAACGGTTTTCGTCACTCCCTTAGCCGCTTCTTCAAGTGAAACTTCAATATCCATCAACATATCATGGCCGCGCGCCGGTCCTCGACGCCTTCCGCCGCCGCCAAAGCCGGAAAACAGGTTCTCAAAAAGGTCGTCAAAGTTGAATCCTTGTCCTTGGAAGTCGCGGTAGTCGAATCCGCCCATGCCTTGGCCGTTCAGGTCGGCCGAGCCGTACTGGTCAAACTGCTGGCGCTTCTGGGCATCGCCCAAGACGGAGGCCGCTTCGCTGATTTCCTTGAACTTCTCCGTCGCGTCGGGGGACTTGTTCAGGTCAGGGTGATACTTTTTAGCGAGATTCTTGTAGGCTTTCTTGATTTCCTCTTGCGACGCGTTCTTCGCGACGCCGAGGGTCTTGTAATAGTCCTTCGCCATTATCTCGCGACCTCAAGCGCGCGTTTCAAGACTTCCTTGACTTCTTCGAACGTGATTTTGTCGAACGCGTCGTGCGGGTGGAACCATTTGCACGTGACGCCGTCTTTTTCGTCGCATTTGCCATCAGTAGCGTTCGCGAGGAAGAACACGGTTTCCTTGTCGACACGGTTCGAGCGTTCGCGATACGTGTAGTTGATCGTTTCCTTGAATCCAGGGATGAGCGTGACGTCGAGTCCGGCCTCTTCAGCGACGCATCGCACCGCGGTCTGCTCCTCGGTCTCGTCTTCGGCTGATTCGCATTTCGGGAATCCCCACTGGACGCTGCGCTCTTGCTTGACAAGCAAGACTTTTCCTTTGAACAGGACGATGATGCCGCAGGATTTTTGCGCTTCGGCTTTCGGCGCAGCTTCTTTCGTGATTATGCCCTGCGCCTGCGCAAACGTGATTGCTTCAGCTAAGACATCATGAACTGATTGGAACGTGACTTTCTTGAGCGCGTCGCTCGGGGTTGCCCAGAGCGCTTGCGAAATTTCTTTGTTGTCAACGGCGTATTTCGATGTCTTGGCCGTCGCGACGAAGACAACCGTTTGTTTCCGAATTTGCTTCTCTCCTTCGGCGAACTGGTACGTTAATGTTTTACGAAATCCGGGCACGATTGCCACAGTAAGTCCAGTCTCTTCCTTGACTTCGCGGAGCGCGGTCTGCTCCTCAGTTTCGTCTGCTTCGACGTGCCCTTTCGGAAGTCCCCAGTGTTTTCCCTGCGCCCCCTGGATGATCAACAGTTTGTTGTCATGGAAGACGACTGCGCCGCAGCATTTGTGCTGTTCCATCTACTCAAACCGTCCTTTGACTTGAGAATTCGGGTCCGTGATGACGCGGCGAACGTTCTGCTCGTACGCCTGCCGGATGGCTTTCGCAATCAAGTACTCTTTCACGAACTGGTTCGCCGCCCAGACTATCAGCAGGAACGCGATGAATGCGATTATTGAGATATCCATGAGCGTTGTTTGGCCTTCTTTGTTTTATTAAGTTTACGAATGAACTTTTTGGCGGCGCTCGTGGCCGCTCTGAGCGCCAGCGCCGCACGGCAGGTCGAGTTTATTTCGTTACCGTTTATCCGCACAAGTAAACTTTTTACCGCCACGTTTTGTACCGTTAGTACTAACAAAATAAAAATAAAAAAATTAAATCACTTTTTCTTCTTCTTGAACTCAGCGTCGACGACGTCAGGGCCTTCCTTGGCGTGCTCGTGCGCGCCAGGCGGATGCTGGCCTGCCTTCTGGTACAGCTCGTTCGAGACTTTCTGCACAAGAGCCTGCAATTCCTCGGTCGCGTTCTTGATCAAGGTCAAATCCTTGTCCTTGGCCGAGATCAACGTTTTCAAGCCTGCAGCCGCGTCCTTGATGGCCTTCAAGTCTGAGTCAGGCACTTTACCTGTCATGTCCTTGACTGCCGTCTCGGTCGTGTACGCAAGCGCGTCCGCGTTGTTCACGGTTTCGACTTCGTCCTTCTTGCGCGCGTCGGCTTCGGCGAACTGCTCGGCTTCCTTGCGCATGCGGTTCACTTCGGCTTCGTTGAGCTTGTGCGGTGCGGTGATCTTCAAGGATTGCTCCTTGGAGGTTCCGAGGTCCTTCGCAGTTACGTGTAAGATGCCGTTCGCGTCGATGTCGAACGTGACTTCGATTTGCGGCACTCCGCGAGTCGCGGGAGGAATTCCCACAAGATCGAACTGTCCCAACAGCTTGTTGTCCACGAACATCGGTCGCTCTCCTTGCGCAACGCGAATTGTCACAGCCGGCTGGTTGTCCGCCGCGGTCGAGAAGACCTGCGAGCGCTTCACCGGGATGGTTGTGTTTCGGTCGATGATCTTGGTGAACATTCCACCAAGGGTTTCGATGCCCAACGACAACGGCGTGACGTCCAAGAGGAGAACGTCCTTGACGTCTCCCGAAAGCACGCCTGCCTGGATTGCCGCGCCCATCGCGACGCATTCCATCGGGTCGATGCTTCGCTCAACTTTGCCGGTGCCGAACCATTCTTCGACGTGCTTCTGCACCATCGGCATTCGGGTCGGTCCGCCAACAAGGATAACTTTGCTGATGTCCTTGCCCGACAGCTTCGCGTCAGAAAGCGCCTGGTCGACGCTCTTCTTGCAGCGCTTGACGAGCGGATCCATCATGGATTCGAGCTGTGCGCGCGACATCGACAAGGTCAAGTGCTTGGGTCCCTTGTCGGTTGCCGAGATGAACGGCAACGAGATGTCCGTCTGCATCGTGGTCGAAAGCTCGATCTTGGCTTTTTCGGCTGCCTCTCGCACTCGTTGCATTGCAGTTCCGTCGCCTTTCAAATCAATGCCAGTGTCATCATGGAACTTCTTGACGATGTGCTCGATCAGGAGGTTGTCCATGTCGGTTCCGCCCAATTGGGTGTCGCCTGCTGTGGACTTCACTTCGAAGACGCCGTCGCCGTAGTCCATGATGGTAACGTCAAGCGTTCCGCCGCCGAAGTCGAACACGAGGATGGTCTGTTGCTTGTGGCCCTTGTCTAAGCCGTAAGCAAGAGCCGCAGCCGTCGGTTCGTTGACGATTCGGATGACTTCCAAGCCCGCGATCTGTCCCGCGTCCTTGGTTGCCTGTCGCTGGTTGTCGTCGAAGTAAGCCGGGACAGTAATGACCGCCTTGTCGACTTTCTCGCCGAGGAATGCTTCAGCATCGCGCTTGATCTTCTGCAAAATCAAGGCGGAGATCTGTTGCGGCGTGTGTTCCTTGCCGAAGATCTTGTATTTGTAGTTCGTTCCCATCTTTCGCTTCGCGGCCATGACGGTTCCGTCAGGGTTCGAGACAGCCTGGCGTCGCGCGGGTTCTCCAACGAGGACAGTTCCGTCCTTCTGGAATCCCACGACGCTCGGGAAGGCTTTGCCGTAGAGCGAAGCTCCTTCTGCCGACGGGATGATGCGCGGTCGTCCTGCTTCCAGGATGGACGCGGCGCTGTTGCTGGTTCCTAAGTCAATTCCTATGATTTTTGCCATTGTTAGTTGCCTCCTCGCGTGCCGGCAGCATGAATCGTTGCCTTACACGTTCCATTTTCTTTACTGAGTTGTTTCATGTTTGCCTCCGGTCTTCGCGACCTTTACTTTTGCGTATCGGACAACTTTGTCCTTCAGCTTGTAGCCCTTCTGGAGCTCTTGCAGGATTGTGTCGTCTTCGACCCCTTCCTTCTTCTCGGTGAGCATGACTTCATGCAGGTACGGGCTCGCTTTGCCCGTGCAGACGATCGGCGTGACTCCTTCGTCAGACAGTATCTTGAACAGGTTCGCGCGCACCAACTGAATGCCCTTGCTGACTTCGGCGGGCAAATTCGGCTGTGCGTTGATTGACGCGATCATGTGGTCGAATTCGTCCAGCACCGTGAGCACTTTCGTGACGATTCTCGCGGACGCGAGTTCAACGACATCCTTGCGCTCCTTGTCCGAGCGCTTGATATAGTTTTGAAAGTCGGCTTGCGACTGCTTGAGCGAGTTGAGGAATTCTTCGGCTTGCTTTGTCTTGGCATCAAGTTCGTGCTTGAGGGCTTCGACAGGCGTTTTAGGAGCGTCCGTTTTCGGCGCGTCTTGGGCCTGCGCCACCGCTTTCGCGATGTCTTTTGCCGGTTCTTGTGCGTGTTTGAACATTGAAAACCACCCAATTCCCGTTGACCTTACGTCAACATAGACTACCTAGGACTGAACTAATATATAAAGCTTATGGAATTATGGGGAAAGTATTAAATAGCCAAAGCCCTCCAAGGACTGCATGATTCCGTGCCAGGCAGAAAAAAGGGAACAGGCGAATATCACCAAAAACACCCCGCTGCACATCATAGAGCAGCTTGCCGACACGCCGTGCCGAAAGCACGAATGCACCAAGTGCTGCGAAAACGGCACGGGCACAGCATTGGAATCCGACTTGCCCGCAATCGCGAACCATTTCGGCATCACGGTCGATGAACTCAAAGCGAAGCACTTCGATTCGATCACTCGATTTCACACGCAGCACTGGAAGCCCAAGATGCTCGCAAAGCCGTACGGGCCGTGCGTCTTCCTGGGTAAGGAAGGCTGCACGATTCACGAGGTCAAGCCGACCGGCTGCCGATTGGCTAGCTGGAACCAGCACGGCGAACAATTAAACGACTGGTTTGAATTGAATTATTTCGTGAACGCGGACGATCCGCAAAGCATCCGTGAGTGGGCGATGCGCCTCAAGTTCAACAAGACTATCCCCGGCGGAGAATTAGAGTCATTGGTGCCGAATAAAGAGAAGTTAAGGAAAATATTGGCGCACGAGATATGATTAACACGTTGCTGACCCAAGCAAACTTTTTACCGGCGATATTGGTAGCGTCGTTACGTCCGTAACAATCGCGACGACGAAACGTCAAAACTGGGCGGTAAAAAGTTACGTGAGAAGAGCAAACGCAAATAAAACTAACAAGGTGGTTACTATGGCAGAACAAATCAACATGAACATCCAGGACGGCGGCGCGATGTACGCGCACGAGATGAGCGTCAACTTCACGCCGATGCAATTCACGCTTGACTTCAAGATGGTCACGCCGCGAAACGACCCGAGAGGGAAAGGCAGGCCGAGCTTCTTGCTACAGCACAACGTCATCATGGTCGATCCGTGGCACGCGAAGAAGATCATCGAAGTCATGGAAGCGACCGTGAAGAAGTATGAGGAAGAGTACGGCAAGATCACGAAGCCGAAAGCCGTAATAAAAGCCGAAAAGAAGCAGAAGGCGCTCGTCCAAGACTCGGTTGACACGAAAGATACCCCTACTTACCTCGGATAACCATGGCGTTCATCCACCGCAGAATCACAATTGTGACAATGCGCAAGCCCGCGAAAGCCTCGCTGAACGACGAGCTACAATGGTTCGGCTCGTCATTAGGCCTATTCGGATTGCGCGACAAGGACAGAAGCATGTTCCGCGTCTTCATCGAATTACTAAAATCGGCGAAAGGCGGCAAGCCGATGAGCTCCGATGCGTTGGCCGAATCATTGGACCTTTCTCGCGGCACGGTCGTACACCATTTGAACAAATTAATCGAGGCCGGACTCGTATTGTACGACGGAAAGAGCTACTGGCTGCGCGACAACAACCTCAAGCTCTTGGTCGACGAACTTCGAAGAGATATGGAGAAATCGATCGACGAACTGAGAATCGCCGCGAAAGAAATAGACCAGCTTCTCGGAATTTAAGGTTTTGAATAATGCGTGCCGGTAGAACTTATTCCGTTTGATTTCTTGGACTGGATAGTTTTCCGAGTTCCATTGCCTGCAGTCATAAGTCTTGCAAGATCTTCGTGGGTCGCGGCTTCTTTCGGCGCGACCGTGTTTTCAACAGAACGAAATGCATCTATGCTGTGTGGTTGCTCAGCTTCCTGCTTTGCTTCTTCTTTGCGCTTCGCAAGATAGGCTTCTTTGTTCGCCCAGTACGTGTTCTCGAGCGACCCGCCCGAATAGCAATTGTGTGGAAATGGCATAAATTAAGAGAAAAATAACCCTTTATAAAATGTGCGACTTATTCCATCAATTTTCTGACGACGAAATACAGGATTAATCCGAACACGAGGATGCCCAGTATAATCGTAAATCCGACCGCGCTGTCGGTCTCGAGCGCGTCGATGATGGTCGCGCCGCCGGTGATCTTCGGAACGACTGGCGTCGGCTTGATGATTGTCTTGTTCGTTGCCACGGTGCTGTCCGAGCTGCTCGAGCCGTCATCCGTGTCTTCAATGAACGTAGGGAACAATACGGGAGCGGTCACGTTGTACGGCGGTGCACTGCTGCTGCCTCCTGATCCACCGCCACCGCCACCGCCACCGCCTCCGCCGCCGCCACCCGAGGGCGCAGGCGCAGGAACTGGTCCGACGGTGATCGTGAACGTTTCTTCGGTGCAGAACGTCAAATCGCACGCGCTGATGTTCGCCAAAATGACGCCTTCGACGATGGGCGTGAAGCTGATCAATCCCGTTGCGTTCACGATGTCAAAGTCAGTTGTGTTATCAGAGTAAGTCAGCGTGTCGCCGTCAGCGTCGAACGCCGAAGCGGTGTAGCTGAATCCAGTTCCGACAATCACAGTCATGTCCGCGATGGGCGGAATGAACGCGGGCGCGTCGGGCGTGCCGGTGACGTTGACAAATACCGTGTCGCTCGCTCCGGAAGTCAAAAGTCCGTCCGTCGCGAAGAACGTGAGGTTGCCTATGCCAAAAAAGTCGACGGGCGTATCTATAGTGACGATGCCAGTCGAATCATTGACGGAAACAATCCAGCCAACAGGCGCGGTGACCGTCCAGTTCAAATCAGGGCTGTCAACATCAGTGAATGCCGTAAATACGCTCAATGATTCGTCAATCGTGTCTTCGCTCATCGTGACGTTCGCAATCGGACCGACATATATCGGCGCGTCGTTAAACGGCGTGACCGTTAACGTGACCGTGTTGCTGTCGTTCGTTAGCGCGCCATCAGTCGCAGTAAAAACCACAAGGTCAACACCAATAAAATCAAGCGGCGGTGTGAAGGTCGCGAGTCCCGTCGCATTATCAACGGTTACAACGATGCTGGTCGTGCCAGAGACGGTCCAATTCAAATCTTGGCCGTCGACTTCAGTCCAGAACGGCAATAAGCTCAAGGTGTGAACCGTGTCTTCCGTCCACGTTTGGTTCGGGATGTTGGTGAGCAATCGCGGAGCGTCGTCGACGTTCGTGACGGTTGCCGTCAGACTGCCTGATGCGCTTGAAGTTCCGTCAGACGCAATAAAGGTAATCGATGAATCTCCGAAATAGTCAAGCATGCCAGTGACGGTCGCGTTCGAGCCGAGGATTGACACGTTGACTTGGCTTGCGTTGAAGCTTGAGCTGAACATCAAGGTCGAATTATCAACATCGGTGAAGAATGGCGCGAGGTCGAATGTGGTGCTTGATTCTTCGGGGAACGTCAAGTTCACCAAATGCGTTGACAAGAACGGCGCGTCATCGACGGCAGACACAATCACGACAACGATGTTCGCGAGGACGCCGAATTCGCCGTCTGACGCGGTGATATTCAGATTGCCCGTGCCGAAAAAGTCCACCAGCGCAGTCACGTTGAGCGTTCCGCTCGGCAAAACCGTCGGAAGTATGCTCGGGTTGTCCGAAATCGCCGTGTACAAGAGGGATGAGTTGTCGATGTCGCCGAAGTACGGCAAAAGACTCATGCTTCCGAAGCCGTCTTCCGCGAACGTCATGTTCGGAATCGTTCCGATGAGGAACGGCGCGTCGTTGACGGGCAAAATGTCAACAAATACTGTGTTGCTCAGTGCGCTTGAAAAGCTTCCGTCCGTTGCGGTGAACAGGATAGTTCCCGTTCCGGTTGCGTTCGCGAGCGAAGTCACGCTCACGATGCCCGTGAGTTGGTCAATCAAGACCGTGATGTTTCCCGTAACAAAGCTCGTCCAGTTCAAATCCGGACTGTCAATGTCAAAGAAGGACGGCAAGAGCGCAAGCGTGCTGTTCGTGACGTCTTCGTAGATGGTGATGTTTGCCAGCGGCATTGATGCATTAAATTCAGGAGCGTCGTTAACCGGAGTCACGTTCAACGAAGTGACAACGGACGTGTTCAACAATCCGTCAGTCGCAGTAAACGTGGCAACTTCGATGCCCGTGAAGTTTCCTGCAGGAACAAGAGTCACGATGCCGGTAGTTTGGTTAATTGTTGCAATGATGAATGTCGTTCCGGTGACGCTCCAATCAATATCTGCGCTGTCGATGTCGGATGATGTCGCCGACAAGTCAAGCGTGAACGTCGTGTCTTCAGGCCAGCTGTACGAGGATGAAAGCGTGAACGTCGGAGCATCGTTGACCGGAGTGACTTCGACATCGAAAGTCTGCGACGCGCTGAATTCGCCGTCGGTCGCGTTGACAGTTACCGTCGTGTTTCCGTTCAAATTCAATAATCCTGAAAGGTTCAATGACGTGCCAGTAAGCGAGGATGAGATGATGATTGGACTTCCGATGCCTATAGTATAGCTCAAGGTCGGATTATCAACGTCCGTAAACGCCGGACCCAAAGCAACAATAATTGACGTGTCTTCAGGGAATGAAACATCCGCGAGCGTCGTTCCAATCAATACAGGATCATTTACGGGAGTTACCGTGACATTGAATGACTCGGTTGCGGCATCGTCCCCATCCGAGACCTCGACCGTGATTTCGCTCGTGCCTGTCGCATCCGCCAAAGTCGTGCAGTCGATGACGTGCCCTGACATGATATCGCAATCGACCGTTGCGGGCAAGCTTTCCGTTAGAATTGTGAATGTCAACCCCGAATCAGGAGTTTCGACGTCAGACGCGTAGTCCCAAAGGTCGAGCAATCCCGTCGTCAAACCAGAGTCTTCAATAAGCGTGAAATTAGGAATGTCTGAAAATACGGGCGGAACATTGAGGCCCGTAAACGTGATGGTGATCGGAGCGCTCGTGACGGCGTTCCCTTCATTGTCCGTTCCGACCGCCCAATAATCGTGGATTGCTGGAGTATCGATAAACTCCACCTTGACGAGAACGCAAGTCGAGACAACCCCGTCGCACGTGCTCGTCTCGTACGGCGCGCCATCGCGATAAAGCACAATCGTCGTTATGTCTTTCACCGTCGGATCCGTGTCGAGGTCGATGGCGAATGCCGTGAGCGTTGCCGTGCTCGCAGTCGAGGTGGCGCTCGAGCTCAAGCTCACCGAAGGAGGAAGGTCAAGCGCGGACGCGAAGCTCGCTCCGATGAGGAGAACGAACAGCAACAGTCCGGCTTGCAACGCCTTGTTCATTTATTTGCCGCCCCATTCGATCTGAGCGCCGATGCCGAGGTTTTTTACGCTCGTCTTGGCAGCGTCGTTCTTTTCAAGTCCGCCTTCAATATACACCGTGAATCCGCCGCCGAGGTTTTCGGAGATGCGCATGCGTCCGTATTTGTATTCGCGAGCGAATGTCGCTTCTGCCGCAAGACTCAGTCCAGGAATAATCTTTCCTGCGTCGGACGCGAGTCGGAACGTGTATTCGTGGTATCTTTCGTGCGGCGTGTCTACGCCTGCGCTGAAGTACGTTCCAGGAACGACGTTAACGAGCTGCGCGAGCCTGTCGAATTGTAAATCGCGAACTTGGCGCCGGGTAAGTCCCTGATCGTGCGCGCCTTCGTGACGGGCAATGTCCCACGAGAGGAATTGCTGGGCGTCCGAATCGGAATGGTCGTCTGCGTGGTTGAACATGATCGCCAAACTGGCGTAACCGCGTCCTGCGGTTCGGTTCAGCCCTGCGCGGGGCAAAAACATCAGTTTTCCAACAGGAATGACTCCTGCGAGCCCGAGAATAAGCCTGTCTTCAGCTTCTTTGTTGATGTTTCCGCCGACTTCTGCGGTCATCCATTTGTATCGTCCGGACAAAATAGGCTGAAATTGGGTTTCGGTGAATTCCACTTTTTCGTCGATATACGGCGAATGGATTGACGTGCGCGTGTTTGAGTGGATGTAGCGCACTTTTGCCCCGAGGAGAAATCCGTCGGCAAGATTTGCCTCTATGCCCAAGTTGCCGCCTTGGTCGACGTAGGATGTCTTGTTGTCGATGGTGAACTCAAGCAATTCTGAAACGAAGCCGTACGTGTCTGAGCGGATGCGCGTTTCTGCCGTTTCAACGGTTTTTTTGCTGAATCCGCCGACTTCGAACGAAAAGAGGTTGTTGATGTTTTGCTTGAACAGTCCGGAATACACGGTTCCTGCGATGTCCGTGCTTTCATCGACCGTGACGTCTTGTTCGATCAACGGGCTTTCAACAAGAACGGTGTGTTCGCTTGTTTTGTGGTCGAGCGTGCCGAGCTGTTTCGCGAGGTTTATTCGGACGGTCGTGTCGCCGCTGATGCCGAAGAGCGCGCTGTATTCTTTTCGGGTTGATTTTGCGTCGCCTTCAAACCCTTTTTGGGTGGCGAAATCGAATCGCCCGAAGAGCGAGATTCCTTTTCCGACGGGAATCTTCGCGTCGAATGTTCCGTCGAATCCGCTGTCGCTCATTTCTTTCGCGCCAAAGGCTCGGACATAGCCGCCGTTGTGCGTGTCGCCAGGGACAGGGCATCGGCAGGCTTCGGGAGTGATTTGGTATGTTTTGATATCGAGCTTTTCCTCGATTGTTTTAGGCTGGGCATTGCGTTCGGCTTCTGCCTTTTTCTCGGCTTCGGCTTCCGCGATTTCGCGCTTTAAATCTGCGAGGACGGCATCGTGGGCCGCATCTTCTTCCGCTCGCTGCATCGCTTCAGCGTCTTTCTTTCGTTTTGCCTCGAATTCCTGTTGCGTCATCTCTTCAACGGGCTTTGAGGGCTCGTCTGCTAGGACGTACGGTTTTTGAGAAAACGCGGCAAGCGCGAGCGCGCCGGTCAATGCGGCTTTTCGCGCGAAAGAAGGTATTTTGATTGAATTTATGATCGACATACTGCAACTCCCCCAAACACCCCTTCCACGAGTGAATGCGCCGTCTTGCTATATAAATGTTTCTCAGGACACTATTATATAGTAGTATAATGAGGGTTAATGTGTCAAATAACCCCAAAGAAACTGAATAGAAAAATAAAATAAAAAAAATTAAAGGTCGTCGCCGACGTTTATCGCTCCGGCTTCGTCGAAATTGTCGGTGCCGTCTTCGACCCCGTCGTTCTCTTCGTCTTCATCGAGGAATTTCTCGGAAAGCTTATCCTTGTCCGGATAGTCTTCCTTTGAGACGTCTTCCTCCTCTAGCTCTAACGGCTGGACTTCTTTTTTCGCCATCCCAACACCTCCTAATTTATGGGGAATAACTAGCGGAGTAAATCCGCTAGTCATGCAAAGCACATCACCTGTGCGAATTGCGTTAACGTGCCTGTTCGGCGCCCTTGCCCTTTCGTCTCAGTCCTCGCGTCTTTCGGTTCGAGCTGGTCAAACCGCGGTAGGAACGTCCACGCTGGTGCGCGACGCCCTCCAAGCGAGGATCCGAGAGAACGGTTGCGTTCGCCCGATCAACAAATATGACTTCGTACCATTCGTTCTTTCCGTCTTTCGCGACGAAATAGGAGTTCAAGACTTCGCAGTTCGGGAACGAGTCGTTCGCTCGTCGTTCGGCGATGGACTGTCGCGTGAGCTGCAGGTTCATCTTCCAGGACGAGTTGCTGGAGTGTCGTCCGCCCGATCTGTCTTCTCGGTTATGCGGCCCTCGGTTGACTCGCTGTCGGACCATGAACACGCCGTCTTTCGCGCGGTAGCCCAAGGCTCGCGCTCGGTCAAGTCGGGTAGGATGGTCAATTCGCGTGGTGATGTTTTCCTTTCGCCACTGGATCAATCGCGTCTTCCAGATGGCCTTCATTTCCGGCGTTTCCGTGTTCCAGGATTCGCGAATGTATTTGTAAATTCCCATGGTGTCCTCCGTTGTTGTCTGCAGTCGTATCTGCCGCACTTCAGCGAAGATTATAGAATCGCCACATTGTGCTAGACTGACGGGCAGAATGATGCTTTATAAAGGTTGTGTTTCATTATTGCTACGAGTAACGGACGAACGTCCAATCGGGGCGGTAAAAAGTGATGCAGGGAAAAGTGTCGCTAACTGCTTGTTGCCGGTCCCCTGCAGATTTTGAGTTCGCGTGAGGTCGTGGATAATCAATGCCGACACTCGTCCAATCGGGGCGGTAAAAAGTTAGCTTGGGAAAGCAACGTAAAAAGAAAACTAACTATCCGTACTTCATCGCTTCTTGCGCGTAATGGTCGGCCTGTTTCTTCCAGTGGTTCGCTTTCTCCGTGTCGCCGATTTCGTGCGCGAGGTGCTCGTACTGTCGCGCCAAGTCTCGGTGCACGCCGTAGTACATGCGGAACAGTTTCCGATCGAATTTCCCGCGCGGGTCGAGCCTGATGTCGTGGATGAACGGCCGGATGATTTTGTCGATGTAAACGTGCGCGAGCGCGTACTGCTTCGCGCGCAAGAGCCCTTGCGCGTGCGCGATGCGGAGATACAACGTAAGCTTCTCGAGCCGCTTCCTGAACGCGAACATAATGACGAGCGCGATTAGTAGCCCGATTGAGACTCCGGCCACTACCGGCAGCGGAATCTGCTTGAAAAGTTCCGGCGGAATGCCGACCGGAGGGATTCCAATCTTCGGGAACATCGCGACGAACGCCGGCAGCTCGGTGATGCCCGGGATGCACGCTCGCTCTTCCGCCGGCTTCAACTTCTCCGTTCCGCAACCGACAACGTCAAAGCAAGTTCTCGTTTCGATGCCGCTCGCGGAGCACGTGTCCCAGTCGTCGCACATCCAGCTTTCCGTGCACGCGACGCAGTCGCCTTTGGAACAGATCGTTCCAATTGCGCACGGGGCGGGCAAGTACGCGGTGCACGGGATTCCGGGCCGCACGCAAGTCTTTCGCCCGTCAGGGGTGCAGATGCTGGTGTTGTACACGCACAAATCGCTGCAGCCTCCTCCTCCACCGCCGCCACCGCCGCCCGTGTCGCCCGGAGAGATAATTATTTCAGGCTCAGAGCCGTTGTTGATGGTCGTGTTCTGGTGGGCGGTGACGCTTCGTATCAGGTTCAGCAGGCTCGCGAAGCTGACGTTCACGTTGTTGTCGATGATTGTCGCGTTCGGAGTCGTCGAAGTTATGTTCACCGTGATATTAACGACATAAACGCTTCCCGCAATCAGATCCCCCAATAAAAAGCTCGTGTTGCCCGCCAAAGGCGCGGGCGATGAGTTGATGAACGTGACTTCCGAAGGGTAGGTTTCGTTGAGCGTGACGTTGTATGCTGTCGTTGAGCCGCTGCTCGTTATGGTTATGGTGTAATTGAGCGATGCGTTCGTGTTGGCCGGGTCAGAAACGTCTGATTTAACGACCGTCAATGCGGGAAGGTCGCTTTCGACAACCAAAGACACTGTTCCGGCACTTTGCCTGCCGGTGAACTTGACGAACGAGGGCTCGCTCGCACGATAAATCAACACGGACTCTGCGAAAAGCGATAGAATGAGGACTAGCGCCAGAACTGTTACGACGCTGCTTGGCCAATCCCTCCTTTTCATAGATCGTGTTGCTCAAACGGGATATATAAACTTGATTGGCCCGCGCATCAGGTCGTGATCGTTGTCGCGGTTGCCGTGAAGGTTGCCGTCTTGACTCCTGCCGGCGCGTCGAAGGGGATGCTGATGTTGATGTCGATGCCGATGCTGTCGTCCGTTTGGTTGTACAGCAGTCGCTGGCAGATGGTCGTTCCTGGGGCCGTCGTGTTGACGTCCATCCAGCTTGTCGGGAACACCGTGCAGTTGCCCGTGGTTATGCCTGCCTTGCCCATGGTGCAGTTCATTGTCGCTGTCGGAGTGACCGCGCCGCCGCCGCCCGTTCCGTTACGGCACGAGTCGGTTTCGTTGTTCTGCACGACATATCGGAATTGCGCCAAGGATGACGATCCACCTAAGAATGATACTGCATCTACGTTGCTTGCTAATTGGACTGTGACGTTCGTGGAGCCGTCATTTTCGAGCGAAAGGTTCCCGAACTGGGCTGTGAAGTTGATGCACCGGTTAGACTCGTTCGTTCCGTTCGAGTCCAAAATGCACTGGGTGTTTCCCGCTGATGTGTTGACCTTGCCTGTCCCGAAGTTGATCGCGTTGACCGCGAAACGTACCGAGCCCGAAGCTTCAATTGTCACGGTCGCCGTTCCAGTGTCAGCCGTAGGGGCGCCCGTGATTTGAAGCAGTCCTGGAATTCCGTCAAGCACAATCCAGCTTCCACCGATGCTGACCACTAATGCAACAACAAGTAACGTTGCAAGGCTCTTGTTCGAGACTTGATTTTGTTTCAAATGAACACATCAATTGCTTGTGGCCGTCGCGGTCAACGTGGCAGTCTTGACTCCTGCTGGCGAGTCGAAAGGGATGCTCATGTTGATGTCAATGGCGATGCTGTCGTTCGCGTCGCCTGGCATAAAATTCACACAGATGCTGGTTCCAGGAGACGTCGTGTTGACTTCAGTCCAGTTCATCGGTCCGACGGTACAGTTTCCAACCGCGCCCATGGCCACGGTGCATGGTCCTGCGGCATCGCTCCAGCCGACCGTTCCTATTCCGCCCGTGCCGTTCTTGCACGAGTTCGACTCATTCATGAGGACGCTCCATCGGAACCGGGCGAATGACGGGTTTCCGCCGAAGAAAGTTGATGCCGGGACGTTGCTTGCGAGCTGCACGGTAACGTTCGTTGAGCCGTCGTTTTCAAGCGAGAGGTTCCCGAATTGCTGGGTGAAGTTGATGCACTTTGCCGAATCGTTAGTTCCGTTTGAGTCCAGGATGCATTCCGTGTTGCCCGCGGACGTGTTGACCTTTCCTGTGCCGAAGTTGATCGTAGCTACGGAAAACCGGACAGAGCCGGTGCTCTCTACCGTCAAGGTGACTGTGCCGGTGTCGGTTGATGGCGCGCCCGTGACCTGCAGCAGGCCGTCCGGCGCGTATTTGATGAGAACGTATTGACTGGCGAATGTGACGCCCAACAATACGACGATAAATCCGAGCAATAGCGTGTTTTTCATCCTAGTTCCTCCTGAATGTGACTGCAAGCGTCCCTTCATAAAGGCCATATGCTGTGCCTAACGGAACGCTGGCGGTGAGATTGATCTTATGATGCGAATTTGGTTCGAGAACGATGACGTTCTCGCTGGCGCTTACCCACGAAGTGATATCTCCGCTTATTTCAAGGTTAGCAACCACTTGAAAGGGGTACGTATTGTTGACAAAAAATCCTCGAAGCCCTTCGTTTCCCGGAGGGACCTTGCCGAAATGAATGGCATCGACATCCGTGTTGAACGCGAAATGGTCCTCGACCTTGATATCCATCGGAAGCTCGATTCTGTCGAGGAACGCGGGATCTGCCGGGCTGGCGAGGTTCACGAACACGACTGCCGTGATTATCGATGCGCCCGCGATTATCGCGAGAATGCCCGCCACGAGAGATAACTTCATTTCTTCGCCCTCCTTCGTAAGAACAGGAACAGTATTGCGGCCGCGAACAGCACGAACGCGAACACGACACGGCCAGCGAACCCGATCGAGGACGGAGTCTCAATAACGGTGCGGTCAACGACCGTTACCGGTCCGGTGAGCCTGCTGAACGTGCTGCCGTAATGCACAACAACCTCGGCATCATACACGCCAGGAAGCACGTGCGTCGCGTCCCAATAGCCGCTCATCGTGCTCTGCGTCCAAGGCTGGACATCGATGGAGGGCGTCTTGAACGTGCTTCCGTTCAGCGTCACTTCGCCGTAAACCTCTGCGAACGGGCTGTTCCACTCGCTTTGCACCAAGATGTCGAACGGGTTGATGGTTCCCGCGGTGACTTCGCGGGTGAAATTGCTGATTCTGAGGTACTGCGTTCCAACACGGAACGTTTCCGACTGCTTGAGCGTCTGTCCGTCATAGCTGATGACCGCTTCCGCGCGGTAAGGTCCTGGCTTGTGGCCGACAGTCTCCCAGCCAAGCCGGATTGCTTTTTCCTCCGAGCCATTGAGGGTGGTCGGCATTGAGTCAAGAATGGCGACCGTTTCGTTTGTGACGTCATCGATGACTAGAATGTTCGTCATGAGCCGTTTAACAGTGTCTCGTCCTCGGTTCAGGATGATAACGGTGAAATTAACCGGTTCATCCACATTAACAGTTGGAGCGTAAAAGCGCGTCTCGAGATAAATGCCCGGATATGGGACGAACAAGTTGACTGGGGATTGGTACGCGGCGCGCGCCCCGACAGTCGACCCTTCGGGCGCGGCCTCAATCGCGCCGACAAGGAGCTGTCTCGGGCCGGGAGGGGTGATGTCCGCCGGGATTCGTAAGATGACCTCGAATCCGCGCGGCGTTCCTCCTTGAGCGGGGTCAATCAGCTCGGCATACGGCGCAAGGTCTCCTTTCAGATAGGTGGTTATGACTGATGCGCCGAACGTGTTGAACGAAAGCCGATATTCCTTGTCCGGCTCAAAATCGAGCGTGACTATGGCCGGAGACATGCCTATCGCTTGCGCAACGGATGCGAGAACCAAAATAAAAAAGAAAGAAAAAAACAGGCGTGGAAATTTCATGTTTCCACACTATGTCGTGATCGTTGTCGCGGTTGCCGTGAAGGTTGCCGTCTTGACTCCTGCCGGCGCATCGAAGGGAATGCTGATGTTGATGTCAATGCCGATGCTGTCGTCCGTCTGGTTGTACAGCAGTCGCTGGCAGATGGTCGTTCCGGGGGCCGTCGTGTTGACGTCCATCCAGCTTGTCGGGAACACCGTACAGTTTCCTGCCGTGCTGCCCGCGACGCCCATGGTGCAGTTCATTGTCGCTGTCGGAGTGACCGCGCCGCCACCGCCCGTTCCGTTGCGGCACGAGTCGGTTTCGTTGTTCTGAACCACATACCGGAATTTGGCGAGCGATGAAGTGCCGCCCAAGAATGATACTGCGTCGACGTTGCTTGCGAGTTGCACGGTGACGTTCGTTGAGCCGTCGTTTTCAAGCGAGAGGTTCCCGAATTGCTGCGTGAAGTTGATGCATTTTGCCGAGTCATTTGTTCCGTTCGAGTCAAGGATGCATTCAGTGTTACCGGCCGAGGTGTTTACCTTGCCAGTCCCGAAGTTTATTGAGTTGACCGCGAATCTGACTGAGCCTGATGCTTCGATGGTGACCGTGGCCGTGCCTGTGTCCGTTGTCGGGGCGCCGGTGACTTGGAGAAGACCGCCGGACTGATTGAGCACAAGCCAAGTTCCTCCTACGCTAACAACAATTGCAACGATCAACAGTGTCGCGAGGCTCTTGTTGGACACATCATCCTTTTTCATATAGTCTCCTCCTTTGCTGAATTTAAACGTAATTGATACTATATATACTATTGAGCGAGTTCGAGCACGATATTAGCGGTTGAGCTCGGCGCTTGCGGCGTGTTGCCCACGATCTGCAAAAGGACGAATCCTTTCGCGTCGTTCGGTGATTTGATTATTTGCGGCGTGCTTGCGGTCAATACCGCCCACGTGCTGAAAATTGTGACAAGAATGACGAGCGAAACTAATACCACTAAGGTCTTCTTAGAAATATCATCCTGTTGTTTCGCCATTGGTCTCCTCTTTTGCTGAATCACTAAAATCCTGTGCATCTGACTCATCTAGTCATATAAAAAGATTTCTATTTTTGCTAGTGGAATCAGAATTATCAAAAATAGCCCAAAACGGAATGTTTATAAGTGGAATTGGTTCTCGGAATGACGCTGCTACTGTTGAACATTCTTCACAAGAGTGAAGGGTGTGGGACCCGTGATACGGGTAAGATGAAGATAGGTTCGTCCTGTCTTTGTTTAAAAAAGGGGAGATTGGGTGAAAAGAGGAAAGACTGCTCTGCGGAGCAAGCTACAGTCATACGTTTCGGTAGACCGAGCGCTCGCGAAACGTTTTGATGAATTAGTGCTGCTTACGGCTACTGCTGAGACTGCGAAGATTGCCTATCCTGAATTGCTTTCGTTGTATAACCAACTAGTCAAAATTGACTGTTCGCCCGCGGCAAAAAAAGAGGCGTTCGTTGTTCTGAATGAAGTGTATGCCCGAAGCGGGCTGCATCAGTCTTTGTTTTCGCGCGTGAGTGCGCCTGTTTCTATAGTAACTCCCACAACAGCAAAGCAAGCCCTCCCCCACGTTGCCCCTGCGCAGATTTTGTCGAGTCGTTCGTTTACTATCAGTGAAAGTGCTCAAAGTAACGACGGTTCAAATCGGGGCGGTAAAAAGTTTACGAACGAAACAGCAAGCAAACCAATCCCCTCCCAACGCCACACATCGGACTCAAACAACCACGCCCTCATCGCGATATTCGCGATTATGCTCATCAGTTTCCTCTCCCTTACGTTTCTGTTAGGACCAGGCATCACCGGATTCCTTGGACTTGAGCGAACTTTTTCTGAGGATATCTCCCTCAGCACTAGCAGCACGCTCGCGCTCCAGGGAATCCCGGGATCCTTGGTTTTTGACGGAAACTGGAATGGATTAGGGAGTGTCAGGGTTTATGTGGATTCGCCTGAGGGTCGATTTTTAGCCGTGGATACGTCAAAATTAAGGGCGTTCGGCACCACGAACACGGGACCGATAGACTTCTCGAGCGCGTGCGTCGAAACGTGCGTATTTGATGGACGTGCAAACGAGATTCCGTTGGTGTTCGAGAATTCAGATGGCGGTGAGCTCACCTTGACGCACGTGACGTATGTTTCGCCGAACAATGCACCAACGTTCACGGCGAAGACGAACATTCTTGAAGTGACGAAAAGCGCGACGGTCGATTTAGACACCTGGTTCACGGATGCTGATGGCGACGAACTGACGTACATTTCAACCGCCCCGATAGGCATTTTGTTGGCGGTTGATGGAAGTGAATTGCAGATAGCTCCCGAGCCTGGATTCACGCAGGACACGATGATGGTTATCGCGTCGGACGGTACCGCAACAACATCACAGGAAATTCTGGTGGTGAACAGGCCCGTTGAGCAAACGCCGATCATCGTCGCGCCGACGATGATTCCGACCGCGGGTGAAACTCCTATTCCCACAGGCGCGGCAATCGCGCCGACGGAAGCAGGAATTATTACGGTCAAAAAACACGACGGAACCTCTGCTGCTGCCAGCTTAATGTTTGAATCCGAGGACCCGGAAAGCTTCGGCATCCGTGCCGGAACGCTTGGCCCGAGCAGCGTGACCATCGAATTTGACGACACGTCGCACATCGACCGCATCCAACTAAATGATGTCAACCTCGGCATCGCGGGCCAGGCCATAGAAATAGATGATGTTCCCAACTCGTTCGTTCCCGAGCTCGAAGAAGTTGGTAGAACAACGGAAGCCGTGTTCGCGTTCAACCCGCACGTCTCGTTCAGCAGCGGAATTCTCGTCGCGACCGCGAAAGGAAACCGGTTGCTGAAGTGCAAGGACTGGGATTTCAACTCGAGAACCTGCCTGGGTTCGTGGGTGGCAATCAAGAAATTAACGGAAGGAAGCGATTATGCGATTGACGTCAGCCCGACCGACCCGGCATTCGCGGAAATAAACGTGTCCGGCGCGGTCCATCTTGACGCAAGCTACGGATTTGTCAGCGATGTCTACGAAAACGTGCAGGCGATGGATGATGTCTGGACGGAAACCATTCCTGAAGGGCACATCATCCGCGCGACGTTCGAGGACTATCTCGGAAACGAGAATGTCATTAACCTCAAGGCAAGACCAGGAGAAACGAACGGTTCGTATTTGGTACTCTACAAGCCAAACACCACGGAAGAAGTCGGCCGCTCCGATATGTTTGATGCTGGTACTGGGACATATGTCGACATCTCATTGCATGATCTCAACCCTTACATTGACACGTTTGACATCAAAGTGCAGAACGATGTCGCTGACGGCTTTTTCGAGTTTGACTACATCCACGACGCGGCGGGCGACAACGGATTTTTTGTTTATGCAAACTCATCACTGAACACGACTCCGCGAATGATGAACCTCACGTCAACGGTGAATCGTCCTGCGATAAGCACGCAAACCTTCGGCGTGCAGGAGCTTGGCGGCATGGTCCGTGCGCAGAAATTGCGCTGTAGTAAGTTGCGTTCCGAATGTTATGTTATTACCCAACTGTCAAACAGAAGTCTGAAATTCGGCGTCTGGGCGAACGAATCAAAAACCTGGACGTTCACCGAACTTACGTCTGATTCGGGGGCAAACTACACGCAAAACTTTGATGTTGAATGCGAAGACGCGAACACCAGCGATCAACAAGAATGTCTTATCGTATACGAAAAAACGGGCAACGACAACAGCATTGCCTACCGAAATTACACGAGCAACGGTGTGCTTTCCGACGAAACCGTACTCACGCTGCCGGCGAACATCTATGGTGAATCTCTGCCGTTCCGTTTCCTAAAACTCGTTCCGAAATGGAATAACGAGAGCATCGCGCTCATGCTCCAGCAAGATAATGCTTCCGCGTGGCTTGGAGCGGGAATATGGAACGGCACCGGGCTTAATCGCTGGCAAAACTTCACCTCACGAGGGAGTACTGGTGTTACCGCTACCATGTCCAGCGGTCGCGTGATTGACTGTGGCTGGGAAGGGGTGATGGGAACGTTACTCTGCCAGTATGGCAACCAATCCGCGAACAACCTCTGGGGCTACCGGTATTTCGGGCACAACTGGACAGACATGGATGCAACGTTCGCCGCGGCCGCGGCGTCGCAACCCTCGGCTGTCGCAGTATGCGGACATACTGCTTTGATGAACGCAAGCCCAACGCACAACATGACCGGCGTCGCGTACTGTAACGTCGCCGCGACAGAAGACTACGATATTACTATGTGGAACGGAACTGAAGGCCAGGCAAACGCCGGAGGAATGGGTGCCGACCTCACCACAAGTTGCGGAGGGCTGAGAAGCAATAACGCCGTACGAGGGTTTGATTGCGCTTGGGAGCGCAGCGGCAACACCGTGATATTTGCGTCGCCTTCAGCTACCGCAAACGGCAATGACTTAACCAGCCAACACTACAATGTCAGCACAAACACGTGGAGCATCGCGACCGCCACAGGCGCTCCCTCAATTGCTACCTGGGGTAATGACCCTGAACACGCGCTGCTCATTGCCAATCCGAAGGATGACACGATACTTGCAGTCGCATCGGATAATGCGTTTGACACTGAATGTGCGCTGTGGAATGGCGCAAGCGCGTGGAGCCAACCGACCGGCTGTGCCCCGCTTGATCCTGACGGCGTCCGCTACGGCACGGGAGCGATTTTCAACTACACCTCCACCACGACATTTGATTTCTACCGGTACACGTTTTTGCCGCCGCCACCCGTCGTTCCGGACCCGTGCGCCGGCACCATCGTCGCGAGCACAACGCTCACCAAGGACCAGACCGGAACGGGCAACTGCATCACGTTCGGGGCGGACAACATTTTCCTCGACTGCAACGGACACACGCTCACGTACGACACGTCAGGCGCGGGCAACGTCAGCGCCGTCATCGCGGATGGTCGAAGGAACGTCAACATCACGAATTGCATCATTGAAGACGGCGCGCCGTCAGGCACGTTCGGCATCGCCATCAACTACACGAACACGAACAGCAGCCTCATCCGCAACAACACGATAACGAACGAAGGAACCTTCGCGCCGATAGGCATCCTGCTGAGAGACAGCACGAACAACACTCTTTCTCTGAACAGCATCACAACGCAAGGCATCTCAAACCAGAGCAGCATCATTGATAACACGACGCGCGCGATGGGTATTGTCCTCACGGAAGGCTCGAATTTCAACCGAA